>JAYPOZ010000006.1:6827-36475 GCA_038131165.1 Rickettsiales bacterium | reverse complement strand
GCGGATGGTGGTGTCGATCTCGCGTTCAAGGAACCGCCGGAGCGGGCACCGCGTTGGATGAAACTCGTGTGGCAGAAGGTCACACAGCGGCAGAGCCTCGCGGGGATGAAAAAAAGCAAGAAGAAAGCCCCGGATTGGGAAACGGCGGTGCCGGTGGACGGCGGACGGCGCACACGTTCAAGAGAACCGCAGTGGGTGGAAGGAAAAGTCGATAAGGAACGACGCGGTTCCGCGGATTTCGTCAAGCGCGGTCCCGACCGTAGGGGCAAGCAACAGTCCTTTGACGGGCGGAATAAGCGAGAAGCATTCGACCGGCGGGGACGCGGGTATTAGGCGCTGTTTTCCTGGGGTTTTCTTGCGACAGTGCGGGTGTGCTGCTACCGCAGATTAAGTTAATGGAATACAAAGCCCGCGTTGCCTTCGTCCTCGCTTGACAGTGGACCGGGGGTGCAGTACATCGCAGGCCATCGTTACGGTATTGGGGGTGTAGCTCAGTTGGTTAGAGCGCCGGCCTGTCACGCCGGAGGCCGCGGGTTCGAGTCCCGTCACTCCCGCCACTACCTTGATACCGCAAACGCTTTGCCATCATAATCCCATTCGCTCTTAACGCTTTGATTTAAAAGCGGGCAAACTTTATATTGCGTGTTGGCAGGGGCGGCGTATGATCGCGCATCGGGACGAAAACGGTTCCGATGATGGCCCGATTACGCCGCAGAGAATTGGATAGACGATGGACGACCTTTTACGCGAGTATTTGCCGATATTTATATTCATCGGCATCGCAGTCGGAATAGCCTGCGCCATGTTGATCGCCAGCCTAGTGATTGCTGCGCAGAAACCAGATCCAGAAAAACTGTCGCCTTATGAATGCGGATTTGAACCGTTCGAGGATGCGCGCGGTCGCTTCGATGTTCGGTTTTATTTGGTCGCAATTCTGTTCATCATTTTCGACCTCGAAGTCGCATTCCTGTTTCCCTGGGCCGTCGCGTTTGGCGATGTCGGACTTTTTGGTTTCTGGTCGATGATGATCTTTTTGAGCATCCTGACGATCGGTTTCGTTTACGAATGGCGGAAGGGGGCGTTGGAATGGGAGTAAGCACACCGGCTTCCTCACCGATGGCGCCCGGGGCTGCGCAGAGTGCGGTCCTCAAATCCGTCACCGACGAGTTGGCAGATAAGGGCTTCATTATCGCGCAAGCCGACAAGTTGGTGAATTGGGCCCGGACCGGTTCGCTGTGGCCGATGACCTTCGGTCTCGCGTGCTGCGCCGTTGAGATGATTCATGCCTACATGCCGCGATACGACCTGGATCGGTTTGGTGTCGTTCCGCGGGGCAGTCCGCGGCAATCCGACGTGATGATTGTCGCCGGGACATTGACGAACAAAATGGCGCCGGCGCTTCGCAAGGTCTACGATCAAATGGCGGAACCCAGATGGGTGATCTCCATGGGATCCTGCGCGAACGGCGGCGGTTATTATCATTATTCGTATTCTGTGGTTCGTGGATGCGACCGAATTGTCCCGGTCGACATCTATGTGCCAGGCTGCCCACCGACGGCCGAAGCCTTGGTCTACGGCGTTTTGCAGCTTCAGAAGAAAATCCGCCGAACCGGCACTATCGCGCGCTAGGCACTTTAACGATGGATGAGACAACTCAATCGCTTCAAGAGCTCGGCGGCTATATCGAGTCGCAGCTTCCCAACGACGTTTTGCGGCATTGGACGGCCAATCGGGAATTGAATATCGAAATTCGCCCGGATGGGATCGTAAAGGCGCTGAAATTCTTGAAATCCGATTCGAACTGCCTGTTCGAGATGCTCGTCGACATCTGCGGCGTGGATTATCCGGACCGCGAGAAAAGGTTCGAAGTCGTCTACAATCTGCTTTCGCTGAAGCACAATCAACGGGTCCGCCTGAAACTCGCCGTCGATGAGGATACCATGGTGCCGTCGGTCAATGGCATTTACCCCTCGGCGTCGTGGTTCGAGCGGGAATGTTGGGATATGTACGGAGTCTTCTTCTCCGATCATCCTGACCTGCGGCGCTTGCTGACCGATTACGGTTTCGACGGGCACCCGTTCCGGAAGGATTTTCCGCTTACCGGATACGTGGAAGTTCGCTACGACGATGAAGAACGGCGCGTCGTTTACGAGCCTGTGAAGTTGACGCAGGCATTCCGCTCATTCGACTTCCTCAGTCCATGGGAGGCGATTACACGGCCGCTCCCGGGCGACGAGAAAGCGACGACGGGGGAAGAAGGCTAATGGCTGGTTCCGACGCCGAAATCAAGACGATGACGATTAACTTCGGGCCGCAGCATCCCGCGGCGCACGGAGTTCTTCGAATGGTTATGGAGATGGACGGCGAGGTCGTGGAGCGGATCGATCCGCATATCGGATTGTTGCACCGCGGCACCGAGAAGCTGATCGAATACAAGACTTACATGCAGGCGATTCCTTACTTCGATCGCTTGGATTATGTCTCGCCGATGTGCCAGGAACACGCGTTCGTGTTGGCCGCCGAAAAGTTGCTGGGCATCGAGCCACCGCGCCGAGGGCAGTTCATTCGCGTGATGTTCGACGAAATCACCCGTCTTCTCAATCACTTGCTGAATGTTCCTGCTTACGCACTGGATGTCGGCGCGATGACGCCGATGCTTTGGGCCTTCGAGCAACGCGAACTTCTTATGGAATTCTACGAGCGTGTGTGCGGGGCGCGCCTGCATGCGGCCTATTATCGCGTCGGTGGCGTGCATCAGGATATGCCGGCAGGAATGGCCGAAGACATTATGGCGTGGACGGAGCAGTTCCCCAAACATATCGACGATATGGAAACGCTGCTTACGGAGAACCGGATTTTCAAACAGCGCAGCGTGGATATCGGCATCGTCACCGCCGAAGACGCAATGGCGTGGGGATTCACGGGGCCGATGCTGCGGGGATCGGGCGTGCCTTGGGATTTGCGTAAGGCGCAACCCTACGACGTCTACGGAGAGTTGGATTTCGACATTCCGATCGGCAAGAACGGCGATTGCTACGACCGCTACCTCGTCCGGGTCGAGGAAATGCGTCAAAGTTTACGCATCATCCAGCAGTGCCTCGAGAAAATGCCCGATGGGCCGGTTTTATCGGAAGACGGCAAGGTGGCGCCGCCGAAACGCGGAGAGATGAAGCATTCGATGGAGGCGTTGATCCATCACTTCAAGCTCTACACAGAAGGCGTGCACGTTCCGGCGGGAGAGACCTATACGGCGGTCGAAGCGCCAAAGGGCGAGTTCGGCGTCTATCTCGTCGCCGACGGTACCAATAAGCCATATCGCTGTAAGATTAGAGCGCCCGGATTTGCGCATCTGGCGGCAATGGACTTCATGTGCAAGGGCCACATGCTTGCGGATTCAGTGGCGGTGCTGGGTTCGATGGATGTCGTTTTCGGCGAAATCGATCGCTAGTCGGAGAGGCGGAGCAAGATGAGCGAAGGTTTCGAATTTACGCCCGAGTATCTTAAGCAGGCCGAAGCGGCCATGGCCAAGTATCCGGAAGGGCGACAGCAAAGCGCGGTCCTGGCCTTGCTCGATCTGGCGCAGCGCCAGAACGAGGACGGGCATTACGTAACGGAAGCCGCAGTCGATAAGATTGCGGAAATGCTCGATATGGCGCGGATCCGGGTGATGGAGGTCGCGACCTTCTTCACGATGATTAACTTGGCGCCGGTCGGCAAATACCTGCTTCAATGCTGTACCACGACCCCCTGCTGGTTGCGTGGTTCGGGTCCCGTCCACGAAGCAATCGAGAAACATCTGGGCATTCATAATGGTCAGACGACCGAGGACGGATTGTTCACGTTGATGGAGGTGGAGTGTCTCGGCGCCTGTGCCAACGCGCCGATCGTACAGGTTAACGACGATTATTACGAAGATCTCGACGCCGATAGCGTCGTGAGCTTGCTGGATGCGCTCAGGCGCGGCGAGAAGCCTGCCCGTGGCCCGCAAAACGGGCGCCAGAATGCAGCACCTGCCGGCGGTCCGAAGACCCTGGTCGATATGAATTTCGGGGGGAATTGAGGCATGCTGCAAGACAAGGACCGCATCTTTACGAATCTCTATGGCCTCCACGATTTTGGCCTTGCCGGTGCCCGCATGCGCGGCGATTGGGACGGAACGAAAGCGCTGCTCGAAAAGGGCCGCGATGGAATCATCGAGGAAGTAAAGGCCTCCGGGCTGCGCGGGCGAGGCGGAGCCGGATTCCCGGCAGGTCTAAAATGGTCCTTTATGCCCAAGGAGTCGGATGGCCGGCCGGCTTATCTCGTCGTGAACGCGGACGAGAGCGAGCCTGGCACCTGCAAAGACCGGGAGATCATGCGGCATGATCCGCACAAACTCCTGGAAGGCTGCCTTCTCGCCGGTTTTTCGATGGGAGCCGTCGCGGCCTATATCTATATCCGCGGCGAATTTTACAATGAGGCGGTCAGTCTGCAGCAGGCCGTCGACGAGGCCTACGATGCCGGATTGATCGGCAAGAACGCCTGCGGATCGGGATATGACTTCGACATTTACGTCCATCGGGGAGCCGGCGCGTATATTTGCGGCGAAGAGACGGCGCTTCTGGAAAGCCTGGAAGGCAAGAAAGGCCAACCGCGTCTGAAACCGCCGTTTCCGGCTGCCGCAGGCGTCTGGGGATGTCCGACCACGGTCAACAATGTCGAGACGATCGCGGTCGTGCCGACAATCCTGCGGCGGGGTGCGAGCTGGTTCACCGGATTCGGCCGTGAGAACAATCACGGGACTAAGCTGTTCTGCATCTCCGGCCATGTCGAGACTCCGTGCGTCGTCGAGGACTCCATGTCGATACCGCTGCGCGAGCTTATCGAAACCCATGCGGGCGGCGTGCGCGGGGGCTGGAATAACCTGAAAGCGGTAATCCCCGGTGGAAGTTCGATGCCGTTGGTGCCGAAATCCGTTTGCGACGATCTGATCATGGACTTCGATGCCCTGAACGCGGCGCAATCGAGCTTGGGCACCGCCGCAATCATCGTGATGGATAAGTCCACCGATATCATCAAGGCCATCGCGCGCATCGCTTATTTCTATAAGCATGAGAGCTGTGGGCAATGCACGCCGTGCCGCGAAGGCAGCGGATGGATGTGGCGGGTTCTCGAGCGGATGGCTCGGGGAGAGGCGGAAATTGAGGAGATCGATATGCTTTGGGATGTGACCAAGCAAATCGAAGGACACACAATCTGTGCGTTCGGTGATGCCGCAGCCTGGCCTGTTCAGGGCCTCCTGAGGCATTTCCGGGATGAAATCGAGCACCGAATTCTCGAGCGCAGGGGCGTCGGCGCCCGGGCGGCGGAGTAGGAACAGGTCATGCCGAAGCTGAAGGTAGACGGGATTGAAGTCGAGGTGCCGCCGGGATCAACGGTCCTGCAGGCCTGCGAGGCCGCCGGCAAGGAAATCCCGAGGTTTTGTTATCATGACCGGCTTTCGATCGCCGGCAATTGCCGCATGTGTCTGGTCGAGGTAAAGCCCGGACCGCCGAAACCCGCGGCAAGCTGTGCCTTGCCAGCCGGCGAGGATATGGAGGTCTTCACCGATTCGGAGATGGTCCGCAAAGGCCGCGAAGGGGTGATGGAGTTCCTGCTGATCAATCACCCGCTCGATTGCCCGATCTGCGATCAGGGCGGCGAATGCGATCTGCAGGATCAGGCCATGGGGTTCGGCCACGCAGGCAGTCGTTACCGCGAGGCGAAACGGGCCGTCGAAGAAAAATACATGGGCCCGCTGATCAAGACGATCATGACCCGCTGCATCCATTGCACGCGATGCGTTCGCTTCTCGACCGAAATCGCGGGCGTCGAGGATATGGGACTGATCAATCGCGGAGAGAACGCGGAGATCACGACTCTGGAGCATGCCGTTGCATCGGAGCTGTCCGGAAACGTAATCGATCTTTGCCCGGTCGGCGCGCTGACCTCGAAACCCTACGCCTTCGTGGCGCGTCCGTGGGAGCTTACCAAGACCGAATCGATCGACGTGATGGATGCGGTGGGAAGCAGCATTCGCGTCGACGCCCGGGGCAACGAGGTGCTTCGGGTCTTGCCGCGGCTCCACGAGGACGTCAACGAGGAATGGATTTCCGACAAGACCCGTTTCGCATGCGACGGACTGAGCCGCCAACGGCTCGACCGGCCCTATATCCGCAATGCGGAAGGAAAACTCGCACCCGCGACATGGCCGGAAGCGCTCGTCTTGGCCGCCGAGAAACTCAAATCCGCAGGAGGCTCCAAGAGCGCCGCGATTATCGGCGATCAGGCCTGTGCGGAATCGATGTTCGCCTTGAAGAGTTTGATGAGTGAATTGGGTTCGCCGAATATCGATTGCCGGCAAGACGGCGCGGCGTTGGACGCCTCGGCGCCGGCCAGTTATCGCTTCAATACGACGATTGCCGGTATCGAGGAGGCGGACGCCTGTTTGATTATCGGCTCCGATCCGCGGGTGGAGGCGCCGGTTCTCAATGCGCGTCTGCGCAAACGGTATTTGAAGGGCGGCTTCAAGATTGGCGTGGTCGGCCAACAAAGAGATCTGACTTATAAATACGGTTACCTTGGCGCCGGCGGCGAAACGCTGCAGCAAATTGCCGACGGAACACACCCGTTCGCCGAGACGCTGAAGGCGGCCAAGCGGCCATTGCTGATCCTGGGAATGGGCGCTTTGTCCCGCGCCGACGGCGCGGCGGTATTGGCTGCTGCCCGCAAGATCGCGGTCGATACCGGGATGATCGCGGACGAATGGAATGGGTTTAATGTCCTCCAGACGGCGGCGTCACGGGTCGGCGGCTTGCTGATGGGATGTGTTCCCGGTGAAGGCGGGCGGTCGACCAAGGAAATTCTGCAGGGCGCCCAGAGCGGCGATGTTTCCGTGGTCTATCTCCTCGGGGCGGACGAAATCGAAATGTCGGAGCTCGGCAAGGCCTTTGTGATCTATCAGGGCCACCATGGCGACGCCGGTGCGCACCGCGCCGATATCGTCCTGCCGGGAGCGGCCTATACGGAAAAAAATGCCCTCTACGTGAATACCGAAGGCCGAATCCAGCTCGCAAAACGGGCGGTATTCCCTCCTGGAGAAGCCAAGGAGGACTGGGCAATTCTGCGCGCCTTATCGAGCGAATTGGGCCAGCCGCTATCGTTCGACACGCAGGATGCGCTGCGTCAGACACTGCAATCGGCCCATCCGGAATTCTTGGCTCTCGACACTGTGGAGCTGGCCGCCTGGGGCGAGTTCGGCAGCCCAGGCCCCTTGGACAGCGCGCCGTTCGAGACACTGGTTACGAATTTCTATATGACCGACTCGATCAGCCGCGCGTCCGAGACGATGGCCAAATGCGTGGATGAAATCCTAGGGACAGCGGAGGCGACGGGTACCGATGGCTGAACTCTGGGAAGGTTATCTCTGGCCGACAATCTGGATCGTCATCGGCATCGTCGCGATTGTCGTGCCGGTCTTGCTAAGTGTCGCATATCTGACATTGGCGGAGCGCAAGGTCATCGGGTGGATGCAGCTCCGAAAGGGCCCGAACGTCGTCGGACCCTTTGGATTGCTGCAGCCGATCGCCGACGGCGCGAAGCTTTTTCTGAAGGAAACCATCGTTCCCTCGGGCTCCAACCGGATAATGTTCATCATCGCCCCGATGATTACCTTTATCCTCAGTTTGGTCGCCTGGGCTGTCATCCCCTTCGATTCGAACCTGGTCCTGGCGGATATTAATGTCGGTGTCTTGTACTTGTTCGCGATATCCTCGCTCGGTGTTTACGGGATCATCATGGCGGGTTGGGCATCGAACTCGAAATACGCATTTTACGGGGCGTTGCGATCCGCGGCCCAGATGGTCTCCTACGAAGTCTCCATCGGATTTGTGATCGTGGCCGTCTTGCTCGCCGTGGGCTCGCTCAATCTGTCGAAGATCGTTCTGTCTCAGGACGGCGGCATAATGAATTGGCATTTCTTCGGTCTGCTGTTTCCGATGTTTATCGTCTTCATTATCTCGGCCTTGGCGGAGACCAACCGCGCTCCCTTCGATCTGCCGGAGGCGGAGGCGGAACTGGTATCGGGCTATAACGTCGAATATTCCTCCATGACGTTTGCGATGTTCTTCCTCGGCGAATACGCCAATATGATCCTGATGAGCGGTATGACGGCCGTTCTATTCTTGGGTGGTTGGTTGGCGCCGTTCGACTTTGCGCCGTTCACCTGGATTCCGGGGCCGATCTGGTTTGCGTTGAAGATCGCCTTCGTTCTGTTCATTTTTCTTTGGGTGCGGGCGACCTTCCCGCGCTACCGCTATGATCAACTGATGCGTCTGGGATGGAAAATCTTCCTTCCGTTGTCGTTGTTGTGGGTTGTTATTACGGCGGGCTTCTTGTTGTTCTTCGATATGGTGCCGCCGGCTGGTGGCGCATGAGTAACGAACATGATTCGGTAGAGAGAACCTAAGGCAATGGCATTTATCGATCGAACAGCACGCGCATTTCTCCTGGTCGAATTGGCCCAAGGGCTCTCTTTGACCTTGCGGGCCATGTTCAAACCGAAACACACGATCAATTATCCTTACGAGAAGGGTCCGTTGTCGCCGCGTTTCAGGGGCGAGCACGTTCTCCGACGCTATCCCAATGGGGAAGAGCGTTGCATCGCCTGCAAGCTCTGCGAGGCGGTTTGCCCGGCCTTGGCGATTACCATCGAGGCTGAGCCGCGCGAAGACGGGAGCCGCCGGACGACGCGCTACGACATCGATATGACCAAGTGCATCTATTGCGGGTTTTGTCAGGAAGCGTGCCCAGTGGACGCGATTGTGGAAGGGCCCAATTTCGAGTTTGCGACGGAAACCCGCGAGGAATTGTTCTATAACAAGGCAAAGCTCCTCGATAACGGTGATCGTTGGGAACACGAGATTGCCGCTAATTTAGAGTTGGACGCTCCGTACCGTTAATTGATACCGACGCCGCAGACCGGGGCGGCGCGCGACAAGTATTTTGGGTGGACCGGAAGAGGGAAGGTAAATGATCGTACAGGGGTTGGCGTTTTATCTATTCGCGTTCGTCGCCGTCGCGTCGGGCGTGATGGTGATTTCCGCTCGAAACCCGTTGCATTCCGTCCTGTTTCTCATCCTGGCGTTTTTCAACGCGGCGGGGCTTTTCGTCCTGATGGGGGCGGAGTTCCTCGCTATGATCCTCGTAGTCGTCTATGTCGGTGCGGTCGCCGTGTTGTTCCTCTTCGTGGTCATGATGCTCGACATCAACTTCACGGAATTGCGTCAGGGCGCTCTCCAGTATCTTCCCATTGGGGCATTGGTCGGCATTATCCTGCTGGTTGAGTTGGTCCTGATCGTCGGCAGTTGGATCGCTGTACCGGAAGCGGCATCGGTCGCCGCGGCGCCAATCCCGCCGCCCGGCGAGACCAGCAATACCCTGGCGCTCGGCCGGTTGATCTACACGAATTACATTTACTATTTCCAGGCGGCGGGGCTCATTCTGCTGGTCGCCATGATCGGCGCCATCGTTCTGACACTGCGCCATCGCCCCGGTGTCCGCAAACAACGCATTGTCGACCAGGTCGGACGCCGGCGGGAAGATTCGGTGGAAGTCGTCAAAGTCGAACCGGGGAGTGGTATCTGATGCTTGAGATCGGACTTGGGCATTATCTGACGGTCGCGGCCATATTGTTCACGCTCGGCCTGTTCGGCGTCTTTCTCAACCGCAAGAACGTCATCATCATCCTGATGTCCATCGAATTGATGCTCCTGGCGGTGAACATCAATCTGGTCGCCTTCTCTGCGCATCTGCAGGACTTGGTGGGACAGGTCTTCACCATGTTCGTGCTGACGGTTGCCGCGGCGGAAGCGGCTATCGGCCTCGCTATCCTGGTGACCTACTACCGCAACCGCGGCTCGATCGCGGTTGAAGACGTAAATTTGATGAAGGGCTGATTGGGCATGGAAGTCGCGACTGTATTTCTGCCGCTGATCGGCGCCATCATCGCCGGATTGTTCGGACGCTATATCGGCGCCAAGGGCGCCTCGATATTGACTTCTTCCCTATTGACGCTTTCCGGCATCTTCTCGTGGATATTGTTCTTCGACATTATCTATGGTGCGGGTCCGCGCCCGATTGAGCTGTTTAGCTGGATTGCCGTTGGCGATTTCGAATTCTCCTGGGCCCTGAAGATGGACCAACTGACGGCGGTGATGCTGGTCGTGGTGACCACTGTCTCGGCGGTCGTACATTGGTATTCCATCGGTTACATGCACCACGATCCGGGAATTCCTCGGTTTTTCGCTTATCTCAGCCTGTTCACCTTCTTCATGTTGATGCTGGTGACGTCCGACAACCTTGTGCAGCTTTTCTTCGGTTGGGAAGGCGTGGGGCTGGCCTCCTATCTATTGATCGGGTTCTGGTACAACAAACCCTCCGCGAATGCGGCCGCGATCAAGGCTTTCCTCGTCAACCGTGTTGGCGATTTCGGCTTCGCGCTCGGTATCTTCGCGACCTTTGTCCTCTTCGAGACGGTCCAACTCGATACAATTTTTGCCGCCGTTCCCGGCAAGGCGGATGCGACGCTGGTATTCCTGGATTGGGAATTCCATGCGATGACCATCATCTGCCTTTTGCTGTTCCTGGGGGCAATGGGCAAGTCGGCGCAATTGGGGCTCCACACCTGGTTGCCGGACGCCATGGAAGGCCCGACGCCGGTCTCGGCGCTGATTCACGCCGCGACAATGGTCACGGCGGGCGTTTTCATGGTCTGCCGCCTTTCGCCGATGTTCGAATACTCCGAAACCGCGCTGATGGTGGTCACCGTGGTCGGCGCGTCGACGGCCTTCTTTGCCGCGACGGTCGGCCTCACCCAAAACGACATCAAGCGGGTCATCGCCTATTCGACCTGTTCGCAGTTGGGCTACATGTTCTTTGCCGCCGGCGTTTCCGCCTATGGCGCGGCGATGTTCCATCTTTTCACGCACGCTTTCTTTAAAGCTCTGTTGTTCTTGGGCTCCGGCTGCGTCATTCATGCCATGTCGGACGAGCAGGACATGCGTAAGATGGGCGGAATATGGAAACTCGTGCCGGTGACCTACACGTACATGTGGATCGGCAGTTTAGCCCTCGCCGGAGTGGGCATACCGGGTGTCTTTGGGTTTGCCGGGTTCTATTCGAAGGACGTCATTCTCGAATCGTCTTGGGCCGCGAATAGCGGTGTCGGATATTATGCGTTCTGGTTGGGGATCGCTGCGGCCTTCATGACCGCCTTCTATTCCTGGCGGTTGTTGTTCATGACCTTCCACGGCAAGACCCGGGCGGACGAACGGGTCTTCGCGCACGTGCATGAATCGCCGAAGATCATGACAGTTCCCCTCGCGATCCTCGCGATCGGCGCCATTATTGCCGGCTTCGTCGGCCATAACGCGTTTATCGGCGATGGATACGGGGCGTTCTGGGGCGAGTCGCTCAAGATGCTTCCGGATCACACTGCCTTGGCAGAAGCCCATCATGTGCCGTTGTGGGTAAAACTATTGCCGTTGGTAATGGGCGCGGGAGGCATCTGGCTCGCATACCGGATGTACATCCAGCACCCGGGAATGGCCGAACGCTGGAGGAACTATCACAAAGAGCTATACGCCTTCAGTCTCAACAAGTGGTATTTCGACGAGCTTTACGACCGAATCTTCGTCCGCCCTGCTTTTGCATTGGGCAGATTTTTCTGGAAGAAGGGCGACGGCACGGTCATTGATGGCTTTGGGCCGGACGGCGTCGCGAGCCTGAGCCGGCGTATCGCCGTGCGCATGAGCTGGCTGCAAAGCGGCTACGTGTATCACTATGCTTTTGCCATGTTAATCGGGGTCGTTGTGCTGATCACTTGGTATATGGCCGCCGGAACGGCGGGGTAGGGAACAATGGCCAGCGATATGCCGATTCTTAGTATTGTTACCTTCACGCCGCTCGTCGGCGCGCTCCTGATCCTGCTCCTTGTGCGCGGGACACCGGAAGACGTCGCACGCAATGCCCGGTGGAGCGCCCTCTGGACGTCCTTGATCACCTTCGTCATGTCGCTGTTGATCTGGATCGGGTTCGATAATTCCACACCTGCGTTTCAGTTCGTCGAAAAAGTCGACTGGATGCCCTCGTATAAAATCAACTACCACATGGGCGTCGACGGTATTTCGATGTTCTTCGTGCTGTTGTCGACCTTGCTCACGCCGATCTGCGTGCTCGCGAGCTGGAATGCCATTCAGGAGAAGGTTAAGGAATACATGGTCGCCTTCCTCGTCCTAGAGACGATGATGGTCGGCATGTTCTGCGCGCTGGATTTCGTGGCGTTCTATATCTTTTTCGAGGCGGTGTTGATCCCGATGTTCCTAATTATCGGGGTTTGGGGCGGCCCGCGGCGCGTTTATGCGGCGTTCAAGTTCTTCCTTTATACCTTGCTCGGCTCGGTCCTGATGCTGCTTGCCATCATGGTCGCCTACTTTCAGGCCGGCACCACCGATATCCCGACATTGATGGCGCATGAGTTTCCGCGCGAAATCCAAATGTGGATGTGGCTCGCCTTCTTCGCATCTTTCGCCGTAAAGGTGCCGATGTGGCCCGTGCACACCTGGCTTCCCGACGCGCACGTCGAAGCGCCAACGGCGGGGTCGGTGATCCTGGCCGGCGTCCTGTTGAAGATGGGCGGATACGGCTTCCTGCGCTTCTCCTTGCCGATGCTGCCCGAAGCCTCCGAGTTCTTCACGCCGTTGGTCTACGGGCTCAGCATCGTCGCGGTCATCTATACCTCTCTTGTCGCTCTCGCTCAGGAGGACATGAAGAAACTGATCGCCTATTCGTCGATCGCGCATATGGCGTTCGTGACCGTGGGCATCTTTGCCGGAAACGAGCAGGCCGTCGCCGGCTCGATTATCCAAATGCTAAGCCACGGCATCGTCTCCGCCGCGCTTTTCTTGTGCGTCGGCGTGGTCTACGACCGGATACACTCCCGGGAAATCGAAACCTATGGCGGATTGGTTCATCGGATGCCTGTCTATGCGTTCGTCTTTCTGCTGTTCGCGCTGGCTTCCGTCGGTCTTCCCGGTACCAGCGGTTTCGTCGGCGAGATATTGGTTTTGGTGGGCGCCTTTAAGGCGAATACCTGGGTTGCCGCACTCATCGCGACCGGCATGGTCCTCGGCGCGGCCTATATGCTCTATCTTTACCGTCGGGTGATTTTTGGCGAATTGACCAAGGAGCACCTGATGAAAATCGCCGATCTCGATCGCCGAGAAATTCTGATATTCGCGCCGCTGGTGGTGATCGTCCTTTGGATGGGGGTCTACCCGGAGTCGTTCCTCGGTGCCATTGAAGTCTCTGTCGCCAATTTGGTGAAGGATTACCACACGGCACTCGCGGCAGCGGCCGATAGTCAGATAACAACGGCGTTGAAGTAGGGATACTCGATATGACTGATTTACCCAACTTCTACCCCGCAATCCCGGAGATTCTTCTCGCCTGCGCGGCCATGGCCTACATGATGATAGGGGTTTTCGTCCGGCCCGAGAAAGCGCTACCGGTCGTACATGTGCTCTCCTTGGCCGCCCTGGTCGTGGTTGGCGTCGTTTTGCTGTCGTTGCGCGGCCAGGAACTCTCGGCCTTTCACGGTCAATTCGTCAGCGACGATTTCACGGTCTTCATGAAGGGACTGATCCTTCTGGGTTCCTTCCTGACTCTCGTTATGAGCCAGAGCTATCTGAAACGCGAGAAAATGGCGCGGTTCGAGTATCCGGTCTTGGTGCTTTTCGCGACCGTCGGCATGATGATGATGGTCTCGGCGAACGATCTGATCGCACTGTATCTCGGTCTCGAACTCCAAAGCCTTTCGCTTTACGTCCTGGCGGCATTCAACCGGGACACCACGCGTTCGTCCGAATCCGGCCTTAAGTATTTTGTCCTTGGGGCGCTGTCGTCCGGCATGCTGCTCTATGGATGCTCGCTCATCTACGGTTTCGCGGGAACGACTTCGTTTGACGCGCTCGCCAAGGTTTTCAGTGGGCCGGAAACCGCTTCCGTCGGCCTGATTGTCGGAATTGTGTTTCTGATTGCGGGACTTTCCTTCAAGGTTTCGGCCGTCCCGTTCCATATGTGGACGCCGGACGTCTATGAAGGTTCCCCAACGCCGGTCACCGCCTTCTTTGCGGTCGCCCCGAAGATTGCCGCCATATCGCTTTTCGTGCGTGTCATGATCGACCCGTTTGGCGGCCTGTTAATGGAATGGCGGCAGATCATCGTCTTTATTTCGATCCTCTCGATGGTCCTCGGGGCGTTCGCCGCCATCGCCCAGACAAACATCAAGCGACTGATGGCGTATAGTTCGATCGGTCATATTGGCTATGCGTTGATCGGATTGGCCGCGGGCGGTGCCAACGGCATCCAGGGGATCATCCTTTACATGACGATCTATCTAGCAATGAATGCCGGTACGTTTGCCTGCATCCTCTGTATGCGCCGCAAAGGCAATATGGTTGAGGAAATTTCTGACCTTGCCGGTTTGAGCAAGTCGAATCCCCTTTTGGCGGGTGCCTTGCTGGTCTTCATGTTTTCCATGGCGGGTGTTCCGCCGCTCGCCGGTTTCTTCGGGAAATTCTATATCTTTCTCGCGGCCATCGAAGCTGAACTTTACGGCTTGGCCATCATCGGCGTGATCGCCAGCGTCGTCGGCGCATTTTATTACCTTCGCATCGTCAAGATCATGTATTTCGACGAAGCGGCCGACCCCTTCGACAGCCCCCTCGGGAAGGGATTGAGCGGGGTCGTCACGATCACCAGTATCGTCACTCTTCTCTTTTTCTTCGTACTGACACCTGTCCTCAATGGAGCGGCAGCGGCGGCGGCGGCTTTGCTGGCCGGATAACGCCGTCTGCATGACGAACAGCAAGCAAACGCGATTCATTCTACATGAGCGCCAGACCGTTGCGTCGACCAATGACGAGGCACGCAGCCTGGCGGAGAACGGCGCCCCCGGGCAAAGCGCTGTCTGGGCGATCGAACAAACAGCCGGCCGCGGCAGACGTGGCCGTGAATGGGCGTCGCCGCCGGGAAATCTCTATGTCTCCCTGCTGTTGCGGCCGGAATGCAAGATCGCGGAGGCGGCTCAATTGTCCCTAGTGGCGGCCTTGGGATTGGGCGATGCCATTTCCGAATATGTTGCCCCTTCGCGGGTCCGCAACAAATGGCCTAACGATGTTCTTGTCGACGGTCGGAAAATAGCCGGACTTTTGCTGGAATCCTCTTCAAATGGCGGCGGTGCGCTCGATTGGGTGGTCGTCGGCTGCGGCGTCAACGTCGCAAATTCACCCGACTTGAGGGATTATGCGGCAACAAGTTTGAATGCCGTATCGGAGGCTGAAGTGCCGGTCCGCGCCCTTCTGGAGGCATTTCTTGAACGGTTTGAAGAACGATACCAAATATGGCACCTTGGCGGCATCGCGCCTATCCGTGAAGCCTGGCTCGAGCGTGCACACAACCTCGGACAAAGTGTGACGGTTCGACTTCCGACGCGGGAGCTGCACGGGATTTTTGAAGGGATGGATCAAACCGGCGCGCTCATTCTTGCCTTGGCAGATGGCGCGCGCGAGATCATTACTTCCGGCGACGTATTCGCCGATCAGGGAAGATAAGGTCACGAGCGATGCTTTTAGCCGTGGATTCCGGAAATACCAATACAGTCTTCGCTGTCTATGACGGCGACGAATGCAAGGGCACATGGAGGTGCGGGAGCAATCCCCGGCGGACCGCCGATGAGTATGCGGTCTGGCTGATTGATTTGATGGCGTTGGAAGGCTTGGACCGCGACGTCATCACCGATGCGATCGTCAGTAGCGTCGTGCCCGAGGGAAACTTTAACCTGACGACGCTTTGCCAGCGATACTTTCATTGCGATCCGATGTTCATTGGCGCCGAGAATTGCGAGCTCGGCATTAAGGTATTGATCGACCGTCCCGATCAGGTGGGCGCCGACCGATTGGTAAACACGGTCGCCGTGCACGGCAGATATGAGGGCGACCTGATCGTTGTCGATTTCGGAACCGCGACGACATTTGATGTTGTGGATGGGGATGGAAACTATCGCGGCGGCGTTATCTGTCCGGGCATCAATCTGTCGCTGGACGCACTTTATATGGCGGCGGCGCAACTCCCGCGCGTCGATATCCGGGCGACGACGCGTATCATCGGCAAGGCGACGGTACCGGCGATGCAGTCCGGCATATTCTGGGGTTATATCGGAATGATTGAAGGTCTGGTAAATCGGATCCGTGAAGAATATGCCGCTGAAATGACCGTGGTCGCGACCGGCGGCTTAGCCCCGCTGTTTTCGGAAGCGACCAATGTCATCGATCATGTCTATCCGGACATGACGCTCCGCGGGCTCGTCGAAGTGCATAAGAGAAACCGCAGGGCATGAGCGGATATCTCGAGACCGGTTTGCCGGGGCAGGACGAGCTCCTGTTCTTGCCGCTTGGAGGGGCCGGCGAAATCGGCATGAATCTGAATCTCTACGGTCATGCCGGCAAATGGCTGATGGTCGATTTCGGCATTACCTTCGGTGACGACACCACGCCGGGGGTCGATGTCATAACGCCGGACCCGACCTTCATCGCGGAGCGGAAAGACGACTTGGTGGCACTCGTCCTCACTCATGCACATGAAGATCATCTCGGCGCCGTACCCTATTTGTGGGAAGAGATCGAGTGCCCGATTTACGCCACGGCGTTCACGGCCAGCGTGCTCAGGCGGAAACTGGCGGAAACCGATTTCGGCAATCGCGTCGAGATAAACGTCATTCCATTATCCGGCCGGTTCTCGATAGGGCCGTTCGAAATCGAGCTGATCACTATCACCCATTCGATTCCCGAGCCGAATGCAGTGGTGCTGCGCACCGGCGCGGGAACCGTAATGCATACGGGGGATTGGAAGCTGGATCCGGACCCATTGGTTGGGCCGACCACCGATGAGAAGCGCTTGATGGAAGTAGGCGAGGAGGGTGTCCTCGCCATGGTGTGCGATTCGACCAACGTCTTTGTCCAGGGGTGTTCGGGATCGGAGGGGGACGTGAGAGAGAACCTCACCGAATTGGTCGGACGGTTCAAGAAGCGGGTCGCGATCGCATGTTTCGCCTCGAACGTCGCACGGCTCGAGACAATTGCGAGGGTCGGCGAGGCCCATGATCGAAGCGTCGCATTGGTCGGCCGGTCGCTCTGGCGGATTTACGAATCTGCGAAGGAGAACGGTTATCTTACCGATATCCCGCCCTTCATCACCGAGCGGGATGTGGGCTATCTCCCGCCCGAGCGTGTGCTGATGATATGTACCGGCAGTCAGGGCGAGCCGAGGGCGGCTCTGCCCCGCATTGCCTACGGCGATCATCGCGATGTTTCGCTCGAGGCCGGTGATGCGGTCATATTTTCCAGCCGCATCATTCCCGGAAACGAAAAGGCGATAGGCCGTCTCCACAATCGCCTCACGATGTCCGGTGTCGAAGTCATCACGGCCAGCGATGAGGCCATTCATGTCTCCGGCCATCCGGCCCGCGACGAACTGGCGCAAATGTACCAGTGGATTCGTCCCCAGATCGCCGTCCCTGTTCACGGAGAAGGGCGGCATATGATCGAACACGCCAAGCTCGCCCGTGAATGCCAGGTCCCGCAGCCCATCGTCACGCAGAACGGTTCGATGGTCCGGCTGGCTCCGGGGCGGGCGGAAATCATCGACGAGGTTTTTGCGGATAAGTTGGCGATGGACGGCAACCGGCTGGTGCCGCTGGACAATCAGGCGATGAAGGACCGCCGGAGAATGACCCATCACGGCACAGCGGTTGTCACCGTTGTCGTCGACCGGAACGGCAGGCTCCTGGAGGATGGCATCGTGACCGTGAACGGCGTGTATGACGATGAGGACGAGGAAGAATTCGAGCGCGAAATCGTCGATGCGCTCGCCGCTGCCGTCGACGATATGAAGCCAGATCAAAGACGCGATGACGCGTTTCTCAGCGAGATGTCGCGCCGCGCGGTGCGTCGCTGTATCCGCGGCCTGTGCGGTAAGAAACCGCATACCGAGATACATCTCGTGAGAGTTTAAGGGAGTTACTCAGATGATTGGCCGGTTGAACCATGTCGCAATCGCCGTCCCGGACCTTGGGGCCGCGACTGCATGCTATCGAGACACCATGGGAGCAACGGTCTCCGAGCCGTTGGATCTTCCGTCCCATGGCGTGACGACGGTTTTCGTCGAGTTGCCGAACACGAAGCTCGAACTCCTTCATCCGCTTGGCGACGATTCACCCATTGCCAAATTCCTCGAACGGAATCCGGGAGGTGGTATTCATCACATCTGCTATGAAGTGGACGATATCTACGCGGCGCGCGACCGCCTGGAAAGCAATGGCATGCGCGTCCTGGGAGAGGGCGAGCCCAGTATCGGCGCACACAACAAACCGGTCATTTTCCTGCACCCGAAAGACTTTGCGGGGACACTGATCGAACTCGAGCAAGCGTAGGAGCGCGCCCGAATGGGATGGATTTCAGGCACACTCGTCTATGTCATCGTTTGGTGGCTGGTGTTCTTTTGCGTGCTGCCATGGGGCAACCGACCGTCGGAGGATCCGGAAATTGGCCATGCGACGAGCGCGCCCGCGAATCCGCGTCTCGCTCTGAAGGCATTGATTACGGCTGGAATCGCAGCGGTAATCGTCACAATCATCTGGTTCGTGGTCGACGCCGGACTAATAAACTTCAGAGTCAGTTAACCGCTCGACAGAGGGTGGGCGACAATATCAATCGGGAAGGAAACGTTACATGAAAACGGCTGCAAAGGTTTTGGTCGACACGCTTGTCGCTCACGGTATCGATCGCGCTTTCTGTGTCCCCGGCGAAAGTTATCTCGCGGTCATGGATGCGCTGCACGGCGATCCCGTTCTCGATCTCGTGACATGCCGCCACGAAGGCGGTGCCGCCTGGATGGCTTTGGCCGATGCAAAGCTCACGGGGCGGGCCGGTGTCGTCCTCGCCAGCCGCGGTCCCGGTGCCACCAACGCTTCGATTGCCGCTCATTCGGCGGAGCAGGGCTCGTTCCCGCTGGTGCTCTTGCTGGGGCAAGTCAGTACCGGGAAGATCGGCAAGCGCTCTCCACAGGAGATCAACTACAACAAGACCTTTTCCGATATGGCGAAGTCCGTCGAGGAAGTCGATATTCCCGACCGCATCGGAGAGACCATCGCACGTGCCATCCGGATTGCCGAAAGCGGCACGCCGGGGCCGGTCGTCGTCTCGCTCCCGACCGACGTTCTGGCCGCAGAATCGAATGCGGCAACCGTCTCCCGGCGCAAATCCACGACCGCGCGTCCCAATGACGGCGATGCTGCATATGTTGCGGATCAGATCGCTAAAGCGGAGCGCCCCGTCATGATCGTTGGCGGTCGGGTCGACAGCGCCGAGGCCAGACGGGCGCTGCTCGCGGCCAGCGAAGCGTGGGGTATTCCCGTCCTGCCGACATATGTCCATCAGGACGTCTTTCCGAACGAGCATCCGCACTATGGCGGT
The DNA here is from genome assembly GCA_038131165.1 of Rickettsiales bacterium. Lineage (GTDB taxonomy): Bacteria > Pseudomonadota > Alphaproteobacteria > UBA8366 > UBA8366 > UBA6544. The sequence continues at coordinate 16,868 of JAYPOZ010000006.1, read as the reverse complement.
GAACTCGGCATCCGCCCACCTGCCGGCGTGGTGGCAACGGCGCAGGAAGCCGACCTTATCATCGCCGTCGGCACCAAGATGGGCACAGGAATGGCAACAATGGGCGAGCGGATTCCCGCCGCTTCTCAACGGGTCATCCATGTTTATCCCGATGAGGCGCCGATCGGGCGGGATTTCGATGTCGACTTCGGAATCGTCTCTGATTCCGGAGCATTCTTGGAGGCGTTGGCGGCACAGAACGCTCCCGAAATGAGCGCCGCGCGCCGTGCCTGGATCGAAAAGGCTCATAAGGGCTACACCGACTTCGCTAACTCCCCCTCTCGCTCGGCGGAAGACGGCCTCGACTTCGGTCACGTCATCGAGGCGATGAAATCCACCGTCCCGGACGATGCCGTTATCACGGTCGACGCGGGCAGTTTCTCAAGCTGGCTGCATCACAAGTATCCTTTCAAAGCGACGCAAAATCTGCTGGGGTCCGAATGCGGCGCAATGGGCATGAGCATCCCTGCGGCGGTCGCGGCGGCCATACGTTATCCGGAACGCCGAATCGTCGCGGTTGTGGGAGACGGTGGCGCGCTGATGTCCGGTTACGAGCTGGCGACGGCCATGGCGTGCGGGGTCAAGAACCTCTGCATCGTGATTTCGAACAACAACGCCTATGGCACCATTCGTTTCCATCAGGAGACCTTCTATCCCGGCCGTCCACATGCGACGGACCTGGTAAATCCCGATTTTACCGTCCTTGCCCAAGCCTTCGGTGCAAAGGGGTTGGTGATCGAGCGTCCGGAAGACGCCGAGGCGGTGATGAAGGAAGCCATGAGCGCCGACGTGCCGGTGATCGTGGAAGCTCGCACGAGCCTGGAGAACGTGGACGCCAAGAACACGATCGCCGAACTGCGCGCCAGCTAGCCGAACCCGACGAGCGATTGCGAGGCGGCCCGCTCAAAGGGCCCTTCGCAACGCATCGTTGCAGTATCCCGGCCACGAAAGTCAGAACGGGCGGCTAATGCTTTGAAATCTGTATTGATGAAAGGGGACGGCCGTGTGTGCTGAATTCCGGCCGGAAAGCGGGCAAAAAAAGAGGCAAGAACCTGAGTTCTCGCCTTTTTAATTTAAAAAATTAGCTCGCAACCTGAGATTTTTTGATCTTGCTAAATCCGATCTCCCAAGGTCCTGCGAACTCCCTCCCCAGACTCGGGCCGCACTGCAATTTGGTGCGTTTTTTATTCAGGCGGGAGTGTATGCGATGAATTCTGGCTCGTCACTCATTTTTTCATCGTTGAGACGCACCTCCCAAGCATTCTGTTTGAGGTTCAGAAGAATGCGAATTTAAGGACGAATGCACCGGCCAGGAACATGATCGCCGGGCTCGCATCTCTCCAACGGCCGCTGAGGATTTTCACCGCCGCGTAGGTAATAAATCCAATGCCAATTCCAGTTGAGATGGAAAAGGTGAGCGGCATGGCCAGCGCCGTGACGACTGCCGGGACATAGTCAGTGACATCCTCCCAGTTAATCTCGGAAAGCCCGCGCGTCATCATGCACGCAACGAATAAGAGAGCAGGCGCCGTGGCGTAAGGCGGAACGCTGCCGGCCAGGGGGGCGAAAATCAGGGCACATAGGAAGAGCGCTGCGACAGTAACGGCCGTGAGACCCGTGCGCCCGCCCGCCCGGATACCGGCGGCGCTTTCGATATAGCTGGTCGTGGTCGACGTTCCGATCGCTGCGCCCGCGATTGTCGCCAGACTGTCCGCGAGCAACGCACGCCGTAATCTGGGAAGACGGCCTTGAGCGTCCAACAAACCGGCCCGATGAGCCACGCCAACCAGTGTTCCGGCGGTATCGAAAAGGTCCACAAAAAGAAACGCAAAGACCACGGATATCAGGCCAAGTTCCAGGGCCGAGCTCAGATCGAGTTTCAGGAAGGTCGGCGCGAGGCTTGGAGGCGCCGCTATGACGCCAGAGAAGGCACCGAGCCCAAGGACGATCGAGGCCACCGTCACGCCCAGGATCGCGATCAGGATGGCACCGGGAACCTTCAGCCTGTCCAATGCCACCATCGCGAAAAATCCCGCCGCCGCGAGCAGAGCGGACGATGCTCCTAGATCTCCGAGCTGCAGCAGGGTCGCTGGACTGTCGACGACAATACCGGCATTGCGCAGGGCGATGATGGCCAGGAACATCCCGATGCCGGCGGAAATGGCCATTTTCAGAGCCGGGGGTATCGAATTGACGATCCATTCCCGCACTGGAAGGACGCTCAATGCCAGGAATATCAGGCCCGAGAGGAACACGATACCGAGAGCCGTCTCCCAACTGTGCCCCATCTGCGCCACGACCGTGTAACTGAAGAAGGCGTTCAGGCCCATCCCGGGGGCCAAGGCGACGGGATAGTTGGCGAGCAGCCCCATTAGCAGGCTGCCGAACGCCGCCGCCAGGCAGGTCGCAACGAAAGCGGCATCGCGATCGATCCCGGCGTCCGCCAAGATGGCCGGATTGACGAATACGATATACGCCATGGTAAGGAACGTCGTTAAACCGGCGAGGACCTCTCGGCCGATGGTCGTGCCGTTTTCCGCTAATGCGAAATGATTCTCAAGCGCCTGCAAAATTGCCTCCCCGGGCTCTTGTTTGATGGTTTATTGACACAGAAGCTGCTAAAATAAATCCATGCATAAGGGTTTTACATTTGGTTTGGCGTTGGCGGTGGTAATGGCCGTGGGGGACGCCAACGCTGCGGAGACCAAGGTCAAATTATCCGCCCGCGACTGCAAGCGCTTGATCGAACATCAGGCGGCGGCAGATGTGAATTATAAACCGGGAGTCGATGTCCGTGGCCGCAAGGTGGTCGGTGCCGATCTCGATTCCGGGACGAAGCTAAAGCTGCCGTCCACAGTGGAGTTCGATATCGCCTTCAATCCGCTGAAGGGATCTTCGGCGACACGTTTCGGCGAGACGTCGGCCAGTGTCGGCCGCGTGAAGTATGATATCGGCAAGGACAGTTTTACATTCAACGGCGAACCGATGAACGACAAGGCGTTGGCGGAGCTTGCGAAGAAGTGCCGAGCCGCCAGCCGCTAAGCGGCAGAATCTCTACTTGATGTCGTGATCTGATGGACAAGCGACGGCGCGTTTCCTAGATTGGCGCCGCATTGAGCCACGACTGTCGGTGGCGGTCTTTCAAGCGAGGTCCGAATCCAAGATGAGTACCGATACGAGTAACGCGATCCGCTTGTCGCAATACTTCTTGCCGACATTGAAGGAGACGCCGCAAGAGGCGCAGATCGTCTCACATCGCTATATGCTTCGCGCAGGCATGGTGCGTCAGGCCAGTGCCGGGATCTATTCTTGGTTACCCATGGGATACCGGGTTCTGAAGAAGATCGAGCAGATCGTACGCGAGGAACAGAACCGCAGCGGCGCACAGGAGCTCCTGATGCCGACGATCCAGTCGGCCGACCTTTGGCGGCAGTCCGGCCGATACGACGATTACGGCAAGGAGATGCTGCGGATCAAGGACCGCCACGAACGCGACATGCTCTATGGTCCCACCAACGAGGAATTGATTACCGAGATTTTTGCCGCGTCCGTGCGCAGCTATCGCGATCTGCCCCTGAACCTCTATCATATCCAGTGGAAGTTTCGCGACGAGGTGCGCCCCCGGTTTGGCGTCATGCGCGGGCGCGAATTCTTCATGAAGGACGCCTATTCGTTCGACGTCGACGCCGAGGCGGGGCATATCGCATACAACAAGATGTTTGTCGCTTATTTGCGGACATTCGCCCGCATGGGACTCAAGGCCATTCCGATGCGCGCCGATACAGGGCCCATCGGCGGCGATATGAGCCACGAGTTCATCATCCTCGCGGAGACGGGCGAGAGCGAAGTTTTTTGCCATCAGGAATTGCTCGACTACGATATTCTCGGAGAGAACGTGGATTTTCAGTCGGCGGCGAACATTCAAGGCTACGTGGACCGTTGGACCAGCCTTTATGCGGCCACGGACGAGATGCACGACGCGGATCGTTTCGCGAAGGAAGTGCCCGAGGACAAGCAGGTCAGTGCGCGCGGCATCGAGGTCGGCCATATTTTCTTCTTTGGAGATAAGTACTCGAAACCCCTTGGCGCCGTCGTGACGACAAGCGAGGGCGTCGATGTCCCCGTGCAGATGGGCTCATATGGTGTCGGTGTTTCTCGCCTGGTCGGCGGCGTAATCGAAGCCTGTCACGACGATGAAGGCATCGTTTGGCCGGATGCGGTGGCCCCCTTCAAGGTCGGGCTGATAAACCTTCGAGCCGGCGACGACGCGTGCGAGCGGGCCTGCGATGATATCTTCGCGAAACTTGGCTCGAACGGCACGGAAGTCCTCTACGACGACCGGGACGAGCGTGCCGGTGTTAAATTTTCGGAAATGGACCTGATTGGATTGCCTTGGCAGTTGATCGTCGGCCCGCGCGGTTTGAAGAACGGCGTTGTCGAGGTGAAGAACCGCAAGACCGGCGAACGTGAAGAGCTGAGCGTCGACGCCGCCCTGAACCGCATCGCGGGATAGATTGGTGTTCTCCGCCTTCGAACGGTTGATGGCTTTTCGCTATCTGCGCGCCAAGCGTCAGGAAGGGTTTATTTCCATCGTCGCCTGGTTTTCGCTTCTGGGCATCATGCTGGGGGTCGCGACGCTGATCATCGTCATGTCGGTGATGAACGGATTTCGAGCCGAGCTGCTGGACCGTATCCTGGGATTGAACGGGCACCTCGAAGTCTCGGCGCCGCGCGGCTCGCTGCGGGACTATGACGAAATCGTGTCGAAGATTCGAACCATCGCGAATGTTGTAAGTGCGGCGCCGGTCGTCGAGGGACAGCTGCTGTTAAGCGCCAACAACGTTTCCACGGGCGCCATTGCGCGCGGCATGAGAGCCTCGGATATCAAGAAAAAGAGGTTGCTCTCGGAAAGCATTCGGGCGGGCTCCCTGGACAAGTTCGATAACGGCTCGGGAGTTCTGATCGGAAGCCGCATGGCACGGAAGTTCCGCCTGCGCGTTGGCGACAATCTGACCTTCATCGCACCGCGCGGGACGACGACGGCCTTCGGTACCATGCCGCGGATGAAAGCGTACCAGGTCGCGGGTATCTTCGAAGTCGGCATGTCGGAATACGATTCGAGTTTCGTCTTTATGCCCTTGTCGGCCGCACAGGCGTTCTTCCGGCAAAAGGAGGGCGTGTCGCATATCGAGGTGACCGCCGAGCATGCCGATAAGATCGACCGCGCACGGGCGGATATATTCGCGGCGACGGGACCAGCCGTTTGGATCCGGGACTGGCGTCAGGTGAATTCCAGCTTCTTCACCGCACTCAAGGTCGAACGGAATGTGATGTTTCTGATCCTAACCCTGATCATCTTGGTCGCGGCGTTCAACATCATCTCGAGCCAGGTCATGCTGGTAAACGACAAGGGAAAGGGCATCGCCATCCTGCGTACCATGGGAGCGACGCGCGGGATGATCCTGCGCATCTTCTTCGTCACCGGGGCCAGCGTCGGCGTGATCGGCACCATTGCCGGCAGCATCCTCGGCATTGCTTTTTCGACCAATATAGAGACGATCCGGCAAGGTATCCAAAGCCTGGCCGGCGTCGACCTGTTTCAGGCCGAGATTTATTTTCTGTCGCAGCTCCCCGCCAAGATCGATCCGAATGAAGTGGTGATGGTAATTCTGATGGCGCTGGCGCTGTCCTTTCTGGCATCGCTCTACCCTGCATGGCGGGCAGGTCGTCTCGATCCGGTGGAAGCCCTCCGATATGAGTAGCGACGCTGTTCTTACACTCGATGCCGTGGAGCGTGTCTACCAACAGGCGGAAGAACGACTGCATGTCCTCAAAGGTGTCGATCTCTCGATCGCGCCCGGAGAGTTCGTGGCCTTGGTCGGGCCGTCCGGCGCCGGTAAATCGACACTACTGCATGTCGCGGGCCTGCTGGAATATCCGGACGCTGGTAGTATCCGGATCGGCGGCCAGTCATGTGCCGGCTTATCCGATGACGCGCGGACCTTGCTGCGGCGCACCGAAATCGGCTTCGTCTATCAATTCCATCACTTGTTGCCGGAATTCTCGGCGCTAGAAAATGTCATGATTCCCAGGATGATAGTGGGAGCGGGGAAGGGGGCGGCCAGAGCCTCCGCGGCGGAATTGATAGACGCCGTTGGCCTGTCAGCGCGGGCCTCGCATCGACCCGCCCGGCTTTCCGGTGGCGAGCAGCAACGGGTCGCTATTGCCCGCGCGCTTGCGAACGCTCCCTCTTTGTTGCTGGCCGACGAGCCGACCGGAAATCTCGACACGCAAACCGCCGATGCCGTCTTCGGGTTGCTTGAAGGATTGGTGCGGGACAGTGGTCTTGGGGCTCTGGTCGCCACACATAACATGGAGTTGGCGAGACGCATGGACCGTGTGCTTCGCCTGGAAGACGGAAAACTCATTGACGCCTGAGAGATTGGCCCCCATACCGGAGACGAGCATGTCTACATTCACCTTTGATCCCGTCCATTTACGCAGCCCCGACCCCGAAGCGACGGCCGGGTTTTACGAAACGATGTTTGATGCCGAGATCATCCGCTCCGAGCAGAACGGGAAGCCGCGCCTGGACATGAACCTCTGTGGCCAGATGTTCTTTATCGCGCCGGTTCCGGCGGGAAGCGATGTGGCGCCGGCGCCGGCATCGCCGTATCAGGGACTGGACCACATCGGGCTGACCGTGAACGGCATCGACGAGGTCGTGGCCGGACTTAAGGCCAAAGGTGCCGAATTCACCATGGAGCCGACGACCATTCGGCCCGGCGTGCGGATTGCCTTTCTGACCGGCCCCGAAGGTGTCGCCATCGAGATCGTGGACCGTAACGCCTAATATTCGATCCGTACGACCTCGATTTCCTCGATACCCGTTGGCGTCTTGAGCAGGACGACATCGCCTTCTCTCGCCTTGTGAAGCGCGCGGGCAATGGGCGATATCCAACTGACTTGTCCGTCTTCGGAGCACGCTTCGTCGACGCCGACGATCTGGACCGTGTTCTCCACGCCCTGCCTCGTCTCGTAGGTCACAGTCGCCCCGAAGAAGACCTGTTCCAGGCCCTTCTGGCGCGCTTGATCGACGATCTCCGCGTTATCCAGACGTTTCATCAGGAATCGGATGCGGCGGTCGATCTCGCGGAGCCGTTTCTTGCCGTAGATGTAATCGCCGTTCTCGGATCGGTCGCCGTTCCCCGCGGCCCAGGAGACCACCTCGACCACTTTGGGGCGCTCTTTCGTGCGCAGCTCCCGCAATTCCGCCACAAGCTGTTCGTGCCCGCGCCGGGTCATGTAGTTCTTGGCGCCGGGTGGCAGGGACTCCGACGCTTCCGGCGGGTTGTCGTCCTCGTCTCCATCGCTCTCTTTGGTAAACGCTTTGCTCATGCGACCTAGCTTGGCGGTACCGTTAATCCCAGCAGAAGCGTAGCGGCATTCTCCAATTGATCCAACCGGCCGCAATGGTCGATCAATTCCTCATACTGTTCCGGCGGGATGGGAACGCCCGGCGTGATTTCACGGATACGGGCGGCTTCCGTGTCGAAATCCCAAATGAACTCTCGCCCTGTGGCCGCCTTTGTCACACTGCGACCGTCCTTCAGATGGATCGTGACCTGTGGCCCGAAAAGCGTATGACGTTGCGAGGGGATGATCCGGACCCGATGCATAAGGTCGAGAACTTCGGGCGGGTCCTCCTCGCCGATCTTGCGCTCGACACATTTCAACAGTGGGAAGGAGCGGCGCACGACGCCCCAGGCGGCATAATAGTGCGGGCTGTCCGGACGCGGCTCGCGGCTCCGCGACGGGAAGGCAGGGCTAGGATATTCCGTCTCCAGCCAGTTTACGATCGACTCGATGCACTCGACATCCTCGTACGCGATATCGTGCTCCTCGCAAAGCGCAGCCGTGACATCGACATGGGCAATGTTGAATCCCGGCGTCGAGTAGACCCGGTAGAGGGTCTCGAGGAACATCCATTCCTTGCCCAAATCGGCAGTGATCTTATCGAGAGTGGTTTTGTTGTCCGCCGTGAAGCTATAGCGCAAAATGCCAAGATTGTTTCCCGTATAGGCATGATAGAATCCCGCCTCGCCCTCGAGGATGGTCTCGCCCCCGGGAGCCCCATGTCTCGACATTGCGATCGCGAGCAGGGCGTTGCGGACGGCGCCGCCTTCGCGCAGCGCCCGACCGCCGCTGCGGATGCCTTCCAGGTTGCCGCTCGCCAGATTAACGCACTGCGCGATGGCGCCGTGGATCACATTTGCGTCGAGGCCCATAATCTTCGATGCGGCGATGGCGGCGCCGAAGATGCCGAAGACAGGGCCCGAGTGGAATCCTCGCGACATGACGGTGGGGATGAAGTCGGCGGCCATGCGTTCCATGATCTCATATCCGGCGGCAACGCCGGTCAGGAATTGCTTCCCGGTAGCCCCCGTGACCTCTGCCGCGACGAGGGCTGCGGGCAGGATTGCGCAGCCGGGATGTGTCAACATGCGGAACGTGTCCCATTTCCCGCCGGCAAAGATGGTCTCCGCATTCACGAGCGCCGCACCCGCCTTGGTGAGCTTCGCGCCGGAGACCAGGCACGTGGCGGCCCCGCCGCCGCCGGCTTCCTCCTCCTGCATCATCGCCAAGGCCTGTTTCGCCTCCGGCATCGCATGGCCGAGCAAAGCGGAAGACAATCCCTGCAAAGTGACGCCTTTGGCCCGGTCAATCACCTCCGGCGGCAGGTCTTCGTAGGTCAGGGACTCAACCCATCCCGAAATCGTTCGGCTCATTGACGCCATTGGTTCTTCTCCATCCATTGGTTAGCGGGCCGCATGACGATACCCCCTCCCAGCAATATTGATTGGAGGGACAAAGAGGAAATCCTTTGGCGCACTGAGCGCCGAGTCGCGGATAGAACCCTTCAGCTCCGCCGGGGTTTCTAACAATATAAGCCGCATCTGGTATTTCGGGATTGAATGAACCGCTATATATTGGAATTCAATTCATGGGTTCGCCCTCCACAACGGTCTGACATTATACCCAAATGGCACATGCTGATTTCGTTCATCTCCGGGTTCATTCCGCCTATTCCCTCTCCGAAGGCGCGTTACGGGTCAAAGACCTGGTAGGACTGTGCCAACGGCATCGGATGCCGGCTGTCGGCGTCACGGATACCAATAACCTGTTCGGTGCCTTGGAATTCTCTCTCGCAGCGCGGAGTGCGGGGGTTCAGCCCATCATCGGCGTCCAAATCGGGTTGCGACGGAGCGACAGCGCGAATGGCGCGCATCAGATGCAGGGGGGATTTCTGCCGCCCGACGAAATCGTTCTCCTCGCACAGTCCGAAGTCGGCTACGAAAATATCCTGGCATTGGTCAGTAAGGCGTTCCTCCAGTCCGATACCGGCGAAGTCCCGCAAATAGACATCGACGATCTGGTGGCCCGCAACCAGGACATCATCGCCTTGACCGGCGGCGCCAACGGCCCGGTCGGCAGATTGATCGCCAACGGACAGGGCCCGGCGGCGGAAGAGATGCTTTCCCGCCTGGCGCATATCTTCGAAAACCGGCTCTATGTCGAGCTTATGCGGCACGGACTCGAGGTGGAGAATCGGATCGAAGGGGACCTGATCGACCTCGCTTACCGTCACAATATTCCCCTTGTCGCCACCAACGAGGCGTTCTTCGGGGACGAAGCGATGTACGAGGCGCACGATGCGCTGCTCTGCATTTCCGCCGGTGTCCCGATTTCGAAACGCGAGAGACGCCGGGCGACGCCGGAACACCGCTTCAAGTCCGCCGAGGAAATGCGCGTCCTCTTCGCGGATATTCCGGAAGCCGTCAGCAATACCCTCGTGATCGCGCAGCGCTGCGCTTTTATGCCCGACACGCGTGCGCCCATTCTGCCAAAATATCCACAGCTCGACGGCAGAAGCGAGGAGCAGGCGCTTCGGGAACTGGCCGAGGAAGGCCTCGAAAAGCGTTTGGCGGACCATGTATATGC
>JAYPOZ010000006.1:0-6817 GCA_038131165.1 Rickettsiales bacterium | reverse complement strand
TTTTTGATCGTTGCCGATTTTATCCAATGGGCGCGCCGCCACGATATTCCGGTCGGTCCCGGCCGCGGCTCCGGTGCGGGATCGGTGATAGCCTGGGCGCTTACGATCACCGACCTCGACCCTCTGCGTTGGGGGCTCTTATTCGAGCGGTTCCTGAATCCCGAGCGTGTCTCTATGCCTGATTTCGATATCGATTTCTGCAAGGACGGCCGCGACAAGGTGATCCGCTACGTGCAGTCCGAGTACGGACACGACAGGGTCGCACAGATCATCACCTTCGGTAAGCTCGAGGCGCGCGCGGTGCTGCGCGATGTCGGTCGCGTCCTGGAAATGCCGTACTCCCAGGTCGATAGAATCAGTAAATTGGTTCCCAACAACCCGGCGAACCCGGTACGGCTTCAGGAGGCCATCGACGGCGAACCTGCTCTGCAAGACTTGCAGCGCGATGACGAGAATGTCGCGCGATTGATCAATATTGCACTTAAGCTCGAAGGGCTTTTCCGTCATGCGTCGACGCATGCGGCGGGCGTGGTGATCGGCGACCGTCCGCTGGACCAGTTGGTGCCGCTCTATCGCGACCCGCGTTCCGAAATGCCGGTCACGCAGTTCAATATGAAATACGTCGAGATGGCCGGCCTCGTGAAATTCGATTTTCTTGGTCTCAAGACGCTTACGGTGCTCGACCGCGCCGTCGATTTGCTCAAGGACCGGGATATCGATATCGATCTCGCTAAAATCCCGCTCGACGATAAGAAGACCTTCGACATGCTGTGCAAGGGCGACGCAGCCGGTGTGTTCCAGCTGGAAAGTTCCGGCATGCGGGACGTGCTGAAAAAATTGAGGCCCGACCGTTTCGAGGACATCATCGCCGTCGTGGCCCTCTACCGTCCGGGGCCGATGGATAATATTCCGAGCTATATCCGCCGGAAACACGGCGAGGAATCGATCGACTACCTGCATCCGATGTTGGAAGGCATCCTGAACGAGACCTACGGGATCGCGATCTATCAGGAACAGGTGATGGAGATCGCCCGGGTCCTTTCGGGATATTCGCTCGGCGGCGCCGACTTGCTGCGCCGCGCAATGGGTAAGAAGATTCGTGCGGAGATGGAGGCGCAGCGGAAGAATTTCATCGAAGGCGCTGTGGCGAACGGCGTTCACGAGGGAACGGCTGCGGATATATTCGTTCAGGTCGAGAAATTCGCCGGATACGGCTTCAATAAATCCCACGCTGCGGCTTACGCGCTCGTCGCCTATCAAACGGCGTATTTGAAGGCTAACTACCCTGTTGAATTCCTGGCGGCCTGTATGACGCTGGATGCCGGCAATACGGACAAGCTCGGTTTGTTCCGGGTCGAATTGGAACGCCAGGGAATCGAACTGCTGCCGCCGGATATCCAGAAATCCGATGTCTATTTCTCAGTCGAGGAGAATGGTGAAGGCGAGAGTGCCGTGCGCTATGCGCTGGCGGCGATTCGCAACGTTGGTGCCGCGGCTATGGAGAGCCTGGTGTCCGAAAGAAGCGAAAACGGCCCCTTCAAGGACCTGTTCGAATTCGCCGAGCGGCTTGATTCGCAGGTCATGAACAAACGGCAGATCGAAAACCTCGCTCGTTCCGGTGCCTTCGATACGCTTGTCCCAAATCGCCAGCAGGTATTCGCGGCGGTCGAAATGCTGGTTCGCCATACCCATGCGATGCAGAACGAGCGCGAAAGCAATCAGGTCAATCTATTCGGCGATGGATTTGGTGACGATACACGGCCGTCACTCCCGGATATCGACGATTGGTCGACCGAAGAGCGGCTGCATCAGGAACATGACGCGATCGGTTTTTACCTGTCGGCGCATCCGCTCGAATCGTATCGGCAAACCCTGAATCGCCTCGGGGTTTCGGATTGGGTCGATGTTCAAGCTGGTCGCGTGCGTGGCGGACGCGTTACCATGGCCGGAATCGTCTCGGCTCGGAAGTTCGCAAATTCGGCCCGCGGCGGTCGATTGGCCTTCGCACAAATGTCCGATGCGACCGGTTCCTATGAATTGACTGTGTTCTCGGAACTGTTGGCGAAATGCCGCGATCTGCTTGAATCCGGAACGCCGCTCCTGGTAACCGCGGATGTCCAACGCCGAGAAGACGAAATTCGTTTAACCGCGACCGCGATCCAACCGTTGGACGAAGCCGCTGCGGAAGCTGTCGCGGGGCTCAAGATTTTTCTGCGCGATATTGACGCGCTTGAGAATTTATCCGGTGTCATGCACGAGCATGGTGTTCGGGGCAGGGGACGTGTCAGTCTGGTGCTGGACCGCGATCTGCGGGAGATAGAGATGGACCTGCCGCAGGGCTATCAAATCTCTGCCCCGATGCGCTCGGCGATCAAGTCGATCTCCGGTGTGATCGATGTCATCGATCTTTAGACGCAAAGCGCAGAAACCCTTGCAATACATCTGACAAGCGCTTATACCCCGCGCTCTAACTTCACACGCAGGCTCGCGGACCGCTTCACATATCAAGTGCGTTCGCTCCGGTGTCGGAAACGACCAAAGTCTGCGGAGGATTAACCGGAGAAGGACAAGATCATGGCGATGCCATCCTTTACGATGCGCCAATTGCTTGAAGCAGGCGTGCATTTCGGCCACACGACACGGCGTTGGAATCCGAGAATGGAGCAATTCATTTTTGGCGAACGCAACGGCGTGCATATCATCGACCTCGAACAGACTGTCCCGATGCTTCACCGAGCGATGGAAGCGGTGCGGGACGTTGCCGCCGGTGGCGGTCGCGTGCTGTTTGTCGGCACCAAGCGGCAAGCGGCGAGCATTGTCGCGGAATCGGCGTCGCGTTGCGGACAATACTACGTCAATCATCGTTGGCTTGGCGGTATGATGACGAATTGGAAGACGATTTCCAATTCGATCAAACGCCTGCGGACGGTCGAAGAACAATTGGCGCAAGAAGACGTTGGTCTGACGAAGCGCGAATTGCTGCGCGTCGAACGTGAGCGTGCCAAGCTCGACCAAGCGCTTGGCGGCATCAAGGAAATGGGTGGCCTGCCGGATATCCTTTTTATTATCGACACGAATAAAGAGGACATTGCGGTGCAAGAGGCCGTGAAGCTCGGTCTGCCGGTCATAGGGGTAATCGACAGCAATTCGAGCCCCGAAGGGGTCACCTACCCAATTCCGGGTAACGATGACGCCATGCGGGCAATCAGTCTGTATTGCGACCTGATCAGCGGCGCCGTGCTGGACGGTTTGCAGGCGGAACTGGTGGCGAGCGGCGTCGATGCCGGTGCAGATGAGAACCCTGCGGCCGAACTGGTCGTCGCGCCGGCTGATGAAGCTGCTGCGGCTCCGGTCGAAGCGGCGCCCGTTGCGGAAGAAGCTGCTCCGGAAAAAACCGAAGACGCGGGCACCGCGAGCGCTTAGAACGCCTAAATCTTGGGCGCACGTTAATTGCGATTGAATTCGAAAGGTAAGTGAGATGGCTGAAATTACAGCTAGCTTGGTGAAAGAACTGCGCGAGAAGACCGGCGCGGGTATGATGGATTGCAAGAAGGCACTGGTCGAGACTGCAGGCGATATCGAGGAAGCCATCGACTTCCTGCGAAAGAACGGTCTCGCGGCTGCCGCGAAAAAATCCGGCCGTGTCGCTTCCGAAGGTCTTGTCGGCGCTGCCACAAAGGGCAATGCCGGCGCGCTGGTCGAAGTCAACGCGGAGACGGATTTCGTTGCCCGCAACAACGACTTCCAGACGTTTGTCTCCACGGTTGCCGGAATCATGCTCGATCAGGCGAGCAGCATCGAGGAAGCGACAAATGCACCTTTCCCAGGGACGGAGCGAACCGTTGGCGAACAGCTGACACACAACATCGCGACCATCGGCGAGAATATGAGCTTGCGCCGGGGCGAAAAACTGACTGTCGAAAATGGTGCGGTCGTCTCCTATATCCACAATGCATTGACCGGTGGATTGGGTAAGATCGGCGTACTTGTCGCGATCGAATCTAGCGGCGATACGGCAGCACTGGAGCAGCTTGGCAAACAGATCGCGATGCATGTCGCCGCGGCGCGGCCCGAAGCTCTTTCGGTGGACGACATTTCCCCCGAGGCGCTTGAGCGCGAGCGGAACGTCCTGATCGAGCAGGCAAGAGCCAGCGGAAAGCCTGACAACATCATCGAGAAGATGGTGGAAGGCCGCTTGCGAAAGTATTATGAAGAAGTTGCGCTTCTTGAGCAGACCTTCGTGATCGATAACGAGACGAAAGTCTCGAAAGTTGTTGAAAATACAGCTAAAGAGATCGGCACGCCGGTTAAAATATCTGGTTTCGTGCGTTATGAATTGGGCGAGGGAATCGAGAAATCAGAAGCGGATTTCGCAGCTGAGGTGGCGGCAACGCTGAATACATAAGAATGGCCAACTCGAAGTCGCAAACAGTGGAAGCAGAAGCCGGTACGCCGCCGGCTTCGAAACACCGGCGCGTTCTTCTGAAACTATCGGGCGAAGCCCTGATGGGGAGTTTGGACTACGGACTTGATCCGGAGATCGTAGACCGGATTGCGGCCGAAGTGCGAGGGGTTGCCGATTTAAACGTCGAAATTTGCCTGGTTATCGGCGGCGGCAATATCTTTCGCGGTGTATCTGGGGCTGCGACCGGCATGGACCGCGCCTCCGCCGACTACATGGGGATGTTGGCGACGGTTATTAATGCGCTCGCCATGCAGAATGCTCTGGAAAGAGCGGGGGTAAATACCCGGGTCCTGTCGGCGATTCCCATGCAGACCGTCTGCGAGCCCTACATACGCCGCCGCGCAGTCCGCCATATGGAGAAGGGCCGTGTCGTCATATTCGCGGCCGGCACGGGAAATCCCTTCTTTACGACCGATACGGCGGCCGCTCTGAGGGCATCCGAAATGAATTGCGATGCACTCTTGAAGGCGACGAAGGTAGACGGTGTCTACAGCGCCGACCCGATGACGACTCCCGACGCGGAGCGGTACGAATCTCTTTCGTATCATGAGGTTCTGGCGCGCGATTTACGGGTCATGGATGCATCGGCAATTTCCCTTGCGCGCGAGAACAGCATCCCCATCATTGTGTTCTCGATATACGATAAGGGCGCTTTCGCAGAGGTGATCGCAGGGAAGGGTCGCTACACAGTCATTGACCATGGAGGGTAAAGCATGGCCGAAATTGACTTAGGTGATTTAGGGCGTCGAATGGATGGCGCACTGGAAGCGTTAACCCGCGAGTTCGGGGGGTTGCGGACGGGACGAGCATCCGCGAGTTTGCTCGACCCGCTGACGGTTGATGCTTATGGGTCGCAGATGCCGCTCAATCAGGTAGGCTCCGTGAATGCGCCGGAGGCGCGCCTCCTGACGGTGCAAGTGTGGGACCAGCAACTCGTCAAAGCCGTCGAGAAATCGATCATGGAATCCGAGCTCGGTCTCAATCCACAGACGGAGGGCAATCTAATCCGCATTCCGATTCCCGACCTGAGCGAGGAAAGACGAACGGAGTTGAAGAAAGTCGCCGGCCGCTACGCTGAGCAAGCAAAGATTGCTGTTCGAAACATTCGTCGTGACGGAATGGATACGCTGAAGCAAATGGAACGCGATGGAGAAATTTCGAAAGACGAGCATAAAAGCCAATCGGAAGATATCCAGAAGCTGACGGACAGCCATATCTCGATGATTGATGAGGCTCTTGCGAGCAAAGAAGTCGAGATAATGCAGGTTTAACAATGGTTTCCGTTCCGGCCGCATCGGACGTGGAGATAGTTCCAACGCACATCGCGATTATCATGGACGGTAACGGGCGGTGGGCGAAATCTCGCGGTCTGCCGCGCGCCGAGGGGCACCGTCGGGGTGCGGAGGCAGTACGTCGCGTGGTCGAAGCCGCATCGGACTTGGGCGTTTCCTATTTGACGCTTTTTGGCTTTTCGTCCGAAAACTGGAAACGGCCGGAGCGAGAAGTCGAAGACTTGATGCTTCTGCTGCGCCTTTATCTCCGTTCCGAGATCGCTGAAATGAATCGCAATAACATTCGATTTCGGATGATAGGCGATAGAAAGAAGTTGCCGAAGTCCGTCATCGAACTGGTGGATCACGCTGAATCCACTACTTCTTCGAATACAGGACTAAACCTTATCCTCGCCTTGAGTTATGGCGGACGCCAGGAGATCGTACTGGCCGCCCGTGATCTATGCCGTCGAGTTCAGGAGGGCCAAATTGACCCTGACTCTGTCGACGAGCAGGTATTTCAATCACATCTTCTGACCAGCGAAATTCCAGATCCCGACTTGCTGATTCGAACCAGCGGCGAAGTTCGAATCAGCAATTTCCTGCTATGGCAAATCGCATACAGCGAGTTTGTATTTTTGGATGTATTGTGGCCGGATTTTGGCGAGAAAGAGCTTCAGCAGGCCATTTCGGTGTTTCATTCCCGGGATCGCCGATTCGGCGCCACGGCTAATCCGGCATAGTGACCCTTTGTGCTTAAGACCCGCATCCTCACCTCTGTTATAATTCTGCCGCCAATTGTTTTCGCTGTTTGGTATGGCGGAGCAGCATATATCTTGCTGCTCGTTCTTGCTGGTGGCGCTATCGGATGGGAAATCGCACATTTATCCGATATTTCGGCGCCCCTTCCTCTCGTCGCGTTTCTTGCAACACTGGCCGGGACCCCGTTAATTTCGGAATTCGCCGGTTTTTTGCCTGGAGCACTTTGGATAGCGACCGGACTGTTGTTTTTCGGTGTATTGGCTGCCGCTAATCTCGCTTCCGTGCCGGATAGGGTTGGCCTGCTCGCGCTTTGCAGCCT
>JAYPOZ010000005.1:86164-88577 GCA_038131165.1 Rickettsiales bacterium | reverse complement strand
CGCTCGCCCCAGCAGGGCCGACCAAAGCAGACCACATCAGGACGGAAACGGAAACAAAAAGCCTTTTCACCCTGTACTCTCCCACACCCGCTACATCTGGGAATCCCGTCAGCTTCGAGCCGACCGCGCGTAAAGCGCTACCCCATTACAGCGTCATTAAAAAAACCTTCGACACAGTCTTTGCTCCAACCTATGGCAATAGCCAGCGGAAACAAAGCCTGACGCCTAACGATGCGGCGATCTTATAGCATCGGCAAGATAGCTTGGCGATGCTAGCGACACTATGTCGCAAAACCGCAAGAATAGCCATGGGCGACGCAAACTCCGAACGACCCGACGCGCTCGCCAACTTGCAAAGAATATGCGTGCCGTCGTAACAATAATCTAATAATGTGACGGTGTTAAACTAAAAGAATCGGACAAGCGCGGCGCTGTCGGCAGCCCGTGTATCAACAGTTACCGGAGTGACCGACAGTTTCCCGTCAGCCGGTATCGCGATGATCGCGCCAACCCGACGAGGGGGTATTGGAGTATGGGCAAGGCAGTATGACCGATCTGAAGACTACCGACGATTTGTTCTTCGAACGGACGGCCCTGGATCGGAGCCGGGTGGAGGCGTTGACTTCAGAGGCCCTGGCCGGTGCCGATGACGGCGAGTTGTTTCTCGAATACTGCCAATCGGAAAGCATTTCCTACGACGATGGTCGAATCCGGAGCGCGAGCTTCGATACCACGCAAGGTTTCGGTTTGCGTTCGGTATCGGGGGATGCCGCTGGTTACGCTCATTCGACCGAACTTTCCGAGGCGGCCATCCGCCGAGCCGGAGAAACGGTAAAAGCCGTGCGAGCCGGTCACGGCGGAACGGTCGCGGAACCTCCGGCAGGCACGAACGTCAGCCTTTATTCCGAGACAAACCCCCTTGGCGAAGTCGGCTTCGAAGCGAAGGTTGCCTTGCTCGCGGAGATTGACGCGTACCTCAGAGCGAAAGACCCTCGTGTCAGCCAGGTAATGGCCAGCGTTTCAGGCGAATGGCAGGCGGTTCAGATCATTCGTTCCGACGGGTATCGAGCAGCCGATATCCGCCCGCTCGTGCGCGTGAACGTCTCGGTGATCGCCAAAGACGGCGAGCGGATGGAAAGCGGTAGCTATGGTGCAGGCGGGCGGACCGGATACAGCTCACATTTCGCGCCTGAGACATGGCGTCAGTATGCAGACGAAGCCCTGCGGCAGGCGTTGCTCAACCTGGATTCGGTGCCAGCTCCTGCCGGCGAGATGACGGTCGTGCTGGGGCCGGGCTGGCCTGGCATTTTGTTGCATGAGGCCATAGGCCACGGTCTCGAAGGTGATTTCAACCGTAAGAAGACGTCCGCTTTCGCGGGTTTGATGGGAGAGCGGGTCGCCTCGCCCGGTGTGACGGTAATCGACGACGGCACCATCGCCGACCGGCGCGGTTCGCTGTCGATCGATGATGAGGGGACACCCACAAAAAGCACGACGCTGATCGAAGATGGCATCCTTGTCGGCTACATGCAGGATCGATTGAATGCCCGGCTGATGGGCATGCCAGCCACAGGAAACGGGCGCCGGCAGTCGTTCGCCCATGCACCCATGCCGCGCATGACAAATACGATTATGCTGGGCGGTGATAAGGATCCGGGTGAAATTCTGGCATCGGTGGATAAAGGACTATACGCCGTCAATTTCGGTGGCGGGCAGGTGGATATCACCAGCGGAAAGTTTGTCTTTACATGCACGGAGGCTTATCTGGTCGAGAACGGCCGGATTGGACCGCCGGTAAAAGGCGCGACGCTTATCGGAAACGGACCCGATGCCATGACGCGCGTCTCGATGATTGGAAACGATATGATGCTCGACCCAGGTGTCGGCACCTGCGGAAAGGACGGACAGGGCGTTCCCGTAGGTGTCGGTCAGCCAACAATGCGGCTGGATGGCCTTACGGTCGGAGGCACAGCCGCCTGATTGGGGGCAGGGTGGGACAGATCAGACTTGTCATAACACTTCTCGTACTTGTCGCCCTCAGCGCCTGTAACGACGAGGAACCGCAGATACAGATCGGACCAGGGCCGGCGCAAGTCACCTTCGAGTTGGCTGAGGTGCGTCATGAGTTCGTGGACGGACGCCACAAATACTATCACATGCGGCGGTATTCGGAGTCCGTGGGGACAGGGGTTACGCTGGAAGCCGGAAAGGTTTGCGTGGAACTGGGCAAGGCCTGCCTCAGCGCGCGTGTCAAATACCGAATCGACGGCGGCAAGAGTCTTGTGCAACCAAACCATCACGTCGCGACGCGGCTCGAAAGCGATACCATTACGATCGAGTACTGGGGCAAGGATGATGCCGGCAACGATGTCAGGGTATCCAAGACCATGCAGGTTGCGGGCGATTCCATTCG
>JAYPOZ010000005.1:0-86064 GCA_038131165.1 Rickettsiales bacterium | reverse complement strand
TCCGAGAGAAAGATCGTCTCGTCTTCGCCGATCCCGTTCGCGCGCCCGCGGGCCTTTAATCCCACCTCGGCGATAGAAATGACCTCCCGTGCAATATCCAGCACGGTTCCGTTCCTGAAAGGGGTATCGAGCGCCGACTTCGGAGTCTCCGCGCGCAGGTACTCGCGCTCCTCATTGGTCCAGTCCCGACACACGTCCCACGCCGCATCAAGAGCAGTCTGATTATATAGCAAGCCGACCCAAAGCGCCGGCAGCGCGCAGAGGCTGCGCCACGGCCCGCCGTCCGCACCCCGCATTTCGATGAAGCGCTTGAGACGCACTTCCGGGAACGGCAACGTCAATTGGTCTTCCCAATCTCCCATCATCGGCGTGATGTGCTCGACCGGCGACAACTTCCGCGCCATAAAATCGCGGAAAGATTTACCGCTGACATCGATATATTTGCCGTCCCGGTAGACGAAATACATCGGAACATCGAGGACGTAATCGGCATGCGCTTCGAAGCCGAACCCTTCGTCGAAAACAAACGGCAACATGCCGGTCCGATCCGGATCCGTATCGGTCCAGATAAAACTGCGGAAACTCTGGTAACCGCACGGCTTGCCTTCGACGAACGGCGAATTTGCAAAAAGCGCCGTCGCGATCGGCTGCAAAGCGAGACTGACCCGCATTTTTTGGATCATGTCCGCTTCGGACGCATAATCGAGATTTACCTGCACAGTGCAGCTGCGGAGCATCATATCGAGGCCGTGGTTGCCCTTCTTGGGCATATACTCGCGCATAATCTTATAACGGCCTTTGGGCATCCACCCGACATCTTCGCGGCGAGACTTGGGATCGAAGCCGAGGCCCAATACTCCGGCGCCGATCTCTTCGCAGACCGTCTTCACTTCATCGAGATGGGTATGCACTTCGCCGCAAGTCTGATGGATCGTCTCCAGCATGGCTCCGGAAAGCTCGAACTGACCGCCCGGCTCCAGCGAGACCGACGCACCATCGGCCTTTCGCAGGGCAATGACGTTCTCACCTTCATAAACGGGCTCCCAACCAAAACGCGTCAGGCCTACCAGCAGCTCTCGAATACCCGGCGAACCTTCGTATTTCAGGCGGCTGAAATCCGAGAGCTTGTAGACGAATTTTTCGTGCTCGGTGCCGATTCGCCACTTCTCAGGAGGCTTACAGCCGCCCTCCAGATATTCGACGAGCTGGGCTTTGCCGGTGATCGGTTCTCCACCGGCCTGAGAGGGTGCGGCCATGGGATTGCGTTTCCCTTTTCCTCTGGCGCCGCGAAGTCACGCGTGTTCCCGATCCGGCGGACGCCTTCGCCAATCACCCAATGCCGCCTGCCAACAAGCCACCGCAGAAAGGGCGGCGGTCTCCGCGCGCAGGATGCGGGGCCCGAGACTCACGAACGTTATAAAAGAGAGTTTAGCAAAGCCGTCAAGCTCCGTCTGAGAGAAGCCGCCTTCGGGCCCGCACAGGATCGCCCAGCGGCCGGCACCTCTATCCGGAGCCGACAGCACGTCCATAAGGGGCAAGGCCTCGCCTTTTTCGGCGCAAATCAACAAGCGCCGGTCGCCCGGAAAGCCCGCCAGGACATCGCCGAGCGCGCACGCATCCGCTACGTCCGGCAGACTCAAACGCTCGCATTGTTCCGCCGCTTCGATCACATTGGCGCGATGACGGTCGGCGTTCAGCCGGTTGACATCCGTATGCTCGGTCAATACCGGCAACAGTCTCGATACGCCAAGCTCGACCGCTTTCTGAATCAGGAAATCGAGACGCGCCCGTTTGATCGGCGCGAACAGGAGCCACAGGTCGGGCTCGACGGTCTGCGCGCGCGATCGCGCATCGAGCGCGAGCAGACCGCCGTTGCGGCTGAGTGATGCGATATGCGACATCCACTCGCCGTCCCTGCCATTAAAGAGGGCAATCGGCGCACCGGGTGAGAGCCGGAGCACGTTCTTCAAATAATGCGCCTGAGCTGCCGTCAATTCGATCGCTCGGCCATCTGCCAGATCGCCTTCCGTATAAAGACGTGCCCTCGCGCTACCGCTCGATGTCATCTTTCCATCGCTTGTTCACCAATCCGCTATCCTGCAAGATTATCCTATGCTCGAGACAACAAGAACAGAACGCCTAACCCGCGCCAGCGATATTGTGGCCGAGAGCTGGATCTACCGTTTTTCACCTGCTCCTGTTCGACCCTATCTCACGCTGGCCCGCGTGGACCGGCCTATCGGCACTTGGCTCTTGCTGCTGCCGTGCTGGTGGGGTCTGGCCCTGGCGGGGGGTGGCGATGCCCGCCAATCGGGGTACTACGCCCTCCTGTTTGCGGTCGGCGCGTTCGTTATGCGGGGTGCCGGCTGCGTCTGGAACGATATACTCGACCGCAGTTACGACGCGCGGGTTGCGCGAACGGCGCGCCGACCGATCGCCAGCGGCGAAGTGAGTGTCATTGCGGCGGGTATCTTCATGGCGGCGCTTTGCGCCAGCGGCCTGGCCGTTCTACTACAATTCAACGGCTTTACCGTCGCCATCGCCATCGCCTCGCTCGGACTGGTCGCGCTCTATCCGCTGATGAAGCGTTTTACCTACTGGCCACAAGCGTGGCTCGGTCTGACGTTCAATTGGGGCGCTCTTGTTGGATGGTCTGCGATCACGGGTTCGCTCGACGCGCCGGTTCTGTACCTCTACGGCGCCGGCATATTTTGGACTCTCGGTTACGACACGATCTACGCCCATCAAGATAAGGAAGACGACGCCTTGATCGGCGTCCGTTCTACAGCTCTTCTCTTCGGCGACCGAACCAAACCTTGGGTCGCCGGTTTCTATGCTGTCGCCCTCCTCATGCTGGGGATGGCCGGGCACGCTGCGGGCATGGGGACCTTCTACTACGCCGGGCTCGGGTTCGGCGCCCTTCAGTTGGCCTGGCAGGTGTTGAAACTCGATACGAGCGATCCGCAGGACTGCCTCGCCAAGTTCAAGTCGAACCGGTCGTTCGGACTGTTAATCGCAGCATTCCTGGCGGCGGCGCAATCGTGGTAGACTCACCTTCCGAAAGGAAAGGGTCATGACAGACGCACCGACGGTTGGCTATCGCGTCTCGGTTCGCGACATTCGCCTGGGAACGGGTCTGGCGCTGGCCGCCTTCATCGCGTCGCATCTTATCAATCACGCGCTCGGTCTCTGGTCGATTGAGGCGATGGAATCCTACCGACAGGTCCACTCGGCAATCTGGCAGAGCGTGCCGGGTGTGCTGGTTCTATACGGTTCTCTCGCCGTGCACTTCGTGCTAGCGCTTTACGCGCTCTATCAACGGAGCCACTTGCGCCTGAATCCGGGCGCCGCCATTCAGCTGACTTTCGGCATTCTCGTGCCGGTATTGCTCGTCCAGCATGTCGTCGGATCTCGCCTGATTCCATATCTGTTCGACTTTGACGCGACCTATTACTACACCCTCTCATATCTCTGGCTCGACAGATCGTTGTTCTGGCAACAGACCGCCCTGATTCTGATCGTCTGGACACATTTCTGCGTCGGACTCCATTTCTGGCTGCGGGTCAAACCCTTCTATTCGAAATGGTCGCCGCTGCTCCAAGCAATCGCCGTCGTCATCCCGCTACTCGGATGGCTCGGCTTCATTCAAGCCGGCAAGCTTGTCGAACGCATGGCGAATACGCCGGGCTGGTTGAAAGGCACACGGATGGAGGTGCTCCAGGCACCCCAGGAGGAACTCTCGGCCGCTCTCGCTGTCGTCCCGATCGCGCTTTCGGTTTATGGCGTCATGTTGGTGGCGGTACTCGTTGCCCGATATATACGCCGCCTCTATCGCAACCGGCGCGGCGTGATCCGGATCGAATATCCGGGCGGCCGCGTCATCTCCGCGACCGTCGGTCCGACAATCCTGGAAATCAGCCAAACCGCAGGTATCCCCCATGCATCCGTCTGCGGCGGGCGTGGGCGCTGCACCACCTGCCGCGTCCAGATCGTGGCCGGCGCCGGGGAGTTGGCCATGCCGTCGGAGTTGGAAGCCAAGGCCCTGCGCCGCATCAAGGCGCCACCCGACGTACGCCTTGCCTGCCAGACCCGCCCGAGCCGCAATCTGGCCGTCGCGCCCCTGTTGCCTCCAACCGCGACCGCGCGCGACGGCCGTTTGCCCGGCGGACTACAGGGACAGGAACGTCAGGTCGCGATCCTGTTCGTAGATTTAAGAGGCTCGACGAAGTTGGGCGAGGAACGTCTGCCGTACGACGTGGTCTTTATTCTCAATCAGTTCTTTGCGGAAATGGCCGGCGCTCTGAAAGCGACAAACGGTCACTACGCACAATTCAACGGCGATGGATTGATGGCGCTCTACGGGCTCGAAACAAGCTATGAAGAAGCCTGCCGGGACGCCATCGCCGGCGCGGTCGAAATGCAGCGCCGCATGGAACGCATCAACCTTGCATTCGAGAAGGATGTAGGGAGACGACTTCGTATCGGTGTCGGGGTTCACAGCGGCGACGCCATCGTCGGCATGATGGGCCCGCCGGCATCGCCGATCATCAGCGCCATCGGCGACAACGTAAATGTTGCCGCTCGGCTCGAGGGCCTGACCAAGGATTACGCCTGCGGAATCGTCCTTTCGGCGGAAACGGCGGAACGGGGCGGTGTCGACTGCAACGCCTATCCGCGATACGAAGCCGAATTGCGCGGGCGCGACGACAAAATTGCGGTATTTACTTTGCCCGACGAGGCCGATCCTTTCGGCGCCGCAAAACCCACCGCTTGAATTAATGACGCGGGCGCGTCACATTCCGGCGGGCACATCTGACGAGAGATAATCACCCTGGCGAACTTTCGAAAAACCAACCTTTGGCGACGGTTCACCCGACTGCTCCGTTACCGCTTGGTGATCCCTTTAAAGCGTGGTCAGAAATCGCCCGAACATACGGCGCGCGGCGTGATGATCGGCGTCGGCTGGGCGATGACGCCAACCGTCGGCATCCAGATGCCCATCGTCTTCGCCCATTGGTTTCTCTCAAGGCGGCTCTTCGGCTGGGACTTCAGCCTCATCAACGGCCTTGCCTGGACCTGGCTGTCCAATGTCTTCACCTTGCTGCCGATCTACTATCTCTTCTTCCTCACCGGGCAGGTAATGCTGGGCCGATTGGATGATCTGACCGGTTACGAAGGCTTTCTGAAACTGATGGATGGCGCCTCCGACGTCAGTCTCGGCGATTGGGAGGCGATTCGCGGCTGGTTCGAAGTCATCATCGAAGGCTGGGGCGTCAGCATGCTTGTCGGCTGCGTGCCCTGGGCGATCCTTAGCGGATGGATCGCCTATATCTGGAGTCTCGCGTTCGTGCGCAACTACCGGGCCAAGAGGCTCGCCAGAAAGGCTCGCACGCGGGCCGCGTCCTCCGACTGACCGCGCATCGCGCGCCGACCTATCGACAGCGGCGGCACACGGGCCAATTTGCTTTTCTGCAGGAGACACCATGGCAAGCACACTCGACGGCATTACCGTACTCGATCTCGGCACCGGGCCGGCAACCGCGTTGGCGACCATGTTTCTTTCAGATCATGGCGCGCGCGTCATTCGCGTCGTCGACCCATCTGCCACAGGGCTGCGAACAGGCGGGTTCATTGTCTGGGACCGAGGCAAGGAGTGTCTGAAGCTCGACCTCGGCGCGGCGGCGGCGAACCGCGATTCGGACGCATCGGCGTCGGCCCTGTATCGTCGCCTGATCGCCGGCGCCGACGTCGTGGTCGACGATTTCGCGCCCAACTCGCCGTTACAGCCCTTGGTCGACGGCGATTGGCTCCGCGCGTTGAACGCCCGGATGATCAGCTGCTCGGTGACCGGCTACGGAAAACGCGGCCCCTTGAAGGACGAGCCGCCGATCGACGATCTCGTGCTCGCCCGCATGGGGGTTCTGGGTGGCATGCCCGGATTCCGGCCTGCCCCGGTCCATGTCGTCCATCCGCTGCCAAGCGTTGGCGGGGCGATGCTGGCCTGCCTCGGCATCGCGTCCTCGTTGCTCGCACGCGAGACAACCGGACGCGGCCGCGCCCTGGAGACCACGCTGATGGCTGGCGCGCTGCTCTATCATCCGAAGGTCATCGGAGAACACATTCCACGCCATATCTTTCAGACTCACCCGTCGGGCAGCGCGCCGTTCTACAGCGTCTACCAATGCAGCGACGGCGATTGGGTTCAGCTCGGCTGCGTTCACGTCCGCTTCATGGCGATCGCGGCCGGATTGATGGGAATCGGCGAGCTGATTCAAGAACCGCGCTTCGATCAGGGCCGTGGCGGCGAGGCGGAAGAGGAGCTGCGCGAGACCATCGCCCGTATCATCGCGACCCGGCCATACGCCGAATGGGCGAAAGATTTCGAGGAAGCCGACGTGCCTTTCGCGCGGGCGCAGCTTACCGAGGAGGGCATGGACGATCCTCAGATCGCCCACAACGAGATGGTCGTAACGCTCGAGGATCCGGCGCTCGGTCCCGTGACGCAGATGGGCGTGCCGATACAGCTTAGCGCGACACCGGGGCGTGCAAAGGGTCCGCGCGTCGACTGCGCCGAGGCCAACACCTCCTTGCCCGCGAACTATCCCGAACCGCGGGCCTCGGCCGTGCCAGCGGCGGCATCCCGAGACCCGCTGCCGCTGACCGGAATACGCATTCTGGAGATCACCAATCTGATCGCCGGGCCGACCGGCGGCCGATTGCTGGCCGACCTTGGAGCCGACGTCATCAAGCTGGAGCCGTTGACCGGCGACATGTCGCGCCCCATCGGACGGACCTATTTCTACAACATCAACTTCAACAAACGTTCCCTCTCGATCGACACGAGTACCGATGCCGGGAAGGAGATCGTGCAGAAGGTCGCGGCTACCGCGGACGCACTGCTCGCCAACCTGCGGCCCCACGCAACCGAACGCATGGGGATCGGCCCGGCGATCAATCCGACCCTGATCGAGACGCATTTGACCGGCTATGGCTGGACCGGCCCCTATTCGAAACGCCCGGGCATTGATCCGTTGGCGCAGGCGATGATGGGATTACAGCGCGCCCAGGGGGGGCCGGACAATCCCCCCGTCTTCCCCGCACAGTTGGCACCGACCGACTACACAAACGGCGCAATGGGGGCGCTCGGCACTATTCTCGCGCTCTATGCCCGCAAGCGCACGGGGATCGTGCAGCGGGTCGACGGCAACCTGCTGAACAGCGCCGTGGTCCTGAGCTCACCTTGGTTTACGCGCTACAAGGGCAAGCCCGACCGTCCGCTGGCAGACCGCGAACAATACGGGCTCGATCCCTACCATCGTCTCTACCGCCTTGCCGATGGCTGGATTTACGTGGCCGCGCGCGACGAGAGGGAACGCGCGGCGATCCGGCAGGTGGCGGGTCTCGACGCCCCCGCTAGCGAGCCCGCCGACATGCATCCGAACGAGACGCCGTTCGCGGCCGAAATGGCGGCGGCGTTCGCCCCGCGCGCATTGGCGGAGACCCTTGCCGCCCTCAAGCAAGCCGGCGCTCCCGCCATCGAGGCGCAGCCGGGCGACAGCGAGTATTTTCTCGACGACCCCCATGCCGCCGCAAACGACATGGTGGTCACGCTTCAACATCCCAAGGCCGGCGCGCTGCGGCTGGCCCGGCAGTATATCCACTTTGCCGACACCGAGCTGCCGGACGGACGTCCCACGCCGCTGCTTGGCGAACAGAACAAAGAAGTCCTGCGGGAAGTCGGTTATGACGACGCGGCAATTCAAGCGCTGTACGACAGCGGCGTCGTCAAGACGGAAACCGTCTGAGCTCGAGAGCCCGAATTCGGCGCACCGGTCGGGAAACGCCAAGAGGCGCCCTAATCCACCAGCCCGCCCGGCTTCTTGGCGTAGGGATAGTCGAAGGCCACCGAATCCTCGGCGAGCTTCAGCGCGCATTCTCGACGGAATCCGAAATCGTCGATCACCCGCAGGATGAAATCGTCATGCGGCACCTCGGGCGCCACCCGTCTGTGGACGATCTCCAGCACCTCGGCGGTGTTGCGGGCCGTATGAGGCCGAGCCTCGCCCGCGATTTCGATCAGCGCGATCGGCTGGTCGTCGTGTACCAAATGACCCTCCCGGCCGACATAGAGATGCACGCTGTCGGCGGCGACACCGTCGTCGTAGACGAGTTCGATCTCGCCGATCTCCGCAAAGTGATAGCCGCCTTCGGTGGCGTGCATGATCTCGAGCTGTTCGTCGTCAAGCCAGGTCACGGCAAGCTCCACCGTGGTCCCCGGCGCGCGTTGAAGCATCGCCGGCACCGAACCGTAACGGGTCAGATGCGCCGCATAGACGATATCGAAATCCCGCAGACGGGCATGCTGGACCGGAACCCAGCTTTTCGTATTGCCGAGAAACTTCTGGTCGAGCCGGATCGGCGCCCGGTTCGAGCCGACCGCCAGCACCGCCGTCCGGCCGTCCTTCGCGGCGGGGTCGAAATCCAGGATGTCGCCCCCGTGCCAGAGATAGGAGCGACCCGGATAGGGATAGGGATACCCTCTGGCTCGGGCTAATTTGGCGGCGCGATCTGTCATCTTGTTTCTTTCGAATATGAGCCTGGAGAATATCGGCTGAGCCTTACAAGTCGAGTCTGGCCCAGACCCGCTCGCTCGCCGCGTTGAGGCGGCGGACCGCATCCGCCACGTCGAGCGTCAGGACCGCGCCGTCCTCCACGATGGTGCGCCCGTCCACGATCACCCGGTCGACATCCTCGCCACTCGCGGTCAGCACCAGAAACTTGAAGGGATCGTAGACCGGCGCCGCCTTCGGCGTGTCGATCCGGACCAGCACGATATCCGCCTTACACCCCGCCGCGCCGCGCCTTTACCCACGGCAGATGGCAGACGCTCGTCCCGCTGTCGCGCAGCGCCGCGACCTCGTCCGCCGTCAGGCTGCCGATGTCGCCGTCCGCGGTCATGCACTGACCGTGCCCGATGATGAAGTCGGGCCCCAGCAACCCCGTGTCGCGCAGGTATTCGACCGTGGTCTTGCCCTGCGTCGCCAGAACACGCTGGTATTCGTTGGGCGACTGGCCGGCGTGAATTTGGACCAACACGCCAGCGCGGTCGGCCGCCTCGCGCGTCGCCTCCAGGAGATCCGCATCGCAGGTATCGACCTGCCCCGGCGCCAGCATGGTGCGCAGCCGGTCGTCGTAGCGGCCGTTCCAGGTCCGGCAGAAGTCGACGCAGGCCTCGAAGCGCGGCCACCCCCGCCGGTCGTAATCGCGATAGAACACCGAGCCGTCGCCGTCGTAGCCGTAATGCTTTGTGCGGTAGCGCGGCCCCGAATAGCAGCGCAACCCCAGATCGCCGGCGATGGCCGCCACCCGCTCGGTCAGCGCGATATCGCCGTCGCCGCCGACCTCGAAATCGTAGCCGAGTTCGACCACCGTGGTCGATCCCGTGCGCGCCAGCTCCGCGAAGGCGCATTCGGCGGCGACCGCCTGGGCATCCGGATCGGTCGCGTGACGCACTTCGGGCAATATCTTGTACAACGAGACGAAGTTCTGCGCCTGCGCGGTGTTCGCGGAACTGCCGGTATCTTCGAGAAACCCCTTGGTGTAGGGCGTGTCCGTCACATGCAGATGCGCGTTGACCAGCCCCGGGATGACCAAGCGCCCCGTCGCGTCGATCACCACGTCCGCCGCGCCGCCATAGGCCTCGCCGACAAACACGATCTCGTTGCCATCGAACGCGACCTCGCCCCGCTTCAGGACGCGGTGCCTGCCCCCCTGCCACGCGATCACAATGCCGCCCCGGATAACCGACGTCATGCGCCCCTCCCAGCGATAACCGAGCTTGCCAGACCGGGCGCCGCCTGTGCCAGCGAAACCGGCAGTTCAGGCGCTGGGGGCGATGACATTATGGCGTGGCGGAGGGCAATCGCCCGCTGGCTCATCGGATCGCTCCCGCCGAGGAGGGATCGGTGCCCGCTTCCGCCCCCAGCCACGCGGCAAAGGCGGCGAGCCGCCGGTCCCGGGCGCGGTGCGACGGATAGGTCAGGTAGAAGGGCCGGCTCGACACCCGCGCCGGGCCGAAGGGCTGCACCAGCCGCCCGCTCGCGAGTTCTTCCTCGACCAGGGCGCGAATCGCGATGCCGACCCCGACGCCGCCGATGGCGGCCTGGATCGACAGGTTGAGGCTGTCGAAGCGCGGACCCGCGTCCGGATCGACGTCGGGGTCGTCCACGCCCGCCGCCGCCAGCCAGCGCCGCCAATCGTCGGGCCGCGGCGCGTTGTGCAACAAGGTGGCCTGCGCAAGATCGGACGGCGTCTTCAGCGTCTCGGCGATTTCGGCAACGCAGACCGGGATCAATTCGACATCGACGAGCCGCATGGCGGTCAGCCCCGGCTGGACGTCGAGCCGGTCGCCGACCCGGATCGCCGCGTCGTAATCGTCGCGGGAGAAATCGACCGGATGCAGGGACGTGGTCAGCTGCACGTCAATCTCCGGATACGCGTCGTAGAAGCGGCCCCAGCGCGGCACCAGCCAACGGAGCGCGAAGGTCGGATAGCAGTAGATCGCCAGCGGCCGGGACGCCTCGCGGCGGCTGGCCCGGTCGGTCGCCAGCGCCAAGGCCTCGAGCGGCTCGCTCACTGCTTCCAGATAGGAGCGGCCGAGAGGCGTCAGCGAGACCTGCCGATGGGCGCGGCGGAATAAGGGTGCGCCGAGCCACTGCTCCAGCGCCTTGACCTGGCGGCTGACCGCGCCCGGCGTCACCGCAAGCTCTTCGGCTGCGTGAATGAAACTCACGTGTCTGGCGGCGACCTCGAAGCTCCGAAGCGCATTGAGCGGGGGCAAACGGCGGGCCATAAGCGTATTCGATTGATTAAAACTCACTCAGTCCTACGAATAAATCGGTTGTGGGACAAGCCTTCCGGTCGCTACAACGCCGGCAAGGATCACGTGCCCAAGGAACCGATCGCATGAACGACCTGCTCGTCGCCGAGAACCTCCGCGAGAAAAAAACCAATTCGGACTGGATCGCGCCGGATGCGCACGGTCAGAACTTCTTCGAGATCGACCAGAGCCTGCAGGACCTGCTGAAGCTCTATCTGCCCGACGATCTGCGCGCGCACATGACGCCCCACTACCGGCGTCTCGGCGAGGTCGCGGGCGGGCGTCTCGACGATCTGGCGCGGATGTCGGACCGCCACGCGCCGGTGCTGCACAGCCGCGACAGTTTCGGGCGCGACGAGGACTGGATCGAGTTCCACCCGGCCTACCGCGAGATGGAGAAGATCGGCTTCGGCGATTTCGGCATCCACTGCATGTCGCGCACCCCCGGCGTCCACGGCTGGCGGGACAAGGTGCCGGGCCTCGCCAAATACGTCTTCCAGTATCTGTTCGTGCAGTCGGAATTCGGCCTGATGTGCCCGATTTCGGTCACCGATACTTCGGCCTTGCTGATCGAGCGCTACGGCAGCGAAGAGGTAAAGAACCGTTTCCTTCCCGGCATGTACAGCCAGGACATGGATAAAATCCTGAAAAGCGCGCAGTTCATGACCGAGAAGACCGGCGGCTCCGACGTCGGCCAGATCGAGCTCACGGCCAAGTACGAAGACGGCGAATGGCGGCTCTACGGCGACAAGTGGTTCTGCTCCTGCGCCGACGGCGACGTCGCCCTGCTGCTGGCGCGCCCCGAAGGCGGCGCCCCCGGCACCGCCGGGCTCGGCCTCTTCGCCCTGCCGCGCCGGCTCGACGACGGCAGCCGCAACAAATACCGGATCGTGCGCCTGAAGGATAAGCTCGGCACCAAGTCGATGGCGTCCGGCGAGATCGTCTTCGAGGGCGCCGTCGCCTATCCCCTGGGCGAAGTCGGCCCGGGAAAGAACCAGGGCCTCAAGCAGATGCTGGATCAGGTCAACATGTCGCGCCTCTCGCACGGAGTCCGCGCCGCCGCCATGATGCGGCGCTGCCTGAACGAAGCCCTCGCCGTCGCCCGCAACCGCGAGGCCTTCGGCGAGATTCTGATCGAAAAGCCGCTGCTGCGCCGCCAGCTGATGAAGCTGATGGTCCCGGCGGAGCAGGCGCTCTCGATGTCGTTCTATACCGGCCAGCAACTGGAACGGGCCGATGCCGGCGACAAGAAGGCGGCCGAGCTGATGCGCATCCTCACCCCGCTGCTCAAGTTCCGTACCTGCCGCGACAACATCGCCGTCGCCACGGGCGCGATGGAGGTGCGCGGCGGCAACGGCTATATCGAGGATTGGGTGAATTCCCGCCTCGTGCGCGACGCCCATCTGGGCGTGCTCTGGGAAGGCACCTCAAACATCAACGCGCTCGACGTCACCACCCGCGCCATCGCCAAGGTGGGCGCCCACAAGGCGCTCGGCGAGGCCTTGCAGGATCTCGCCGCCGACACGCCGGAGATTCCGGGCCAGTTCCGGGGCGCGCTGCAGAACACCACGGAACGCGCGCTCGCCGTCGCCGAGGAGATCGCCACCACCGGCAACGAGACCCTGGCCCGCAAGGCCTCCGACGCGCTCTATCACATCACCAGCGCGGTGCTGATGGCCCGCGAAGGCGCGCAGCTGGGCGCCATGGGCGAGGACGCGCGGCGCCTGATCCTGGCCCGCATGGTCATCGACCACCGCCTGCGCCCGCAGGACCCGCTGGCGATCCCCGCCGACGAGGATCCGATGGCCGTGGCGCTGTTGCGCCGGGGCAAAGTGACGCTGGAAGACGCCCAGGCGCTGGCGGCAGGGTAGCCCACTCCCTTCAACCCAGAGGGGCCGCGCAAGCGGGCGTCTCGAAGGACAAAAATGGCCGCACGGCGCCATTAGCAAAAATCGGAGAACAGCCCCGTGCGCCCGCGAATTGCGGTAATAACCTACCGCGCCTGCGGTACGGCGGGGCGTCGCCGTTTGGATGATTTCGGAAAAACTGTTGGCTTCACTTGTCCAAGAACGCGTGGAGAGGGTAGCAGATTATCGACATTTTGTCCACGCTGCTTTGCAGCAGCACCGGTCAGTTTGGAGGCATACTCTCCGTCATTCCCGAGAAGGCGGAAATCCACTACCTTCTTTCCTCCGTTCTGGATTCCCGCCGTCTCGGGAATGATATGGAAAGAGGTTACCCATGCCCGCTCGCGAATATGCCCGCCACGCGCTTCTCGGCATTGCGCCGCCGCAATCGAACCCGGTGGTGGAGGCGGAGTATTCGGCCCTGCTGCCGGACGGGGTCGGGATGCTGACGACCCGGCTGACCGGCACCGCGGAAGATCCGAAGACGCGCTTCCATCAGTTTCTGGAGAATTTCGACCGGAGCCTCGCCGCCTACGGCAAGGCAAGGCCGGACGCCATCGGCTTCGCCTGCACCGCGACCGCGTATCTGTTCGGCAGCGACGAGCCGGATATTCTGGGAGCTGCCTCGGACCGGCTCGGGGTGCCGGTGCTCTCCTCGGCGATGGCGATCCGGCGGGCGCTGGTGCGGATCGGCGCCCGGCGGATCGCGCTCTTCAGCCCCTATCCGGACTGGCTGACCGCCGCCAGCCGCAATTACTGGGCCGGGCTCGGCTACGACATCGTGTCCTGGGGCACGATGCCGGACGACACCTCCGACACGGTCAATATCTACGGCCTGAGCTCGGCCGGGTTCCTGAGGGCCGCCGAAGCGCTGGAGACCGATGCCGCCGACGTCGTTCTCGTCACCGGGACGGGCATGCCGGTGCTCCCCGCCATCCGGCCCTTGTTCGAGCGCACGGGGAAACCGGTGCTGTGTTCCAACCTCTGTCTCGCCTGGGCACTCCTGGACGCGCTCGGCCTCGCCACTCTCGCCCCGCCCGCAGCCCCCTGGGAGACGCTGCTCGGCGGCTGGTCGCCACGCCTCGCGCGGCTGTAGCCGGTCGTTATCCTGAACCAGAGCCTGAATCTTCCGACACAGAAAGACGACGGCAGGCAACGCTCAGGCCTTAATTCCGGGTTCGCTGCTTCGCATCGCCCCGGAATGACGAGCGAGGGGGCACGATGCCAGGGACCGCCCGATCAGAGAGAACCGCCACTCCCTTCATTCCGGAAACGCCATCGGCGTTATCCGGAATTATGGCCTGAGCCCTTCACGTCCGTTTGACGACACCAGGGAACTCGCAGCTGAAAGGCCCTCACCTTCCCACCGCTTCGCGGCGGGCCCCTTCCTCTCCCGCGCGCGGGAGAGGAGATTACGATCTGGTTCCCTCTCCCGTCTGCGGGAGACGGTTAGGGTGAGGGCCCTAGCGCAGCGTCCGCGCGAATTTGCGGATGTCCGCCAAGAGCAGGTCCGGCTCCTCCATGGCGGCGAAATGGCCGCCGCGCGGCATTTCCGTCCATTGCGTCACGTTATAGATACGCTCCGCGTAACTGCGGGGCGGCCAGGAGAGCAGCTCCTTCGGAAACAGCGCGCAGGCGGTCGGTACCTCGACGCGCCTGCCGTCGGGCGACATCACGCGGCCGCCTTCCTCGCGCCGGCCGTAATAGATCCACGAGGCCGTGTTGAAGGTGCGGCTGGCGATATAGACCATGATGTTGGTGAGCATCGCATCTTTGCTGTGGACGCTCTCGATGTCGTCCCCCACGGTATCGGACCAGGAATTGAACTTCTCGATCAGCCAGGCGGCGATGCCGACCGGGCTGTCCATCATCGCATAGCTGAGGGTCTGCGGTTTGGTCGCCTGCTGGGTACGGTAGCCGTTCTCCATCTCCTGTTCCCGCTCGAAGGCCGCGGCCCAGGCTTCTTCATCGGGGCCCTGCGGGCCGTCCGCCGTCCGCATGATCATGATGTTGACGTGGATGCCCCGGCAGGCGGGCGCATGATCGAAGCCGAGCCAACTGGAGAGCGCGCCGCCCCAATCGCCGCCCTGGGCCATGTAGCGCTCGTATCCCAGGACCTCCGTCATCAGCTTGTTGAAATATCCGGCCATTTTGCGGGGACCGAACGGGCGCGGCGGCTTGCCGGAAAACCCGAACCCGATAAGCGACGGCGCCACCACGTCGAAGGCATCCTCGACCTTGCCGCCAAAGCGCTCCGGATGCGCCAGGGGCTCGACGAAATCCAGGAATTCGACGACGCTGCCGGGCCAGCCGTGGCTCAGGATCAAGGGCATCGGGTCGGGCCCGCTGCCCTTCTCGTGCATAAAATGGATGTCGATGCCGTCGACCGGGGCGACGAAATGCGCATGCCGGTTGATCGCCGCCTCCTGCGTGCGCCAATCGAAGCCGTCGAGCCAATAGGCGCAGAGTTCCTTCATGTAATCGAGATTGGCGCCATAGGCCCAACCGCCGTCCTCCGGCATCTCGTGCCAGGGAAAGGCCCGCACGCGGGCTTCGATGTCCTTTAGCGTCTCGTCAGGGACGTGCAATTCGAAGGGACGAATGTCTGGCATTTACCTATCCTCTCAGTTCATTCTGGAGCCTAGCAAATGAACAAGGAGCAAAAAATGCCCGACCGCGAATACGCCCGCCATGCCTTGCTCGGCATCGCCCCGCCGCAGACCAATCCCGTCGTCGAGGCGGAAATGTCGGCGCTGCTGCCCGACGGCGTCGGCATGCTGGTCACGCGCCTGACCGGCAAAGCCGACAACGCCCGCACCCGGTTCTACGAATATATCGACAATCTGGAGACCAGCCTGAAGGCCTACGGCAAGGCGAAGATCGACGCCTTCGGGTTTTCCTTCACCGCCACCGCTTATCTGGAAGACGTCCGTCAGGACGAGCGGCTGGCGGCCATGTCGGAGAAGATGGGCTATCCGATCATCGCTTCGGCGCAGGCCATCGAGCGCGCCTTGCAGCGCCTGGGCGCGGAGCGGCTGGCGCTGTTCAGCCCTTATCCCGACTGGCTGACCGAGCTCAGCAGCGCCTATTGGACGAAGAAGGGCTACGAGGTCGTCTCCGTCGCTTCGATGCCGGACGACACTTCCGACACGGTGAACATCTACGGACTGCGCACAGAGGGCATGCTGGAGGCCTCCAAGGCACTGGATACCGAACGTGCCGATGTCATCGTCGTCACCGGCTCCGGCATGGCGACCCTGCCCGCCGTCGCCCCTCTGACCGAACGCACCGGCAAGCCGTTCCTCTGTTCCAACATCTGTCTCGCCTGGGCGCTGCTGGACGAGCTCGGCCTCGCCCACCTCGCGCCGCCCACGCATCCGGGCGAGGTGCTGATCGGTGGCTGGACGCCGAGATTGGCACGGCTGTAAGGCCCTCACCCTCCCATGCCCGCTACGCGGGCACGGGCCCCTCCCGCTCCCGCACGCGGGAGAGGGGAACCTCGCTAAAGCCTTGTGGAATCCCCTCTCCCCCTGGCGAGGAGGAGAGGGTAGGGTGAGGGGGTCGACCGACGCGAACCGCAGGCCCTGCCGGGAGCCGAACCCATGACTCAAACCATCCGTATCATCAACCCGAATTCGAATGCCGCCGTGACAGACAGCATGTCGGCGGCGCTTGACCCGCTGCGCCGCAAC
This sequence comes from Rickettsiales bacterium, assembly GCA_038131165.1. Taxonomy (GTDB): domain Bacteria; phylum Pseudomonadota; class Alphaproteobacteria; order UBA8366; family UBA8366; genus UBA6544. The sequence goes on along the minus strand of JAYPOZ010000005.1, from coordinate 69,586 downwards.
GGCGGCCCGTCGCTCGACTGCGTCACCCTCGCGGACGGTCCCTTCGGCATCGAGAGCGAGGCGGATTCGATCCGGGTGGCGCCGCTGCTCGCCGACTGGATGCGCGAGGACAACGAGGCCGATGCTTTCGTAATCGCCTGCTACAGCGACCCGGGCCTGCACATGTGCCGTGAGGCGACGGACCGGCCGGTCTTCGGCATCGCCGAGTGCGCCGTCGCAACGGCGCTGACCCGCGGCGGGCCATTCGGGGTGATTTCGATCCTGGCGAACTCCGTCGCCCGCCATCGCCGTCATCTTCAGGAACGCCTGCTGCACCCGCGCTGTGCCGGCGACCGCCCGCTCGGCCTCTCCGTCGCCGAGGTCGAAGGCGGCGCGGATACCTTCGCCCGCATGAAGAAGGTAGGTGCCCAACTGCGCGATGAAGACGGCGCAGAGGTTATCATCATGGGCTGCGCCGGGATGGCGCGGCACCGCGCCCCCCTGGAGGCGTCGCTCGGCATTCCGGTCATCGACCCGACGCAAGCCGCCGCCTGTATCGCCATCGGGACGCTTGCCGTCGCCGTCTAGACCCGCGCGGGACACCGCCTAACTTACAAAACAGAACAGCTTCAGGGGGCGTTACGCACATCATGGTCGAGATTCGCATTGGCTTTGCCGGAGACAGCATCACCCATGGCACCGGCGACGAAACCCTGCTCGGCTGGCCCTATCGGGCCGGGCAGGCGGAAGTCGCGAGAGGGCACGACGTCACCGTCTACAATCTGGGGATCAGAGCAGACACCTCGGAGCTGTTGGAGGCGCGCTGGGAGATCGAGGTCAACGCCAGACTGAAGCCGCCCATGAACTGCGGCACGGTCTGGGCCATCGGGATCAACGACAGCGCCTTCGAAACCAGCGCCGCCCGCACCGGCCAGCGGGTCGCCCTCGACGAATCGCTGGAGCGCATCGAGCGCATGATTTCCGCGGCACGCGCCCTCGGACCCGCCTTGTGGGTCGGCCCGACCCCGGTCATCGCCGACATGATGCCGGTCAATCGCGTCCCCGGGGTCAGCTACGATTTCCGGAACCCGACCATCGAGAGCTACAGCCAGGCCTATGCCGGGAAAGCGGCGGAACTCGGCGTGCCGTATCTCGATCTGTATTCGGCTTTCAAGGACGACCCGGATTGGGAGGCCAGCCTGCGGGCATCCGACGGCCTGCACCCGAATGCCGACGGATACGTCATGATGGCGGCCCAGATCACCGCCTGGAGCGGCTGGCGCGCCTGGTTCGACGGCTAGTCCCCGCTTCGCGTCATCGGACGGCGTCGCTTTTGCGCAGGGCGTCGATCGCGGCCCCGTCCAGTCCCAACCATTCCCGCAGCACGACGTCCGTATGTTCGCCGATGCCGGGCTCCAGCGCGATATCCGGCGCCGGACTGCCGTGAAAGCGCAGCGGGCTGGTCGGCAGCACCACCCGGCCCATCTCCGGATGATCGATATCGTGCAGCATCCCGCGCTGATGCATGTGCGGGTCGGCGGTGACTTCCTCCAGATTGCGGACCTGCGCGGCGGGCACCCGGTGCTCCCGCATCAGGCGCGCCGCTTCGGCCTTCGGCAGCGTCCGGGTCCAGGCCTCGACGACCTCGTCGACCGCCGCGTCGTTTTGCGCCCGGATGCCCTGCGTCTCGAAGCGCGGGTCGCCCTTCAGGTCCTCGCGCCCCATCAATTTCAGCAGACTGTCCCAATGCGCTTCCTGCACGCAGATGATCGCCACATGCCCGTCGGCGCAGCGATAGACGTTGTAGGGGGCGGAGCCCCGGGTCGGGTGGCTGTTGCCGCGCCGCTCCGGATGTTTCCAGCCGTTGCCGTGCATGCTGGTGACGTTGCTGGTGAGGAAGGGGTAGATTGCCTCCTGCATCGCGACCTCGACGACGCGGCCCCGACCGGTGACCGAGCGTTCGTAGAGCGCGGTCATGATACCGGCGTAGAGATGCACGCCACCGGCGAAATCGCACACCGCGAGTCCGGCCTTCAGCGGCGGGCCGTCTTCGGGGCCGTTGATGCTCATCACGCCGCCGACCGCCTGCACCGTCAGGTCCATCGCCAGATTGTCCCGGTCCGGGCCCGAGAGGCCGTAGCCGGAGCTTGAGCCGTAAATCAGGCTCGGGTTCACCTCGAGCAACGTTTCCGGGCCGAGGCCGAGCCGATCCATGGCGCCGGGGGCAAAATTTTCCAGCAGGACATCGGCCTGCCGGACCAGGTCGATCAGCAGCGCCTTGCCGTCCGGATGCTTGAGATCGATGGCAAGGCCGCGCTTGTTGGTGTTCAGTATGGTGAGCGAGAACGGCACGCCGAGCCCGCCGCCCCGCTGGCGCAGCACCTCGCCGCCGAGCGGCTCCACCTTGACCACGTCGGCACCCGCATGGGCGAGCAGGAATCCGGCATAGGGTCCGTTATAGATCTGCCCAAGGTCGAGGACCTTCACCCCTTCGAGCGGCCAGCGCGGTTGTTCGGTCATTGGAACCTCGGTCAGTGCAACCGCCATCCTTCGACAGGCTCAGGATGACGAGCGTTAACGAACAGTCACGTCACCCTGAGCTTGTCGAAGGGTGACAGGCGAGCGGGCACCGACAAATCCTACCTGAGCGATTCGTTCAGGAGATCGCGGGCGATCACGTGTTTTTGTACTTCGCTCGGTCCCTCGCCGACCCGGCGAATGCGCATCTCGCGGAACCAGCGCTCCAGCGGCAGGTCCTTGGCGACGCCGAGGCCGCCGTGAATCTGCATCGAGCGGTCGACGACACGGAAGCTGTTTTCGCTCGCCACCAGCTTGGCGATGGCGGATTCGGTCCGGAACGGCTCGCCCCGGTCGGCCTTCGATGCGGCGTCTAGCACCAACAGCCGGGCGGCGCGGATATCGATCTCGTTCTCGACCAGCATCCACTGGATGCCCTGGCGATGGGAAAGCGGAGCCCCGAAGGTCTCCCTGATCTTCGCGTATTCGGTCGCCATCTGGTGCGCCTTGATCGCGACGCCGAGGCATTCCGCCGAATAGGGCACGCGCTGGCGCGACAGGCGGTCGTTGGCGATGGCGAAGCCGCCGCCTTCCTCGCCGAGGATGTTTTCGTGCGGGACGCGCAAGTTCTCGAGCTGGATTTCCGTGGCGTATTTTGCCGAGCGCAAAGTATGGACCACCCGGCGCACGTTGAAGCCTTCCCATTCGGTCTCGACGATGAAGGCGGTAACGCCGCCGCGGCCCGGTCCGCCGGTGCGCGCGAAAAGCAACCCGTAATCGGCCCGGTCGGCGCCGCTGATCCAGAGCTTGGTGCCGTTCAGCACCCAATGGTCGCCGTCGCGCACCGCGCGGGTCTGAATGGCGCGTCCCGGATCGCTGCCGCCCGACGGCTCGGAGAGGCCGAAGAAGACCTTCTTCTCGCCGTTCAGCATCGGGTAGAGGTACTTTTCCTTCTGCGCTTCGGTGGCCTCGAACAGCTGCGCTTGCCGGGCACCGCCGAAGGCGTAGTAGCACGGCGCATAGAGCCCGGCGCGATGCTGGCTGCACTCGATGGCGATCAGGCAGCGGGTCACCAGATCGATCTCCGGCCCGCCGTATTCCGGCGGCGTGTCGAGCCCGTAGAGGCCCATTTCCTTGGTCTTCGCGACCAGTTCCGCCAGTTTCTCGGGCGACACCTCGTCCGCGTCCGGGTCGAGATTGTCCTCCAGCGGCACGATTTCCTCGCGCACGAAGCGGCGCACCATGTCGACGATGATCCGTTGCTCGTCCGTCAGGGCAAAATCCATTTGGGTGTCCTTCTCTTCCTCAACCGGCGGGGCGCAAGCAGCCCAGCATCCGGGGATCGATATCCGTGTTGGCGACCGGCAGCGCGCCGTGGTCGTGCTGGTAAGCCTGCAGCAATTCGGCATGGCGGGTCCGGTAGGCCATGTTGACCTCGACCCGGAACTGGGTGGCGCCGGCGGGCGGCGCAGCGATCGCCTTGCGCAGCTCGCCCTTCAGGCCGAACAAGGTGCGGGCGTCGGCGACGCCGATATAGACGATCTCGCCGGCGGCGTTCGCCAGCTGGTAGACGCCGAGATGCGACGCGACGATTTTCAGCGCCTCCTCGTCGAGCGGCATCCAAGGTTTATCCATGCGGACCGGCATCGGTTTGCTCCCCTCAGGTTCCGGTGAAGCTGGGTTTGCGCTTCTCGAGGCGCGCGGACATGCCTTCTTTCGAATCGTTGCTCTTGCGCGCCGCCTGCACCAGGGCGTCCACATCGTCATGGGCGACGCCGTCGCGAAAGGCCAGCTGGCGGGTGATCATGGCTTTCATCGCCTTGAGCGACAGCGGCGCGTTCGCCGACAGCCGGTCGACGATCTTCGCGACTTCCGTCTCCAATTGATCCTTGGCGGCGACCCGGGCGATCAGGCCGCGCTCGAACATCCAGCGCGCCGGCATCGGATCGCCGAGCAGCAATATCTCGCGGGTGCCGACGGGGCCGGCCACCTCCATCAGCTTCTTCGCCAGGAACCAGGTCGGCGCAAGGCCCACCTGCGCCAACGACATGCCGAAGCGCGCGTCTTCCGACGCCACGACGAACTCGCAGTGCAGCGCCAGCTCGCAGCCGCCGGCTATGGCAGGTCCTTCAACGACGGTGACGATGGGCAACGGGTGATGCTCCATGGCGTGGAAGACCCGCTCGACCGGGCTTTCCCCCGAGGTCACGCCGAGGGCGAGGCGCTCCTTGAGATCGACGCCCGAGCAATAGGTCGACCCCTCCGCGCGCAGCACGATGAGCCGATCCGTCGGCGCCGGCGCTTCGGTGAAGACGTCGTACAGCGCGTCCAGCATCGCCGTATCCATGGCATTGCGCTTCTCCGGTCGGGTCAGGGTCACCGTCTTCACCGGTCCCCCCACCTCGACACGCACTCTGTTGCTCATTGCCGCTCCTCAGCCATCGTTGCCTCGCACGTCGTTTCAGGGATATGGCGCGCCGGCCGCCGCCATCCATCGTCAGGGCGCCATCGCGATCCCTTTGTAGCCGTCGGCCGCGACCTCGTCGCAGATTTTCTTATACGCCTCGACGCCGCCGACATAGGGCATGAAGACCCGCGGTTTGCCCGGAATATTGGCGCCCACATACCAGGAATTGGCCAGCGGATAGAGGGTCGAATCCGCGACCTCGTTGACGTGGCGGCCCCACTCGGCCTCGGCGTCCGGCAGGGCCTCGGCCCGGGACAGGCCCTTCTCGCGCATGTTGGCGATGCAGTCCGTGATCCATTCGGTGTGCTGCTCGATCGAGAGAATCATCTGCGATTTGACGCCCGGGCTGCCCGGGCCGGTGATGACGAACAGGTTGGGGAAGCCGGAGACCATGATGCCGAGATAGGTCTGTGGGCCGTCCTTCCACTTGTCCCGCATCGCGAGGCCGTCGGCGGTGCGGACGTCCATCTCCAGAATGGCGCCGGTCATGGCGTCGAAGCCGGTCGCGAAGATGATCGCGTCGAGCTCGAATTCTTCCGCCGTGGTCCGCAGGCCGGTCTCGGTGATCTCCTGGATCGGCGCGCTGCGGACATCGACCAGGGTGACGTTGTCGCGGTTGTAGGTCTCGTAATAGCCGCTGTCGAGACAGATGCGCTTGGTGCCGATGGGATGGTCCTTCGGCGCCAGCAGCTCGGCCGTCTCCGGGTTCTTGACGATCTCGCGGATGCGCTCGCGCACGAATTCGGATGCGGTTTCGTTGGATTCCGCATTGGTCAGCAGATCGTTGTAGGCGAACAGATAACTGATGGTGCCGCCCTCCGCCCATTTCTGCGCGTATGCCCGCTCGCGCTCCTCCGCATCGGCTTCGACGGCGCCCTTGGTCGGCGGCGGATAGCCCGCGATCCCGAACGGCGTGAAATAGGCCTGCTCGCGCAATTCGCGGTACTTCCTCTTATGCGCGGCCCGCACCTCTTCCGGCAGCGGCCCGTTGCGCGCCGGCAGGCTGTAATTCGCGGTCCGCTGGAAGACGTGCAGATGCTTCGCCTGCGGGGCGACCTGCGGGATGATCTGAATGCCGGTCGAGCCGGTGCCGACGACGCCGACGCGCTTGCCGGTGAAATCGACGCCCTCTTTCGGCCACAGCCCGCTGTGATACCACTCGCCCTTGAAACGCTCGATCCCCTTGAAGTCCGGCACCCGCGGCGTTGACAGATTGCCGACCGCCATGATGCAGAAATGCGCCGAAACCGTGTCGCCCTTATCGGTCGCGACCGCCCAGCGGTTGCTCGCCTTGTCGTAGATTGCGGATGTGATGCGCGTCTCGAACTGGATGTCGCGGCGCAGATCGAAGCGGTCCGCCACATGGTTGGCGTAGCGCAGGATATCCTCCTGCTTGCTGTACTTGTCGGGCCAGACCCATTCCTGCTCGAGCTCGGGATCGAAGGAATAGGAGTACTCCATGCTCTCGACGTCGCAGCGCGCGCCCGGATAGCGGTTCCAGTACCAGGTCCCGCCAACGCCGTCGCCGGCCTCGAAGACCCTGACCGTCATCCCCATGCGGCGCAGGCGGTGCAGGGCATACATGCCCGCAAACCCCGCGCCGACAACCACGGCATCGAAACTCTCCGTTTTCCTATCCGACATCGATCGTCCTTCTGTTGCTTGGCCAGGGTTCTTTCTAACCGCGTCTCCGAAATTGCCAAGGTGCCTTTCGGCCTCAATTCATCCAGGAGCCGCCGTTTACGTTGAACGCCTGCCCCGTGACGTGACTGGTCTCGTCGCTGGCGAACCAGACGATGGCCTTGGCGACGTCCTCGCCGCTGGTCAGCCGACCGAGCGGTATGACGCTGCCCATCTTCTCGCGCGCCGCCTCCAGGTCGAGCCCTTCCCGGGCCGCGAAATCCTTAGTCTGGCGGACATACATGTCGGTATCGACCGCGCCCGGACAGACGCAGTTCACCCGGATGCCGTCCTTCGCATAGGCCATTGCGAAACTCTGGGTCAACCCGATGACCCCGAACTTGGAGGCGGAATAGGCGGCGATATTGGCATCGCCCCGCCGCGCCGCCCGCGACCCGACGGTGACGATCGTCCCGCCGCCGCCCTGTGCCAGCATCTGGCACACGGATTCGCGGGCGCAGAGAAACACTCCGGCGAGATTGACTTCCTGAATCCGCATGAAGGTCTCCAGCGAGATGTCCAGCGGATCGCCCTTGCCCGCCAGCAGCGCCGCGTTGGCGACCATCGAATCGACCCGCCCGAAGCGCTCGACCGCGGCGGCGATGAGGCGGCGGACATCCGCTTCCTTGCTGACATCGGTCGGCACCGCGATGGCCTCGCCCCCGCCGGCGACGACTTCGTTCGTCATCGCCTCGAGATCGGGCGGGGTGCCCTCGATCTCACCGACCCGGCGGTCGCCGGTGGCGAGGTCTGCGAGCACCAGCTTCGCCCCCTCGCGCGCGAAGCGCAGCGCCGCGGCGCGGCCGACACCCTGCGGCCTGCCGACGCCCGTGATAACGACGACCTTGCCTTCGAGATCGCTCATGAGTTCCGTCCTCCCTGCTATCCCAACCTGTGGATTGATCTAAGGCGGCACCCGACGAGGGGGAGTTCGCCGGGTCAGAGGCAGTCGACCCCCGCCTGCGCGCAGTCCTCGTCCTCCTGCGCGGTGCCGCCGCCGACGCCGCAGGCGCCAATCACGACGCCGTCGCGGATGATCGGCACGGCCCCCTGGCCAAGGAACATGTGATGGCCCTCGGCGGCCACGATGCCGCGCAAGGTCGGATGATCGGCGCGTTCGGTCAGCTCCCCGCTCGGCCGACCGAAAGCGGCCGACGCGACGGCCTTGCCCTGGCTGCCGTAGGATCCGGCCCAGCGGGCGCCGTCCATCCGCTGGAACGCCAGCAGCCGCCCGCCGCCGTCGCAGACGGCGATGTTCATCTTGCAACCGATCTCGTCCGCCTTGGCGATGGCGCCCGCAATCACTTTATTGGCTTCGGCCAGGGTCAGTCCCATCATCTCGCTCCCGTGTCTGAATCGAATTTTGCGTCGGCTCTCGCCGAGGTCCCCTCGGCGCACCACTTACATGAAAAGACTTAGACCGACCCGTTCCGCGAGGCGAACAAAAGCACCATGGGCAAAACCGTATTCGAGAAAATCTGGGACGAACACGTCATCTTCGAGCGCGAAGACGGCGACGTCCTGCTCTATATCGACCGGCACCTGACGCACGACCTGCATTTCCGTTCCTTTAACGCGATGAAGGCGAAGGGCCTTTCGATCAGGGAACCGGACAAGCTGTTCGGCGTCCCCGATCACAGCGTGCCCACCACCGCCAAGACGGTCGACGATATTCCGGCGGGCGAAATGCGGGAACCGGTCGAAGTGCTGGCCGCCTTCGCCGAGGAAATGGGCTTTGCCCATTTCGGCATGACCGACGACCGCCACGGCATCGTCCATGTGGTCGGCCCCGAACAGGGCATCACCCTGCCGGGCCTCACCCTGGTCTGCGGCGATTCGCACACCTCCACGCACGGGGCGCTCGGCTGCATCTCCTTCGGCATCGGCTCGACCGAGGTCCAGCACGTCATGGCGACCCAGACCCTGTGGCAGCGCAAACCGAAGATGATGCGCATCAACATCACCGGCCGGATCGGCTTCGGGGTCAGCGGCAAGGACGTCATTCTGGCGATCATCCGCGAGATCGGCACCGCCGGCGGGACGGGCTACGCCATCGAATACGCCGGCCCCGCCATCGACGCGCTTTCCATGGAAGGCCGGATGACGATCTGCAACATGACCATCGAGGCAGGCGCGCGCTCCGGCATCATCGCGCCCGACGAGAAAACCATCGAGTACTGTGCCGGGCGGCCCTATGCGCCGAAAGGCGAGAAGTGGGACGAGGCCGTCGCCTATTGGCGCACTCTGCCCTCCGACCCGGACGCGGTCTTCGACAAGGAAATCACCCTCGACGGCGACGCCATCGCGCCCATGGTCACCTGGGGCAATTCGCCCCAATGGGCGCTTCCCGTCACCGAGCGCATTCCCGACCCGTCGAACGAAGCCGATCCGATGGTCCGTGTCGACATGGAAGCGGCGCTCGATTACATGGACCTCAAGCCCGGGATGGCGTTTTCCGACATCAAGGTCGACACCGTCTTCGTCGGCGCCTGCACCAACAGCCGGATCGAGGACTTGCGCGCGGCAGCCGAGGTGGCGAAAGGCCGGCGGGCCAAGGTCCGCACCCTGATCGTGCCCGGTTCCGGGTTGGTCAAGAACCAGGCCGAGGCGGAAGGATTGGACAAGATCTTCATCGAGGCGGGCATGGAATGGCGCGAACCCGGATGCTCCATGTGCATCGCCCTGAACGGCGACATGCTGGCGCCCGGAGAACGTTCGGCCTCGACCAGCAACCGCAATTTCCGCGGACGCCAGGGGCTCGGCAGCCGCACCCATCTCGTCAGCCCGGCCATGGCCGCGGCCGCATCCGTCACCGGACATTTCACCGACGTCCGCAAGCTCATGGAGGAGAAATGACCCCCGCCCGCACAGACGCGCTCGAACCGTTCACGACCTTCGCCTCGGTCGCCGTTCCGATCGACATCCCGAATTGCGACACCGACCAGATCATTCCGGCGCGCTTCCTGCGCCGCGCCGTCGACGATCCCGAATACGCGAAATTCCTGTTCCATGATCTCCGCTTCAACGCCGACGGCTCCGAGAAGGATTTCGTCTTCAACAAGGAGCCGTACCGTCACGGCCGCATCTTCGTCGCGGACGTCAATTGGGGCTGCGGCTCGTCGCGGGAGAACGCCGTCAACGCCCTCGACGCCAACCGCGTGCGGTGCGTGATCGCGCCCAGCTTCGGCGACATCCATTTTTCGAACTGCATCAAGAACGGAATCCTGCCGGTCCGCCTGTCTTCGGAGGCCTGCGAGACCCTGCGCCGTCAATTGCGCGACAATCCGGGCGCGGAAATCGCCGTCGATCTCGACAGCCAGAGCGTCACCGGACCGGATCAGACGAATTATTCCTTCGAAATCGATACCTTCGACAAATACCGGCTGATGAACGGCCTCGACGATATCGGCCTGACGATGGAATTCGACGATAAGATCACGGATTTCGCCGAACGGCACAGGGCGAAGCACGGCTGGGCCGCCTGACCCTGCAGGGCGCATGATGGCCGATTTCCAGGGCCGGCGACCAAGGCGACATGCTATGCTGCACGGCAAACCGAGCTTTGCGAAGGGAGCGAGCGGATGAGCGTCGACCACGGACATTTCATGGACATCGCCATCGCGGAGTCGCGCAAGGCGGAAGCGGCGGGCAATTCGCCCGTCGGCTCGGTCATCGTGCGCGACGGCGAAGTGATCGGCCTCGGCCAGAACCGGGTGACCAGCGACACCGACCCGACCGCCCATGCGGAAGTCGACGCCATCCGCGATGCCTGCCGCAAGCTGGGGACGACCGATCTCTCGGGTGCGGTCTGCTACACGTCGATGGAGCCGTGCCCGATGTGCTGCTGGGCCATCAAGACGTCCGGTCTGGCCGGCATGGTGATCGGCGCGCGGCATGCGGACATTCATGACCTCAACCCGCCTTCGAGGCGTTACGGCAAATATACGGTCGAGGCGCTGAATGAATTGACCGACGCCGGGCTCGAGATCGTCACCGGGGTGCGGCTGGCCGAATGTATCGAGATGCGGCGCAACTGGCTGGCCGCGCACCCGCCAAAATAGCGGCGGCACGCTAGCGAACGGCCCGGATCGGGCTAGTTTCGTCTTCAAGGCGGGTCTGGTCCGCATTTAAACGAGGGAGAGAGACATGGCGAAAGAGGATTGGAAATTCACCCACAACCATGCGTCCGAGGCGGAATGGACGCCCGGCCTGCGGGAAATCTTCGAGTACCGGGATCTCGGCATCAAGGCGGCGACGAACGGCGATTACGTCGCCCATGTGATCCGCTCCAAAGGCATGTCCGATCCGGACGAGGTTCAGCACTGGCACGTGCACCATTGCGATTTCCAGTTCGTCATGGTGCTGAACGGCTGGGCCGAATTCGAATACGAAGGCCAAGGCGTGCACCGGATCGAGAAGGGCGACGTGATCAATCAGCGCCCGGGCATCCGCCACCGCGAGATCGCCTGCTCGGAGGATTTCGAGGTGCTGGAGATCGTCTCGCCCGCGAATTTCGAGACCGAAATCGTCGAGGCGCCGGCACAAGCCGCAGAGTAAGCGTCCGTATATTCTAAGGCGGATTGTGCCCACGGCGCCTTTCGAGCGGGTCAAGACGACGCTTTAATGGATATTGCAACTCTCCACTATTCGTCACACGGAGCTTGTCGAAGTGTGGCGCACCCACGGTTCCGCCATTAAAACACCCAAAGGGGCTGTACCGTTTTCTAAAGCGAGCCAATCAAGGGAATTTCTACTATGGACCTTACCCTCTTCATCAACGCCGAACATAGAGAAGGGGACGATCTCGCCCGCCGCTTCGCGGAGCATACGGAACAGGTCCGAGTCGCGCGCGACGTCGGTTTCGACGGCATCGCCGTCGGCATGCATCTTTCCTACGGCTCGTCCGCCTGGTTTCCGCCGCTGGAACTACTGACCAGCCTCGCGCCGGCCGCGGAGGGCATGTCGCTTGCGACCAGCATGCTGATCCTGCCGCTGTTCCACCCATTGCACGTGGCGCAGCAGGCGGCCTATCTCGATATCGTCTCGGGCGGACGGCTGATTCTCGGCGTGGCGCCCGGCTGGACCGAGGACGAGTTCAAGGTCATGGACCTCGACTACAAGCGGCGCATCAGCCGCTACGTCGAGGGTCTGACCCTGATCCAACGTCTGTTCATGGAGGACAAGGTCGATTTCCAGGGCCAGCACTTTACCGCGGAGGGCCTGTCTCTCGCGATGAAGCCGGTCCAGCGGCCCCGGCCCCCCATGTGGTACGGCGGCAGCGTCGCCAAGGCGGTCTCCCGCGCCGCGGATCTGGCCGACCCGTCGCTCGGCGACAGCTGGGTCGCCTCCGCGCATCTGGTGGGCGACGTCATCACCAAGCAAGCCGGGGTCTTTCAGGACCGGCTCGCGGAACTCGGCAAGCCGCGACCCAAGGAGTTCCCCTTGCTGCGCAACATCGTGGTCGCCGAAGACCGGGCGACGGCGCTGCGCGACGCGGGGCCGTTCCTCGAGGCGAGTTACCGCATCTTCGGTCAATGGGGCCTCTTCACCGGCCCGGTCGGCGGGGATAAGGCGCAGCTCGACCTCGAAGAGCTGATCGCCGGGCGGGTCATTCTGGGATCGCCCGAGGAGTGCGCGGAGCAACTGGCCGCGCTGCAGGACGCCACCGATTTAACGCGCCTCGTGGCCCGGGTGCAATGGCTCGGCATGGACCAGGAGATCGTGCTGCGAACGGTGCGGCTGCTGGGCGAAAAGGTCTTGCCGATGGTCGAAGCGGCACGGAAATAGTCGTATACCGGCTGTGCGCTGCGTCACATCTGGGTCAGGCCGTTGTGCTAAGCTGATTCGTAAATGTCGGACGAATCTATCGATAAACCATTGGTGCTCGTCGTCGATGACGACGAGGATATCTGCACCTATCTTTCCGTGCTGATCCACGATAGCGCCGACACCATCAAGGCGACCAATGGCGACAAGGGGATCGAACTCGCCGAATCAGAATTGCCGGATCTCATTCTCCTCGACCTCATGATGCCGGGGACGGACGGATATCAGGTTTGCAAGACACTGAAGCGGAATCCCGAAACCCGGCATATTCCGATCGTTTTTATCACTGCGCAGACCGACCGGGGCTTCGAGGCCGCGGCCCTGAAGCTCGGCGCCATCGACTACGTCGTCAAACCCTTCGATACGGAGATCGTCGCCTCGAAGGTAAAGAACTACCTGTCGATGCTGCATCAGGGCGAGGAACTGAACACCGTGCTGCGGCACCGGCGCGGCCGATATCTCGCCTATGGCGCCTGTGCGGTGCTGCTCGCGGGCGGCATCGGGTATTTCACCCATGGGTATCTTGATTTATGGAAATCCAGCCGCGAACCGGCCCGCATACCGGCGGCCGCGCAGCCGGCTCCCGCCCCTTCGATCGCGGTTCAAGCGCCACAGCCCCAGGCGCCACTGCCCCAAGCGGCACAACCCGAAGCGGCACAGCCCCGGGGGACGCCGGAAGCCGTGTCGCCGGCGTCCCTTCCGGCGTCGCCACCTCTTCCGGCCCCGCGTCTGTCGACACCGGCACCCGCTGCTTCCGTACCAATCCCGACGCCGGCCCCTGGACCGGCCCCCGCGCCGCTGGCTGCGGCGCCATCCGGATTGACGGCGCTGCCGGAAACCGGGGCATTGGCCGATAGCGGCCCAAAGCGGGCCTTCAACAAATACGACTGGGTCCGGGAAGCGCATTGCGGCGTTATTCCGCTGGTCGACTGGTGGCAAAACGTGACGCCGAACAGCATCGCGGAGTATATCGAAAAACATCACGAGGGGCAGTGGGGCGCCTACACGAAGAAGTGGAGCGATCACCTGATTCGGACGGAGAACACCATGGCCAGAGGCGGCGCCCTGAAGGCACCGAACGGCACCATCCTGCAGGGCGCTAAACTGCGCGAGTTCGTGGCCAAACTGCGCAAGCGGGTCGATGTTGTGCAATGTCTGGCCCGGGCCGCCTCGCGCCACGGCTCTTTCGGCGAATAGCCGAAGCCGCCCCAGGCCCTCATTCATGGACGCCATCGGTCCCTACCGCATAGTCCGCCGTTTGGGCGGTGGTCCCTTCTCGAGCGTCCACGAGTGCCGACGCGACGGCCGGACGGTCGCGCTCAAACTCTTCCGACCGTCCCGGCGGCGCCAGCGCCACGCGCTCCGCCGCCGCCAGGCGGATACCGTGCCGGACTGGCGCCGCGCCTTTGAATGGGAGGCGGCTCTGTTGGCGACATTCGACCATCCGGCCATCGTACCGGTACTGGACCAAGACGTGACGGAGGACGAGGCGCCCTATTTCGTCATGCCCTATTTCATCGACACAATCGCGACCCGGATGTGGGGCACCAACCTGCCGAAGAAATCTGCCAATCCCTTGCCGCGCGATCTGGCCTTGTCGATTCTGCGGGACACCCTCTCGGGCGTCGCCATCCTGCATGGACGCGGCGTCGTCCACCGGGACCTGAAACCGCAGAATATTCTGATCGCCGCGAATGGAAACGCCGCCATATGCGATCTGGGACAGGCGCTTTCCGCTGACGACGGTACCGCGCTGCCCCTCAAATCTCCGGGAACCTACCCTTATGTGGCGCCCGAATTGCGCGACGCGCCCGACACCGTCGACGGCCGGGCCGATATCTTCGCCATCGGCCTGATCGGCCATCTCATGCTGGTCGGCGAACTTCCCGACGACGGGCAGAAAAGCTACAAGCGGCTGCCGTCCGGCGCGGTGCGGGACTGGATTGCGGCAGCGTTGCGACCGGATGCCGCCGAACGGCCGCGCGACGGCAGCGCGCTGGCGACGGCGGTCACGCCGCCGAAATAACCCGCTTTCCGGCGCGCAGCAGCACAACCGGCTCGCCCCACTCGCCGACCGGCACCGTATGACTGACGAGATCCGCCTCTCCGGCCCCCGCATCCTCCATCCACAGATGGACGGCGAAGGCGGGCGGCTCTCCGGTGATCGAGAGTACCCGCTCCGGCCCGGTCTCCAGCGCGAAAGGGTAGCAGGTCGTCGGCGCGGCATAGCCGATCGTGCCGCCGAAGGCGCAAGTGAAGGGCCGGTGGGCGTGCCCCGCGATGACGCGCACCACCTGGGGATGGCGGCGCAGCAGGGCCGCCAGTTCCGGGCCGCCCTCGACCAGTCCGTTGCTTGTGGTTCCGGTCATGCCGGAGCCGAACGGCGGATGGTGCAGAGCGACAATGGTCGGCTTTGCCGGGTCCCGGCTCAACTGCGTGTCGAGCCAGGACAGCCGCTCGGTGCAGAATCCGCCGGGTGTCTCGCCTTCCCGGACGGAATCGCAGCAGATGATCCGCAGCGCAAAATCGTCGATGACGTAGTGCAGGAAGACGCCGTCCTTGGGCATCCACGCGGTATCGGCGAAAGCGGCCCGAAACGAATCGCGCCCGTCGTGATTGCCCGGAATGGCATAGAACGGCACCCGCAGATCGGCAATCAACTCCCTGAAGTGGCTGTAGCGTTCGGCGGAGCCGTGATGCGCCATGTCGCCCGTATGCAGCACCAGATCGGGCGCGGGGTCCATCCGGTTGATCGCGGCGACGGCGGCTCGCAGGTTGGCCGCCGTGTCGTAGCGGCCGTAGGCGAGGTCTCCTGGCTCCTCGATATGGGTATCGGTCATTTGTACCAGCAGCATTGTCTGCCCTCCCGCTTCTCGCCAAAACTCGGATTAAGCCGTCATGAGACGAGACTAACCGAATAACGTTGCCCTTGTCGCATTTGAACTGACCTTTTAGATACCGGTGCGACGCTTTCGCCGCTTCCGGAAAGGCAGCAGATATGACACATCCCGCATTCAGTCCCGGCCGCACGGCCGTCGTCACCGGCGCCGCCAGCGGCATCGGTCTCGCGACCTGCAAGAAGCTCGCGTCCTTCGGCATGAACGTCTGCATGACGGACATCGCCGACGAGGCCCTGGAAGCGGCGGCGCGGGAAGTGAGAGAAGCATCGCCCGACGCCGGCACGGTCAGGGCCGTCGGCTTGGATGTCGGCGAGCTCGACGCGATGACGGCCTTCCAGGACACGGTCGCCTCGGAGTTCGGAGAAATCGCGTTCCTGATGAACAACGCCGTCACCCGGATCGATGCGGGAACTTGGGAGAATCCCGAAGCCTGGCGCCGAACGGTCTCCGTCAACATCATGGGGGTCGTCAACGGCGTGCTCGCCTTCGCCCCGGCGATGATTGCGGGCGCCGATCCCGCGTTGATCGTCAATGTCGGCTCGAAGCAGGGCATCACCAATCCGCCCGGCGGCAAACCCGCCTACAACATGGCGAAGGCCGCGGTCATCAACTACACCGAAAGCCTGCAGCACGAGCTGCGCAACCGGGACGGCTGCCAAGTGACCGCCCATCTGCTGATTCCCGGATGGACGACGACCGGCACCAGAACCCACCAGCCAGGGGCCTGGCTCCCGATGCAGGTCGTGGACTACATGCTGGCCGCGGTCGAGCGGGGCGATTTCTATATTCTGTGTCCCGACGACGAGGTCGACACCGCCGAGGACCGGCGCCGCGTGTTATGGGCGGCGGGAGATATCGCGGAAAACCGGCCGCCGCTGTCGCGCTGGCATCCGGATTTCGCCGACCGTTTCAAAGCCTTCAAAGGCGCCTGACATGAACGACGCGCCGACCGTCCTGCTCGCCGGACAGATGTCCGAGCCCCGCGCCGCCTGGCTCGCCGAACATCTCGCCACCGACTGGAGGATCACCACCTGGAGCGAGGCGGAACCGTTCGAGCGTTTCGCGGAATTGATCGTCGAGGCCGCCGCCATGGTCGGCGGACGCATCAAGGGGGAGTGGCCGGAAGTGCCGCGGCTGCGCCTCTATCAGGTGCCGTTCACCGGCTACGAGTTCCTGCGGCCCGAAGACCTGCCGAAGGGGTGCACCGTCTGCAACGCCTATGGCCACGAAGTCGCCATCGCCGAGTTCATTCTGGCCGGCATGCTGGAGCGGGAGATCGGCCTCTCGACCTATGACCGGGAGTTCCGCGAGAAGGGCTGGCAGGGCCGCGTGCCGGGCATCGGTCCGAGCCACGGCGAACTTTGCGGCAAGACCCTCGGCATCGTTGGCTACGGGCATATCGGGAAGGCCGCCGCCGAACGCGCGGCCGCCTTCGGCATGCGCATCGTCGCCGTCAACCGAACCGCGCGGAGCGCGCCGCCGCCGCTGGAGCGGCTCGACGGTCTCGACCAGCTCGACCGGCTCCTCGGCGAGAGCGATTACATCCTCATGACGCTGCCGACGGCGCCGGAGACGCGCGGCCTGATCGACGCGACGAAGTTCGATCTGATGAAAACCAGCGCGACCATCATCAATGTCGGCCGCGCGCCGGTCATCGACGAGGAAGCGCTCTACAACGCGCTCGCGGAGAAGCGGATCGGCGGGGCCTTCCTCGATGTGTGGTACGGCTACCCGGCACCGGAAGACCCGGAACGGCCGCCGTCGCGCTTCCCGATCCACGAACTCGACAACGTCATCATGACCCCGCATTGCAGCTCGCGGAGCGAAGCCTCGCGGGAACGCCGCTGGATGACGGTACCGCGCAATCTCGATCATCTGGCGCGCGGCGAGCCGCTCGACAACATCGCGCTCCGGGGCAGCCGCTAGGCCGTGACCGACCCCTCATCCGAAAGCGCCTTTCGACAGCCCGTTTCGGTTCCTCTAACATGACGCAGGGAAGACCGGAAGTCGCCCGTCCCGAGAGCCGACTCGGGAGAGAGTTCGGTCCGAGCAGGCGGCGCGATTGACAGGTACAATGGATTCCACGGATTCCCATAGTCTGGATCAGACGGGGCTTTCACCGGGCCACACAGCCGAGGCGTCGGATGCGTCACCGTCGTCCGCGGCCGTCGAGAATGCCCGGTTGCGGTTGCTTGCGGAAAACCAGAGAGGTCTGATCTGGGCGAATCTTACCGTCGCGTGCGTATTCGCGAGCGCCATGTCCTATATCTCCGGACGCTTCGACGCGGTGTGGCTGCTGAGCCCGATGATACCGCTGAGCATTCTGCGCTATTGGATGGCCCAACGATTCCTGGGCGCAGAGCAACCCGCCAACGACGAAGCGCGGCGACGGCACCGCTTCGGTTTCATCGGTCTCACGCTGGCTTCATCGCTGATTTGGTCCACCGCCTTGATTGCGGCCACGCCATTCGACGACACGCGTGCGGTGTCGCTCTCGGTATTCGTGATCGCGGGAATGTCGGCGGGCTCGATCGCGGGATTGTCCGTCTATCGTCTCGCGTATCTGTCTTATCTGCTGCCGCTTAACCTGCTTTTTATGATCCGGTTGGCCGTCGAACGGGACGAGATTCTCTATATCCTGGCCCTTTGCATGCTTGTCTATGTCGTCGTCCTCGCCATGTTCGGGCGCAACGCAAACATGCAGACGACCGCGGTTTTGCGGTTGGGCTTGGAGAATCTGAGGCTTGTCGAGGAGATATCGAACGAACGCGATCGCGCCGAGAATGCAAGTCGGGCCAAATCCGAATTCCTCTCGTCGATGAGCCACGAGCTGCGCACGCCACTGAATTCCATTCTCGGCTTCAGTCAATTGCTTGCCGACGATCCCGACGATCCGCCGAGCGAAACCCACCTCCGCTACATCAATCAGGTCCTGGACAATGGCGACCACCTTCTTGCCTTGATCAATCAAGTCCTGGATTTGTCGCGAATAGAGTCCGGAAAACTGAAGGTCGAGATCGTCGACATCTCACTGGTGGAAATGGTCGAGGATTGCATCGCCAAATCGCGGCCGGCCGCCGAAAAACGGGATATCCGGCTGATCGTCGAAGACAGCGTAAAATTCGCGCCGGCCTGTCGCGCGGACCCGATGCATCTGCGCCAAATTCTCCTGAACCTGATCTCGAACGGCATCAAATACAACATCGACAACGGCGCCGTTCGGCTCTCCGCGTCCCGGAGCGCGGACGATAGGCTCCGAATCAATGTCGCCGATACCGGCACGGGCATACCCCAGGAAATGCAGCCCCACATTTTCGAGGCCTTCAACAGGCTCGGCCATGAATCCGGCAGCATCGAAGGGAGCGGAATCGGCCTGACGATCTCGAAGCAATTGACCGAGCTCATGGGCGGCCGGATCGGCTTCCGCAGCGAGTCCGGCAGCGAGACGGCATTCTGGATCGAACTTCCCGTCGCCGGCCGGAACGTCGGCGCACAACCACCGACCTGCTAAGCCGGTCCGCCGCGCAGCACGTTGAGTGCCGAGCCGCAGCGGAACCAGTCCAGCTGGGCAGCGGTATAGCTGTGCCGGAGCGAGATCGCCTCCTGCCCTCCGTCGCTGTGACGCAGTACGCAGGCGACCGGCTCTCCCGGCGCCAGGGCGTCGAGATGCCGCAAGCTGATCCGGTCGTCCTCGCGCAGCCGGTCGTAATCGGCGGGATCGGCGAAGGTCAGCGCGAGCACGCCCTGTTTCTTCAGATTGGTCTCGTGGATGCGGGCGAAGCTGCGCGCGATGACGGCGGCCGCGCCGAGCAGCCGCGGCGACAATGCGGCATGCTCGCGGCTGCTGCCTTCCCCGTAATTGCCGTCGCCGACGGCGACCCAGCGTAACCCGCGCCGCTGGTAGTCGCGTGCGATATCGGAGAAACCGGCGACGTTTACGGTCAGGACGTTGCGGCCCGCGCCGCGCTCGCCCGTATAGGCGTTGATGACTCCCATGAACATATTGTCGCTGAACCGATCGAGATGGCCGCGCAACCGCAGCCAGGGCCCGGCCGGCGAAATCTGGTCCGTCGTCGTCTTGCCCTTGGCCTTCAAGAGCACCGGCAGATCGCGGAAATCGGCACCATCCCACGCGGACCAAGGCTGCAGCGCCTGAAGCCTTTCGCTGTCCGGGGCGATGGCAATCTCGATCTTGCTGCCGTCCGCCGGCGGCGCCTGATAATAAGCTTGCCCTTGCTCGAATCCGTCGGGCGGCACCTCGGGCGCGGGGGCGGGCGGCGCCAGCCGAAAGGCCGAGCCGTCGGCGGCGGTCAGCGCGTCGGTCAATGGGTTGAAGTCCAGCCGCCCCGCAAGCGCCATGGCCGTCGCCAGTTCCGGACTGGCGATGAAGTTCAACGTCGTCGCGCGCCCGTCGTTGCGTTGCGGAAAGTTTCGATTATAGGACGTCACGATCGCATTCGGTTTCTCGGCCGCGGGATCGCGGCGGCGCCATTGCCCGATGCAGGGACCGCAGGCATTCGCCAGCACAGCGGCGCCCACCGCTTCCAGCGCCGCCATCTGACCGTCGCGTTCGATCGTCGCGCGCACCTGCTCCGAGCCCGGCGTCACCATGAAAGGCACCGCGCTCGCCGCCCCCCGCGCGGCCGCCTGCGCCGCAACGTCGGCGGCGCGGCTCATATCCTCGTATGACGAATTGGTGCAACTGCCGATCAACACGCTGCTGAGGGTCTCGGGAAAGCCGTTCGCCGAATCCCGGATTTCAGCCTTCAGCGCCGAGATCGGCCGCGCCCGATCCGGCGTGTGCGGCCCGACGACATGCGGCTCCAGCGCCGACAGATCGAGACGCACGACCCGGTCGTAATAGGCATCGGGGTCGGCCTCGGCCTCCGCGTCGGGCGCCAACAGATCGCGCGCGGCATCGGCCAGCGGCACCAAGCCGCTCCGGCCCGTCGCCTCCAGATAGGCCGCCATCTTCGGGTCGTAGGGGAAGACCGACGTCGTGGCTCCCAGTTCCGCCCCCATATTGGCGATGGTCGCCTTGCCCGTGGCGCTGATGGTCCGCGCGCCGGGGCCGATATATTCCACGATCGCATTGGTGCCGCCGGAGACGCCGAGCGCACCCGCCACATAAAGAATGATATCCTTGGGCGCCGTCCAGCCGGAGAGCGCGCCCGTCAGATAGACGGCGATCCGCCTGGGATGCAGAAGCTCCCAGTGCAGGCCGGCGATCACCTCGGTCGCATCGGCGCCGCCGACGCCGACGTCGCAGGCCCAGAGACCGCCCCCATTCGGCGTATGGGAATCGGTGCCGATGATCATCGTGCCGGGATAAGCGTAGTTCTCCAGCACCACTTGGTGGATGATCCCGGCCCCCGGCGCCCAGAACCCGGCGCCGTATTTCGCGGCGGCGGACCGCAGGAAATCGTAGACCTCACGGTTCTCGTCCAGCGACTGCGCCAGGTCCGGGCCTGCCGTCTGCCGCGCTTCGATCAGATGATCGCAATGGATGCTGGTCGGCACGGCGACCCGGTGGCGCCCGGTCATCATGAACTGCAGCATCCCGCTCTGGCCGAGCACGTCCTGAAACACCACCCGGTCGGGCCGCAGCCGCAGAGTGGCGCGGCCCGGATCGAGTTCCTGAGAAGCCGCATCGTCCAAATGGCCATAGAGCAGCTTGTCCGCAAGCGTCAGCGGACCAGCGTCCCTGGCCCGGACAGCGGCGATGTTCGCCGCCATCCTGTCATAAAGCGCCTTCGCCGCCTGTGGCGTGACTTCGATTTGTACCATGATCCGAGTCTCCCGATGGTTTGCGTGGGTCGTCGCGGGAGGAACACTAGAGCCGGAATGACCATAATTATAATATATGGTTTTTCTATTTTTCATATATAAATTATATGTCATGGATATACGACACCTCCGCTATTTCCTCGCGGTCGCCGAGGAGAAGCATATCACCCGCGCCGCCGAGAAGCTCGGCATCCAGCAGCCGCCGCTGAGCCAGCAGATCAAGGCGCTGGAGGACGAGCTCGACGTCAGGCTGTTCCGCCGCCTGCCGCGCGGGGTCGAGCTGACGGATGCCGGAGAGAGCCTGCTGCCGGACGCCCGGGCGATCATGGCGCAGATGGAACGCGCGGTCGCCAAGGTGCACCGAACGGCCCGCGGCCAACAGGGCGCCATCGTCGTCGGCTTCACCAGTTCGGCGCCTTTCCACCCCTTCCTGCCCGGCGTCATCCGGCAGTTCCGCGAGAGCCATCCCGGCGTCTCCCTGAAGCTCGAGGAAGCCGGCACCAACGCGCTGGTCGCCGCCATTCAGAGCGAAGAGATGGACGCCGCCTTCATCCGCTCTCCGGTCGCCAACCGCCAAGGATTGGCGGTCCACGAATTGTTCGAGGAGGAGATGCTGGCCGCGCTGCCCTCCGGGCACCGCTATGCCCCGCTTGCGACCGGCGAGAAAAGCCGCCCGCTCGGCCTGGAAGCCTTCGCGGAAGAAGCCTTCGTGCTCTACCGCCGTCCGGAAGGTCCGGGACTATACGACGGCATCATCGCCGCCTGCCACCGCGCCGGCTTCAATCCGCGCATCGAGCAGGAAGCCCCCCGCATCGTCTCGACCCTAAATCTGGTCGCGGCCGGGCTCGGAATCTCGCTGGTCCCGGCTTCGCTCGGCGAGTTGCAGCTACGCGGCATCGCCTACCGGCGCCTGAAGCGGAGCACCAACCTGATTGCCCCGCTGCATCTCGCCTGTCGCGCCCTGAACCCGACCACCGCGGCGAACAATTTCGTCCGTTTGGTGCGTCAGGCCGCACGGGGCTAACTACCGATCCCGGCCCGGCGGGCTAATCTCTGTCACAACGGACTTAACGCATATCGGGAGATAGCAGCATGAAAGCGGGTTTCATCGGCACCGGAAGCATCGGCTTCCCCCTCGCCTCCAATTTGTTGGACCAGGAGAAGGCGCTTGTCGCCTACGACATCAATCCGGAAGCCACGGCGCCGCTCGCCGAACGGCAGGCCCGGATCGTCGCCTCTCCGGTCGAGGTCGCGAACGAATCCGACATCGTTTTCGCCTGCATGCCGAGCATCGAGACGTTCCGTACCATCGTCACCGGCGACGAAGGCATCATCCACGGTAGCCAGATAAAGACCTTCGTCAATCTCGGCACGATGGGAACGGAGGCGCTTGCGGAGATCGAATCCGCGCTCGCCGCCAAGGGGATTCCCGTGCTCGATTCACCGATCACCGGCGGCGTGCAGCGCGCCTATGCGGGCGACATAACCGTCGTCACCTCGGGGCCGCAGGCGGTCTACGATCAGGTGGAGCCGATGCTTAAGTCCTTCGCGCGCGACATTCACTATGTCGGCGACAAGGTCGGGCAGGCGCAGATCACGAAGATCTGCAACAACATCATGTCGTTCACCAACATGATGATCGGCCTGGAAGCCATGGTGATGGCGGCAAAGGGCGGCGTCGATCCGGAGAAAGTGCTCGCCGTGATCAATTCCGGCTCGGGGCAGAACAGCGCGACGCTTTCCAAAATTCCGAACTTCGTCCTCAAGCGCGATTTCAACATGGAGGCGCCCATGCACATCATCGCCAAGGACGCGATGCTGTGGCGCATGGAATCGGAACGGCTGGAAGTGCCGCAGAACGTCGCCAGCGCAACCTATCAAACGCTGCAACAAGGCCTGGCGATGGGCTTGCGCGGCGGCGATTTCAGCGAGATCGTTAAACTGATCGAGCGGGCGGCCGATTTCCAACTGCCCAAAACCCGCGACTAAAGGGAGAGCCACGATGCCAATTCTCGAAAACGGCGATATCAAGATCAATTACGAGGAAGCCGGGTCCGGCTTCCCGCTGCTGGTCATTCCGGGCGGCGGCCTGAACGCCACCATCGCCGGCCTTGCCGGCCACGCCTTCAATCCGCTGGAGGAGTTCAGCGACCGGTTCCGCTGCATCGCCCTTGATCTGCGCAACGCCACCGGCGGCGCGTCGGAAGGACCGCTCGACATCGAACGGACGTGGGATTCCTTTGCCGACGATCAGATTGCCCTCATGGACCATCTCGGCATCGACAAATTTCTGGTCATGGGATTCTGCATCGGCGGGCCCTTGATCTGGAACCTGATGCGCCGGGCGCCGGACCGGGTCGTCGCCGCCACGCTGGTCCACCCCAGCGGCCACCGCTCGGACCGGCCCAATCAGTTCTACGAGAACAACATCGCCGCTTGGGGCCCCCAATTCTGCAAGCGCCGCGACGACGTAACGATGGAGATGATCTCCCAGTTTCTCAACAACATGTATACGGCCAAGGCGGATTTCGTCTTCACGGTCACCCGCGATTTCGTGCGCGCCTGCGAGACGCCGGTCCTTGTGCTGCCGGACGACATCCCGGCCCATCCCTATGCGACGGCGATGGAAACGGCGCTGCTGGCGCCGAACGCGCAGGTAAGCCTTTACCCCTGGAAGGAGAACGAGCAGAAAATCCGGCTCGCCGTGCGGCATATCCGGATGTTTCTTGAGGCGAACGAACCCGCGGCTTAGGCCCGAGGGGGCTTTAGCGCGGCGTCAAATGCCGCGCGTCGGGCGCCGCCTGATGGTCCATCACCCGCAGGATGGAGGCGTTCATCATATAGACGCTCATCAGCGCGGTGAGTTCCATCAGGCCCTTTTCGCCGTAGCGCGCCCGCACGGCCTCGAAGGTCGCGTCGCTGACTTTCGGCGATTCCAGCAACTCGCGCCCGAAACCGACGATCAGCGCCTCGTCGGCCGTCAACCCGTCGAGCGGCGCGTAGGTATCGACCGCATGGATCGCTTCCTCGCGGGTGCCGGCCTTCAGGCCCAGCCGGACATGCGCGTTCCAGATATAGTCGGCGCCCGCCGCCCGCGCGGCGGTGCAGATCGCCAGTTCCGTCTCCGCGTCGCTCAACGTGGTATGATAGCGGAGATGCTCGACGAGATCGGAGAGCCTCGCGCCCGCCTGTCCGGCATAGGTCATGTAGCTGCTCGGCGGCGGCATGCTGCCCCGCGTCTCCTGGATATGGCGCACGGCGGCGCGGGTTTCCTCGGCAAACTCATCGGTATCGGAAGGGATCGGCAATCGCGGCATGATCTGGCTCCTGTCGCCGCGCGGCGGCGGCGCGTATGGGGTCTGCGTTACCAACGATCTTGCGCCATCGTGGCGCACTTCAAGCTGAAATTACGGGTTTATCCGCCGCGATCCACGGCTGCCGCCGCCTAGCGCGGCAAATAGGTACCGGTGCCGGCTTGCAGGGCCCGTTCGTAGGCGAGGATCGCCAGGGCCAGATCGCCGATCGCGAGGCCCCGGAAGATAAAGGCGATGCGCTCGCGCGCATTCGTCCGGCCGCGGATGCGCCCCGTCACGAGATCCAGCAGATCGTCGCCGATGAGGGATTCCGGGATCATCCGATCCGCCATCGCCGCCTCCTGCGCCGCGTCCTCGATGACGATACGGTCGAATTGAACCAGCGTCTCCTGCCGCCAGGTCCGGGCCAGGTCGACCAGGTTCACGTAGGCGCCGGGCTTGACCCAGGCGGTCTCCAGAAACGGCTCCAGCCCGCTTGAGAGCGGGACGGAGGAAACAACGATATCCGCGCCCTCGACGGCGTCGCGCGGGTCACCGTAATCGGTGGCGTGGAGACCAAGGTCCTCCGCTTTGCGGCACAGCGCCATGCGGTTCGGCTCGCCGCGGCCGAAGACGCGGACGGACCGCAGCGGAAACAGGTCGAGGAACGCTTCGAGATGGCTGCGGGCCTGCGCGCCGCTGCCGATAAAGGCGATCGATTCGGAGTCCGGGCGCGCGAAATGTTTCGCCGCGACGGCACTGAGCGCCGCGGTCCGCACCTCGGTGATCCACGACCCGTCCATGATCGCAATCGGATAGGCCGTGGCACGGTCGAAGAGAGTGATCGTCGAGCCGATCGTATCCATGCCGCGCGCCGCGTTCGCCGCGTTCACGCCGAGCGCCTTCACCGCCATGTAGGGCGGGTCCTCGGAAGCGGCCAGCGTCGACATGAACAGCACGTCCGGCACGGGTCGAACCAGGCTCTTCGGTGCATTCAGGACGCGCGACGCATCGCGCTCCCGGCAGAGATGCTCGATCTGCGCCACCGTATCGACCGCCGTGATGGCGAGCGCCTCCACGTCGGCGCGGGTGAGGTAGAGCATCTTGCTGTCAGGCGGCATGGGAGAATTTTGGGTTAAACAGTGGGCCCCGGAACCGTATGCCCTCGGCGGAGACCGGGCAAGAGATGCCTCGCCGCGGCCGGATTCTAATCCTCCTGGCGCAGCAATTCCCGCTGCGTCCGGCCCTTATAGGCCGTGCGGTAGAGGCCGCGGCGCTGGAATTCCGGCACCATCAGATCGACGAAGGCGTCGATGGCGCCGGGCGAGTGGATCGGCGTCAGCATAAATCCGTCGCCGCCGACCGTCTCCATGAAGGCTTCCATCTGGTCGGCGACGCTCTGCACCGTGCCGACGAACTGCGGCAGGCCGACGCCTTGCCCGTGGCGGAGGGCGACCTCGCGCAGGGTCATGCCGGAGCCGTCGGGCCGCAGGAAGCGGGTCCGCATGCGGTGGAGTTCCGGCTCCGGCCGCGCCGTCATATCGGCGTCGAGCGGAATCTGCGAGAGATCGAAATCGAGATGCGCCGACAGGATCGTGAGCCCCGCGTCGAGCGGCACCAGCGCGTTGTGCTCTTCCTGCCTCTCGCGGGCCTCCGCCTCGCTCTCGCCGATGATCGGCTGGGCGCCGAACAGAATGCGGCAGTGGCTGGGAGGCCGCCCGAACTGATCCATGCGGCCCTTCACGGCCTCGAAGTATTCCTTCGCGTTCTCGGCGCGCGGCTGGATCGCGAAAATCCCGTCCGCGTATTTCGCCGCGAAATCCATGCCTTTCGGCGAGGTGCCGGCCTGCAGAATGGCGGGGCCGTTCTGCGGCGATCGGACGACGTTGAGAGGCCCGCGCGACTTGAAGAAGCGGCCCTCATGCTCGATGCGATGGACCTTCGAGGCATCCGCGAAAACGGCACCCTCCTTGTCGAGCACGACCGCGTCCTCCTCCCAGCTGTCCCAGAGTTTGCGGCAGACCTCCATATATTCGTGCGCCTGATCGTAGCGGGTATCGGCATCCGCGCGCTCGGTCCCGTAATTGGCCTGCTGGTTGCGGTTGATCGAGGTCACCACGTTCCACGCGGCCCGCCCGTTGGTCAGATGATCGAGGGTCGCCCACAGCCGCGCCGCATAGAACGGGTGCTGGTTGCTGGTCGAGAAGGTGGCGCCGAGGCCGATATGCTTGGTGACCGCCGCCATCCAGCCGAGCAACGGGATCGGATCGTGCTCCGGCGCCTGGGCCGCATAGCGCAGGGCCGGCTCCAGCGTGCCGCGAAACGTATCGGAGATGTAATTCAGGTCGGCGAAGAACACCATGTCGAAGAGACCGCGCTCGCAGGTCCGCGCGATATGCTGATAGAGCTCCGGCCGGGCCCAATTCTCCCGCGTGAACTCGGTCTTCGGGTGCCGCCACATGCCGAGGCTGTGGTAGCTCGGCCCGTGCACCAGAAATTGCGCCAGATGAAATTTGCGCTTCGCCATCGCCGCCTCCGCTCATGATCGCCGCCGACGTTACCAAGCGGGTGACGCAATGCAACCATCCGCCTTGGGTTTCGCCGCCGCGCATCGGCACACTAGATCAGTTCCGAAGCAAATCTGAGGAGATCGGCGGCACATGACGGATCGGGAACTCAAGAAAGCGCTGGTTGTCGGCGCCTCGGGCGTCGTCGGGCGGCGGCTCGCCGAATACCTGCACGGCCTCGATGATTGGGAGGTCGTCGGCCTCTCCCGCCGGGAGCCGATCGGCGGCAGCGATGTGCCCCGGATCGCGGTCGACCTGACGGACGCGGCGGACAGCCGCAAGCGGCTCGGCGGTCTCAGCGACGTCACCCATATCTTCTACGAGGCCCGTTTCGACCACCCGGAAGGCCAGCCGGAGCCGATCGAAACCAACGTCGCGATGTTCCGCAACGTCGTCGATACGGTGGTGCCGATCGCGCCGCGCCTCAAGCATGTTCATGTCGGCAGCGGCCATAAGAATTACGGGTTGCAGTTGGGCCCGGCGCCGACGCCGGCCCGCGAGGACACGCCGCGCACCCTGCAGCCCAGTTTCTACTATCAGCAGGAAGACTATATCCGCGCCCTTCAGACCGGGAAGGCATGGTCCTGGTCGACCGCGCGGCCGACCGGGCTCTGCGATACCGCGCCGGGCATCACCCGCAGCATGATCAGCCTGATCTGCGCCTATGCGGCGATCTCGAAGGAGCTGGGGCTGCCGCTCCGCTTCCCCGGGACCGAGGGCAACTACCACGCGCTCTATCAGTGCACGGAGGCCCTGCATCTCGCCAAGGCGACCGTCTGGATGGCGACGGAGCCGAAATGCGCCAACCAGGACTTCAACGTCACCAATGGCGACACCTTCCGCTGGGCCAATCTGTGGCCGAAATTTGCCGACTACTTCGATATGGAGGTCGGGCCGGTGCAGACCGTCGATTTGGCGCGGCACATGGCGGATATGGAGCCGGTCTGGCAGCGGGTCGTCGAGAAGCACGGTCTGGTGCGCCAACCGCTGGATCAGGTGGCGCTCTGGTCGTACTGGAAGCACCTTTGGACGCCGCATTGGGATATCGTCTCCTCGACGACGAAAGCCCGCCTTTACGGGTTCCGGGACTTCGTCGATTCGGAGGAAATGTTCTTCCGCCTGTTCGATCACTTCCGCGCCGAACGGGTATTTCCCTAGCGCACGCACTCGCCGTCGAGGTCCAGCATCCGCTCAGCCACCGTCGCCAGCATGCGCCACGACGCCTCGACATTGCGGGTCGCTTCGATGTCCTCGAAATAGGTGTCCAGCAGGACATGCGCGCAGCCCATCTCCTCGAGCGCGGCAAGATCGCGGTGCACCTGATCGGCGGTGCCTTCGCCCATCACCCGGGTCGCGTCGTCCGCCGGCGTCTCCAGCAGGCGCAACCGGATGCGCGGACAGAGCGCCGGCACCGGCAGGCCCTCTTCCGCCGCCAATGCCTGCAGTCGGGGAATGCCCTCCTTGCGCAGTCCCTCTTCGCGGATGCGGATCGGGTGCCAGGCGTCGCCGAGCCGGATGGCGCGGCGCAGCGCGGCGTCGCTCGAGCCGCCGACCCAGATCGGCGGGTGCGGTTGGCGCACCGGGCGCGGCGCCGTATCGACGCCGCTGTAACGCACGTAGGCGCCCTCGAAGCTGGCTACGTCCTCCGTCCACAACTGCTTGATCGCGGCCAGATACTCGTCGGTCATCGCGCCGCGCTTGCGGTAGTCGAGCCCGAGTGCCGCGAATTCCTCCTGCGCCCAGCCGACGCCGACGCCGAAGATGAGGCGCCCGCCGCTGAGCTGGTCGATATTGGCCAGCGCCCGGGCGGTCTCCAGCGGGCTGCGATACGGCACGATGATGACCGTGGTGCCGATCTCGATCCTGTCGGTAATACCCGCCAGCCAGCCGAGGGTGCTGATCGGCTCGTAGAGCGGCGCCGGATAG
Source organism: Rickettsiales bacterium (assembly GCA_038131165.1). Classification (GTDB taxonomy): domain Bacteria; phylum Pseudomonadota; class Alphaproteobacteria; order UBA8366; family UBA8366; genus UBA6544. The sequence goes on along the minus strand of JAYPOZ010000005.1, from coordinate 40,644 downwards.
CGCGAAGAGACATCGGGCGTCACCGCGATATGGTCCGAGGTCAGCAGCGAGTGAAACCCCAACCCTTCGACGACGCGCACCCAGCGGCGCAGGTTCACGGGATTGGCCGAAGGGCCGAAGTTGATCAGATTGACGCCGGCTTTCATCCTTGCGGCCCTTAGGCGAAGACGGCTTTGCTGCCGCGCAGGGTCACGGTGATATGCCCCATCACCGTATCGGCCTTGGCGCCGTGCCAGTGATTCTCGCCCGCCTTGACGTGAACGACGTCGCCGACGTTGATCTCGCGCTCTTCCGTCTCGGTGGCGACGATCCCCGAGCCATGCACCACCACGAGGATCTGGTCGCAGTCGTGAACGTGCCAGCCGGTGGTCGAGCCCTTGGTGAAATTGACGACGCTGCAATTGTAATTCTCGGAGTCGCCCGGCTCGATAATGTTCTGCCGCGAGCGGCGCACTTCGCCGCCGGTCCAACCAGGGACCGGCACGGCCTCTCCAAGATCGATTTCCGGAATATCCTTCAACGTGACGACGCGCATGGCGACCCTCCTGCAAATGCCCAAACAAGACCGCGCATGGCGGCCCCTTCCTGATAGACATCTAGGGCGACGGGGAGGCCGGCGCCAATCTAGCGCGCGCGCACCTTCTCAGCCGCGCGCAGAGCGCTGATCGCGCGGCAGTCGAACCGTGACCTTTGTGCCTTCGCCAACGGTACTGTCGATTTCCAACGTGCCGCCGTGGAGTTCGCTCAGCGACCGCGCGAGGCTAAGCCCGAGACCGCTGCCCATCTGGCGATGCGACGGATTCGTCGATCCTTGCACGAAGGGTTGCACCACGCGCGCCAGCTCGTCTTCGGGAATGCCGATGCCGCTGTCGCTGACCGTGAAGCGGATGCGATTGCCTTGCTCCGGCTCGATCCGCAGGACGACCGCGCCGCCACCGGGCGTAAACTTAATGGCGTTCGAAAGGAGATTGAGCAAAATCTGCTTCACCCTCAGCCCGTCGGCCTGAATCGTTTGAAGCACCGGATCGATTTCCGAAGTCACCTGCAATTCCGCCCGCTCGGCCCGCTCCCGCACCATATCGAGACAGAATACCGCCAATTGCGGCACATCGACCGGGCCGACATCCAACACGAGTTCTCCGGCTTCGATCTTCGAGACGTCCAGAATTTCACTGATCAATGCCAAAAGATGAGTGCCCGACGCGTGAATATTGCCGACATACTCGCGATACTGCGGCTGCGCGATCGGACCGAAAGTCTCGGTCCTCATTACGTCCGAAAACCCGATGATGGAATTCAGCGGCGTGCGCAACTCGTGGCTCATATTGGCGAGAAACTCGGTCATGCTGCGATTGGCGAACTCAACCCGCTCTTTCGAAAGCTTGAGCTCGCGCTCGAAGCGTTTGTGATCGGTAATGTCCAGAATGATGCCGATCAAGCCGGCCGAGCGCCCATCTTCGCCGTCGAAAACGGCCTTGTGAAAGACCACGTCGCGCCGCTCGCCATTGGCATCGCTGACCTGCGTTTCGTAAACCTGCGTGCCGCCGCGCTCCAGCAACGCCGTATCCGCCGCCCGGTAGACCGCCGCCAAATCGCCGGGGGCAACATCCTCGACACCATGGTAGACAATCTCCGCCTTGCTGCGGCCCAGGAAAACCTCGAAAGCGGAGTTGCAGCCCAGATAGCGATGGGTCGCGTCCTTATAGAAAATCGGCACCGGCACCACATCGATCAGCGTCTGCAGAAAGGCGAGCTGTTTCTGTGCGCTCTCCTCCCCGCTCTCCCGGCTCGCCGACGACGACGCCAAACGCGCTTCCAGATCGGCAATCCGCTGGCGCAGTTCGGCGTTCTCGGCGCGGAGCTTCATCCGCTCGCTTTCGCTCTCTCCGTTCGGGAATTCATTCATCGCTTCTTCCTATCGCGACGGCGCGCCGAAGGTGTTAGCAGCGCCGGTCGAGCCGAGAAATAGGTGATAACCCTAGCCTACGCCCGCCGGCGGCAGCGACAGCGGCGCGATCTCTCGGCTTGAGCGCCCCAAGAAATCGGTTCCCGCAACCGCCGCCTCCATCCGCACCTGTCCCGCGACAATGCGCTCCGCCGCCGCCTGACGGTCGAGCGTCAGCACCTGTCGGTCCTTCACCACCTGCCGGCCGTCGATATACACGTCCTTGACCGCGCGGTCGGCGGCCGAATGGATCAGGCAGGCCAGCGGATCGCGCGACGGCAGCATCATCGGGTGGGTGCAGTCCACGACCACGATATCGGCTTTCGATCCGACCGCGAGGCGGCCGATATCGTCGCGCATCAAGGCCTTGGCGCCGCCCGCCGTGCCGGCATGAAACACATCGCCTGTCGAGGCTGTTTTCCCGCTGTGCGCCGCGACCCGGCCCAGGATCGCCGCCGAGCGCATGTCTTCGATGAAATTATGGGGGATCGTGTCGGTGCCGATGCCGAGCACAACGCCGGCGTCGCGATAGCGACCGAAGCTTTCCATGACCGTGCCGTACCGCATGAACGGGGTCGGGCAATGCGCCACGGCGGTGCCGCTGTCGCCGAGCAATGCCACATCGGTGCGGCTGTGCCAGCCGATCCAGGAACTGTCGTCCGGCAGAATCGCATGGCCGAGGATCGTCCCTTTGCCGAGCAGGCCGCGCTCGGCGAGGAACTGGATCGGCGTCATCCCGTGGCGCTCCACCATGATATTGAATTCCAGCACCGATTGGCTGGTGTGGGTCGTCCAGGGCAGTCCGCGCTTCTTCGCCTCCGCATGGCTGGCGACCAGCAGGTCAGGCGTCACCTTGTCGATGGTCGACGGCGAGACGATCCCGTCGAGACGGCCGCTCGGGTGCGCGCGCGCCGCGTCGATCACCTCCAGCGCGGCGGCAAATCCCTGCTCGCCTTTTTGCACGTCCTCGATGAATTTCAGCTGATGGACGTTGTCGCGGGTCCAGCGCGAGGTCTCGAAGGTGGGCGCCGCGTACATCCGAAGGCCGGAGCGCGCCATCACGTCGATCCAGCCCGGATAGGGGGCCGTGATGTCGACCAGCGTGGTCACGCCGCTCAGCATCAGTTCCGCATAGGAAACCTCCGCTCCGTAAGGCAGCAGGTCCCGGTCGATATGCGCCGAATAGGCGCAGGACCGCTCGTACAAACCGCTCATGTAATGTTCGGGAACGCTGTGATCCTCGCGCAGTCCGCGGTAGAATACCTCGGTCGCCGGGTGCGCGTGAATGTCGACGAAACCCGGCAGGAGGCACAGCCCGGCGCCGGCGATCACGGTGTCGGCGGGGCCGTCGTAGCCGGCGCCGACATGGGTGACCGTGTTGCCCTCGAAGACGAGATCGCCGCCCGTCAGATACGCATGGCCCTGTCGGCCCTCGTCCCAAACGACGATCCAGTCCACCTTTGAAAAATGCGTGATCGCCATGGCCCCTCTCCCTTAAATTCCTTCCAGGATACGAAATTAAGAACTTCGTGAAGTTCGTATCCTGGAAGGAAACTGGCGGAACCCGTTCAGCGCGGGTCCCAATATTGCGAACCGCCGGTGACCTCCATCAGCTTTTCGACGAAGCGCGGCGTGAAGTCCGGGCGCGACGAGACGTAGCTGCCGTTGAGCCGCGCGCTGTGACGCGGCGTGCTCATCACCGCGGCCGCCTGCGCCAGGCTCAGCACGCCGGCCTCCGTTCCCGCAACGAACCCCGACCACTTCAAGGCATCCTCTTTCGACCGAAAGAGGTTCATGTTCGCTCAGGCAAACGGCATATCGTTATGCCACTTTTTGATCGGCTGGGTGACGTAGAAATGGATGCCTTCCGGCGCCGTATCCTCCAGCACGCCGTCCCGGAAGACGACCCGCATTTCGGCGCCCGACTGCAGGCATGGCGCTTCGATCTCCACGGTCTTGCCCGGAAACAGCCAGGAAATCGCGGTCGCCTCGAGACCGCATTGCGCATACCATTTCCGCTCCCCGTCGACGGTGACCCGATAATGCGTCGGCAGGTTGTTGAAAGGCGCGAAGGAGGCGATCAGGTCGGTTCCGGGATGAAGCCAGTTGGGCAGGGCCTGCGACATGAGCTCATGCAGCAGTTCACGCCCTTCGGCGGGAGAGACCCCGAATTCCCGCGCCAGCTCGGTGTAATGCGGGGCCACTCCATTCTCGACGATGAATCCGAGAATGAAATGATAGCTTCGATCCAGCTGCGCGGCGTCTGCCATGACTCTAACCTCAGTTGACCAGCGGCGTGAATTCCTCGAGCAACTTCATGCAGCTGTCGCGGTCTTCCGTCGGCATCCGCAGCAAGGCGCCGTCGATCCCGGCGGCCCGGTATTTGTCGAGCTCGGCCCGGTCGGCGGGGGCGCCGAAGACCGTAAGCGAGAGCGACGCCGGGTCCCGGCCCGCTCCCTCGGCCATCGCGGTCAGACGCTGCTTCGCCTCGACGGGATCGAAGCCGCCGCGCCCGCGCGGCAACCAGCCGTCGCAATACTCGACGACCCGCTTCAGGGTATGGTCCGATTCGCCGCCGAGCAGGATCGGCGGGTGCGGTTTCTGCGTCGGCTTCGGGTCGGAGAACGCCGGATCGAAATTCACGAACTCGCCGTGAAATTCGCCCTGCTCCTCGGTCCAGAGTTGCTTCATCGCGAGAATATTCTCCCGCATCTGCCTGAAGCGGGTCTTGTACCGCACCCCGTGGTTCTCCATCTCGTCGACGTTCCATCCGCCGCCGATGCCAAAGACGAAGCGCCCGCCCGACAGCTTGTCGATACTGGCCACGTTCTTCGCGGTGACGATGGGATCGCGTTGCGGCACCAGACAGATGCCGGTACCGATCTTCAGCGTCTTCGTCGCTGCCGCCGCAAACGAAAGGGCCACGAAGGGGTCGTAGGTGCAGTAGTATTCGCGCGGCAGGTCGCCGGCGCCGGCCCACGGCGTCTTGCGGCTCGCCGGAATATGCGTGTGTTCCGGCTGCAGCAAGGTCGTGAAGCCCCGCTGCTCCAGTTCGACGGCGAGTTCGGCGATATCGATCGAATAGTCGGTGGCAAAGAACAAGACCCCGATTTCCATGTAGGCGGCTCCCGATGAATGTGATTTTTCCCATTAAATCTCGCAAGACCGGTACTGTCCATGCAGCTTCCACCTGATTAGAGTCTCGGCAACACATTCTCATGCACGGGAGACACGCGTATGGCGGACACTAAAATCTTGGGTATTTGCGGCAGCCTGCGAAAAGCGTCGCTCAACATGGCGGCACTCCGCGCCGCCGCGGAACACGCGCCGGACGGGGTCACGGTGGAGATCGCCGATATCTCCGGTATTCCGGTCTACGACGACGACATCTATCAAAAGGGATTTCCGGCCTCCGTCGAAACCCTTCGGACCCAGATCAAGTCGGCGGATGCGCTGCTGTTCGCCACGCCGGAGTACAATTATTCGATCCCGGGCGTGCTGAAGAACGCCGTCGACTGGGTTTCGCGTCCGCCGGATCATCCCTTCACCGGCAAGCCGGTCGCAATGCTCGGCTGTTCGGGCGGCACCTCCGGCACCATGCGGGCGCAATATCATCTGCGCCAGGTGATGGTGTTCCTCGACATGCGGCCGATCAACAAGCCGGAGTTGTTCCTGCCCGGCGCCGGCAAGCTGTTCGACGACTCGGGCAAACTGACGGACAGCGACACCGGGGAACGCCTGACCGCCCTCCTGGCGTCTTTGGCGGCCTGGTCGAAGCAGATAAGCTAGAAACTCTCACCCCAACCCTCTCCCGTCGGGGGAGCGGGTTGGGGAATGAGGAACGCCTGCTATTCCGCCGCGGCGGCTTCCTGCTCGAACAGGGTGCCGATGTGATACCCGTAACGTTTCATCGCCGCCTTGAAGTCCGGCACGAAACTATCGGCGACCGAACCGGTGACCAATTCCGACGCGAGCAAGGCTCCGCACCAGGCCTTCACCAGCGGAAATCCGTCGAGCAACCCGGTCTGCAACTTCTCCTCGGCGATCATGAAGCGCTGGAAGAACGGCGCATAGGCCGCATCGACCAGGCTAATCTTGTCGCCGTTGAAGAACGGTCCGTCGTTGCCGCGCTCGGTCTTGATCGCCTCCTCGAGCTTGCCGAGAACCTTAAGCGCGTCTTCGCGGCCTGCTTCCATTTCCGCCAGGGTCTCGCGCCGGTAAGCGGCGCTCAGCCCTTTCGAAAAATCGGGCACGAAATCCGTCCAAGCCCGGTTGCGCGCGCGCTTGATCGGGTCTTCCGGATGCAGGCGCGGCTCGACGACCTCGTCGAGATACTCGGCGATGGCGTTGGATTCGAACAGCGGCTGGCCGTCGACATTCAGCACCGGCACCTTGCCGTGCGGCGAGATCTTGAGAAACCAATCCGGCTTTTCCTGCAGATTGATGTAGGTAACGTCGAAATCGACTTCCTTGGTACGCAGCACGATCACGGCGCGCTGGACCCAGGGTCAGGTAACGGAACTGATCAGATGAAATTTCTCGGCCATGGCGACCTGTCTCCCTAGTGGATTTAGGTTGTGGCTCGACCATAAGGCGCGGTCTATATCGAGTCAAAGAACCGCGCGCAGACAAAGGAAGTAAAGACGATGAAATTCGGGCTCTATATTTCGACCCAATGGCCGGAGGGCGCGGACATCTCGTCCGAGATGGACAACATGATGGAGCAGGTCCGGGTGGCCCGCGACAGCGGCTTCTCTTCCGTCTGGATGGGCCAGCATTATCTGGTGGCGCCGATGCAGATGATGCAGACCATGCCGCTGCTGGCGCGGCTCGCGGCGGAGGGCGAGGGGATGACCTTCGGCACCGCGGTGATCCTGCTCTCCATGCTGAACCCGGCCGTCGTCGCCGAGGAGGCCGCGACGCTCGACTGGATCACCGGGGGCAACTTCACCCTCGGCGTCGGCATGGGCTACCGCAAGGAGGAGTTCGAGACCCTCGGCGTGCCCTTCAATCAACGGGTCGGCCGGCTCGAGGAAGGGATCGAGGTCATTCGCCGCTTGTGGACCGAGGACCGGGTCGATCATCACGGCAAGTATTTCAATATCGACGGGCTCGGCACCAGCATCAAGCCGAAGCGCCCCGGGGGACCGCCGATCTGGCTGGGCGGTCAGGTCCCGGCGGCGGTGGCGCGCGCGGCGCGGCTCGGCGATGCCTGGATGGCGGCGCCGACGGACAGTATCGGGCGCGTCGCCAAATGCATAGAGATGTTCCGCGCGGCCCGGACCGAAGCAGGATTGCCGATGCCGGAAAGCATGCCGATCACCCGCGAGTGCTGCGTGCGCGGCACGCGGGCCGAGGCGCTGGACGTATGCCGGCCATCTCTGCTCGACAAATACAAGGCCTACGCCTCCTGGGGGGCGGCAGGCAGCGGCGAGAAAGCCCGCACGTTCGCCGATGCCTTCGACGACTTTATGGTCGACCGCTTCATCGTCGGCGACGAGGCGGAAGTAGCCGACGAATTCCTGCGTTATCGCGACGAGCTCGGAATCGACACGTTTATCCTGCGGATGAGCTGGGTCGGCATGGGTCAGGCGCCGATGCTGGAGACCATCGAGCGGGTGGGCCGAATCGCCGCGCGGATCGGCTGAGGCTTCCCACGATCCGGCGGGCACCCTGTGACGATCCGTCTCTTCCCGCCTTCGGTTCCGATTGGCACGATAGGGATGAAAAGGATTCAGTTAAGGAGGCCGTCATGTTTGAAGCCGCCGAACTTGGCCGCAAGCTTTCGAAGCCGGAATTCAACGCCATCGCGCCGGACCTGCGTTTGGCGATGGTCGAGATGCAGCAGGCGCTGCGGCGCAGCGATTTCCCCGTTATCGTCCTGTTTGCCGGAGTCGATGGCGCGGGAAAGAGCGAATCCGTCAACCTCCTGAACGAGTGGATGGACCCGCGCTGGATCGTCACCCGCGCCTATGTCCGGCCCTCGGACGAAGAACGGGAACGGCCCGAGTTCTGGCGCTACTGGCGCGACCTGCCCGCGGCCGGCCAAATCGGGCTGTTTCAGAGCGCCTGGTACACGGCCCCCCTGCTCGACCGGGTCTACCGCCGGATCGGCCGGGCGAAACTGGACGCCCGGCTCGAGCGGATCGCAAGTTTCGAGCGCACGCTCGCCGATGACGGCGCGCTGATCCTCAAGTTCTGGATGCATCTCGACAAGAAGGCGCAAAAGGAGAGGCTGAAGAAACTCGAAAAGGACCCCTATCACCATTGGAAGATCACCTCCCAGGATTGGGACAACTGGAAGCGCTACGAGAAGTTCATCGAAACGTCGGAGCGGATCATCATGCGGACGAGCACCGCCGCGTCTCCCTGGTGCCTGGTCGAAGCCGCGGACCCGCCCTACCGCGCCCACACCGTGTTGACCACTCTGCACAAAGCGGTGAGCGAACACATCGACGCGCGCACCCGGGCGGCGGCGGAACAAACGAAGCGGCGGCGCAAGAAACCTGCAGCGTCGGCGATAGCTCAAAACCACACGGCCAGCGTCTTGTCGTGCCTGGACCTCTCGAAGGAGATCTCGCGCAAGCAATACGGCAAGGAATTGCGGAAGCTACGGGCCCGGCTGCACGGCCTCTATCGGCAAGCGAAGGAGCAGTCGATGTCGACGGTCCTCGTGTTCGAAGGCTGGGACGCCGGCGGCAAGGGCGGCGCGATCCGGCGCCTGACGGCGGCGCTCGACGCCCGCGATTACCGGGTCATTCCGATCGCCGCGCCGACCGACGAGGAACGCGCCCATCATTATCTGTGGCGCTTCTGGCGGCATATCGCCCGCAGCGGCCGGTTTACGATCTTCGACCGGAGCTGGTACGGCAGGGTCCTGGTCGAGCACGTGGAACACTTGATCTCGGAGGACACCTACCGCCGCGCCTTCGCCGAGATCAACGATTTCGAGGAGCAGCTCACCGAGCACGGAATCGTGCTGGCGAAGTTCTGGCTTCATATCGACCCGGAAGAACAGGAGCGGCGCTTCCTGGAACGCAAGAACACACCCTATAAGAGTTGGAAGCTCACCGACGAAGATTGGCGCAACCGCGATAATTGGGACGCCTACGAGGCCACCGTCGACGAGATGGTCGAACGGACCAGCACCGTCGCCGCCCCGTGGACGCTGGTCGAAGCCAACAACAAGCACTACGCACGGCTGAAAGTCATCCGGACGCTCTGCGACCGGATGGAGGCGCAACTCAAGCAAGCGAAATAGCCGCCGAAACGGTCGCCTTGCGCGCTTCTCGTCCGGTTCGGGAAGATCACGCGGTCAGCAAAATCTTCCCGAAATGCTGATTGTCTTTCATGTACTGGTGCGCTTCCGCGGCCTGCTCGAGCGGAAAGGCCTTGTCGATCGGGATCGACAGGTCGCCGGCCTCGACCGCTCCCCAAAGATCGGCCTTCATCAGGCGAATGATCTCGGCGACTTCCTCTTCGCTGCGGGTGCGGAAGGTCACGCCGATATAGTCGATGCGCCGCGCCGCATGCAGGTCGAAGTCGAGTTCGCCCTTGAACCCGCCGAGCCGGCCGACATTGACGATGCGGCCCAGAATCCGGGTCGCCTTGAGATTGTCGTTCATTACCCCGGCGGAGACCTGGTCGACGATCAGATCGACGCCCTTGCCGTCCGTCGCTTCCAGAACCTTGTCGGCCCAGTCCGGGCTTTTCGAATCGAGCGCCATATCGGCGCCATACTGGGTCAGCTTGGCGCGGCGGCCTTCATGGGTCGAGGTGCCGATGACGAGACGCGCGCCCATGAGCTTGGCGATCTGCATGCCGAGAATACCGACCCCGGAGCTGGCGCCCTGAATCAGCACCGCATCGCCCTTCTCCATACGGCCTGCGGTGACGATCGCGTTGTGCATGGTCTGCAGCGATACCGGCAACGTCGCCGCCTGTTCCAGGCTCATGTTGTTGCCGGGCACCTTCCAGGCACGCGCCGGCACCGTCACGGCGTATTCGGCATAGGCGCCATTGCCGGTGCACATGACCCGGTCGCCAACCTGCAGGCCGGTGACACCGTCGCCCAAGGCGGCAACTTCACCCGCCCATTCGCGGCCGCCGACACCGCCGCCCGCGAACCCGCGCGCGCCCTGCAGCGCCATCAGATCGGCCCGGTTCAGGCCCGCCGCCGCCACCTTGACGAGGATTTCCCCCGCCTTCGGCTCCGGCCGATCGACATCCTTCAATTCCAGACCGTTTTCCGTAATGACAGCGGCTTTCATGTCGTCTCTCCCTCTCTCTTATTGCGGTGTGCGCCGCCATCGGCTCAGTCGAGCAGCGGCGCGAATGTATCCAGGCTTTTCAGAATCTCATCCCGTTTCAGTCCGGGAAACTGCAACAATCCGCGCTCGATGCCGGCAGCCTCGTAACGCGCGATTTCGTCTTTCTCGTGCGGCAGGCGGAAGACCGTGACGGACAGGGTGGCCGGGTCGCGCCCGGCTTCCTCGGCGATCCGACACAGGCGCGCCATGCCGTCTTCCGGATCGAAGCCGTGCGTGGGGCGCGGGAACCAGCCGTCGCAATACTCGACCACCCGGCGCAGGGTGTGATCCGTCTCGCCGCCGAGCAGCAGCGGCGGGTGCGGCTTTTGGGTCGGCTTCGGATAGCACCAGACCGGCCCGAAATCGACGAATTTCCCGTGAAACTCAGATTCTTCCTCGGTCCACAGCGCCTTCATGGCCAACACGTGCTCGCGCAACTGCTCGAAACGGGTCTCGTAGGCCACGCCGTGATTGTTCATCTCGCCGACGTTCCAGCCGCCCCCCATGCCGAGGACGAAGCGCCCGCCCGACAGCACGTCCAGGGTCGCAACGGTCTTTGCCAGCACGATCGGGTCGTGCTGCGGGACCAGACAAATCCCGGTGCCGACGGTCAGGCGTTCGGTCACCGCGGCCGCCGCCATGCAGGCGACGAACGGGTCCATCATCTCCGCATAGCTTTTCGGCATCCGTTCGGTGCCGCCCCGGAAGGTCTTCTCGGTATTCACCGGGATATGGGTATGTTCCGGGATGAACAACGATTCGAAGCCGCGCGCCTCTAATTCGCAAGCCAGTTCCTGAACCCGCATGCCCTTGTCGGAGGCGGGAAAAATCACGCCGATTTTCAATGCAAGTCTCCGTTCCGCCCCCGCCGGGGCACCTGTGAGCGTTATCCGCCTTCGATGGCCGGGATGAACGCGACCTCGCTGTTCGGTCCGACCGGCTCGAGGAGGACATCCTGATAAATCTCGCCGTCGATGGCGACGGCCATATCGTGCCGCAACACGGCACCGACGCCCGGAAACCGTGCATCGAGTTCGCGGATGACGGCCCGGATGTTGTCCGATACGACATCGATCTCCGTCGCGCCGTCGGTGAACTGCCGGGCGATCTCCCGGTTCAATATGACCGTTGCCACGTTCGAGCGTCCGGCTCAGCCGGCCGCGTCGATGGCGGCGAGCACCTTCGGCGGCGACATCGGCAGGTCCTTCATGCGAACGCCGATGGCGTCCTCGATGGCATTGGCGATCGCAGCCATCGGCGGAATGATCGGCACCTCGCCCACGCCCCGCACGCCGAACGGATGGGTCGGATTCGCCACTTCGACCATCACGGCTTCGATCATGGGCAGATCGGACGCGACGGGAATGCGATAGTCGAGGAAGCCCGGATTCTCCATGCGCCCCTTTTCGTCGTAAATATACTCCTCGTTGAGCGCCCATCCGATACCCTGCGCGGCCCCGCCCTGAATCTGTCCTTCCACGTAACTCGGATGGACCGCCTTGCCGACATCCTGCACCGCCGTGTAGCGCAGGATTTTGACATGGCCGGTTTCCCTGTCGACCTCGACATCGACGATATGGGTTCCAAACGCCGGGCCGGGCGCCTGTACGTTTTTCGATCTGCGGGCGCCGATCGGGCCCCCGGTCTCGATCGTCTTGCCGGCGATATCCGCAAGCGTGAGGGGTTCGAATTCGCCCGCGTTGGGGCCGGCGGGTCGGGCTTCGCCTTCTTCCCAGACCACGGCGTCGACATCGATTTCCCAGATCATCGCCGCGCGTTCGCGCAGCTGCTGGACGATGTCCCGGGTCGCTTCGATCACCACGATGCCGGCCGCGAAGGTGACGCGGCTGCCGCCGGTATGCCGGTTATAGGCAAGCGAGCTGGTGTCGGCGATGATCGCCTTCACGTTCTTCACGTCGGTGCCGAGTACCTCTGCGGCCATGCTGCAGAGCGACGCGCGCGAGCCGCCGATATCCGGCGATCCCGAGGTCACCATCACCGTGCCGTCCTCCAGCAGGCTGACCGCGACACTGGTCTCGCCGCCGACATTGAACCAGAAGCCGGAGGCCACGCCGCGGCCCTGATTCTCGCCGAGCGGCGCGCTGTAATGCGGATGCTCCTTGGCGGCGGTCATCGTCTCGATATTGCCGACGACGCCGAGGGTCGGCCCGTAAGACGTCTTCGTGCCCTGTTTCGCCGCATTCTTCAGGCGCATTTCCATCGGGTCGATCTTCAGCTCCCGCGCCAGCTCGTCGAGGGCGCTCTCGATCCCATAGGCGCCGATCGGAGCACCCGGCGCGCGGTAAGCGGTCGCTTTCGGCCGGTTGACCACGACGTCGTAGCCGATGCTCTCCACGTTCGGAATATCGTAGGGCGTGAAACCGCACATGCAGGCGAGCTGGACCGGAGAGCCCGCATAGGCTCCGGCCTGGAACATGTATTCGGCCTGACCGGCGACGATGGTGCCGTCCTTCTTGGCGCCGATCTTGATCTTCATCCAGGCACCGGAGGTCGGGCCGGACGCACGGAAAACCTCGTCGCGGGTCATCGTCATCTTGACCGGATGGCCCGCCTTCTTCGACAGCAACAACGCGTGCGGCTCCAGCCACACGGTCGTCTTGCCGCCGAAACCGCCGCCGATCTCCGCCGGCGTGACGCGGATGTTCGAGGCCGGGACCTCCAGCAATCCGGCGCAATATTGCCGAATCATGTATTGGCCCTGGCTGCTCGACCATACCGTCGACGTGCCGTCTTCCGACATGTTCGCGACACACGCGCTCGGCTCGATATAGCCTTGGTGCACCGGCTTCGTCGTATACTCGCGCTCGATCACGGCGTCGGCCGCCTTGAAGCCGGCGTCGATATCGCCGATGCCGAAGGCGACCTTGCGGGCCACGTTCGAGGGTTTCGCCGGTTTCTCGTCGAGCCCCGATGTATACAGATCATCATGCAGCAGCGGCGCATCCGGTTTGGACGCCTCAAGCACATCGATGACATGCGGCAGGACCTCGTACTCGACCTCGATCAATTTCGCCGCCCGCTTGGCGATCGCCAGCGACGTCGCCGCCACCGCCGCCACGCCGTGGCCGTCATAGAGCACTTTCTTGCGTGCCATAAGATTGTCGGACAGGTGCTGGAAGTTCACCGGCGCGGTGCCTTTGGTCGCTTCCGAGGCCGGGATTTCCGGCCAGTCGGCGGCGGTGATCACTGCCTTCACCCCCTTCAGCGCCTCCGCCTTGGAGGTGTCGATCTTGAGGATCCGCGCATGGGCGTGCGGGCTGCGCAGGACCGCGCCATAGAGCATTCCCGGCAGGCTGAAATCGGCGCCGTAGGCCGCCCGGCCCGTCACCTTGTCCACACCATCCGGCCGGATCGTCCGTTTGCCGACCCACTTATACTCGCCGTTTCCGGGGATTGCTGCGTCGTTCATGTCCTGAGCGCCTCGGTAGTTCTGTTGGCCCGATGAGTGCCGTAAATCCTGCCGCCTTCGACGGCGGACGGCAAGGGCCGCGCCCCTCCGGGAGCCGGCCTTTCCGAAAAATATAGGGCGGTCTCCTGCTCCCGCTAATGGAATATCGGAAACAATCAGAGCATGACGGCCGGCCCGGGGATCGCCTAATGTTTGTTTCGTGCCGAATTCGGCTCAAATTAGAACAAACGCATTTGCGCCAGCCGCACCAGGGAGAACAGCATGAAAGCCGCCGAAGCCATTTCCGAGATTCTGAAACGCGAGGGCGTCGAGATCGTCATCGGGTATCCGGTGAACCATATTCTGGAATTTGCCGCCCGGGCCGATATCCGCCCGGTCATCGTGCGCCAGGAGCGCATCGGCCTGCACATGGCGGATGCCATCTCGCGGATGACCAGCGGCAAGAAAATCGGCGTGTTTCTGATGCAGCATGGCCCGGGCGCGGAGAACGCCTTCGGCGGCGTGGCGCAGGCCTACGGCGAATCGGTGCCGATCCTGGTGATGCCGATGGGCTACGCCCGCAACATCGCGCATACGGATCCCCAGTTCAATTCGGTGCTCAATTTCAAGCACGTCACCAAATCGACCGAACCTGTGACCAATGTGCAGGATATTCCGGACATCATGCGCCGCGCCTTCACGCAGCTGCGCAACGGACGGGGCCGGCCAGTGCTGATCGAGGTGCCGACCGATATATTCCCGGAAGATTTCGAGGGCGAGCTCGATTACACGCCGGTCTACACGACCCGCAGCGGGCCGGACCCGGAAGCCGTGAAGACGGCGGCGAAAGTGCTGATGGCGGCGAAACGGCCCGTGATCTATGCCGGGCAAGGCGTCCACTATGCCGAAGCCTGGCCTCAGCTGAAGGAGTTGGCGGAACTCCTGGCATCGCCTGTGACCACAAGCCTCGAGGGCAAGAGCGCCTTTCCCGAGGATCACCCGCTTTCGCTCGGCTCCGGCGGCCGCTCCATGCCGCGCACCGTCCACGATTTTCTGCAGAAATCCGACGTCATCTTCGGCATCGGCTGCAGCTTCACGACGACGAATTTCGGCGTCACCATGCCGACGGGCAAGACCATCATCCACGCGACCCTGGACCCCACGGACCTCAACAAGAACGTGGTCAGCCAGCACGCGCTGGTGGGCGACGCCGCGCTGATCCTCGACGCCCTGATCGCGACCTTGAAGGAGAATGGCGTCACGCAGCGCAATTCGGCGCAGGTCGCGGCGGAGATTGCCGACGGCAAGAAAGCCTGGCTCGCCGAATGGATGCCGAAACTGACCTGCAACGATTCTCCGCTCAATCCCTACCGCGTGCTGTGGGACCTGGCGCATACGGTCGACCGGCCCAACACCATCATCACCCACGACGCCGGCAGCCCGCGCGATCAGATTTCGCCGTTCTGGGAATCGACGACGCCGCTCTCCTATATCGGCTGGGGCAAGACCACGCAGCTCGGCTACGGGCTCGGCCTCGCGATGGGCGCCAAGCTCGCCTGCCCGGACAAGCTCTGTATCAACGTCTGGGGCGATGCGGCGATCGGCTTTACGGGCATGGATTTCGAGACGGCGGTGCGCGAGCGCATTCCGATCCTGTCGATCCTGTTGAACAATTTCTCGATGGCCATCGAGTTGAAGGTCATGCCGGTCTCGACGGAGAAGTACCGCAGCACCGACATTTCCGGCGACTACGCCGCCATGGCGCGCGCGTTCGGCGGCTACGGCGAGCGGGTGACCGCGCCCGAGGATATCGTGCCGGCGATCAAGCGCGGCATCGAGCAGACCGAGAAAGGCGTGCCGGCGCTGCTCGAGTTCATCACCTCGCAGGAAGTCGACATCTCGGTATTCTAGAAGCGTTCCCGAGAAGGGCCACGGCCAGATGGAGTTCACCCGTCGACAGCATGCGGCACGGTTGATCGATTCCTCCGGATCGATGTCCGCGCCGCAGATCGCCGTGGCCGGCGCGTTTATGGGCGCGGCCGTCGTCGCCTCGGCCGCCTTCGCGGCGGGAACCATCCCGAATCTCTCGGACTCCACGCGTGAATTGGCGCGCGGCGCCTATCTCGCGGGCGGGCTGGTCCTGACCGTCGAGTTTCTGCTCCGCCTGTGGCTGGCACCGCAGACGGAGATCGACCCCGCCTTGGCGACCTGGCCCTTTCGCCGAAGATACCTGATGTCCGGGATGGGCATCGTGGATGTGCTCTCGGCGCTGCCGGTCGTGCTCGTCCTCGCGGGCGTCGCATCCTACGAAGACGTCGGCGAACTCATGCTGATTTCGCTCTGCAAAAGTGCCCGCTACGTCGCGGGTCTCGGCCTATTGACCCAGGTCGTCCGCAACGAGGCCCGTTCGCTCGTCTCCGTTCTGCTATTGCTGATGATCCTCGTGGTCTTGGCCTCGGGACTGATGTACCGCTTCGAACACGACGCCCAACCGGAAATCTTCAGCTCGGTCCCGACGACGATCTGGTGGGCCGTGGTCACGGTGGCGACGGTCGGATACGGCGACATGACCCCGGCAACCGATTTGGGCCGCCTTTTCGGCGGCATCATCATGATCCTCGGCGTCGCCACCTTCGCCATGCCGGCGGGTATTCTCGCCAGCGGTTTCGCCAGCGAAATGCGGCGGCGCAATTTTCTCGTCACCTGGCAAACGGTCGCCAACGTGCCTCTGTTCGAGGACTTGAACGCCTCAGAGATCGCGGAGATCACCCGGCTTCTCCGGCCGCAGGTCATCCCCGCCCACCGGGTCGTGGTGCATCACGGCGATACCGGCGATGCGATGTACATCATCATGTCCGGCGAGGTCGAGGTCGAGATAACCCCGAAGCCGGTGCGCCTCAAACAAGGCCAGTTCTTCGGCGAGATCGCGCTGTTGAAGGATATCGAGCGCACCGCGACCGTGATCACCATGACGGATTGCCAATTGCTGGCGATTCCGGCGACGGACTTCCGCAACCTCATGAGCCGCCACCCGAAAATCAACGAGAAAATCACCCGGCAGGCGGAGCGGCGGCTGCAGAACTTTGGAGACAGTTTCACCGAAGCGCATCATTGAAAGCCGGGTCGGGTCAGCCCGGGTGCCTCAGTTCGACCAAAGCGCGGAAGGCGACGGCGCCGATCACCAGCAGGCCTCCTACCATCGTCCATTCTGTCGGCACTTCGTTTACGAAGAGCCAGACCCAAATCGGGCCGAAGACGAATTCCAAAAGCATTATCAGCGTCACTTCGGCGGCGATCAGCTGGCGCGACGCGAGGATGAACATCCAGTTGGCAAAACCGGAAAGCACGCCGCCCCACAACAGACAGAGCGCAATCTCGTGCCACGGCACATCGAGTGCTCCCCGCGTCACGACCGTCGCCGTCGCCATGATGATCAGCGACGAGACGATCAAGACCGGCATCATGTCGACGTCGCGGCGCCATCTCACGATGACCGCATAAGCCGCGAAGGCCAGCGCCGTCAGCAAGCCCATTCCATTGCCGAAGACGGAGCCGATTCCGAACCCCTCGATCAGCATGACGCCGACCCCCGCGGCCGCCAGCGCCATCGTGACCACCGTCGGCCATGCCAGTGCTTCCTTCAGGAACAGGCGCGCGAAGGCCGCGCTGATGAAAGGGATCGCACACAGCATAAACAGGGCATTGGCGACAGTGGTATGGGTGACCGCCTGCACGAAGGCCATGCTGGCGACGGCGACGAGGCAGGCGCCCCAGAGTCCCGGCCAGCCGATGTCGCGGATGCGGAAGATCGTGTGGCGTCGGTATCGTATTGCGACCAAGACGGAAGCCGAAAACGAAAGACCCATGGCGCGGTAGAACATCAGCTGCCACTCGTCCGCCTGCTCGATACTGCGCACGATCAGGCCGCCGAAACTGATCGCGATCGATCCGGCCGCCATCAGCCCGATGGCGACGAGGCGCCGGGCGCGCGGCGTATCTTGCTCCGGACGGGCGGTCATTGCGTATGGGGCCTTTTGCCGGTGCGCGCGTTCAGATGCAGCACCGCGGCGGGAGCGAGCCCCAGCATCGCGACGATGGCGATGGCCGTGAAACCGTCCTGAAAACCGAAAGTATTCGCCTGCGCGTGCAACACCTCGCCCAGATAATTGAGGGCCACCGACGGGCGCAACGCCTCGGCGAAGCCTTCCTCGCCGAGCAAGCGGGCGACGCTGGCGAGCAATTCCCGCGTCGCCGGATTGGCCGAAGTCTGTGTCGCGGTCAGGGCGTCGCCGTGAAACTGCGTGCGGCGATCGAGAATAACGACGAGCCCATTGATGCCGAGGGCCCCGCCGCCAAGCATGGTGAAGTTAACGATGGCCGCCCCCTGGCTCAGCTTCTCGGGCGGAAGCGCTCCGAGCGCGGCGCTGGTCATCGCCGGCGTCATGAAGGCGAGCCCCACCCGGCCGACGAAGATCAGGAAGGCAACCACCGGAAACATCGTGCTGATGTCCGCGCCCGCGAGGACGAGATTGCTGGCCGCGAACAGAGACACGCCCAGGGCAATGCCGAATTGCGGCGGCGCAATATCGGCGAAGCGGCCCGTCAGCGGCAGAATCAACGCCGCGAACAAGGTTCCCGGCAGGATCAGAAATCCAGCCGCCGTCGGCGTGTAATCCTGCACCAACTGGCCGAACACCGGGTAGAGATAGACGCCGGCGAAGTTCGACAGTCCGTAGACGAAGGCCACGCAGATCGCCGCCGAGAACGGAATGTTCCGGAACAACGTCAGGTCCAGCATTCCGGCGCCGCGCCGAAGCTGCGAGGCCACGAACCCGCCTCCCGAAATCACGGCGATCAGCAGGAGCATAAGAATCCCGTCCGAAACCCAGCCGTCGCGCTGGCCGTTCGCGATCGCTGTCATCACGCTGAAGAGCGCGATGCACAAGAGCCCGAATCCCCGGAAATCGAAGAGGATTCTGGGCCCCGCCGATCCCGACGCCCGGCGCGGCAGAAAGATCAACCCCATTGCGAACGCGAAAAACACGACCGGCAGCGGGACCAAAAAGATCAGCCGCCAATTGAAATGATCGATGGTCAAGCCGCCGAAATAGGGCCCGACGCCATGGGCGCAGACGATGCCCATGCTGAACAGGCCCATCGCCAGGCCCCGCCGCTCGGGCGGAAAGGCCTGCACCAGCGACACCATGACCAGCGGCTGCAAGATGCCGGACGCAAAGCCCTGGACGACGCGGCCGACAATGATCGCGGGCAGGCTCGCGCTGAAGGTGCACATCAGGGCGCCGAGGGTGAAGAACGCCAGCGAGACCGAGAAGGTCAGCCGCGGGCCAAAGCGCGCCACCGCCCATGGACTGAGCAGCAGGCTCGCGGTCATCGTCGCGAAGAACGCGGTCGCGATGAACTGTACCCGGTCCTGCCCCACGCCGAAGGCACCCATCACGTCGGGGACCGCGACATTGACGATGCTGCTGGTGAGGACGGCGGTGGCAAAAGCGGAGAGCGTGGTGATCGCCACCAGCCAGGGATAGGCCGCCCCGTAGCGCTCGGCCAAGCCGGCGGACGATTCCCGCATCGTTCCCTCCCCGGCCGCAACGGGTGTTTCGGCTTTCGCCATCTATTCTGCACCGCGCGTTTGATTCCCGGTGCCGATCATCCAACATTCCTGTCGGCGAAGACAGGCGGAATGGGGCGGCATGCCGACTTTCGAACATAGGGGCACCGAAGTTCACTACGGCGATAGCGGCGAGGGCGCACCCCTACTGCTCCTGCATTCCGGCGGCAGTTCCGGCGCGCAATGGCGCAAGGTCACCGACGCGATGATGCCCGGGCACCGCCATTTGACGCCGGACTTCTATGGCCACGGCGGCAGCGCGTCCTGGCAACGCGAAACGGTGTTGCAGCACGACGATCAGGCGGATCTGGCCGCCGCCGTGTTGAGAGATGCGGGACTCGCGAAATCTCCCATCGATATTGTCGGACATTCCTATGGCGGGGCCGGCGCGGTGCGGATGGTCCTGCGCGGGTTGGCCCCGGTCCGCAGCCTCGTCCTGATCGAGCCCATGCTGGCCCGGTTGCTGCCGGAGGCTGGCGAAGCAGATCTTTTCGCCGAGTACGAAGTTCTGGCTTATGGCTTTCTCGACCGGGTGGCCGAGGGCCGGTATGTCGACGCCTGGCGCTTCTTCATCGACTACCGCAACGGCGCGGGCAGCTGGGACGGATTCCCCGAGAAGACCCGGGCGCGGTTTCTGGCACAGACCGACGCGACCTATAAGGCGTTCCAGTCCAATCTGGCGAACCCGACGACCCTCTCGGATTGCCGGTCGTTGAACCTGCCGGTGACCATAGTCTGCGGCGAACGAACGACCGCGCCAGACAGGCGGGTCACCGAGCTGCTGCGCGACACGATCCCCGGCGCGTCCTACGTCGTGATCCCGGAGGCGGAACACATGTCGCCCCTGACGCATCCCCAGCAAGTGGCGGATATCGTCGCCCGCCATCTCGCCAAGCTCGCCTAATCGGCAAGCCGGTACGGGGCGCGGCTTTCCAGGTTATTGGCATCCGCCACCTTACGCATCAGGGCGGTGAACTGCGCGCGTTCCCGATCGTTCAGGGGAGCCAGAATACGGTCCTGCGCCGCCTGCACCCGAGGCAGGACCCGGCGGAGCAGCGCCCGGCCCTTCGCGGTAATGGAGATCAGCTTCGAGCGGCGGTCCGCCCGGTTGCGGGCACGGGTGACCAGAGCGCGGCTTTCCAGTTTCCGCACGATCACGCTCACGGTCGTGCGGTCCAGCGCCGAAATGCCGCCGAGATGCGCCTGGTCGAGCGCGCCGTGCTCCGCCAGGGCGGAGAGAGCCGCGAACTGAAGCGGCGTCAGATCGCACGCCCGGCATTCCTTCAGAAAAATCGAAACCGCGATTTGCTGACACCGGCGCAGCAGATGGCCGGGCATCTCCTGAAACGAGGCCGGCCGGCTCTCACCGGCGGGGGGTTTCGCCTTAGCCACGTGCCGACGCTTCCTCGCGGATATCCCGAAGCCAGGGATCCTTGCGCCGCGCCTCGAGATTGTCGTCGAGCGTTGCCTGCAGCGCCGAGATGTCGATCTGACGCAGCGAACCGCCGTCGACCAGATCGACCGCCGCGGCCGCCGCCCGGCCCATCGAAAAACACGGACCCATCACCCGCACGCTGGCGAGCGCCGCCGGCTCGGCGTCGATGCAGCGCCCCGCGACCACCAGATTGTCCATGCCCTGCGGCACCATGGCGCCATAGGGCATGTAGTGCATGTGGGCCTCGCCGAATATCTCCCAGGACGTGTCTTCGACCCGTGTGTGCAGCTCTATCGGCCAGCTGCAGCGGCCGATGGCGTCGTCCGGGCGCACGCCGTCGCGGACGTCTTCCACGGCCATGCGACTCTGTCCCATGATCGTTCGGGTCTGGCGGATGCCGGTCTGGCCGTAGGTCGCGACCCGTGCATTGGCGAAGGCCCGCGGAAATTCCTCGCGGAACAGTGCCAGCAATCCATCGACTTGGCGGCGCCCCTCGAACATCGCCCGGTTGATGCCGACGGCGTCCTGCGGCGTCGGAATATGGGTCTGGTTCAAGAGCACCTTGCCTTCCTCCGCCATAGAGAAGATGAAACCGTCGAACCGGATCAGGCCGAACTCGGCGCCCCGACGCCGCATCGCCTCGTGGTAGTCGCCGCGGGGAATGGTGTCGGAGACGGCGACATCGACATTCTCGAACACCGCCATGACGGTTCCGTATATCTCCTGGTCCGCCTCGTTGAGCGGCAGATCGGCGAGCCAAGGGACGACCGCATCGCCGGAGGCGTCGATCACATAGCGCGGCCGGATCGCATAATCGCCCCAGCGCGTCGCCAGCGACAGCTCGACGATCCGTTCGCCCTCGCGCGCCACGTCGCGCAGGACCGCGCCCAACAGCGGCGTGATCTCCCGCTCCGCGACCTGCCGTTCCGCCCAGCGCATCCAGGCGTTCGCCGAATAGTCGACAATGGTGGTGTTGCGCGCCCGCCGGGCATTGGCCGCGCCGGCGGAAAACAGATCCGACAGCAAGCCGTCCATCGCGCCATAGGTCACGCGGTAGGGGTCCAGCCCGTTGCTGTAGAGGCCGCAGATCGTGCCGATGAAGGAATTGACCGCCTGACCGCCGATCTGCGGCGCGCCGTCGACCAGGACGACGTCCTTGCCGAGCGCCCGGGCCTCGAGCGCGGCGGAGAGGCCGGCGGCCCCGCTGCCGATCACGCAAACATCGCAGACGATCCGCTCCGGCCCGCCCGCGCCGCGCCGGATCGTTCGCATACCGGGATGCTCGGCCATGTCGCCTCCAGCGGCTGTTTACATTAATCAGTATTATGCGCATAATACTGATTAATGTAAACCCGAGCCGGGGCAGACGACGTGAACGACGACCCCATCCTGATCGCCGGCGGCGGTATCGGCGGCGCCGCCGCGGCATTGGCGCTGGCGCGGAAGGGCCGCCCGGTACGCCTGCTGGAGCAATCCCGCGCCTTCGGCGAGATCGGCGCCGGCATCCAGCTCGGCCCGAACGTCTTCCGGATGTTCGAACAACTGGGACTGACCGAAGCCATCGAAGAGACCGCCGTCCGGCCGGACGCGCTCGTCATGCGCGATGCGCTCGACGGCGAGGTCGTCACCCGGGTGCCCCTGAACGACGACGGTTTCCGCGCGCGCTTCCCCTATCCCTACGCGGTGACCTATCGCCCGGACCTGCAGAATGCCTTGATCGACGCCTGCCGCGCCGAGCCGCTGGTCGACCTCGTGACTGCCGCCAAAGTGACCGGCTACGAGACCGATGGCGACCGGGTGACCGCCACCCTCCAGGACGGCGGGCGAGCCGAAGGCGCCGGGCTGATCGGCGCCGACGGACTCTGGTCGAAGATTCGCGAGACCCTGATCGGCGACGGTCCGCCCCGCGTCTCGGGGCACATTGCCTACCGCGCCGTCCTGCCCGCCGAGGAGATGCCGGCGCATCTCCGCTGGAACGAAGTCGTGCTCTGGGCCGGACCGCGCACCCATCTGGTCCAGTATCCGTTGCGGCGCAGCGAGATCTTCAATCTTGTGGCCGTCTTCCACAGCGACCGCTACGAGGAGGGCTGGGACGTCTTCGGCGACGCGGACGAGCTGTTCCAACGGTTCTCCGGCGAGCATCCCCATGTCCTGGAATTGCTCGGCAAGATAGACTCCTGGCGCATGTGGGTGCTCTGCGACCGCGAGCCGATCAAGGAATGGAGCCGAGGGCCTATCGCCCTGCTCGGCGACGCCGCGCATCCGATGCTGCAATATCTGGCGCAGGGCGCCTGCATGGCGATCGAGGACGCGGTGTGCCTCGCCCATCAGGTCGACCGGCACGGCCAGGATCTCGCGGCCGCGTTTCGAGCCTATCGGGACAAGCGTTATCTGCGGACCGGCCGGGTCCAACTGACCGCGCGGTTCTACGGCGACGTCTATCATGCGGAAGGCGTCACCCGCGAGCTCCGCAACCGTGCCCTGGCCCCGCGCACGCCGGCGCAGGCCTATGACGGCATGGCGTGGCTCTACAACGGCGTCGACGAGACCGGTGGCCAGATTTTGTAAGCGCCGCCTATACGTCTATCTGATCGCCGAGCGCACGGGCGATTTCGGGCGCGCCGGCCTTGGTCAGATCCTTCGCCAGCTCCGCCACGACTTTCTTTTGCGTTGCCGGAGAGAGCGCATCGCGCAGAACGCCGAGGGTCTTCGGCTCGGCCACGAGCGCCAATCGGTCGAAGGCCTTCGCCCGCGCCGGCGCCTCCAGCCAATGCACCATCTCCTTCGCGAAGCTCTCCCGCCCCTGTTCGCGCGCACTCGTCGGCGGCGCCATCGCGTGCCGGCCGCCGCCCACCCTGTCGAAACTCCGCCCTTCGCGGTCGCTGAAGACGTCCTGCCCTTTGGACGGATCGGCTTCGAATGTCCCCCCGGCCACGGCTGCGAGACCGCGCCCCGGCCCCTCGTTGACATAGACCTGCCCGGCGCCCGCATCGGCCACCAGGACCCAAGTTACGATTTTCTTCATCTGCGACATCCGATCGGTTGTTCGCTATCATACTCGCAACGAACGGCGAGCAGCCGCATTGATACCGGTCAATATTCGGATACGGCACCACAATCGCCCCGAGCCAGGGAAGGAGACAAGCCCGATGTCGATACACGATGCACCCGACGAATCGCCCGATCGCCTCGCCTATTACGACCGTATCCGAGGCGACCATCTGGCACCGCTCTGGCAGGTGTTCAGCACCCTGATCACCAAGGAGCCGAAGAGCGATTGCCGGGCGCATTTGTGGCGCTATGCGCGCTTGCGGGAATGCCTGATGGAGGCGGGCACGTTGATCTCGGCCAAGGAGGCCGAGCGGCGGGTGCTGATCCTCGAGAATCCGGGCTTTGCCGGCGAAGCGCGGATCACCACGTCGCTGTTCTCCGGCCTGCAGCTTGTGCTGCCGGGCGAGGTTGCCCCGGCCCACCGGCACAGCCAGTCCGCGCTGCGGTTCATCATCGAGGGATCTGGCGGCCAGACCGCCGTCGACGGCGAGCGCACGATCATGGAAGAAGGCGATTTCGTCATCACGCCGCCCTGGTCCTGGCACGACCACGCCAACGAATCCGACGCGCCGATGATCTGGCTCGATGGGCTCGACATTCCGCTGGTCCGGTTCTTCAACACTTCCTTCGCCGAGGGCTATCCCGAGGACGAGCAGCCGATCACGACCCCGGATCGCGACAGCGAGGCCCGCTACGGCGCCAATATGCTGCCGGTCGACTATAAATCATCGTCGCCGGTCTCTCCGCTCTTCGCCTATCCCTATGCGCGCACGCGCGAAGCGCTGGAGACCATGCGCAAACGCGCGGAATGGGACCCCTGCCACGGCCTCAAGATGCGCTACAGCAATCCCAACGACGGCGGCCACGCGATGCCGACCATCGGCGCCTTCATCCAACTGCTGCCGAAGGGCTTCCGGACGAAACGCTACCGGGCGACCGACGCCACCGTCTTCGTCTGCGTCGAGGGCAAGGGGACGACCCGGATCGGGCGCAGGACCCTGGAATGGGGCCCCCGCGACATCTTCGTCGCCCCCAGCTGGCAACCGGTCGTGCACGAGGCCGGCCCGGATTGCGTGCTGTTCAGCTTCTCCGACCGCCCGGTTCAGGAGAAACTCGCATTGTGGCGGGAGAAGCGGGGTTAGCCCGCGTCCTTCGCGATAATTTCGAGGAACATTTCCGAGAAATCGCGGAGCTTGGCTTCGCCGACGCCGAAGACTTCGGCAAACTCCGCGCGCGTCGCCGGGCGCTTTACCGCCATGTCGGCCAGGCTGCGGTCGGAGAAGATCACATAGGCGGGCACGCCGCGTTCCTCGGCGAGGCGCAGCCGCTTCGCCTTGAGCACCGCCAACAGGGCATTCGCGGCGGAATCGAGCGGCGCCGTCTCGCCGACGGCGGCTCCGCGCCGGGCGCGGGCCGGCGTCTTGGCGATCCGGTCGGCGCGGTAGCGGAATTCGCCCTCGCCCCGAGCCAGCGCCTGCCCGGCAGCCGTCATCTTGATGCCGCCATATCCCGCTACATCGATCTCCAACAACCCGGCGGCGACCATTTGGCGGGTTATGCCTTGCCATTCCTTCTGACCGCGCCCGGCGCCGGCGCCGTAGACGTCGAGGCGGTCGTGGCCCTGTTGCTCGATCTTGTCGTTGGATTTGCCGCGCAGCACGCTGACCACATGGGCGACGCCGAAGCGGTTGCCGGTCCCTTGCACGGCGGCCAAGACCATGCGCGCCTCGTCGGTGCCGTCCGTCGTCTCCACCGGGTCGATGCAGGTATCGCAATTGCCGCACGGCTCGTGCATCGGCTCGCCGAAGTAACGGAGCAACATGCGTCGCCGGCAATCCGGCGCCTCGCAATAGGCGATCAGAGAATCGAGACGTTTATGCTCCCGGCGCTTGTGGTCGTCGGTGGTCTCCGCCTCCTCAATGAAGACCCGGCGCATGCGGATATCGTCGAGCCCGTAGAACAGCATGGTCTCGGCCGGCAGTCCGTCACGTCCGGCGCGGCCGATCTCCTGGTAATAGGCCTCGGGACTGCCCGGCAGGTCGGTGTGCAGCACATAGCGGATGTCCGGCTTGTCGATTCCCATGCCGAAGGCGATGGTCGCCACCATGACGATGCCGGGCTCGGTCATAAAACGGTTCTGAATGGCCGCCTTCTCGACACTGTCCATCCCGGCGTGAAAGGCGAGCGCCTTGTGCCCTTGGGCGCGCAGCATCTCCGCGACCTCCTCGGTCTTGCGGCGCGACAAACAGTAGACAATGCCGGACGCGTCCTTGCGCTCGGCGACAAAATCCGCGACCTGGCGTTTCCAATTGTTCTTGAGCGTCACGCCGAGCGAAAGATTCGGACGGTCGAAGCCGGTGACGACGCTGACCACGTCGCCCGCGAACATGCGCTGTTCGATATCCTCTCGCGTCGCCCCGTCGGCGGTCGCGGTCAGACCGATGACGGGCACCCCTGGAAAGCGCGTCCGCAGATCGGCCAGCATGGCGTATTCGGGCCGAAAGGCGGGGCCCCATTGGGAGATGCAGTGGGCCTCGTCGATGGCAAACAGTCCGACATCAAGCTGCCCGAGCGCCGCCAGCATGCGCTCCGTCATCAAGCGCTCGGGCGAGAGGTAGAGCAGCCGGATCTCGCCGTCCCGCACCGCATACCAGGTCCGCACATTCTCCTCGCGCGAAAGATCGGAATTGATCGTCGCCGCCGCGATTCCGTTGAGCCTGAGCGCCGCCACCTGATCGCGCATCAGCGCCACCAGCGGCGAGACCACCACGGTCAACCCGCCGCGCACGATGGCCGGCAATTGATAGCAGAGGGATTTTCCGGCGCCCGTCGGCATCACCGCCAGGACGTTGCGCCCGGCCATCACCGCCTCGATCGCCTCGCGCTGTCCCCGCCGCAGTTCTGTAAACCCGAAAGCGTCGTGCAGCACCGATTCGAGATCGGCGCCAGTATCGGTGAAAATATCTGCTTCGGGCGGGCTCATGAGTGCCGAACGAACATACGTGATTCGCGGGCTTCCGAAACCCCCAAATTCAATATTTAGTGGGCTTGGTATCCAATTTACCCCAAATCTGTAGGGCGAAATCAGCAGTTCAGGCGGACGACATGTCCGGCTCGCCGCCCAGCAGATAGTTGCCCACCGTCTGGTAGTGCGCTTTGCGGCCCTGCATCTGCTGGGTCACGGTGCGGATGTCGCGGTAGCGGCGCTCGAAGGGGCTCGAATGGAAGACGGCCGAGGCGCCCGCCGCGTCATAGACGGCTTCGGCGACCGCCTTCGCCTCGTGAATGCCGTGGGTCGTCGCCAGACGTATGCGCATCCTTTGGTCGATGGTCAGCGTGTCGGTTTCCAGAACGCTCTCCCAGATATCGTTCAGCTCCGAGATCAGGAACGTCCGCGCCGCGTTCAGCCGCACTTCGGCCAGGGCCACCTCCGCCTGCACGACGACATTTTCCTTCAGCACCGTCTTCGCCAGACGTGGCCGCTTGTCGATAGAGAGCGTCTTGAACGCCTGCAGCATGCTATAGGCGATCCCCATCGCGACACCGGAAAAACCGGAGGCGTACAGGTTGGTCTGCCGGAAGAGATACAACGGCGCGCGATAGGTCAGCTCCTCGTCCTTGTCGCGGATGACCGAATGTTCCGCCGGGACAAAATGATCGGTCAGCGCGTATCCGTCGCTGCCGGTCGCGCGCAGCCCCATGACGTCCCAGATGACATTGATATCGATTTCGGATTTGGGAATCAGCATGGTGCGGACAATCGTCTTCCCGTCGGCCCCCGTCATCGGCTCCCCATCCTTCAGCATGATGCAATGGGCGCCGAGCCAGGTGGCGTTGTGCATGCCGCTGCAGAACGAGAGGTCGCAGGTGACGCTGTAGCCGCCGTCGACTTCCACGGCGGTCGCTTTTCCCGGCCCCCAGGCCAGCACGCCCGCCGGATCGTCTCCCCAAATGCGGCTCGCGACTTCGGGCTTGGCGATTGCCGCGCTCATCGAGCAGCCGTTGCCCTGACACAGGCACCAAGCGGTGCTCGCGTCGTGCCGCGCGACCGCCTCGATGGCCTGCATGAAGGTCGGCGGCGTCACTTCTTCGCCGTTATAGGGTTTCGGCATGAGCAGGCGGAAGAGCTTCTCCTTGTGGAGCGCGTCGACCAGCGTCTGCGTCAGATGGCCCTGCGCCTCGGACGCGTCGGCTTCGCGTTCGATCAACGGCGCCACGCGCGCGACACGGGCGAGAATTTCCGCGGTCGACGCGGTTGGAGAAAATTCCGTCGCTGAGTCCGGCATGGCCGTCTCCCTCCGTTCCGGAAACTAGACGGGCTTGGCGCCCGCGATCAGTCCTACATTACCATGTAGATGCATTATCTGCATCGTCATGCCCGCCTCGACAAACCACGAACTGTAATCGCTCAACCGCGCGGGGCGGTTGTTCGGCGCGAGGTCGGATTCGTAGGCTTCGAACGTCTCCGCGGTCCGCATCCCGCGCCCGTATTCGCGCTCGATCCGGCGCCAGATGCTCTGTTGCAGGGGAAAGACCGCCGCCTCCGTCAGCCGCACCCTGTCGTACAGAAAGAAGTAGCCGTCGTCGCTCAACCGATCGGCCGCGAAGGAGATGACCTTTCGTTTCGCCTCGTCCGGCAGGTCGTGAAAGGTCAAGGCGGTCAGGGCAAATCGGTAGGGTCCCTCCGGAATCCCAATCTCGTCGAGGGCTTCCAGGTTCCCCGGGAAAAACTCCAGCCGGTCCGCATGAGCGCTCAGATTGTCGGCGGCGGCGGCCAGGGATTCCGGCTTCAGATCGACGCCGGTGAAACGCAGATCGTCGCGCTTGTCGAAGATCAGTTTCGCGACGTAGCCGGTGCCGCAGCCGAAATCGAGTATGCGGTCGCCGGGCCTAGCCTGGTCGGCGATGGCGGTCGCAAGGATGTCGAGCTGTTCGGCACGGGTCGGATGGCTGCCAATCGGGTCTTCCATGAGAGGTAGGTATCCTTTGAGAATTAGCTGAAATGCATGGCGCCGTTGACGTCGAGCACGGCGCCCGCGACATAGCTTGCCGCCGGCGAGACCAAAAAAGCGAGCGGACCGGCGATCTCCTCGGCCTCGGCGATCCGCTTCATCGGAAAGCCGGGGCTGTCGAATTCCTGACTCTGGGTCATCGGCGTCGCCACCGGCGCGGGTGCCACGGCGTTGACGAGAATATTGTGCGGCGCCCCCCGGCGCGAGGCCCAGCGGACGAAGCTGTGGATGCCGCCCTTCGCCATGGCATAGTGCGGCGCCGCCGCCACCCCGCCGATACGCCCGGCGATGGAGCCGACCAGCACGATCCGTCCACCCTTGCCGCGATCGATCATGCGGTTCATGAAGGCGCGGGTGAGGTTTAGCGGTCCATGCAGGTTGATATCGAAGACCCGTGCCGCAACATCGTCCCAGCCTTCGTCGTTCCAATCGTCGAACGGGCAGATGGCGGCGCAATCGATCAATCCCGTGGCCGCGCCGCAAGCATCCGCCCAGGCCTCGACGGCCGCACGGTCGGTTACGTCCAGTGCGGAGGCGGTGGCTTCCCGGCCCTTCGAGACGATGTAATCGGCAAGCGGCGTCGGCGCGTCGATATCGGAGAGCAGAACGTCCGCGCCCATTTCCGAGACAAGGCGCGCGGTGGCCGAGCCGATCCCGCCGCCGGCCCCGGTGATCGCGATTCTCTGGCCCGTCAGGTCGAATGGCGCAGCCATATTCTTATCCTCATCCGGTGCATTGCGTTCCCAATGATCTCGACGGGCGGAGAGTTGGGTCAAGCGTTGTCCTCGCGAATCCGGCCTCCGCCATTCCAGACGGCCCCATTTGCGATATATCGAATTGTTCCGCAATACACAGGACCGGCGCCGGATGACCTACCGTTTTTTAACCGTCACCCCCATCGCCGGCGCCCTCGGCGCCGAGATCGACGGCATCGACCTTGCCGCGGACACGAGCAGCGCGGTCTTCGCCGAGATCAAGCAGGCGCTTCTCGCCCATGCGGTCGTCTTCTTTCGCGATCAGGACATCTCGCCCGGCCAGCAGCTCGCACTCGCGAGGCGCTTCGGCGAGATTCATCTCCATCCCCATGTGGCGGGCTTGCCGGAGCAGCCGGAAATCATGGAAATCGTGACCGAACCCGACGACGCGCGCGTCTTCGGGCAAGGTTGGCATACGGACCAGATGTTTCTGGCCGAGCCCGCCCTGGTGACTCTCCTCTACGCCAAGGAATTGCCCGAGTTCGGCGGCGATACGTTCTTCGCCAACCTTTACGCCGCCTACGATGCCTTGTCCGACGGCATGAAAGCGGCAGCCGAAAATTTGCGCACCGTCAACCTGCCGGACGCCGGCCGCAAGGCCGCACAAGCGGCAACCGGCGGTGCGCAATACGGCGCGCTCGGCGCCAACCGGATCAAGGCACCGGGTGATGCGCCCAGCCAGGTCGAGCACCCCTTGGTGCGAACGCATCCCGAGACCGGCCGGAAGCTGCTGTATATCGGCCTCCACACGGAGCACTTTGCCGGCATGACGACCGCTGAGAGCGAAGGTCTGGTGACCTATCTGATCCGGCACGCAACACGTCCGGAGTTTACCTGCCGGTTTCGCTGGCGGCCCGGCTCGCTGGCGATCTGGGACAACCGCTGCGTTCTGCATAACGCGATCCACGACTACCGGGGCCAGCGGCGGCGGATGCACCGCGTCACCGTCGCCGGCGACGCACCGTACTGACCGGCGGGACGGACATGCCGATCACCGCGCGCAGCTATCTCGGCCTGTTGGTCCTCGGCCTCGGCACCCTCGTGGCGCCGCTCGACAGCGCGGTCAACATCGCGTTTCCGCGCATCACCGGAGATTTCGGCGTGCCGCTCGCGGATATCCGATGGGTCATCGTCTGTTATGTGTTGACCCATACCAGCCTGATGCTGGTTTTCGGCAAGCTCGGCGACCTGTTCGGCCACAAGCGCATCTTCACCGCCGGCCTGGCGCTCAGCGTCCTGACCTTCACGCTCTGCGCGATCGCCTGGCGGTTCGAATGGCTGCTGGCCTTCCGGGTCTCTCAGGGCGTCAGCGCGGCCTTGGTTCTGAGCTGCGGCCCGGCGCTCGCCACCTCGTTGTTTCCGGAAGCCTATCGCGGCCGGGTGCTCGGCGCCTACCTGATGATGTTCGGGATCGGCGGCGCCCTCGGGCCGTCGCTCGGCGGCCTGCTGGTCGCCGAATGGGGCTGGCAAGCGGTGTTCTGGTTCCGCGCACCCATCGCCTTCGCCGCCTTGCTGCTTGTCTTCGTCCTGCCGACCCCGCCACGCCGCGATGCGGACGCCCCGTTCGATACCCTTGGGGCGATCCTGATCGCGGCCGCGATGTCCGGATTCCTGTTGACGGTGACGCAGTTGCAGCGCCTCGAAGAACATCCGCTGGCGGTCGCCCTGCTGGCGGTGGCCGCCCTGGCCGCGATCGTCGTCTATACCCGGCGCGCGGCCCGGCACCCGTCGCCGGTGCTGCGCCTCGCGGTCTTTCGCCGCATCGATTTCACCGTCCTCAACCTCGCGAACGTCGCGGTCAACTTCACCGGTTTCGCGGTATTGCTGCTGGTGCCGTATTTCCTCGCGAGGCTGTCGGGCCTGGACGTGGGGATCGGCGGGTTCGTCCTCGCGATGTCGCCGCTCGGGGTGGTGCTGGCGTCGCCCGTCGCCGGGTGGTCGATCGGACCGGTGCCGGCGAACCGGGTGGCCTTCATCGGCGTACTCCTGGTCAGCGGCGGCACTTTTATCGTCGGCCAGTGGGACGGCACGCCGGGTCTCCCCGCCATGACCTTACCGCTTCTGATGTCGGGATTGGGACTGGGTCTCTTCCAGGTCGCTTACATGAACATCGTGACCGGGACGCTGCCGATCGCAGACCGCGGCGTCGCCGGCAGCCTGGCGCTGCTGACCCGGACCATCGGGATCGTCGGCGCGGCCTCGCTGCTGACCTGGATGTTCGCCGCGTTCGAAGCCGGCGCCGCCCGCGCGGGATTGGAGCCGCGGAACGCCTTTCTCGACGGGTTCCAATCGACGTTCGGATTTGCGAGTGCATTTCTATTGGTATTTCTTTTGGCGAGCCTGCTGCGGCCGGGAACCTGGTTCGGCCGCCCAACCGAAGGACCGGACACATGAACGACACCATCATTGTCAACGGCAAGCCCTTGCACCCGGACATGACGACCATGCTCGACGCAAGAGGGGCTGCGGGCCCGGCAGTGACGATCGCGGAACAAAGGACGGCGTGGACCGCCTATAGCCGGGCGCTCTCCACGCCGCATCCGGACACCATGCATGTCGAGGACCGCCCCCTAGCGTTGGATCACGGGACGGTTACCGTGCGGGTGTATACGCCCGGGGCGGTGACGGATGCCGCGCCGTGCATCATCTATTCCCACGGCGGCGGCTTCATGAAGGGCGACCTCGACAGCTCCGATACGTTTGCCTGGGGCATCGCCGAGGATTGCGGCGCCGTTGTCGTCAGCGTCGATTACCGATTGGCGCCCGAGCACCCTTTCCCGGCCGCCTTCGACGACGTCTACGGTACATTATGCCATGTCGCGGCGCATCCGGCGGCATTCGGGATCGACCCGGCGCGAATCGCGGTTTGCGGCGACAGCGCCGGCGGCAATCTGTCCGCCGCCGCCTGCCTTGCGGCCCGCGACCGAGGCGGCCCCAGGATCGTCGCCCAATCCCTGATCTATCCGGGCACCGGGCTCGACCAGAGCGGCGGATCCTACGAGGAGAACGCGGATGCGCCCGGACTGACCAGAGCCTCGACGATCACGTACCGGGATCTCTATATCCCGCTCGAAGAACGCGGGAACCCGCTGGCACGGCCGATCCTGGCGGAGGATTTCTCGGGCCTCCCGCCCGCGTATATACACACCGCACAGCACGACCCGATCCGCGACGACGGCGAGTTCTATGCGGACAAGCTGCGCGCCGCCGGGGTCGAGGTCACCTACCACTGCGCCGAGAACATGATCCATGGATTTCTGCGGGCCCGGTTGCTCGGTCCCGGCGGTGCCGCGGAATATGCCAAGATCGCGGCGTGGCTCCGCGACCAGCTGACATGAGCGGCGTCACTGTTGTCCGCAACGCGGATTGGATCGTCGCCTGGGACGACAAAGCCGAACGGCATGTCTACCTGAGAGACGCGGATGTGGCGTTCAGAGGCGGCGAGTTGATCTCCGTCGGCGGCAAGTACGATGGAGAGACGGCGCACGAGATCGACGGTCGGCGGCTGATGGTCATGCCGGGGCTCGTCAACATCCACACCCATCCGACAAGCGAGCCGCTGCGCAAGGGTTTGACCGACGAGACCCGCAGCCCGGGATTCTGGCATAGCTCGCTCTACGAATTCCTGACCGTCTTCACGAACGACCGCGACGGCAACATGGCCGCCATGCGTGTCGCGATGGCGGAGTTGCTGATGAGCGGCGTCACCACCGTCGCCGACCTGTCGATACCGTTCGACGGCTGGCTCGACACGCTGGCCGAGAGCGGCATCCGGGCCGTTGCAGCACCCATGTTCCGCGACGCGCGCTGGTTCACGGCCGACGGGCACGCTCTGCAATACCAATGGGACGAGGGCGCGGGACGCGAAGCCTTCGCCGAGGCCCGCCGACTGATCGACCGCGCCGCGCAGCACCCTTCCGGCCGGCTATCCGGCATGGTTTGCCCGGCCCAGGTCGACACTTGCACCGAAGACCTAATCTCGGACGCCTACGGCTTTGCCGAGGAGCGCAACCTGCCCTTCCAAATCCACGCCGCGCAGAGCGTCACCGAATTCCACGAGATGATCCGCCGCCACGGCAAGACGCCGATCCGCTGGCTGCACGATATTGGCGGCCTCGGCGAACATGCCATCATCGGCCACGGAATCTTTCTCGATCATCATCCCTGGCTGCATTGGTCGAGCCGCGACGATCTCGCTCTGCTGGCGGAAAGCGGGGCCACGGTGGCGCATTGCCCGACCGTCTTCCTGCGCCGCGGGATCACGCTGCGCACCTTCGGGGATTACGTTCGGGCCGGCGTCAATATGGGCATCGGGACAGACACCTATCCGCACAATTTCCTGGAAGAAATGCGCAACGCCGCCAACCATGCCCGCACCATCGCCGGCACGGTCGACGATCTGGAAACGTTCGACGTCTTCAACGCCGCGACGACCGGCGGCGCACGGGCCCTGCGACGAGACGATATCGGCCGGCTCGCGGTCGGCGCCAAGGCCGATCTCGTGCTGGTCGATCTCGATCACCCCTCTATGATGCCGGTGCGGGAGCCGCTTCGAAGCCTGATCTACGTCGCCGCGGACCGCGCGGGGCGCGCCGGCTCTGTCGACGGCCGTTGGGTGGTGGGAGGCGGCCAACCCCGCAACAAACACCAGCCGGCCGCCGCCGCAGCCCTCGAATCCGCCCAAAAACGCTCGTTGGAAAAGGTGCCCGACCTCGATTGGGCGGGCCGGGACGCCAACGAACTTGCGCCCATGGTCCTTGAGACTCGCAACGAAATCTGTTGATACTCAGGCTCGACTGCCAGCGCCGGGACCAACCCGGGGCGGGCAATGGAGCCGGTCGGCGTGAGCGGCTTCTCGATTGGAAAGGAAGATGGCCGGGACAACACTCATTCTCGCCGCGTCTTTAGCGGTCGCCTGCGCAATGCTCTGGGCCGCCGCACGCTACAGGCGGCGATGGGTGCGCGAGCGCGCCGCCAGGCGGGAAGCCGAGCGGCGGTTCCAGGAATTGGCGGACGCCTCGTCCGATTGGATTTGGGAAGCCGACGCGGAGGGCCGCTATACGTATTTCTCGGATTCATACGATCGGAAATGCGGCATCGACGCGGAGACGACACTCGGCAAGACCCGCGCGGAATTTACCGAAGAACGGCTCACCAGCGAAGAGCGCGCTGATACAGAGAAATGGGCTCGGCTCGACTCAACCGTTGCGGCACGGGAACCATTCCGCGACTTCGTCTACAGTCTAAATGACGACCAGGGCGCTGTCCGTTGGGTCCGTCTCAGCGGAATGCCCCTTTGGGACGACAACGGCGTATTTAAAGGCTACCGCGGGACCGGGACCGAGATTACCACGCAGTACGAGGCTCAACGGGAACTCGATCAACGGCGGCACATGTTGCGATCCATCATCGACAATGCACCGGCGCAAATATCGCTCAAGGGATTGGACGGACGATATCAGCTGGTAAACCGCGCCTTTGCCGCCAGCCGGGGCTTGGAGCCGCGCGAGCTGATCGGCAGGACCCATGCCGACATTTCGTTGTCCGACCACAGCCGGGAAGCGGCGGCCCACGATCTGGAAGTGATCAATACGGAAGCCCCCGTTATGCGCGAGCGCAGCGTCCTGCTGCCCGACGGCACCCGCTATACGGAAATGGTCACCAAGTACCCGGTCCGCGACGCCTCCGCCGAGATTATCGGCATCGGGTCTTTCAGCACCGACATCAGTGAACTCAAGCGAACACAGCAATCGCTTTCGGAACGCGATGAAGAGTTTCGCAGCATCTTCGAAAGCTCGCACATCGGCATGAGTCTGCAAAACGAAAGCGGGCGAAGGCTTTATGTAAATAACGCCTATTGCAACATTCTCGGCGTTTCCCGCGAGGATTTGGAAGGCACATCGGTAATCGACTTTACCTACCCGGACGACATCGACACCTCCGCCGATATGTTGCAGAAGCTCAATTCCGGGGAGGTTTCCTTCGTCCGCTTCGAGAAGCGCTTTCTCCGCCCCGACGGCAGCGTGGTCTGGGCCGACGTAAACATATCGTCCTTGCGCCTGAGCGGTGAAAAGGAAGCCAGTGCCATCGCGCAGATCATCGACATCACCGAGCAGAAGGAATCCGAAAACGCGCTCATCGACGCCAAAGAGCAAGCCGAAATGGCCAACCGGACCAAGTCCGAATTCTTGGCCAATATGAGTCACGAATTACGCACACCCTTGAACTCGATAATCGGCTTCTCGCAGATCCTGATGACCGAAATGTTCGGCCGGCTCGGCAGCGACCGGTATGTGGAGTACTCGAAAGACATCTACGATTCGAGCACGCATCTTCTCGGCGTCATCAGCGATATCCTCGACATTTCGAAGATTGAAGCTGGCGAAGCCACAATCATGCCGACAGAAGTCGACTTGCCCGAGACAATCATCGCCTGCCTCACCATGATCGAGACCAGGGCGGACCTAAAACAAGTTCACGTTGGGGTCGATCTTCCGCCAAATCTGCCGAAGCTGTTCGTCGACGCGCGCCAACAGAAGCAGATCCTGCTCAATCTACTCTCCAACGCCATAAAGTTTACGCCGTCGGGCGGCACCGTCGAAGTGTCGGTCGCCGGCGACGGACGTGGCGGAATCTCTCTACGGGTCACCGACACCGGGATCGGAATCGCCCCCGAGGATATCGAGAAAGTGCTTGAGCCCTTCGGCCAGGCGCAATCGAAACCGGACCGCTCCCACGAAGGCACCGGTCTCGGCCTTTCGTTATCGAAGAGTCTGACTGAACTCAACGGTGGCCGCTTGACGCTGGAAAGTGAGGTCGGCAGGGGTACCTGCGTGACCGTCTGGTATCCTCCCGAGAAAATCATACGGGACAATAACGGGCCGGCGCAGAGTCAAGCCGTCTGACGGCAGCGCGCAACACTACGCCGTGCAGACGATTTACGGACGCTCGTAGCGGCCCAGCTCGGCGCGGCGCACAATCGCCCATCGGTATTGCTCCGGCCACAACTTGAAAGCATCTTCCGACGCCAGGATTTCCGCCGCATGTAAGGCCCAGAACGGATCATGCATCAATTCACGTCCAAGGGCGACAAGGTCCGCTTTTCCCGCCGCAAGAATATCCTCCGCCTGTTGCGGATCGACGATGCGTCCGACCGCCATGGTCTTGATATCCGCGCCGGTCCGAATGGCTTCCGCGTAGGGGACTTGGAAGCCGAGGGGGCGCTGGCCTGATTTCGCCAGCGGTTTGCCGTCGTCCTGCGCCCGGAAAGCGGGCGCTCCGGTGATGCCGCCGGCGGAACAATCGACAACATCCACCCCGCGCGCTTTCAATTCGGCCGCCAGAGCGACGGAGTCCTCGATCTCCCAACCGTGGCCGTCGATGGCGGAGAGGCGGAAGAACAGGGGAAGCTCGTCCGGCCAGGCCGCGCGGACCGCTTCGGTGACTTCGAGGGCGAACCGCATTCTGCCGGCGCGGTCCCCGCCATAGCCGTCGTTGCGCTGATTGCTCAGGGCCGAGAGAAAGCTATGGATGAGATAGCCGTGCGCGCCGTGAATTTCCAAGACCTTGAATCCGGCGACGACGGCTCGGCGCGCGCTGTCCGCAAAGGCCGTAACGAGATCGGCGATCTCCGCCTCGCTCAGAGCGTGCGGCGTGGGCCACCCCTGCGCCAAGGGCACCTCGGAGGGCGCCACGGTCTGCCAACCGGGATCGCCCCAACTGGCATCGCCGACGGCGAGCGGCTTGCCGCCATCCCAGGGCGGGCTCGCGGAAGCCTTCCGGCCCGCATGTGCGATCTGCAGTCCAGGTACCGAGCCCAGATCGCTGATGAATTGCGTCGTCGGCCGCAGCGCTTGCGCTTGCGCGTCGGTCCAGATACCGAGGCATCGGGGCGTGATTCGGCCGCGCGGCTCGACCGCCGTCGCCTCGGCAAAAACAAGGCCGACGCCCCCGCGAGCAAACGTACTGAGATGCGCGAACTGCCAGTTCGACGCGACTCCGCTGTTCGCCGAGTACATGCAAAGCGGTGACAAGACGACCCGGTTCGGCAGGGTCACGCCGCGCAATTCCAGCGGGGAGAACAATCGAGTTTGTTGGGACATTATCTTTTTCCTGAGTGAATCCGAATGTCTATCGGCCTAACCGCTTGGCTTCCTCATCCATGACCACCGCCACCCGTCCGATCGCATCCCGCCCCAAGACCGCCGCCATGGCGTCCTGGAAATCCTCAAGCTTGTAGGTCTCCCAGATTTGCGGATTTATCTTTCCGGCCTCGAACCAGTCGAACATCTGCGCCATCAGGGCGTGAATGAGCGGTGCCCTCTCGTAGCGCACGTCGTCGGGACTCCAGCCGATGTAGTAGCCCATATTCAGACCGGTGACGGTGATGTTCTTGACCAGCAGAATATTCGCCGGAATCTGCGGGATCGTCCCGCTCGCGAAACCAACCGGCATGATCCGGCCTTCCGGCGCGATACAGCGCAGCGATTCCATAAACACGTCGCCCCCAACCGGGTCGTAGACAGCATTGGCGCCCCGACCCGCGGTCAGTTCGTTGACCGTATCCTTGAACCCGCCGTCGCGGTAGTTGATGACGTGATCGGCACCGCGTGCCTTGGCCGCCTCAAGCTTCGCGGCCGAACCGGCTGTCGCGATCACGGTGGCTCCGATGATCTTGCCGATCTCGATCGCGGCCAGCCCGACCCCTCCCGCGGCACCGTGTACGAGCAAAGTCTCTCCCGCCGCCAAACGCAGCAAATGCGGCCAAGTCAGTGCCGCTGCGGACGTCGCGTAAGAATTGGTGAAACTGATGGCGCGATCGAAGGTTAAACCGTCGGGAATTTTAAACGTATTCACCTCATTCGCGACCGCGACTTCCGCCAAGCCGCCCCAATCGAGGACCGCACAGACCCGGTCCCCGACCTTGATGCGCTCACAGCCTTCAGCCACGTCCGTCACAATCCCCGCCACTTCGGCGGCAGGCACGAAGGGCAATGGCGGCTTGCGCTGGTAGCGGCCCGAAACCATCAAGCTAAGCGCGAAACTGATACCGGTCGCCTGAGTTCGTATGCGTACCTGCTTCGGCCCCAGTTCCGGCTCCGGACAGTCCTTGAGCGTCAGGTTCTCGAACGCCGTGAATTCCTCGACCAGCACACCCCGCATCGGCTTTCCTTCCCTATTTGCGATCGTTGCAGGGAAGATAGGTGGGTTCCGGCCCCTGACATCCCCGGCGCCCGCCTTACTTATCCTGAAAGGAATTTTCGAGGGGAGAATGCCATGTTGGACGGCAAATGCGCGCTGATCACCGGGTCCACGAGCGGGATCGGCCTCGCCTATGCGAAGGCACTCGCCGCGGAAGGCTGCACAGTCACGCTCAATGGCGTGGCGACGCCCGAAGTCATCGACTCCGCCAAGGCCGAAGTCGCGGCGGCCGGCGCGAAGGCGGTGCATTTCTCGGCGGCGGATATGCGCAAACCTGCGGAGATCCGCACAATGGTCTCCGAGGCGACATCGACGATGGGGCAGATCGATATCCTGATCAACAATGCCGGCATCCAGCACGTTTCGCCCATCGAGGATTTCCCCGAGGCGCAATGGGACGACATTATCGCCATCAACCTCTCGTCCTCGTTCCACACGATCAAGGCGGTGCTGCCGCAGATGCGCGAGAGGGACTGGGGCCGCATCATCAACACCAGCTCCGTCCAGGGCCTCGTCGCCTCGATCCACAAGGCCGCGTATGTCTCTGCGAAGCATGGGTTGATCGGCCTGACCAAGATGGTTGCCTTGGAGACGGCGGAGTCGGGCATTACCTGCAACGCCATCTGTCCGGGCTCGACCGACACCGCGCTCTCCCGCTGGCAGAACGAAAAATTCGCCAAGGAACAGGGGCTCGATCTGGAGACCGCCCTCAAACGACGCCTCGGCGAGAAACAACCGAGCATGACACAGGTCGGCGTCGACCAGCTCGCCGCGCTGGCGGTTTTCCTCTGCGGTGAGGCGGCGAGCCAGATGACCGGCACCGCACTGCCGATGGACGGCGGCTGGACCGCCCAATAAGGACAAGGAAACGGATCATGCCGAAGCAAAAGGTCAACGACGTCGAGATCAACTACACACTGGACGGACCGGTCGACGCGCCGCCACTCACATTCGTCCCCGGGCAATCCTTCACGCTGGAGACCTGGGCGGGGCAGGTCCCGGCTTTCAGCGACCGCTACCGCGTCCTCTGCCTCGACTTGCGCGGGCACGGCGGATCCAGTCTCGGCGCGATCAAGGAAGAATTGCGCATGTCCCATTTGGCGAGCGATATCGTCGGCCTGTGGGATGCGCTCGGCATCGAAAAATCCCATTACGTCGGGAAATCGCTCGGCGGCATGATCGGCTACGAGATGGCGCTCGAACACCGGGACCGCCTGTCGAGCGTGACCTTCGTCGCGACCCAGGGAGAGATGCCGGACGGCAGCCTGGAGCGGATGCGGGGCTATGCGGCGGAGTTCCGCGAATCGAACCGCAAGATGGGCCTGGCGGCAGAGCGGCTCCTGGCGCGTTACCTGCCGGAAGACTACGAGGCGCGGGACCCGGACGGATTCGCCAGGCTCGCGGCGAGCATTACCGCGCTTCCGGTCGAGGGGTACGCCTATACGACGGAAGCCATCAACGCGATGCGATACGATTCCCGCCTCGGAGAGATCACCACGCCGACCATGGTCATCGCCGGGGAAATCGACGCGCCGACCCCGCCCGCCCGGATGGAGGTCTATCGCGATAAGATCGCGGGTGCCGGATGGGCGGTGATCGAAGGCGCCGCCCATCTGCCCAATTTCGAGAAGCCGGATGCCTTCAACAAGGCTTTGGCCGGCTTTCTCGACGCTCTCTAGGAACCGCTGCTATGCCGGCACCCTATTCCGGCGGCTGCCAATGCGGCCAGGTACGCTACGAGATCACGGCGGAGCCGCTAAAGCTGACCGCCTGCCACTGCCGCGAATGCCAGAAGCAATCCGGCAGCGCCTTCGGCATGGCGCTCTGGATCGCCAGCGGCGATCTGCGCGTTCGGGGCAGGCTGAAGAGCTACACCCGGACGGCCGACAGCGGCAAGC
>JAYPOZ010000004.1:0-96937 GCA_038131165.1 Rickettsiales bacterium | reverse complement strand
AGCCGATCAGCCTCGAGACGCCGATCGGCGACGAGGAAGACAGCCATCTCGGCGACTTCATCGAGGACAAGAACGCGATCCTGCCCTCCGACGCGGCGATGCATTCGAACCTGCGCGAGACGACGACGCGGGTGCTCGCTAGCCTGACGCCGCGCGAAGAGCGGGTCCTGCGCATGCGCTTCGGCATCGGCATGAACACTGATCACACTTTGGAAGAAGTCGGCCAGCAGTTCTCGGTCACCCGCGAGCGTATCCGCCAGATCGAAGCGAAGGCGCTGCGCAAGCTGAAACACCCGAGCCGGTCGCGGAAACTCCGCAGTTTCCTCGACTACTGACGGCCCGGATGTCGTTTATAAAAGGACCCGCATTCCGCTGCGGGTCTTTTTTTTCGCCCGGGACTGACAGCCGCCGCCGCCGCTGGTATAGAGACGGTGGGCCTGTAGTTCAGGTGGTTAGAACGAGCCGCTCATAACGGCTATGTCGGGGGTTCGAGTCCCTCCAGGCCCACCAATTCCAAGAGGCCGGTGCAATGCTCGAAGACGGTTACGGCAATATCCTCAGTACTGATTCGCAAGCCGCACGCGACGCTTATGTCGATGGTGTCGAACGGTTCCTGGCGGCCGAACACGGCGCCGAGGCTGCATTCCGGCGTGCGGTTGAAGCGGACGGCGCGTTCGCGCTAGGACATGTTGGCATCGCGCGTTCCCGTTTGCTGATGGGCGACCGACCGGGTGCGGCGACCGCCATTGCCGCCGCCCAGGGGGCCTCCAAGGGGTCGAGCGCGCGGGAGGCCGCCCATGTCGGCGCCATCAGCCACATGGTCGACGGCAACGTACCCGCCGCCTATGGTGCGATTCGCGCGCATGTGCAGGACTTTCCCCGCGATGCCATGATCGCGCAGACCTGCACCGGCGTCTTCGGGCTGATCGGATTCAGCGGCCGGGCGGGGCGGGAAGCCGAACAGCTCGCCTTCACCACCACCCTCGCCCCGGCGTACGGCGACGATTGGTGGTTTCTCGGCCAGCATGCCTTCGCACAGGGCGAGGTGGGACAGCTGGAGGCAGCCCGCGACACGATCGAACGGGCGCTTGAGGGCAATCCTCGCAGCGCGCATAACGCCCATGTCAGCGCGCATGTTTTCTACGAGACCGGCGATACCGACCGGGGATACCGTTACCTCAGAGAATGGTGGCCGGATTACGACCGGGGCGGCGCCCTTCACGGACACACCTCATGGCATCTAGCGTTATGGGCCCTTGCCGAGGGGGATGCCGAAGCGGCCTGGCGCTATCTCGACGGGAGCAGCACCCCTGCCGGGTCCGGAGCACCTCCGCTAAATATTCTCACGGATACCGTGGCGTTCCTGCACCGCGCGAACCTCGGCGGATTCGAGGTGCCGGCGGCACGCTGGCAAGAAATCAGCGCCTACGCGTCGACCACCTTCCCGAACGCGGGACTTGCCTTTGCGGATGTACATTCGGCTCTTGCTCATTGCATGGCGGGTGACGCGGACGCGTTCGGACGCTTGACCCGGGAACCGGCAGGGCCGGCGGGCGAAATCGTTATCCCGGTTTGCGCCGCGTTTCAGGCCTTTGCGAATCGGGATTGGATCGGGGTCGAAGAGAATCTGTGCGCCGTAATGTCGGGCCATGAACGGCTCGGCGGCAGCCGTGCGCAACGCGATCTTCTGGAATTCACGCTGGCCCACGCCGTCCGCCAACAGGGCCGACACAAGGAAGCCAATCGCCTGATCGCCATGCGGCGCCCCCGGCAACTCAAACTGGCGACCGCCTAAAGGCGCTAGACCCTTCGTATTTCCGGTTTTCGCGAAATTGCGGAAAGACGAACCGCGCATCGCTTCACGGCGGCAATCTGCTTTTGTTTGGAGGATGGGGCCGGCAGGCGCGCGGAAGCGTACGCTCTCAGGAACGAGGTTCGCGGTCCGTGCCGAAGGAATTATCGATCAGGCAAATCAGACAGAAAGCGATGCCGAAGCACAGCAACAGGCCGTAGAAGATTTTCTCACTCCAGGCGACCCACAAGCCGAGCGGCGTCAAGACCATGACGAATCCGAGAACGGTCAATAGCGCATTACGCATTGGCCTTACCTGTGTCAGGGAACTTTCCCATCCAAATAGCCATACACCGGATCAAGGGTATCGGCGACGATTTTCTCGAGCTCGCGGCATTGCGCTTCATCGAAATAATCGGCGTAGCCCCCGACTTTTCCGCGGCGGACCTTCAGCCGATCGTCGTCGCTTTCGGCGCCTTCCGAGAAGCGCCAATCGTTGAGATCCCCAGCTTTCTCAAGCCGCTGAAGATTTTCGAACCCGGCGAAGGCAACGGCTTCGCGAATGTCCGACGGCTCGAATCCCAGACCGAAAAACTGCTCGATTGCGCCGAACACCGCATTTGTATCCGCTGCCAAATCTTCATAACGCACGAGTTTGTGCTTGCGAATGCGCGGCAGCTCCTCCGCCCAAAGATTGAGAAAATGGATGGTCGTCGCCAGACCGCCTTCATGAGATCGAACAAAGTCGAAAACTTCGGCTTCGATGACATTTCCTTCACGCCGCGATTGCTGGAAAAACATCGAAACCGCGGTATCGATTGGGTGGCGTGCGATCATTAAGGTAGGTGTGTTCCGATAGAAGCGCCGACTGCGGTTTTTTGGCAGCAGCCATTGGCCATGCGTCACATGGGCATAGTCATGGGTAAAGAAGAGATACGGAATGTCCGAACTCTCCCGATGATCTTCCTCAAACCGTAAGACACGCGTGGCCGGCAGACCCAATTTTCGGACATAAAGGTGCGACAGCATGGTTTCGACCCATGTACGCCCGGATTTCGGATAGGAGAGAATAACGCCGTCCGCCTGCGTGACCCCTTCAATTTGCCGGGTCCGCAATTTATAGGCCGCCGTTTCGGACTCAGAGAGCCATAGCCGACAAATCAAATAGTAGATACGACGGCACTCGCATACCGATCTGTAATATAAGCGTCTCACGCGCGGATGGATCTCGCTGCCATAGGTCCTGACGAGGCGGAACTCTTAACATGAGGCCGGAAGCGCACCAACCCTAACTTGACCCAGTGATCATGCGCTGCGGGAAGACGTCCAATTCGTATAGAAAGCCCGTCCACAGAGCAGTGAGCTGTCGATCCTTGGAAATGAAGGCGTCTCGCCGCCGCGCAAACCAAGCTAGGCAGCGCTGTCCATCTTATCGCGCAGTCCCCAAAGCGCAGAATCCGCGGGCGCTTCGACCATGGCGCGCGTGATCGTCGTACCCGCAGGCACGTCGCGCGACAAAGTCCGACCCGCGGCCATATAGTATGGGAGCGGATTCTCCGCCGTCGCAGGCGCTGCCGGAAGCAGCAGAGGGTCGAGGCCGGCGACTTCGTGGTGATGGTGATCGGTAATCGTCAATATCTCGCCCGCCTTCCAATTCCGCGCCGTCCGGGCGGTCAAATCGACCATATGGCGGACGTCGGCGGCCCCCGTGCCGGCACCTAGCAGGCAGGCCGAGAGAATCGAGAGCGGCGCCTCGACACCGAGGAGATGCGAGGGATTGTAGAGCATGCCGTGTCCGCCCGCGCGGGTCACCGGAATGCCTTTTTCCTTTAGGACCTGCCACGTCTCGCGGTCCGCACAGTCGACCACGATAAAGACACCACCGGCAAAACTTTGCTCATCGGGGCGCCGCAAACAATTGAACACATCGA
This sequence comes from Rickettsiales bacterium, assembly GCA_038131165.1. Taxonomy (GTDB): domain Bacteria; phylum Pseudomonadota; class Alphaproteobacteria; order UBA8366; family UBA8366; genus UBA6544. The sequence goes on along the minus strand of JAYPOZ010000004.1, from coordinate 93,214 downwards.
TGGTGCCGGCGCGCGCAAGAATTCCGCCTTGCTCCTTCGGTCTCAGGACTTCAGGCACTTCGAGCGTGCGGGCATGGGGGGCATGAAAGGTCGGGGAATCCGGAAGCAAACCAGAATGATTGCACACCACCCCCATTTCGCAAAGATCGGGGACGGTTCGTTGCGGGAACAAGCGCAGCAATTCGCTGCGCGCTTCGACGGTTTCCGCGACACCTCGTTCCGGCATCAGCCAGACGTCGGCAAAATCGGGCACCGCGATGGCTTCTCCCCGCCAGGATACGGTTCCGTGTATGCAATCGTAGATAAAGTCGTACTCGCTCGACTTGCCTGCCGAGATCACTTCGAGGCCCAAAAGGCGAGCCCAAGACAGCAAGCCAATCAATAGACTGGGCTGGTCCCCGTCCACGGGAGTGGCGACAACCCCCGCGCTTTTCGCGCGTGCACTCAAATAGGGCCCGATGACGGAATCCGCCTCTTTCGTGACCATCGCCAGATGCTTGCCGGCATCAATCGCAGCCATCGCGATCCGGGCGCCCGCTTCGGGATTACCTGTCGCCTCGACGACAATATCTACCGGCAATTCGGGCACAATCGTCGCATCTCCGAGCGCAACTCTTTTCCCGGTCTCCAACCCCCGCTTCGCCGCCCGAAGTGTATCCGCAATAATGACGTCTTCTTCAGGATAACCGGCTGCGATAAACACCGCCGCCGCGCGCTCGGCCTCCAGGTCGCAGACGACCGGTACGTCCAGCCTCGGCGTGCGAGTCGCCTGCCCGACAAAAGAAGCACCGAACTGACCCGCACCTATCAGGCCGGCCGCAACAGATCGCTCGCCAAGGGCGCTGAAAATCGCATCGTAATTCATAAATCCACCGTTCTGCTGCAGAAGCCCAGTCTATACCGCGGCAACGAGGCAACCAACGTTGCGGCGGCGCCGTCGTTTCGCTAAATAGAGCGCCAATTCGCGCCAGATCCAAGATACCGGAGCAAACCGCATGTCGTCATATCAATATATTTACGTGATGAAAGACCTCACGAAGGCCTATCAAGTCGGCCGCGAGGTATTGAACAACATCACGTTGGCCTTTTTGCCAGGCGCGAAGATCGGCGTGCTTGGCTATAACGGTGCCGGCAAATCGACCTTGCTTCGAATCATGGCGGGGATCGAGACGGAGTTTAATGGAGAAGCCTGGGCAGCGGAAGGTGCGAAAGTCGGATATTTACCACAGGAGCCGCACCTTGATCCGGAGAAAACAGTCGCCGAGAACGTATTGGAAGGCTTGGCCGAACAGAAGGGCTATGTCGACCGTTTCGAGGAAGTCAGCCTGAAGCTTGGCGAAGTCGAAGATCCGGACGAGATGACGGCGCTTATCGACGAGCAGGCTGAGCTGCAGGAAAAGATCGATGCCGCCGACGCCTGGGACCTGAGCCGGACCATCGAGATCGCCATGGATGCCCTGCGCTGCCCGCCGGGAGACGCCAGAGTGGACACGCTTTCGGGTGGCGAACGGCGGCGGGTCGCACTGTGCCGCCTCCTGCTCAGCAAACCCGACCTTTTGTTATTGGACGAGCCCACCAACCATCTCGACGCTGAAACGGTGGCCTGGTTGGAACGTCACCTGCGGGAATACGAAGGAACGGTCGTCATGGTCACCCACGATCGGTATTTCCTCGACAATGTGACCGGCTGGATTCTGGAGTTGGACCGGGGCCGGGGCATTCCCTATGAAGGCAACTACTCTGCTTGGTTGGAGCAGAAGGAAAAACGCATCCAGCAAGAGGCCCGCGGCGAATCCGCGAGGTTGCGCACTTTGGCCCGGGAACGCGAATGGATCAATGCCAGCCCGCGGGCGCGTCAGGCAAAGTCGAAAGCCCGTGTCGCAGCCTACGAGCAATTGCTCGCGGACAGTCAGGACCGCGAACCCGATTCCGCACAGATTATCATTCCCGCAGGCGAACGGCTGGGAGATCTGGTCATCCAAGCGGAGCACCTGCGGAAGGGATACGGCAATCACCTGCTGATCGAAGACCTGAGCTTTAAAATCCCGCCGGGCGGGATTGTCGGCGTCATCGGGCCGAATGGCGCGGGTAAGACGACACTCTTTCGCATGATCACCGGGGACGAGACGCCGGACAGCGGTGAATTGCGGATCGGCGAGACGGTTAAACTGGGCTTTGTCGATCAATCCCGCGACACGCTGGACGGCACGAAGAATGTTTGGGAGGAGATCAGCCAAGGCGAGGCCGAGATCGACCTCGGCAAGCGAAAGATACAGAGCCGCGCCTATGTCGGCGCTTTTAACTTCCGCGGACCCGATCAGCAAAAAAAGGTGGGCCAGCTATCCGGTGGCGAGCGCAATCGAGTCCATCTAGCGAAAATGCTGCGGTCGGGCGCTAACGTCCTGTTGCTGGACGAGCCGACCAACGACCTCGATATCGATACTCTCAGAGCACTTGAGGAGGCGTTGAGCGACTTTGCAGGCTGCGTGCTGCTGACCAGCCACGACCGCTGGTTCCTTGACCGTATCGCCACACACATTCTGGCGTACGAAGGCGATAGCCAAGTGGTTTGGTTCGAAGGTAACTACGAAGAATACGAAGCGGATAAGCGCCGGCGCTTAGGCGACGCGGCAACTCAGCCGCATCGCATTAAATACAAACCGCTGGCCCGTTAGACGCCTGGGTCAGACCAGCGATCACTTGAAAGGAAGCAGGTAACGGTTTCTGCGGCGTTAGTTAGTCGACGTCGACCGTGTCTTCAGCGTTTCCGTCTTCTTGCGCAGCGCCTCGATAAGAGCATGAACGCTCCCGCCGTTGTTGCGGATAAAGCCGGTGAACTCATCGCGCTGCGTCACGATCATGCTCACGCCTTGGATTTTCACGTCCAGAATCTTGTAATCGTCTTGAGAGTTACGCACCTGAAACACAATCTTGGTCGGCGTTGCGTCGGTGTCGGGATTAATGTGCGTGACGACCATCGTATCGTGTTCGCTGCGCGTCTTCACGACCCGCGCCACCTCGAACGTTTCTCCGGAGTAATTACGGAAGGCGGAAGAATAAAGCGAAACGATATAATCTTCAAAAAGACCGAGAAACTCTTCAAGCTCATCCGGCGTTGCGCTCCTGCGATACTTGCCGAGTACAAACCTGCCAATTTTTCTAACCGCGAAGCCTTCCCTGAGCAGCGCCCGGAAGCGGACCTCTTGCTCCGCTTCGGTGGCGTGATTCTGTGTCAGGAGCTGAATTGCCCGATTGCCGAGCGCGGTGACGAATGCTCCCGAATCGGGATATGTCGCGGAGGCATTCGCACCGTGACTGAGTACGAGTAGAAGCGCGAGTGAAAGCACTAATCCACGAAAGTGACTCACGGAAAAGAGCGAGCCCATACTAGTTATCCGAACGAAGACTCGTCTGCGCGCCCAAAGCTGGCTTCTCGTCTCCAAGCCCCATCACCGGCTTGAGACCACCCGCTGCGGGTTTATCGGATTTTTCGTCTTCATCGAAGCTGATGTTCGGTATTGGAACGTCCGAATCGCCTGCGCCATTATTGATGTCGTCATTGCGTTTTTGGCGATAAAGGCTGCGGATTGCCGCATAATAATCAAGCGACGTACGCTCCAGATCGTCAAGCGTATCTAAAAGGTCGGCACGCCTATCGACACCGGACGCAACCTTGCGCGGCCACGTGATGGCTGCCTTATCCACCTCAAGGCTGAGGGGATCCAAGAACGAATCGACGATCGTGCCGATACCGTCGCGGATATTGGTCGGCCCCAGAAGCGGGATCATCAAATACGGGCCTTCGTCCATTCCCCACACGGCAAGCGTTTGACCGAAATCCTCTTCGTGATAGGGCACACCCATGGACGACGCCGCATCGGTTGCGCCGCCAAACCCGACAATGCCGTTGACAATAAAGCGAGACAGCGTGACGCCTGCGCGATCGATATCGCCTTGCAGGACATTGTTTGCGAAGATCATCGGCGTCTTGAGGAACTTGAGAGTGTCGTGGACGATGGTCCGAATAACCTCCGGCACATTGTCGACATAGGCCTGCGCCACTGGCTCGAAAACCGTATTGTCGAGCTTATTGTTAAATTCGAAGATTGGCCGGTTGACGTCCTCGAAAGGATCGTTTGCGGTATCTCCGTCGACCGTCGCGCATCCCGAAAGAATGATGGCTCCGATCGCGGCCGCTGCGACAGATTTCGATTTTAAGATGCGGGAAATTTTCAAGCCCGATAAAGACAAGGATTGCAAACCCCAAACTCCCAACCGACACACAACAATTTGCGTTAGCACGACACAACCGCACAAGTGACGGTATATCCATACCTACTTGCTCGACTATTCATCGGATAAGGCCAGAGACCGCCAGTGCGGGGCGGACCGCCCAACCCGATGATTAGTGTACGTATCATATCGAATTTTGGATGGCCATAAGATATCAATCCTCCCGCGCGTCATTGGGAGGACCTGTTGCATAAATGTCTCAACGCATGGAAAAGCAGCTGCGGAGCTTTTCCATTGACATTTATACATAAATATATCTTTATATAATTACTTTGAAATTTGAATGACAAGGCCGATGGATCGTTTGCTTCAGGGTTTGCGCGCAGCAGCCGAAGATACGCGCATGCGTATTCTGGCCCTGTGCGGCGAAACGGAACTGTCGGTAAGCGAACTCACTCAAATCCTCAGCCAGAGCCAACCGCGCGTATCCCGCCATCTGAAACTCATGGTCGAAGCCGGCCTATTGGAGCGGTTTCGGGAAGGAACTTGGGCGTTCTACCGGACCAAGGAATCGGAGGCCGCCGGTTCACTCGCGACCGCATTGCTGGCCCTTATTCCTGACGACGATCCGACCGTGGCGGCCGATCGCGCGCGACTTGAGACGGTTCGACGCATACGCACCCTCAAGGCGACGGAATTTTTCCGCAAGAACGCCGGCGAATGGGATGAAATCCGACGTATGCATGTGAATGACACCTTGGTCGAACGCGCCTTGCTCGAACTCCTCCCCGATAAAGCAGGCTGGGATCATCTCGATATCGGCACCGGGACGGGGCGTATACTCGAAGTGGTCTCCCCCTTGGCCGGGCGTGCGATCGGCGTCGACCTCTCGCATGAAATGTTGACCGTGGCGCGCTCAAACCTTGCGGCATCGAACCTCGCCAATTGTCGGGTCCGCCACGGTGATATGCAGCAATTGCCCCTCGCATCCGCCAGCTGCGATGTAGCAACTTTCCATCTCGCTCTGCACTATGCGGATGCCCCCGATTCCGCCATCGCAGAAGCGACACGCGTCCTGCGCCCCGGCGGCGAAATCGTCGTCGTCGATTTTGCGCCGCATCGCGAAGCCCGGCTGATGAGCGAGCATGCCCATCGATGGCTCGGGTTTACGGACGATGAAATGAACGGTTGGTTCCGCGCAGCCGGGCTGATCCCCGGAAACCCGATCCATTTAAAAGGTAAGCCATTGACGGTTTGCCTCTGGCCTGGGTTTAAACCCGGCGCTAACCCAAAGAAACGTGCCGCAATTCGCGCACAAGAGGCAACAACATGAGCGAAGGCCCCACCGTCAGTTTTGAATTTTTCCCGCCCCACAGCCCAGCTGCGGAATCCCAATTGTGGACGGTGATGGAAAAGCTGGCCCCCTTGAGTCCCACTTTCTTTTCAGTGACCTACGGTGCCGGAGGATCGACACGAAGCCGCACGGAACGTCTGGTCGACCGGGTACATAAATCGATGCCCGTCGCACCCGCCGCGCACCTTACATGCGTCGGCGCCACCCGAGCCGAAATCGATGCAATGGCCCGAAAATGGTGGCAATCCGGCATCCGGCATATTGTCGCGCTACGGGGTGATCCCCCGCAGGGCGAGATCTCCTACTCGCCTCATCCGGAAGGATATTCGAATGCGGCCGCTCTCGTGGAGGGCCTGCGCAAAATCGCGGATTTCGAAATTTCAGTGGCGGGATACCCGGAGATGCATCCTGCCTCACCCAATCTCGCCGCGGATTTGGACAATCTGAAACGCAAGGTTGACGCAGGCGCTCGCCGCGTTCTGACGCAATACTTCTTCGACAATTCGCTTTTCTATCGTTTTCGGGATTCCGCTGTCGCCGCCGGCATTAAGGTGCCGATCGTACCCGGCATTCTACCCGTGACCAATTTCGCGAAAGTCGTGGAATTCAGCGAGAAATGCGGCACCTCCGTTTCTCCGGAAATGGCCAAACAATTCGACGGTTTGGACAGCGATCCGGAAACGCGAAATCTCATTGCCGCCAGTGTCGCCATCGAGCAGTGCGAAGACCTGCTGGCGCATGGTGTCGATGCTTTTCATTTCTACACGCTCAATCGTGCTGCGCTTACCTATGCCATTTGCTGGCGGCTCGGCATGCGCCCAACGCACCTCGATGGTCCGGGCGCGGACGCCGCTTAGCCAAGGAATAGACCGATGCCCCTTAACGGAAACAGCAAGGCCGCTCACCGTGGCCAGCAACTTCGCCAATTGCTGGACCAACGTATCCTCATGCTCGACGGTGCCATGGGTACGATGATTCAATCCTACGGCCTCGACGAGACAGGATACCGCGGCGACCGATTCCGCGATTTCGAGGGCGATCTCAAAGGCAACAACGATATCCTGGCCTTAACACAGCCTGAAATCGTACGCGAGATTCACGAGAGTTTTCTGCGGGCCGGCGCCGATATCGTGGAGACCAATACTTTTAATGCCACTTCGATTTCGCAAGCCGACTACAACATGGAAGCGATCGTCTATGAATTGAATCGAAGCGCGGCTGAACTGGCCCGCCAGGCCGCCGATACCGTTCAGGCGGAAACGCCGAACAAACCCCGTTTCGTCGCAGGCGCCCTCGGCCCCACGAATAAGACAGCGTCCATTTCACCCGACGTCAATAATCCCGGATACCGGAACATCTCCTTTCTCGAACTCGTGGAGGCGTATCAGGAGGCCATTCGCGGCCTCGTTGACGGCGGCGCCGATATCCTGCTGATCGAGACGATTTTCGACACGCTGAACAGCAAGGCGGCGATCTACGCGGCGGAACGTCACTTTCAGCAAACCGGTTTGCGGCTACCGTTGATGATCTCGGGCACGATTACAGACGCGTCGGGACGCACCCTATCCGGCCAGACGGCCGAGGCCTTCTGGACATCAATCAAACACGCACACCCCTTGAGCGTCGGCTTCAACTGCGCGTTGGGGGCCGACGATCTGCGCCCCTATATCCAGGAAATCTCGCGGATTGCGGACATTCCCGTCAGCATATATCCCAACGCCGGCCTACCGAACGAATTCGGCCAATACGACGACACCCCCGACAGCATGGCCGCGAGCATCGGCGAATTCGCGGAGAGCGGGTTCCTGAACATCGCCGGCGGGTGCTGCGGCACGACTCCGGAACACATCGCCGCCATCGCGGATGCCGTCGCCGACAAAGCGCCGCGTCATCCCGCGAACCCGCCGTCGTTCTGCACTCTTTCCGGCCTCGAGCCGCTGCATTTCGACGACGTCACCGGCTTCGTCAATGTCGGCGAGCGCACGAATGTCGCCGGTTCCGCCCGGTTCAAGAAACTGATCATGGAAGGCGATTTCGAGACGGCGCTCGAAGTCGCCCGCCAGCAGGTCGAGAATGGCGCACAGGTCATCGACGTCAACATGGACGAAGCCATGCTCGATGCCGAAACCGCGATGCCAGAATTCCTCAAGCTCATCGCATCGGAGCCAAGTATCAGCCGCGTGCCGATCATGATCGATTCCTCGAAATGGTCCGTGATCGAGGCCGGCCTCCGGTGCATACAGGGCAAAGCCATCGTAAACTCGATCAGCCTTAAAGAAGGCGAGGAGCCCTTCCGCGAACAGGCCCGAGAGGTGCTTCGCTATGGTGCCGCCGTCGTCGTCATGGCGTTCGACGAGGAGGGGCAAGCGGATACCGTCGATCGGAAAGTCGACATCTGCACCCGCGCCTACCGGATCTTGACCGAGGAAATCGGCTTTCCCGCTCAGGATATCATATTCGATCCCAATATCTTCGCCGTCGCTACCGGGATCGAGGAACACAACGGCTACGGCGTCGCCTTTATCGAGGCGTGCCGCCAAATCAAGGACACCCTTCCAGGGGTCAAAATTTCCGGCGGCCTCTCGAACCTCTCCTTCTCGTTCCGGGGAAACGAGCGAGTCCGCGAAGCCATGCATTCGGTATTCCTCTATCACGCAATTCCTGCCGGCATGGACATGGCGATCGTGAACGCCGGCCAACTGGCTGTCTACGCGGACATCCCTCGAGAGTTGCGCGATCCGGTGGAAGATGTCGTCCTCAACCGCCGCCCCGACGCAACCGACCGCCTGCTCGCCGTTGCCGAAGAATTCAAAGGCGGCGGGCAAAAACGCGAAATCGATCTGTCGTGGCGCGAAGCGCCGGTGACGAAGCGGCTGGAACACGCCCTCGTCGAAGGCATTACGGACTTCATTATCGAGGATACAGAAGAAGCTCGTATTGACGCCAAGCGTCCGATCGACGTGATCGAAGGCCCTCTGATGGACGGCATGAATGTGGTCGGCGACCTTTTCGGCTCGGGCCAAATGTTTCTGCCGCAAGTGGTCAAGAGCGCACGCGTCATGAAACAGGCGGTGGCGCATCTGCAGCCGTTCATCGAGGCGGAGAAAGACGTCGCCGCCGGCCCCAAGGGACGCATCGTCATGGCAACCGTCAAAGGCGATGTCCACGATATCGGCAAGAATATCGTCGGAGTCGTGCTCGGCTGTAATAATTTCGAGATCATCGATCTCGGCGTCATGGTCCCCTACGCGAAAATTCTGGAAACGGCAAAACAGCAGAAGGCCGATATGATCGGGCTGTCCGGACTGATCACGCCGTCGCTTGAGGAAATGTGTACGGTTGCCGCCGAAATGGAGCGGGCCGGACTGAATCTACCCTTGCTGATCGGCGGCGCGACGACGTCGAAGATCCATACCGCCGTGAAGATCGCGCCCAATTACTCGGGCCCGGTCGTCCATGTGGTCGATGCCTCGCGCGCGGTTGGCGTGGCCGGCAGCCTGGTCAGCGAGACACAGCGCGTCCCGCTCGTGGAAGCAACACAGGCCGAATACCAAAAATTGCGGGAAGGACATGAAGGCAAAGAAGCCAGGAGCGAGCGCCTGCCGATTGTGGCAGCAAGAGCCCGTGCATTCTCCATCGATTGGGCGAAATACGACGCGCCAAAACCGAGCTTCCTGGACTTGCGGGATTTCCAGAACTACGACCTTGCCGAACTGACGCAGCGGATCGATTGGACGCCTTTCTTTCGAACCTGGGAACTTTCCGGCAACTATCCCGGCATATTTCAGGATGACATTGTCGGCGACGCGGCAAGAAAACTGTTCGACGACGCCACCGAGATGCTGGACCGCATCGTCTCGGAAGGCTGGTTGCAAGCCCGAGCCGTTATCGGGTTCTTCCCGGCCAACGCGGTCGGCGACGACGTTGTCGTCTATCGCGACGAAGCCCGCCAGGAAGAACGAACACGGTTTCATTTTCTACGCCAGCAAATGGCGAAACGGGCAGGCCGGGCGAATTTCTGCCTTGCCGATTTCATCGCGCCGCGCACAAGCGGTGTTCAGGATTATCTCGGCGCCTTTGCGGTGACGGCCGGGCTTGGCATCGAAAAACAGCTGGCTGTCTTCAAATCAAATCATGACGACTACAATGATATCATGCTTAAAGCGCTCGCAGACCGGCTGGCCGAAGCCTTCGCGGAACGCATGCATGAACGGGTCCGGCAAGAATTCTGGGGCTACGCACCGGACGAAAACCTCGAAAACGACGCCTTGATCGGCGAGGAGTATCGCGGCATTCGCCCCGCCCCGGGCTATCCCGCCTGCCCCGATCATACGGAAAAAGCCGCGTTGTTCGAATTGCTCGACGCGGAAAGCAAGGCCGGCATCCACCTGACCGAGAGTTTCGCGATGCTGCCCGCCGCCAGTGTCTCGGGCTTCTATTTCGGCCACCCGGATGCGCAGTATTTTGGCGTCGGCCGGATCGGACGGGATCAGGTCAAGGATTATGCAGAACGGCGCGGCGCCGATTTCGAGGCCACGGAGCGCTGGCTTGCACCGAACCTGGGATACGATCGATGAGGTTCCCGCCGTCCTGATGAACGGACCGATTGCCCTACCTAAGCCGCGGCCCGGCGCTCCACCGCGACCGGAATACTGCGGATACGGCGGTCGAGCCGCCCTGTCTCGCGATGCCCGCAGCGAGGGCAAATATAGGACCTTATACTGCCGGTCGGACGACCCCAATCTTGCGGCTGCGCCAAAATGTCGTATCCGACGGCACGATTGCATTTCCGGCACTTCATCCCCGAGACCTTTCTTATCCTGACTGCCATTGATTATACCCGTTGGTTGGGGCTTAGCTGTGACCGTGATCACCCCGACGGGATATTCCATGAGTTTGGAGAAGTTTGCCCTATTCTTGATATTTCAGTATTAATGTTGCCAATATTTGGATATTCGATAGGTTCGTTGTGACAATTTTGTCGAAAAATACTATTTTTTATTGAAACTTCTCGGAACCAAAACGGGTGTCTGATGAAATTCGGCGCATACTTGCTCCCCATCGCCATAATCTGCTCCGTCGGCGGCGTTAACCCTGCGGCGGCCAATCCGCTCCCGCCAACGGATGTCAGGGAATACTGTTCCGTCCCGGCCGGTATGCAGGAGCGCTTACATAACATACCGGATTCACTCCTGCGGGCTTTGTCGGTCGCGGAATCGGGCCGGCGAGATGCACGTTCGCGGCAACTCGTGGCTTGGCCATGGACCGTCATGGCGGAGGGCGAAGGCCGTTATTTTCCCACCAAGAACGAGGCCGTGGCGGCCGTGCGCGAGCTTCAACTGCGGGGTATCCGCAACGTCGATGTCGGCTGCATGCAGGTTAACCTGATGCATCACGGCGATGCTTTCGAGTCGATCGAAGCCGCTCTCGAGCCGGAGATCAACGTCGCCTACGGCGCTCGGTATCTGGCGGCCCTGCATCGGGAAACTGGGTCCTGGTTCACAGCGGTAAAACGGTACCACTCGGCCAAACCGAAGTTCCACATGCCTTATCGTGGCCGGGTGTTCCGTATCTGGCGCGACATCAAGGCGCGCCAACTCGTGCAGCAAGCCGCGCGTCCGACGGCGGAATTCAATCTCCGGGAGGACAGCGAATCACTCTCCGTCGACGTTGACGTCGTGGCAGCCAAGATCGCCAACCTGAATATTCCGGTTATTCCTGTGGACCGCTCCACGCTATGGCGCGATGCATTCGACCAGGCACACGGGGCACTCTCCGCCTATGATGCCCGCCAGAGCGCCGCCGGCTCGAGGCGATAGGCCGGTCTGTTAGCCCGCCGCGTCCGCGCGGTATTCCAAATCCAACGGCCCGGACAACTTTCCGGCAGATCCGTTTATCCACCTGTCCACTCGGGATCGAAATTCTAATCTTCCAGATGCGTTTCAGGCGGTCTCGACGGCGCAACGAGCCTGGGACGAGTTCACCCTTGTCCGACCGGCAGGCGCCAATAGGTCCCGACCAAGCGTCGAATCGCCGCTTCGTTGGGATCCAGAAACTCGCGCCGACAGCGCGACGAAGACGGCAAGGCGCGTGCCGCCTCTATATCGGAAGGCAAAGCGGCGCGCCTCCGAATGCGGCCTATCGTGCCGTCGCTATCGAACGCAAACTCAAAGACATCGACCCTCCTGGACGCCGCCGCGCCGGGCTCGGACATGATCAACAAGGCCTCGAAATAATCGGGATTCTCCCGGATCATTCGGAAACATGCGAAATTGGTCACACGAGACAAGGCGACATGGATCAAAAGCTGGCGTCGGTCGGTAAATCGCGCCGCCGAATACCGCATATCCCCTGTCGGCTCCTCCAGCCCAACGGTCTCGCCGATATAGCGCCGCGACTCTTTCATGTGCAAGAACTTGGCGCCGCCGCGCCATTCGCGGGCGATTGCGTTCAAGGTCTCGCAATGACGCGCGATCCGCGGTCCGCTGACACCTAGGCAGATATAGCTCCCCGGAGGATGAGCTTCCGGTCCGGTAACCTCGCGTGCAACGGCTTTCCGCGCCTTTTCGGCTTCCGCATCGCTCGCCATGGCCCGAGAGGCGCGCTCCAGGCTTTCCTTCATTCCCGACCGGGCCAGGACAGACGTCAATCCGGGGTCGCCACAGACATCGCCGTCGGGCGGCAGCGACGCCTTTGCGTCATACCCCACAAGCATTGCGATTACGGCAGCGTCGAACGACGATAAGCGGCCCGCTTGTGATAGGTCGGAAAACGCCTGGCGGCAGATTGCCGCCCGATCCGTGTCTTCCGGATAGGCGAAATGCGCGCTCGCGCGCGCGCGTAATTCCGCCTTGCGGCTCTCTTCGCCCATACCCTCCGGAAACGCAGCATCGATGGCGCTGAGGACGGCGCTCCGCCGCGCTTCGGGTGCGGCTCCCGATACAACCAAACGCTCGAATTCCCCGCCTTCGAAGAACCTCGTGAAGAGGAGCGAGGACCGCACTTCGAGACCGAGCCTGACCGCGCCGACCACGCGATTACTGAAATCGCGAACCGGGAAAACAGCATTCTGATCGCTCAGCACCTGGCGGCCCGTAGACGCCCCCTCGGAAAACACCGATACCCAGCCGCTCGACCTATCCGGAGTCCCGGCAAAAGCCCGCAACATGCGGGGCAACAGCCCGCCGGTCTCCGTCGGCGACATTTCGACATCGACGCGCAAATCGACATTATCTTCCGGCTGGCGGACGATATATGGCGTCACGCCGCTCGCCGCAGCGCCACCAAGGGGTATATCCAGTAACAGGTATCCGTCGCTGTCCTTCGGCAGGGCGAGCGCCGCCGGATGCGATAACCGCAGCCGGACTGCTGCTGCGCCTGCGCGCGACACGGCCTCTCCGAAAACCGCCGCCCACATTTGTCCGATGGGATCAGCGGTCGCGCTTGCCGGCGCCAAGGGGAAATAGTCCCCCCGTATACGATAATACTGCTCCCTCGGAGCGACCGTCGGGATGCCGGTCGCCTGGCCCCCAATGGCATTCCCGGCAACCGATGTCGGACGCGGGTCGCCATAGGCGTATAGCAGTATGATCGACAGCAAGCCCAAGGAGATGACCCCGCCGATCCAGGCGGCCGTCTTGCGGCCAAGGACCTGCGGCGTTGTCTTCGACCCTGCGTTGCCTTCCTCCGACATGCTTCCCCCTAACGCCCGAAAGCGACCCATGAAATTCTGTCGCGCAACAGTATGACGAATGACCGCGCGAAATCCAAATGCCTAAGATCGTACAACCGATATTTCGGGTATCAGATCGCACCTCTCCGCGAGAGTGTCGGCACGTCTTGTCAAATGGTGGATCCGGCCTCTAACCTGCTCGTCATGACGACATCGAACATACCCGCACCGCTGCAGCTTCACGAAGAAACCGTGCAGCCCGAATGGATCGACTACAACGGCCATATGAATGTCGCGTTTTACGTCTTGGCGTTCGATCATGCGACGGATGCGATGCTCGAGTATCTGCGGCTGACCCACGACTACAAGACCAAGGCCAATACCACGACCTTCGTCGCCGACATGAACGTGACCTACGTTCAAGAAGTGAAAGAAGGCGATCCGCTTCGCTTTACGACCCGAATTCTGGACTGCGATGCCAAGCGAATTCATTTTTGGCACGAGATGTACCACGGGACCGAAGGATATCTGGCCGCGACGAACGAACTGCTATCGCTGCATATTGACCTGACAACGCGCCGCGTCGGCCCGATGGCGCCGGATGTCGCCGATTGGATCCGAAAAGTTAAGACCGTGCATGCAGATCTGCCGAGCCCCTCGGGAGTCGGTCGGTTGATCGGAATGAAGAAACAAACTTCTTGACCGGAGATTGAACCAAAACACATTTGGATTTTTGCGCGCATTTGGTAGTCTGCTACCATTCATGCCTGTATGGTTAACGATATGTGGGCGAGTTGGGGTTTTATATTGGAACATCCGGACGACATTAGAGTCGCGGCCAGCACAGCCGAAAAGGCCATCGGCATGATGACGGAGCGCAGCATTCCGTCTACGCCGCAGAACTTTACGGTCTGGTATACCTATGTCAGCGGACGCGAACCCGATTTATTACGCGCCATCGACAAACTCATCGCGGACGGCACCAATTTCGACAGTTACGAAAACGCCGAGCTATTCGAAAAATTCTTCGGATTCACGAAGGAAGGCGCCCGCATCCAGGAAGCCAGCGAACAAATCGACTCTTCTGTGAAAGAGGTGGGTCAGTTTCTCGCGGAAGCGGCTGAAGGCACCGAGAACTTCAAGACCACCTTGGAGACTCCTTAGACGAGATTCGCGGCGCTGGCACCGCGGACGATCTCAGTCACGTCGTCGGCGCCCTGCAAAAGGAAACCAACGAGATGCTGGTCCGCAGCCGCAATCTCGAGGAACGCCTGAAGGCGACGACCTCGGAGATCGACAGCCTGCGGCGCAGCCTGGAAGAAGTTCGGCGGGAGGCAATGACCGACGCCTTGACGGGCATCGCGAACCGGAAGTATTTCGACATCCATCTGCGCACGTCGGTTCTGCACGCCATGGAGAACGGCTCGCCGCTATCCCTGATGCTCGTCGACATCGATCATTTCAAGAAATTCAACGACAATTATGGTCATCAGACCGGCGACGATGTTTTGCGGCTGGTCGCCCATACCTTGGCGTCGAACATCAAAGGGCGGGATACGGCGGCACGCTACGGCGGCGAGGAATTCGCCGTCATCCTTCCCGACACGGTCTTGGAAACGGGTCGGATTCTCGCCGAGAAAATTCGCACTTCGATCAGCAGCAAGCGGTTCCGCAAGAAGCAAACCGGCGAGGAGCTCAGTTCGATCACGATCTCGCTCGGCCTGGCTCAATACCGCCCCGGGGAAGCGCTTGTCGACCTTATCCAACGCTCCGACGATGCGCTCTATCAAGCCAAGCGGACGGGACGCAACAAGGCCGTCCTGGAGACCGAACTGACCAATAGCGCAGCCGAATAAGTCCCGTTCGGCCTTTCGCGGCAGTCGACACTCCTTTAAGATTCGGGTTCAGGTCACCCGCAGCGAAAAGAATCGCCTTGTCGCGTTTCGATATTACGATGCCTCTAAGACGTGTTGGACAGATGGTCCGACACGAGCAGGTGATCCTCTTTATCTTGGCTGTTGCGATCGGCGTGCTTGGTGGCGGCAGCGCGATTCTGTTCCGCGAGGCCATCGCCTTCTTTCAAGGACTCGTCCTGGAGGCCCAATACGACCGACTTGCCAACCTGTATGAAGAATTCGAGTGGTGGCAGGTCATCTTGTCGACCACATCCGGCGGGCTGATCGTCGGCCTCATCGCGTGGCGCCTAATACCCGGTCGCCGGGTCCACGGCGTCGCGGACGTAATCGAAGCCAACGCCCTGCGGGACGGTCAGATGAATTTGCGGGTCGGATTGCTCTCCGCTCTGTCGAGTGCCGTGTCAATCGGCGCCGGAGCGTCGGTCGGCCGAGAGGGTCCGGTGGTACATTTGGGCGCGACCCTCGGCGCGTGGATTGCGGAGAAGCTTCATCTCGGCCGCTCCCTGGCGAGGACATTATTGGGGTGCGGCGTCGCCGCCGCCGTGGCCGCATCCTTCAACGCGCCCATTGCCGGCTGGTTCTTTGCCCTCGAAGTCGTCGTCGGCCACTATGCCCTCGGCGCCTCCGCCCCCGTGGTCATCGCATCGGTCGCGGGCACGATGGTCTCGCGCAGCTATTTCGGCGATTACCCCGCCTTTATCATCGGCACCCACGACATCGCCTCCTTTCTGGAATTTCCCGCCTTCGCGATACTCGGTCTGTTGAGCGCCATGATCGCCATCGTCTTCATGCGGTCCATCTCGAGTGCCCGATCCTTAATGCAGCGCAGCCCAATTCCCATTTGGCTACAGCCCGCAATCGGCGGTTTGATTGTCGGGTTGATCGCCATCGCCTATCCACAGGTTCTGGGCGTGGGATATGCCGCGACCGACGATGCTTTGCGCGAGGCGCTGACCCTTACGATGCTGTTCGCCCTCTTGGCGGTGAAATTGATCGCCACAGCAATTAGCCTCGGCTGCGGATTTGGCGGCGGCGTTTTCTCGCCATCACTGTTTCTCGGCGCGATGCTCGGCGGCGCCTTCGGGGTCCTGGCAACGCTCGCCAATCCCGAACTTTCCTCCGGGCCCGGCGCTTACACGATTGTCGGCATGGGTGCGGTCGCGGGAGCCGTTCTTGGCGCCCCCATTTCGACGATCCTGATGATCTTCGAATTAACCGGCGACTATGCGCTGACCGTAGCGGTCATGGTCGCCACCATCGTTGCGACTCTTGTGACCCGTTACCAGTTCGGCCATTCCTATTTTACCTGGCAGCTCGAGCGCCGGGGATTGAACGTCCGCCAAGGCCACGAGCAACGTGTTCTCCGGGACGTCAAAGTGGCGGAAGTAATGTCGGACGACACCGTAACCGTCGAGCCGGCAGACCCAATGATCAAGGTACGCGAAAAACTCGCGGCCTCCCCTTATGGCACCCTGTTCGTGGTCGATAAGGACGGCGGCTTGCACGGCACGATCACCTTCGCCGACCTCTCCGACACGGCGTTTGATACCGAGATCGACATCCTGCTCAACGCGCAGGACGTCGCCCGCCTGCATCCGCCGACATTGGAAAGCGACCAGGATCTCGGGGTCGCCATGCGCTGGATGCAGGCCGAGGGCGAGGATCATATTGCGGTCATCGATAATGCCAAAACACAACGCCTATTGGGGGTCGTCCACCAGCGCGATGTCATGATGGCCTACCGTCGGGCCATTTTGGCCGCGCGCGGCGAAGACTCGGACGCGGTCTAATTCCCCTTCGACAGGCGCAACCAGCTATACCGGTCCGTCGATTGCACGCTGACCGTTCTAAGACCGCCACCGGGCTTGAGAACGGTCAATTCGACCGTGGTCCCCGGGCCGCCGAGTGCCCATAATTTCCGATAGAAATCGATCTGACCCGACACCGGGTTTCCGGCGACGGAAACGACGATATCTCCCGCCGCGATCCCTGCGCGCGCCGAGGGACCGTCGGATGCCAGCCGTTGCACGATTAAAAATCCCGATTGCTCGGCGGTATAGAGGCCGATCCATGGGTTTTGACGGCGTCCGGACCGCCCGCCGTCCAATAAATCGGCCATGATCGGCTTTAGCGCGTTGATCGGGACGAACATATTGCCCGGACTATGGATGTTCGGCCCCGCCGCGTTCGGTATGATCAGGGAGCCGATCCCGACCAGCTGGCCCGCGTCGTTGACGAGCGCCGCGCCGCCAAACCGGGCAAAGGGCGGCACTGTGAAAATGGCATCTTTGAGCAAGTACTCCCAATAGCCCGCAAAATCGCGGCGCGAGACAACCCGTGCCGTAATCGCATTCGCGGCACCGCCATGCCCGACGACCAAGACATCGGAGCCGTCCGCGGCAGTGCCGGAGTCGCCCATCCGCAACGGCTTGATGCCAAGAGGTTGCAGGGCGCGCACCATGCCGAATCCGGTATCGTGGTCGTATGCCAGGATTTGCGCGGGAACGACGCGGCCGTCGCCCGTCGTCAGGGTAACGGCTTCCGCCTCGAGGATCAGATAGCCAATGGTCAGCGCGAGGCCGTTCGAATCGATGGCCACCGCATATCCTTCGCGCCGTGTGCCGAGCGATTTGGCGGTCCTCGCGTCTTCGGGGACCTCCGCCGTCAATTTCAGAACCGCGTCGAAGACATCGCCGGCGTTCGCATCCGACGCACGCACCGCGCCCATCGCGAGACTGGCGAAGAGAAACTGGACTGCGAGGAACAGCGCTCCCCTTCGGCGCCAATTTACGCTTTTCGAACCCATCGTTTCGCTCCTCTCGGACAGATTTAAAAGTATACATCATTTCGTCGCCGATTATCAGATTGCGCACCGGATCGTGATCGATCTTCCAAGCGCGATGGGCATGCTATAATAAAACAATGAGTGACCCTCTCTATGACGATCCGCTTGATGCGGACACAAGCCCGCCTGGATCAACGGTTTCGCCGGGTTCCGCCGGGTCGGCCCCTGCCGCATCGATCCTCGATTCGCTGAATGAGGCGCAACGGGAGGCCGTGGAGGCGCTCGACGGGCCTGTCCTCGTGCTCGCCGGCGCCGGCACTGGCAAGACACGGGTGCTGACGACGCGCCTCGCGCATCTGCTCCATCAGGGCAAGGCGCGGCCTTACCAAATCCTCGCCGTGACCTTCACCAACAAGGCGGCGCGGGAGATGCGCGACCGGGTGGAACGGCAGATCGGCGGCGTGGTGGAAGGCATGTGGCTCGGCACTTTTCATGCTCTCGGCGCACGTATTCTGCGCCGTCACGCGGAGGTCGTGGGTCTTCGGCCCGACTTCACCATTCTCGATATGGACGACCAGATCCGCCTGCTGAAACAGCATTTGCAGGCCGCGAATATCGACGAGAAGCGGTGGCCGGCGCGGGCGCTGTCGGGACTGATCCAGCGCTGGAAAGACAAGGGCCTGACGCCGGATAAGGTCTCGGCCGGGGAAGCCGGAGATTTTGCCAATGGGCGCGCCATCCGTCTCTATGCGGAATATCAAGAACGCCTGCAGACGTTGAACGCGGCGGATTTTGGTGACCTGCTGATGCATTGCCTCACCGTCTTCACGGCGGCGCCCGATGTCCTGAAGGATTACCAAAACCTGTTCCGGTACATTCTGGTCGACGAGTATCAGGACACGAACGTCGCCCAGTATCTTTGGCTCCGCCTGCTGGCGCAGGAACAGAAAAACATCTGCTGCGTCGGCGACGACGACCAATCGATCTACGGCTGGCGGGGCGCGGAGATCGGCAACATCCTGCGCTTCGAGCAGGACTTTCCCGGCGCGAAAGTCGTCCGGCTGGAACGCAATTACCGCTCCACACCGCAAATCCTGGCAGCAGCGTCCGGCCTCATCGCCAATAACGAAGACCGGCTCGGCAAGACCCTGTGGACCGAAGCCAATCAGGGCGAGAAACTGGCCGTGCGGGGCGTCTGGGATGGCGAGGCGGAAGCCCGCATGATCGGAGAGGAGATCGAAGCGCTCCACAGCAAGGGTACGTCGCTCGACGAGGTCGCGATTCTCGTCCGGGCCAGCTTTCAGACACGGGAGTTCGAAGAGCGTTTTATTACGCTCGGCGTGCCGTACCGGGTGATCGGCGGTCCCCGGTTCTACGAGCGCGAGGAAATTCGCGACGCCATCGCCTATCTCCGCGTCGTCCGCCAGCCGGACGACGACCTGGCATTCGAGCGCATCATCAACAAACCGACACGCGGAATCGGCAAGACGACGCTGCAGACCCTGCATGAAATTGCCCGTGCCAGCCGCCGTTCGCTATATGCTTCGGCGCTCGACGTACTGGCCACGGACGAGCTTCGTCCGCAGGCGAAACGCGCACTGGCCACGATCGTTGACGATTTCGAACGCTGGCGGCGGTTGGCGGAGACCGCCCATCATACGGAATTGGCGGAAACGGTATTGGACGAATCCGGATATACGGAAATGTGGCAGGCCCGGATCAAAAAGCAGGCGGACGCGGCCGGACGGCTCGAGAACCTGAAAGAACTGATCTCGGCAATGGAGGAATTCGAATCTCTGGCCGGTTTCATGGAGCATGTGAGCCTGGTGATGGAGAACGCCGAAAGCAACAAGGGCGAGATGGTCAGCCTGATGACCCTGCACAGCGCAAAAGGCTTGGAGTTCGATGTCGTCTTCCTGCCGGGCTGGGAAGAAGGCTTGTTTCCGCATCAGCGGGCACTCGACGAAAGCGGCCTGTCGGGCCTCGAGGAAGAACGCCGCCTTGCCTATGTCGGCATTACCCGGGCGCGCAAGCGGGTCGATATCTCCTATGCGTCGAACCGCCGGATTCATAACCTTTGGCAGAATTCGGCCCCGTCGCGGTTCATCGACGAGCTGCCCGCCGAACAGGTGGAGATGACCAGCGAGGTCGGGGGTTACGGCGGTTACGGCCATTACGGCGGGCTGAACGATTCGGACGCCGGCGACGCATGGGGCACCAGCACCGTCGGCGGCCCCGGATGGCAGCGCTTTCAGCGACGGCGAAACGAACCGGCGACAATCGACGGAGTCGCATTTCCGGTCGGCGAGTCCGGAGACTTTGCACCCTCGGACCGATGCTTCCATCAGAAGTTCGGCATGGGCACGATCACCACGGTTGACGGCGATCACCTCACGATCGAGTTCGACAACGCGGGCACCAAGCGCGTGATGGCGCAGTTCGTCGCCAGACCGTGAGACTGCAGACGGTGTTCCCCTCATGACGATATCCGGCTGGACCCTGGTGGTGGAGGTGCCCAAAGAAGCGGCCGAGACCTTCGAGCGGGCGCTGGCGCCGCTGGCCAACGCAACCTCGGTATTCGAAATTCCCGGCTCACTGCTTTGGCGCGTGGAAGCCTTTGCCGTCAGCCAGCCCGACGAAGACGCCGTCGTCGGCGCCGTGGCGCTTGCGGCAGAATTGTCCGGTCTGCCGGAGCCCGAGATACGGGTCCTGCCGCTGCCGGCCATCGACTGGGTCGCCGAGAACCAGAAATCGTTCCAGCCCATCGTCGCCGGCCGTTTCTTCGTCCACCCCACCCACTACGAGGGTGCGATCCCTCCCGGCGCGACGGCGTTGGCGATCGATGCCGGGCCGGCGTTCGGCACCGGCTCGCACGGCTCCACAATCGGCTGCCTCAGGGCGCTGGAATTTCTCTCGCGGCGCCCTCCTCGCGGCCGAATTCTCGACCTCGGCTGCGGTACGGGCATTCTCGCTCTGGCAATCGCAAAACGCTGGCGCCGCAGGGTGCTTGCGGCCGATATCGACCCCGATGCGGTCGCGACAGCCCAAAAGAACGTAATTCTGAATCGGGCGACGCCCTTCGTTCGGACCGTCAGGAGCGACGGCCTCGCAAGCGGGCCGGTCGCCCGGCAAGGACCTTACGGCCTGATCGTCGCCAATATACTCGCGCGCCCCTTGATCGACATGGCGACCGACATCCGCCGATGCATTGCACCAGGAGGTACGGTTGTTTTGTCCGGCTTCACGCAATATCAGGAGAATGGCGTGCGCGCCGCTTATCAGCGCCGGGACTACCATCTTGCCCGAAAGGAGGGTTCGGACGGATGGACGACCTTCGTCCTGACGCGCTTTGGGGGGAAGCGATAAGCGGCGCGCACGTTGGGTGGATTATGCGCCTTTCCGATAAAATTTTTGACAAGAAAGATTGCACCGCTGCCATGCGTTTTTTGCATAGGAAGCAGCCGACCCCATCGTCCCATTTGGTCTTGCGGGCGGGCGGGCGCGTGCCTAGCTTTACGTCGCGATCAGGATCGGGAGTAGGAAATGGCGACGACGACAGACGGCTATGAAGGCGACGAGGCATTGGCCGACCGTCTCTCCACTATCGGAGTCGAGAGCGACATCGCGGCGGTCCGCGCCTTGCTGGCCGGAATCGCCGGCGCGGCCGTTGCCGACGACGCCTGGATGGACCTGATTTCTCCGCGATTGGACGCGGCCTCCAAGCGTCAACTTGCCTTTCTCTTCCGCTCGGTTGCGGCGGAATGCCATATCGAATTGGACATCCGGCCGGACCCGGAACGCTTGGCGAAGCTCCGCAAGGAACTGGGCAAAGCGGGGCTCGACGGATTCATCGTGCCGCGCACCGACGAACATCAGGGCGAGTTCGTGGCGCCGCGCGCCGAACGCTTGCGCTGGCTCACCGGCTTCTCCGGCTCCGCCGGCCAAGCCATCGTCCTGCGCGATAAGGCGGCGATCTTTGTCGACGGACGCTACACGCTGCAGGTACGCCAGCAGACCGACGACACCCTGTTCGCGCCGCATCACCTGACCGATTCTCCACCGGACGACTGGATTGCCGAAAATCTGTCCGAAGGCGGCCGCCTGGGCTATGACCCCTGGCTGCATTCCCAGAATGCCGTCGAAAAGTCTGCCCGGGCCGTGAATAAAGCCGGAGCGCAACTGGTCGCGGTCGAGGCAAACCCACTCGATGCGGTTTGGGAGAACCAGCCGCAAGCGCCGCTCTCTCCCGTCGTACCCCATGACCTGGCCTATTCCGGAAAGCCGTCTTCGGAGAAACGCCATGAACTTGCGGAGAATTTGGCCGCGGAGGGTGTCGACGCCGCCATCCTGACCCTGCCCGATTCCATCGCATGGCTGTTGAACGTCCGGGGAAGCGACGTCAAGCACACACCGCTTCCGCTGTCCTTCGCCATACTGCACAAGAACGGCACCGTCGATTGGTTCGCCGATCAGCGCAAGCTGTCGCCGGGCCTAACCGAGGTCCTGGGCAACGAAGTGGCGGTGCAGCCGGTGTCGTCCTTCGGCGACCGGCTGGAGGCGCTCGCCACGGCTGGCGCCAAGGTCAAGGCCGACCCTGCCAGCGCCGCGGCCTATGTGTTCGAGCGTCTCCAAGGGGCCGACATCGCGCGGGGAGAGGATCCCTGCACGCTTCCGAAGGCCATCAAGAACGAGACTGAAATCGCCGGCACCCGGACAGCACACGTCCGCGACGGCGCCGCACTGACCCGGTTTCTCGGTTGGTTCGCGGCAGCGGCCCCAGGCGGCGAATTGACGGAAATCGACGTGTCCGACCGCCTGCGCGCGTTCCGCGCGGAGAGCGGAGCACTGAAGGACCTGAGTTTCCCGACGATCTCTTCCACCGGCCCCAACGGCGCCGTCGTGCATTACAACGCCACCGCCGCCACGAACCGGAAAATCGGCCAGGGCGAGCTCTATCTTGTCGATTCCGGCGCCCAGTATCTCGACGGCACCACCGACGTTACCCGCACCATCGCCGTCGGCGCGCCAACCGCCGAAATGAAGGACCGCTTCACCCGCGTCCTGAAAGGCCATATCGCCCTCGCGACGGCGCGCTTTCCAGAAGGGACGACCGGCGGCCAATTGGACACGCTGGCGCGGGCGGCGCTGTGGCAGGAGGGACTCGACTTCGACCACGGCACGGGACACGGCGTCGGCAGCTACCTCGGCGTCCACGAGGGCCCGCAGCGGATTTCCAAGGCCGGCAGCGGAGTCGCCCTGAAGCCCGGCATGATCGTCTCCAACGAGCCCGGATATTACAAAGCCGGCGAGTATGGCATTCGCATCGAAAACCTCGTGGTGGTGCGTCCCTGCGCCGCCCTTGCAGGCGCCGAGCGTACCATATTCGAATTCGAGACCCTGACGTTGGCGCCGATCGACCTCGCTCTCGTCGAGGTATCGCTGATGACGCCGCCGGAGATCGCATGGCTCAACGACTACCATGCCCGCGTTCGCGAAACGGTGCAGGATCTGCTCGACGATACGGAACGCGCTTGGTTGGCGAAGGCAACGCGCGCGATTTAGGCGTCCGCGCCGATCAACGCGTTCCAGGCTTCTTCCGTGAGGATCGGGACCTCGAGCTCTTCCGCTTTCTTGGCTTTCGATCCAGCACCCGGCCCGGCCACGACGTAATCCGTTTTCTTGGAGACGGACCCGGCGACCTTCGCACCCAAAGCTTCCGCCCGCGCCTTCGCCTCGCTTCGGGTCATCGTCTCCAGGGTGCCGGTAAACACCACGGTCTTGCCCGCGACCGGCGAGTCCGAGGTATCCGCCACCTCGAACGTCTCGACATCCAGCACCCGCGACAGGTCTTCAAGAACGTCACGGTTGTGCGGCTCCGCGAAGAAGGCGGTGAGATCGTCCGCCACGCTCACGCCGATCTGGTCGATATTGCAGAGTTCGGCAAAGGTTTCGCCGACGAGTTCGGGCTTTTTCATCTCGTCGGGGTTCGACGCCCGCTCCCCCGCGGCTTTCTCCATCGCCGTGCGCCACGCGGACAGGCTGCCGTACTGACGCGCCAGAAGCCGGGCCGTCGCCTGCCCGATTTGGCGAATTCCCAGCGCAAAAATGAAACGGTCGAGGGAAATTTTCCGTCGCTCCTCGATCGCCTCCAGTAGATTCTCGACGGATTGCGGGCCCCAGCCTTCGCGCGTCTCGAGGTCTTCGCGCTTGTCCCGCAGGCGGAAAATGTCGCCCGGCGTGGCGATAAGACCGTCCTCCCGAAACGCGACGATATGCTTGGCGCCCAGTCCTTCGATGTCGAAGGCGTTGCGGCTGACAAAATGTTTCATGCGTTCTTCCGCCTGCGCCGGGCAGATGAGGCCGCCGGTGCAGCGGCGCACCACTTCGCCTTCCTCCCGCACCGCGTGACTGCCGCACACGGGACAGCGCTCCGGGACCTCGAAGTCGCGCAATCCTGCGCCGTCGCCCCGCTGATCGACCAGCGCCTCGACGATTTGCGGTATCACGTCGCCAGCCCGCTGGACGACAACCCGGTCGCCGATTTTCACGCCCAGGCGGGCGATTTCGTCCTCGTTGTGCAATGTCGCCCGGCTGACGACGACTCCGCCCACCGTGACGGGGGCCAGATGCGCGACCGGAGTCAACGCGCCGGTCCGCCCGACTTGAATGACGATGTCCTCGAGGACCGTCACCGCCTGCTCCGCCGGGAACTTGTGCGCGATGGCCCAGCGCGGTGCCCGGCTCACCATGCCGAGGCGTTCCTGCCAATCCAGCCGGTCGATCTTGTAGACAATACCGTCGATGTCGTATGGCAGCGTGGCCCGTTGGTTCAAGACATCCGCATGGACGGCCAAGGCCGCTTCCACGCTGTGGCACACGCTGGACAGCGGGTTGATCGCAAACCCCCATTGCTCGAAGGCGGCGAGCGCTTCGGATTGCGTGGCGGCGAAGGATTCGCTGACCTCGCCCCAGCCATAGGCAAAGAACTTAAGCGGACGTTCGGCGGTGACGGACGGATCGAGCTGGCGCAAGCTTCCCGCCGCCGCATTTCGCGGATTGGCAAACGGTTTCGCCCCATTCGCTTCTTGCCGTTCGTTCAGGGCAAAAAAATCGTCGCGGGACATGTAGACTTCGCCGCGCACCTCGAGGACATCCGGCGCCCCTTCGATCCGATCCGGAATATCCTCCAACGTGCGCAGATTGCGCGTGATGTCCTCGCCCTCCGATCCGTCACCGCGTGTCGCACCGACAACGAAACGCCCCGCCTCGTATCGCAGAGAAGCCGACAGGCCGTCGATTTTCGGCTCCGCGACCAGCGCCACCTCAACCGTGTCCTCCAGCCCTAGAAACCGGCGGGCGCGAGCGACGAAATCCCGCACGTCGTCGCCGCTGAACGCATTGGCGAGCGAGAGCATCGGCCGCGCGTGGCGGACTTTGGAAAATCCGCTCGACGGCGCGGCGCCGACACGCAGGCTGGGACTGTCGCTGCGCCGCAGTCCTGGAAAAGCCGCCTCGATTTCGCTGTTCAACCGGCGCAGCGCATCATACTCCGCGTCGGAGATTTCCGGCGCGTCTTCGCGATAATACTTCGCATCGTGATAGGCGATTTCCATTGCGAGCCGCGCGAGTTCGCGGCGCGCCTCCGCTTCGCTCATATCCTGGACGACCGAACCGTTCATGCGGGCTCTCGCTTCATCAATCGTTCGGCGGCGCTGCGGGCTTCGTCCGTGACCGATTCGCCGGAAAGCATCCGCGCCACTTCTTCGCGCCGGTCTTCCCCCATGAGGCGCGATACGATCGTCGCCGCCGACGCCGAATTGCTTTGTTTCTCGACCTTCAAATGATCGTCGCCCCGCGCCGCCACCTGCGGTGAATGGGTCACCACGAGTATTTGCTTATGGGCACCCAATCTCTCCAACCGTTCGCCCACCGCGGCGGCGGTCGCCCCGCCGACCCCTGAATCCACTTCGTCGAATATCAGCGTTTCAGCCGTGCCCACGCCGACGAGCGCAATTTTCAACGCCAACATGAAGCGGGACAACTCGCCGCCCGAAGCGATCTTGCCGAGCGGCCCCGGCGCCGCCCCCGGATTGGTCGCGATGAGGAACTCAACCCGGTCAATGCCGTGCTCGCTCCAATCGGCCTCCTCGACCTTCCCTATCGATGTCGAAAAGCTGGCCTTCTCCATCCTGAGCGGCGGAAGTTCCGCCGCAACCACGGCATCGAGTTTGTCGGCCGCCTTGCGCCGCGCTCCCGATAGTTTCTCCGCATTGTCGAGATACCCGGCCCGCGCGCCCTCCATTTCCGCGCGGAGGCCCGCGACCATGCTCTCGCCGTCGGAAATTCCGTCCAGGCGCTTTTCATACCGCTCCAGTCGATCCGGCAGGGCGTCAACGGTCACGCCGTATTTTCTCGCGGCGTCCCGCAGCGCGAACAGCCGATCCTCAATCGCCGGCAGTTCCGCGCCCCCGCCCTCGATATCGGCGGCTGCCGCTTGAAGTTCATGCAGGCATTCCTCGATCTCGACCTGCGCGCGTTCCGCCGCCGCCAGGGCAGCGTCCAGACGTCCCCCGGCCTTGGAGCCGACCCGCTCCAGGAACCTTTGGGCGTTTCGCAGCCTGCCGGACGCCATCTCCTCGCCCTCCAGCTCGGAAATCGCGCCGTCTAGCGCCTCGACCAACTGCTCCACATTCATGAGCATTGTGCGTTTCTCGGCCAAAGCCGATTCTTCGCCGCTTTGGGGCGCCAATGCGCGGAGTTCCTCCACGGCCACCTGCAACTCGTCCGCTTCCGCTTGAAGGGCGGCGGCGTTCTCGACCGCACTCTCGTATGCGGCGGCCGCGGCGCGCCACGTTCGGTAGGCGACGGCGGTCTTTTCGGCTTGAGGTCCCAGGGCGCCAAAAGTATCCAGCGCCTCGCGATGGGTGCGCCTGTCCATCAGGCCGCGGTCGTCGAATTGTCCATGCACTTCGAGCAGGCTTTCGCCCAATCGCCGCATCAAACCGATGCTGACCGGCTGGTCGTTGACATAGGCCCGACTTCGGCCATCGGCGCCAAGCGTCCGGCGCAAGACCAGAATGTCCTCATCCTCGATATCGCTCTCGCCGAGAAGGATACGGGCGGGGTGCGCCGAAGGAATCTCAAACGTTGCGGTAACACTGGCTTGATCCTGCCCCGATCGTATCAACCCGGCGTCGGCACGCGCTCCGATGGACAGGCCGAGCGCATCCAGCAGGATCGACTTACCGGCCCCCGTCTCTCCCGTGAGAACGCTTAATCCGCTCGCAAAGGCCAGGTCGAGCCGTTCGATAAGGACAATATTTGTGACAGTAAGGCCGGTGAGCATCGCCGCATCAATTCGCCCAGGTCCAGAGCCAGCTCATCCAGGATTTTTCCTTACGCTCCGGTGCCAGAGAGCGTTGTTCGAGCAGCGCATAGCTCGCTTCGTACCAGCGGTTTCCGGGATAATTATACCCGAGCACGGCGGTCGCCATTTGCGCTTCGTCGGTAATGCCGAGCGCCAGATAGGCCTCGGTCACCCGGTGAAGCGCTTCCGGGACATGGGTGGTGGTTTGAAAGCGCTCGATCACGGACTTAAAGCGGTTGATCGCGGCCAGAAATTCGCCCCGATGCATGTAGTACCGACCGATTTCCATCTCCTTGCCGGCCAAATGGTCTTGCGTCAGGTCAAGCTTGATCCGCGCATCCCGCGCAAAAGGCGTTCCCGGAAAGCGCTTGACGATATCGCCGAGCGACGCCAACGCCAATCGGGTCATCTTCTGATCCCGGCCGACGTCGGAAATTTGCTCATAGTAGGATAGCGCTTTCAGATAATAGGCATATCCGACGTCGCGGTGACCTGGATGCAGCTCGATAAAACGGTCGAGCGCGATGATCGCCTCGTCATACGTGCCGTTCTGATAATGCGAGTATGCCGCCATCAGTTGCGCTTTCGTCGCCCAAGCTGAGTAAGGATGCTGGCGCTCAAGCTCGTCGAAGAGGCTGGCCGCGGTATCGTACCAACCCGCCTGCAGATTATCCATGGCACTGTTATAGAGACCCTCGACGGACGTATCGCTGAATGTCCTTTGCTCGTCGCCCTCGGAAAGGCCCGGCAGCGATATTGAATCGCAGCCCGAAAGGAAAATCCCAAGAACGATTAGCGCGGACCAACCCGCCCTGCATTTTCTGAGTGGTTTCATTGACCTCATCGACCAAGCATAGACAGTGAATTTCGGCCTCAATCGAAGCCAATCCGCCGAGCAGGCTTTATAACACCAAGGGGCCTTGATGCCTACATGTTGTCTTTAAGGATCTTGCGTTAAATCCAAAGGCGCAGGTGGGGAATAAAAGGCTGAATTCAACCTCAGGCCGGCATCAACTCGGGCTCGGCTTCCCACGTCGCGGCGTCGTCGAAATCATCGGCCTCGACACTCTCCCATACCCACGCCGTCTCATCCTCGAAAAGCGCCAAAAGCAGGGCGTTGTTGAGCGCATGACCACTGCAACTGCCGCTCACAGCGCCGATAATCGGTGCGCCGGCAAGGTAAAGGTCACCTATGCAATCGAGAATTTTATGGCGTACGAACTCATCCTGATGACGCAGACCTTCTTCATTCAGGATACCGTCGTCCGAGAGGACAACCGCATTGTCGAGCGAGCCGCCACGGGCGAGGCCGGCCGCGCGAAGCGCTTCGACCTCATGCAGGAACCCGAAGGTCCGCGCATCCGCCACACCGTCGACAAACGCGTCTTTCGTCATCGGTAGGGTGAGCGATTGGCGCCCAATACTGGCACAATCGAATTCTATCTCGAGGTTCACAAGCGGCACGTCCGAAGGCTCGACCTTCAGGAATTTTGCGCCATCGCGGACACTGATCGGCCGCACAACCCGGATGGCCCGCCGAGGCAAGCTCTGCTCTTTAATCCCAATGCCTTCGATCAACCGGACAAATGGCGCCGAACTACCGTCCATAACCGGCACTTCGTCGGCATCCAATTCGATAATGGCATTGTCAATCTCGCAACCCGCCAGCGCCGCCATCAAATGCTCGATCGTCGCGACCTTGACGCCATGTTTATTTGCAACCGTGGTGCAGAGGCGCGTTTCCACGACATTGTCGAAACGCGCGGGTATATCGCAAACATTCGCATCGACATCGGTGCGACGGAATCGGATGCCCGATTCGGGTGCTGCCGGACGCAGGCGCATTCTTACGGACTTTCCGCTATGAAGCGCCACTCCGCTGCATTCAACGTCGCCCTTAAGGGTTTTTTGCCGGACAAGGCCGCCGGAAATCATGCGCCGCACTGTCCTGTTCAAAACTTCCACCCTGTCGACCTCCACTCGCATTTGACTTCCCGTACGCCCCCCAGAACACGAACCGACGGTTCTACGGAGATATCCGAATATCGCGTATGATCTTGTAGCAACCCGACATTTCAGTCTCAAATCACTCTTTGTTTCGATATGTTACGCGGCCGTCCGGTCGGGACGGCCGCGTACATACAGCATTGCATCGCTCGGTGCGGCATCACCGGCGCTACGGTTTTAGTTCGCCTGGCGGCGCAAGAATGCCGGAATATCCAGCATTTCTTCTTCAGCCTGCGACAACTGGAACCGTTCGTCACTCGGCGCAGCGGCCTCTTCCGTTTTTTCCGCCACAGGCGCTTCCGGCTTGGGCATCGGCGTCACGGAAGCAGGCGCCTTAGGATTGCCCGCCGGAGTCGTCTCCGTCGCCGTCGACTTTCCCGCGCCGGTCATCCTCTCGAACAGGCTGGGCCGGCGGCGTTCCTTCTGCGTTTCGCTGCGGGCATTCTCCATCGCCGCCGCCGCAAACGGTTCCGGCTCCTTAGCCCCGGTGCTTTCTTCGGGAGCGACCGGCTTCGGCGGAATGAACGGCGACCGGCGAGCGGGCCGTTGCATCAATTGCGGCTCTTCTTTCTCCGACTCGACGCTGCCGCCATCCGTGTCGGGCTCCTGAGTCGCTTCGGCAACAGGTTTCGAAAGCGTCACCCGAGCCTTGGCCGTCACCTGACGCTTCGGCGCGAGCGCAGCAGGCGCCGCCACCGCAGCCTCGCGGTCTTGCGGCGCCTCCTCGGTCTCTTCGATATCGTCGAGGAGTAGAGCTTCGGGTTCGTCCGTCTCCGGCTCTTCCTCGACCCGTACCGCCGGTTTCGCTTCCGCTGCCGCAGGCGTGGCCCGAACGGCCGGTGCCTCCGGCTGTTCGGCGGCCGGGACCGCGGGACGGGCCGTCCTCGGCGACAGCGTCGAAAGCCCCGACGGCAGGGGGCGCGGCGATGCGACAGATTCCGCCTCGATCCCCGTCGCCACGACGGAAACCCTCAAGAGGCCCTCCATCGCCTGGTCGAACGTCGAACCGAAGACGATGTTCGCTTCGTTATCGACTTCCTCGCGGATGCGATTGGCGGCTTCGTCGACCTCGAAGAGCGTCATATCCCCACCACCGGTGATATTGATCAGAACGCCCCGCGCGCCCTTCATGGTGATATCGTCGAGCAACGGATTCGAAATCGCGGCTTCTGCAGCGGCAATTGCCCGGCCCTCGCCTTCCGCTTCTCCCGTGCCCATCATCGCCTTGCCCATCTCGCTCATTACCGTGCGAACATCGGCAAAATCGAGATTGATCAAGCCCGGCATCACCATCAGGTCGGTCACCCCGCGCACACCCGAATAAAGCACGTTATCCGCCATTTTGAAGGCTTCGGCGAAAGTCGTCTTCTCGTTGGCCACGCGGAAAAGGTTCTGGTTCGGAATGATGATCAGCGTATCCACGAACTGCTGGAGTTCCTCGATCCCTTCCTCGGCCATCTTCATGCGATGGTTGCCTTCAAAATGGAAAGGCTTCGTGACGACACCCACGGTCAGGATGCCGTGCTCGCGGACCGAGCGCGCAATCACGGGCGCGGCGCCGGTACCGGTCCCACCCCCCATGCCGGCGGTGACGAAGACCATGTGGCTCCCCGCCAGGTGATCGAGAATATCGTCCAGGGATTCCTCGGCCGCGGCCCGGCCGATTTCCGGGCGCGATCCGGCGCCGAGACCCTGCGTGATCGCCGCACCGAGTTGGATGGCGTGATCCGCTTGCGATTGGCCGAGCGCTTGCGCATCCGTATTCGCAACCACGAAGTCGACTCCTTCGAGGTTGGCTTGAATCATGTTGTTGACGGCATTGCCGCCCGCACCGCCGACGCCGACGACGGTAATCCGTGGCTTCAATTCAGCCTCCGGCTTTGGCATTGATAATTTAATGGTCATGACAATCTCCGCAATCCAGTTGCAATGCTAGTGTGCGCCGGAACGGTTCCGGCGGTAGAACGTCCGGGCTGCCGTGACCGGACGGTGGTAAACTCAATCGGACAATCAGAAGTTCGCACGCAGCCATCCTCCGATTTTGCCGAATACGCCGTTCGCCTCTGCCGCTTCCAAAGGCGGCGGCGGCCAGGCCTCGCCACGATCGTCGACGCCGAGCGACAACAATCCGGCACAGGCCGAAAAAGCAGGGCCGCATGTCGCTTCCGCCAGACCCGCGACCCGAATCGGCCGGCCCATGCGGGTCTGCTTGTCGAGAATTTGGCCGGCGAACTCCCGGACACCCGGAAGTTGGCTTGCCCCACCGGTCAACACCACGCGGCGGCCGGCCTTGCGGTCCATGCCGCTGACCGACAGACGGTCGCGAACAAGTTCCAGGGTCTCCTCGACACGGGGCGCGATAATGCTGACCAAGAACGACTTGGGAATAGTAGGCGCCTGAGACTCGTCATCTTCGCCGACTCGCGGCGCGCTGATTATCTCGGTCTCGTCCGTCGGCGACGGCAGGCAGGTGCCATGCAGCGTTTTGAGCCGTTCGGCATGATGCATCGGCGTGGACAACCCGCGCGCGATATCGCTGGTGATGTGGCCCCCGCCGATCGGAATCGAATCCACATGGACCAAGGCGCCTTCGAAAAAGATGCCGATCGACGTCGTGCCGCCGCCCATGTCGATGACCGTTACGCCGAGGTCCAATTCATCCTCTACGACGCAGGCAACTCCGGCAGCATAAGGATTGACCGCGAAATCCGCCACGCGAAGGTGGCACCTTTCGACGCAATTGACGACATTCTGCAAGACGCTTGGCGACGCCGTCACTGCATGTACGCGAACACCAAGATTGTGACCGTACAGGCCCTTGGGATCGCGTATGCCGTTCGATCCGTCTATCGCGTAGCCGACCGGAATCGCGTGAACCAGATGGCGCTTGGATGCGAGATCCGCCAGTTTCGGATCGTTGAACAGCCGACCGAGTTCCTTGTCGCCGACCGCCTGTGCGGTCAGCTCCGTCTCGATATCGACGAACCGGCTCGAAGGCTCGCCCGATGCCAGATTGACGATCACTTCGCGGATCGTCGTCCCGGCCATTTGCTCGGCAGCATGTACCGCGGAGAGAACCGATTGCTCGGCCAAACGCATATCGACGATGTTGCCCGCTTTCAGGCCTTCGCTGACGTGATGGCCGATGCCGGTGACGCGAATGCGCTCGCCTTCATCCCTTTCGGCCACGAAACAGCACACTTTCGTACTGCCGACATCCAACGCCGCGATTTGTTCATGACGTGCCACTGCAGTTTTACTCCCCAATCCAATGGCGTGACGCGGTAGAGCGGGTCATGTGTGGCTCTCCGATTTCGATTTGATCACCGCACCGGCCGGACGGACTTTAACGACGACTCTGTCCGGCAAGCGCAGGTCGATGCTCGCGATATCCCTCGCCAGGAGGCCGTGCTGCTTCTCGTATTTCGCAAGCCTGTCCCAGGCCTCGAACGCGTCGTTTTCGGGCAGGCGGACATCGACCCCGCTCTCCATTCGCAGATTCCAACGCCGCTTGCCGGTCCGGATCGCCGCTTTTGTCTGCTTCATCAGTTCCGGGTGCCGCTGCAGCATCGCGATCAAGGCCTGCGCATGCAGCGGCGCATCATCGCCGATGACGATCTTCAGGTCCGGAAAACGCTCGACGCCGTCGGCCCCGATCGTCACGCCGGCTGCGTCCACCAGCAGAAACTTGCCCTTATGCTGCCAGACCGCGACCGGGACACGCTCGACGATCGAAACTCGAATGGTATCGGGCAAGCGGCGCTCCACACGTGCGGCCGCGACCCATCCAAGCGCTTCCAATCGTTTTCGGGCGGTCTCGACATCGAACCCGAGCATCAGATCGCCGCGCTCCACCTGCAGCGCCGACAACAATTGCGACCGCGGCGTCTCGGTCCGCCCTTCCACCAAGACTTCACGGACCACGAAGCCCGCGGACCGGCTGGCGGTTTCGTAATAATTTTCCAATTGATCCAGCGCGGCAGCAGCCTTGCCCGACTGCACGAACCAGGTTCCGCCGCCCGCGATTCCGCCGAGCAGGGCCAACGCGCCGGCAGTCACGATCGCCGGCCGCAGCCAACTAGGCCGGACCCGGCGGCGCACCGACCCTCTCGCCGTTTTCCTCACTGCTTTCAACTTTGTTTTCGTCATGGCTTGGCCCCTCGGCACGCATTGCCGATGCGCCGAATTTCCCATTCCAGGTGGACACCCGAGTGCTCCAACACCCGGCAGCGAACTTCTTCGCCCAGCAACTCGATGTCCGAGGAAGTCGCGTCGCCCAGATTCAACAGGAAATTACAGTGCTGCTCGGAGACCATGGCGCCGCCCCGGCGCAGGCCGCGGCAACCGGCATCGTCGATCAGCTTCCAAGCCTTGTAGCCCGGCGGGTTCGCGAAGGTCGATCCGCCGGTCCGCGTCTTTGGTTGGCTCTCGCTCCGGGCCGCCGCAATCGTCGCCATGCATGCCGCAATTTCTTCGGGGTCTCCGACCTGTCCGCGCAAACGGGCCGACAGGACGATCCAATCCTCCGGCAAAGCACAGCGCC
Source organism: Rickettsiales bacterium (assembly GCA_038131165.1). GTDB lineage: Bacteria > Pseudomonadota > Alphaproteobacteria > UBA8366 > UBA8366 > UBA6544. The sequence goes on along the minus strand of JAYPOZ010000004.1, from coordinate 59,337 downwards.
GATATGAGAAATCAAGTTTCTTGCTCTCGACCACATGGGCGCCGCCACTAGCGTCCAGCGCTATGACGTCGATCACGACGCCGCCAATCTCGCCGCCATAGGCACCGGCATTCATGCGGACCGCGCCACCGATCGTCCCGGGTATTCCGGACAAGAACTCCAACCCCGTAATGCCCCGCTGCTGAGCCGCGCGCGCGACATTGACATCGAGGGCGGCGGCGCCGGCCACGGCCACCGAGCCATCGAATTCGATTTCGGAGAAACCTTCGCCGAGAACAATCACGACGCCGTCAATGCCGCCGTCGCGCACCAGCAAATTAGAGCCGAACCCGATCACGGTCAGCCGGACGTCTGCGGGCTTGTCTTCCAGGAATGTCTGCAGATCGTCCGCGTCGACCGGTTGGTACAGCACTTCCGCCGCACCGCCGGTCCTGAACCAGGTCCGGCGTCCGATATTGGCCCCTTCTTCATAGGATCCGCGGACCCTTGGCAAACGATCGACAAGACGTTCGGAATGTCGGACGGCAACCATGACCATTATCCAACCTCCGCGCGTTTCTGGCGCAACGCAGCGAGCGCTGCCGGCAGTTCCTGAGCCCAACTCGTGATCGTCCCCGCGCCCAAACAAACGACGAGGTCGCCGGCCTTTGCCATAGACGCGATCAATGCCGGCAGCGCTTCGGGACTTTCGAGCGGCTCGACACGGCGATGGCCGTGGGTACGCAGCCCGGCCACGAGCGCGTCGCGATTGACCCCTTCAATCGGCGCTTCCCCGGCGGCATGAACATCCGCGACGATGACGGTATCGGCCTCGTTGAAACACGTGCAGAAATCTTCGAACAGATCCTGCAATCGGGAATAGCGATGCGGCTGCACGACCGCGATGACCCGGCCTCGAGTCGCCGCCCGGGCCGCTTTCATAACGGCGGCAATCTCCACCGGGTGATGACCGTAATCGTCGATGACGCTTATTACGTCGGCCTCGCCCGTCTTGTTAAAACGGCGTTTCACGCCCGCACACCGGGCCCACCCACCCACCACGGTCTCGCTTGGAATGCCCATCTCCCGGGCAACTGCGATACCGGCAAGGGCGTTCAGGACATTGTGCTCGCCGAACATGGGCAGGCGGACGTTCTCGATACGCTCGCCGCCTCCCGAGCGCGATTCCACGACGACGTCGAACGTGGCGCCGCCGGGCCCTTGGCGCAGGTTTTCGCCGCGTACTTCGGCTTGCGGGCTCATGCCGTATGAGACGATCCGCCTGTCGGTGATTTGTCCGATCATGGCCTGCACTTCAGGGTGATCAATGCAGAGCGCCGCAAAACCATAGAAGGGAATGTTTTGGACAAATGTCTGAAAGGCGGCTTTGACCTTGTCGAAATCGCCGTAGAAATCGAGATGCTCGGGATCGATATTCGTCACCACCGCGATCGTGGCCGGCAATTTGACAAAGGTGCCGTCGGATTCATCTGCCTCCACGACCATCCATTCGCCCGCGCCGAGTCGGGCGTTCGTTCCATACGCATTGATAATGCCGCCGTTGATCACGGTCGGGTCGTAGTCGGCGTAGTCGAGTATCGAGGCAATCAACGACGTGGTCGTCGTCTTGCCATGCGTCCCGCCGACGGCAATGGACCACTTGAGCCGCATCAGTTCGCCCAGCATCTCTGCCCGGCGCACGACCGGAATCAGCCGGGAGCGGGCCGTCGTCACCTCGGGATTGTCGGCTTTGACCGCGGAGGAAATCACCACGACGTCGGCGCTCGCCACGTTCGCGGCATCGTGCCCGATGGCCACCGATATTCCCAATTGCTCGAGCCGCTTCACATTGGCGCTCGCGGCGATATCGCTGCCTTGGACCCGATACCCCAGATTGTGCATTACCTCGGCGATACCGGACATCCCGATGCCGCCGATTCCGACAAAATGAATGGTTCCGATCGAAAGTGGCATCTCTTTCATGCGGCGGCCTCCTTTTGATCCGAAACATCGCCATTGCCGTTGCCGCCGAGAACCGAAACCACGACATCGGCGAGTTCGCCGGCCGCGCCGGGACGGCCCAGGCGTTCGGCGCATTTCGCAGCGGTCGGCAATGTCGGGCCAGGGACCAGCAGGGACCCCAGCCGCTGCGCCAAAAGCTCGGCGGTCAGCGCATCCTGCTGTATGATCCAGCCCCCGCCCGCGTCGCAGAACCCCTCGGCATTCGCCGTTTGATGATCGTCCGTGGCATGCGCGAAGGGGACAAGTACTGCCGGCCGGCCGACTGTCGTCAGTTCGGCAATCGTCGACGCGCCGCTGCGCGAGATCACAAGGCTCGCATCCGCCAACCGGGTCGGCATGTCGTCGAAAAACGGCGCGACCTCGGCCTGGATATGCGCGGCCGCAAATGTTTTCCGGGCGGATTCCGCCTCGCCGCCACGGCATTGTTGGGCGACGCGAAGCCGGCTGCGCAGGTCGGGCGCGAGACGGGCCAACGCGTCCGGCACCACCTCGCCGAGAATCTTCGCTCCCTGACTGCCGCCGACGATCAAGATCCGGATCGCTCCCTCCGCGGCCGGCGCGACATAGGGCCGCCCGCGAAACGCAACGATCTCGGGGCGAACGGGATTTCCCGTCCAAACGGCCTTGTCGCGATCGGCCGCGCGGAGCGCGCGCACCGTCTTGAAGGCTGTCGCAATTCGGCTCGCGCGCGGCGCCAACATGCGATTTGCCCGACCTAGAACCGCATTCTGCTCGTGAATGACGGTCTTGCATCCGAGGTGCTGGGCGGCGAGAACCGTCGGCGCCGAGGGGTAGCTGCCGAATCCCACAACCGCCAGCGGTGTGATCTGCTTGAGCAGACGCCGGGCCTGAAAGTAACCGCGCCCGAGACGCAATACCGCGGCGACTTTCGCCAGTTGTCCCTTACCGCTCACGCCGGCGGCGTCGATCCTGTGGACTTCGAGCTCGCCCAACGCGCCGTCGAAGGCTTCGCTGCGTTTATCGGCGATCAGAACCAGACGATAGCCGCGTCGCCGCAGTTCGGTCGCGAGGGCCTGCGCCGGAAAGACATGCCCGCCTGTCCCGCCGGCAGCCAGGACGATAGGCCCTACGGTCATGACGTCCCTCCCGCCCGCCGGCGCGTCAGCGCAAGCAGGATCCCCATCCCGAATGCCAGAGCGAGCAAGGACGATCCGCCATACGAGACGAAAGGCAGGGTCATCCCTTTGGTCGGCATCAGACTGGTGGTGGAACCCATGTTGATCAGTGCCTGGAGAGCGAACTGAACCAGCAGGCCGGTCGCCGCGACCACCACAAACAGGTCGGTGGTGCGCATCAGATTGGAAATCCCGCGCAGCACGACAAAGCCGAACAGGGCAACGATCAGCAAACAGAGCAGCAGGCCAAATTCCTCTCCCGCCACCGCGAGGATAAAATCGGCATGAGCGTCCGGCAGATTCATCTTGGCCGTACCCTCGCCCGGCCCGCGGCCTAGGAGTCCGCCGTTCATGAAGGCTTCCATGGCGCGGTCGACCTGGTAACTGTCGCCGGAAGACGGGTCGATGAAACGGTCGATCCGGCTCGCGACGTGCGGAAAGACGAAATAGGCGATGGTCAGGCCCGCGATGCCGCACCCGAACGCGACCGCGACCCAGATCATCGACAGCCCGGCGAGGAACCACTGCGCGAACCATACCGCCGAGACGACCAGCGCCTGGCCGACGTCGGGTTGCAACAGCAACAGGCCCGCCACCAGAGAGAACAGCAGAAAGGCGATCAAATTGCCGGGAATGTCCTCGCCCAATCGGCGGGCCGCAAACATCCAGGCGCAGACAACCGCCAAGGATGGCTTGACGAATTCGGAAGGCTGCAGGGAGAATCCGGCGATGATGAGCCAGCGGCGCGCGCCTTTGATCTCATTACCGAGGAACAGCGTCATTGCCAGCATGACCACGGCGCCCAGGAAGACGATAACCGCCAGGCGGCGCGCGCCGACCGGGGAGAGCAAAGAGACGCTCACCATGATCAGCAAGGCCAGCGGGAGGTAAGTCGCTTGCCGGCGGATAAAATGCATCGGGTCGAGACCGATACGCTCGGCCACGGGCGGGCTGGCGGCGAGCGAGAGAACCACGCCGATTGCCGCCAGGGCGAACAATGCCAGCAGCGTCCAGCGGTCGACCGTCCACCACCAACGGCCCAAAATCGATGTATCCGTGCGGGCGATGGACATGGCTCAGGCAGCCTCCCCGGCATAGCGCACATCGCGGCGGCCGCCCGGCAGGGCCGCCGCCAGGCGGCAAAAGACCCGGCCGCGTTCCTCGAAACTGCTGAACTGATCGAAAGACGCGCATGCCGGCGACAACAGAACCACCGCCTTGGTGCCGGCCGCGGCGCGGCTCGCGGCGTCGAGCGCATTCTCCAGATTGCCACATGACTGCGTGGCGACGCGCCCCTCCAGCTCCGACGCCATCTTGCCGGCCGCCTCGCCGATCAGGTAGGCCCGCCGGACGCGCGGCAAATAGGGATAAAGCGGCGCCAGGGAACCTTCCTTCCCCCGGCCACCCGCAATCCACAAAATATCATCGTAGCTGGAAAGCGCCTTCGCCGCCGCTTCGGGATTCGTTGCCTTGCTGTCGTTGACGTATTTGACCCCATCGATCACCGCCGCCAGCTGCTGGCGGTGCGGCAATCCGGGATAGGTTTTCAAGGCGGCGGCAATGGCCGAACTTTCGATGCCGAGCGCTTGCGCGGCGGCAAACGCCGCCGCGGCGTTCTGCGCATTATGGGCACCTGGCAGTGTCTCGATGTCGGCAAGCGAGCGCACCTCATGCTCTCTTCCTGTCGTATTGTCGTAGAGTACCGGGCCGCAGGCATAGACGCCGCCATCGACCGTACGGTCCGCCGAGATCGGGATCACGGCCCCGCGTCCCGCCGCCACCAATCCATCATGGAGACCGACCGACTCCGCGTCGTCCACGCCGATGACCGCGGTCGCGGCTTCCGGCTGTTGCTCGAAGATTCGGCGCTTTGCCGCGACATAGCCCGCCATCCCGCCGTGCCGGTCAAGATGGTCTGGGCTGAGATTGAGCAGGATCGCCACGTCGAACCGGGCGGACGGCGTCAGCTCGAGCTGATATGAGGACATCTCGAGTACGTAAATTCCGTCCGCGCCAAGCGCTTCGAGCGACAGCGCCGGCAACCCGAGATTGCCGCCGACGGCCACCCGCGCCCCCACGGTTTTCAGAATGTGGCCGATCAGGGCGGTGGTTGTCGATTTTCCGTTCGTGCCCGTGACGCCGACATACCGCGCCGACGGCTGCGCCCGGATGAGCAATTCGATATCGCCGATGATTTCCACGCCGGCATCGCGGGCTGCCTGAGCGACCGGATTGGGCGCGGGATGCAGATGCGGAATCCCGGGACTGAGGACCAGGCTATCGATGGTCGACCAATCCGCCTCGACCAGGGGCGTGACGGGAACCCCGCGCCGCGCCGCCTCCGCGCGACGCCGGTCGTTGTCGTCCCATGCCAGTACTTCCGCCCCGCCCGCGCACAACGCTTCTGCCGCGACGAGACCCGAAAGCCCGAGGCCCATCACGGCGATGCGGCGATCTTTGAATATGCGCAGGTCGATCATGCCGTCACCTCAGCTTCAGCGTCGACATGCCGACGAGCGCCAGAATGGAAGCAATGACCCAGAACCGAATGACGATGGTCGACTCCGCCCAGCCCTTCTTCTCGAAGTGATGGTGGAGCGGCGCCATCGCGAAGACGCGCTTTCCGGTCAGCTTGAAAGAGACCACCTGCACGATGACCGACACCGTCTCCAGCACGAACAGACCGCCGATGATGGCGAGCACCACTTCGTGCTTCGTGACGACACTGACCGCCCCGAGGGCACCGCCGACGGAAAGCGACCCGGTGTCGCCCATGAAGACCATGGCGGGCGGCGCGTTGTACCAGAGAAACCCGAGGCTGGCGCCAACCAGCGCCCCGCAAAAGACAGACAGTTCGCCGACACCGACAACATAGTTGAGCTGCAAGTATCCCGAATAAACGCTGTTGCCCACGAGATAGGCGATAAACCCGAAACAGGCCGCGGCGATCATCACCGGAACGATCGCAAGACCATCGAGCCCGTCCGTCAGGTTGACCGCGTTCGACGCGCCGACCATGACGAAGACGGCGAAGGGGATGAAGAACCAGCCGAGATTGACCAGCACGTTCTTGAAGAACGGAATGGCGAGGCCGTCCGACAGGGGGAGGGGCGTAATTGCCATCACCCAATAGGCGGCAACGGCGCCGATCAGGACTTCGAAAAGCAACTTGAGGCGCCCGGGCAGGCCTTTCGATTTATATCCGGTAAGCTTGAGGTAGTCGTCGGCAAATCCGACGGCGCCGAAACCGATGGTCACCAGCAACACGATCCAGACGTAACCGTTGCTCAAATCGGCCCACAGCAAGGTGCTGATCGAGATCGCGAGCAGAATCAGGAAACCGCCCATTGTCGGCGTGCCGATCTTCTTCAGATGCCCTTCCGGCACGTCCTCGCGGACCGGCGTATTGCCGTTCTGCGCCGTTTTCAGCCAATTGATGATCGCCGGCCCGAACAGAAAACTGACGACCAGCGCCGTCATAATGGCGCCGCCGGTGCGAAAGGTCAGATAGCGGAACAGATTGAAGACGATGAAATCGTCGGCGAGCGACACCAGAAGATTATAGAGCATGCGCGCCTCCCGGAGCCGAAAATCCAAGAATGCTCATCGCGCGGCGCCTCGGGCACATTCCCGGACCACATCCGCGTCCGAGAACGGAATGACTTCGTCGCCGACGATCTGCCCGGTCTCGTGCCCTTTGCCGGCCACGATCAGGATATCCCCTTCCGAAAGATCGGCCACGGCGACGCCGATTGCATCCCGCCGGCCGGCGACTTCGACGGAGTCCGGACAGGCCGCGGCGATTTCCTTGCGGATCGTTCCCGGGTCTTCATGGCGCGGATTGTCGTCGGTGATAATAATGCCGTCGGCCAGTTTCGCGGCGATCGCCCCCATTTCCGGACGCTTGCCCTTATCGCGGTCGCCGCCGCAGCCGAAGACGACGGTCAGTCGACGGGCGACATGCGGCCGTACGGCCGTCAACACCGTCTCCAAGGCATCGGGCGTGTGGGCGTAGTCGACGATGATGCGCGCACCCGACGGCAGTCGGGCCACGGTTTCCATGCGTCCCGGCACGCCTTCGAGGACTTCCAGCGCCGCGCAGGCCTTCGCGTACTCGCCACCGCAGGCAATGACCAGCCCCAACGCCGCCAGGGCGTTTTCGATCTGGAACGATCCCATCAGCGGGAAGCTCAGGGGATGTTGGGTGCCCAGGACATCAAGGTCCAAATGCCAGCCGTCTTCCGTCGGCTCCATGCTCCGGCAGCGAATGTCGCCCTTGGCCAGACCGTAAGAGAACAGCTCCAACCCGCGCGACTTGGCGATCTCCAGCAACGCCGGGTATTCCGGCGTCTCCGCGTTGACGACCATGGCGCCGCCGGGCATCAGGAGTTCCCGGAACAAGCGCATTTTCGCCTTCCGGTAAAGCTTCATCGAGCCGTGATAATCCAGGTGATCGCGGGTCAGGTTGGTGAACGCGGCGGCGCGGATCGGCACGCCGTCGAGACGGAACTGGTCGAGACCGTGGCTGGATGCCTCGATCGCGATGTTCTGGAAGCCGGCTTCCGCTAGCTCATGGAGTTTTTTGTGGAGTTCGACCGGATCGGGCGTGGTCAGCCCCGCTTCGGATCCGAGACCGGGCCCGACCAGACCCAGCGTGCCCATGCTTGCGGATTTCCGGCCCAACGCGTTCCATATCTGACGCGCGAAGGAGGCGACCGATGTCTTGCCGTTGGTGCCGGTGACCGCGACGATGGTCTCGGGCTTTCGGTCGTAGAAAACGGCGGCCATGCGCGCGAGGCTGCGGCGGGGGTTATCGGCCGTGATCAGAGAGATGCCCGGCGATACGCGGTCTTTGGTAACGTCCGGCGGCGCCAGTACCGCCGTGGCGCCGGCGCGCACCGCCGCGTCGATGAAATCGCGTCCGTCGAGCCGCGTGCCCGGAATCGCGGCAAAAAGATATCCCGGCCGAACCGCGCGGCTATCCGCGGTCAAACCTGTGATCGTTACGTCGTCCAGAACCGTGGCGTGGTCCAATTCTGCTCCATTCACTAACTCAGAAAGACGCAAGTGTCCGCGCCCCAGGCGTCCGATCCATGGCCAAATCGCGGCGAATTGGTGGCACATCGGGGTCTTGGGGGCGAATTCCGGCGATCGGTCCGATCTTGCGGACCACCTTGCCGACGATCGGGGCCGCAACCCATCCGCCGGTGGCGTATCCATGTGTTTTCTTGTTGCCTTTCGGCTCGTCCAAGAGCGCGAAGACGACATAGCGGGGATCATCGGTGGGGAAGGTGCCGACGAACGAGGAAAGCAACGCGCGGCGCTGATACCCACCCGACCCGCTTTTCTCCGCCGTGCCTGTCTTGCCGCCGACAAGATAACCCGGCGCTTCGGCGCGGCTGCCGGTGCCTTTTTCGACCACGAGCCGCATCAATTGACGGACCTGCTTCGATGTCCTCTCGGAGATCACCCGTTGCGCCGGTGCCTCGCCATCGCCGCGTTTGATCAGGGTGGGCTGACGGAACGTGCCGCCGTTGACCATCGCCGCAACGCCCGCGGCCATTTGCAGCGGACTGACCGCGATGCCATGGCCGAAGCCGATGGTCATGGTGCTGATCGGCCGCCAGACGTCGGGCACCAGGGGCGCGCCGACCTCGGGCAATTCGATTTCCGACGGCTTCAGGAGGCCGATCTCGCCAAGAAACGCCTGTTGCGCTTCGCCGCCGACTTCCAGGGCCAACCGCGCGGACCCGATGTTGGAGGAATACATGAATATCTCGGAGACCGAGAGCCAACGCTGCTTCGCGTGAAAATCCCGGATGGTGAAGCGGGAGATCTTCAACGGCTTCGTCGCATCGTATCTGTCGTCGAGCCGGGCGATACCGGCATCGAGGGCCATCGCGGTATTGAAAATTTTGAACGCTGAGCCGAGTTCATAGACCCCAAGCGCCACGCGGTTGAAGCGCGCGTCGCCGACCGCCGTTCCCGCTTCGTTGGGGTCGAAATCGGGCAGCGAACAGAGCGCCATCACTTCGCTGGTGCGTACATCCAGGATCAATCCGGCCGCGCCCAGCGCCTCGAATTCCTGCTGGGCGGCGGCCAGTTCACCGCAGAGCGCATGCTGCATCCGCATGTCGATCGACAGTGCCAGCGGCGCCGACCGGTCGCGCAGCTCGCGCTCGAAACGGCGCTCGATGCCGGCGATCCCTCTTTCGTCGACATCCACATATCCCAAGACATGCGACATCAGGCGTCCCTGCGGATACACGCGCGTTTCCTCGCGTCGGAATTCGATTCCGGGCAAGCCGAGCCGGATCACGTTCCATTGCTCGCGCGGCGTCACGTCGCGCTTGATCCAGACGAACGCGCGCTTGGAGGCCAGCCGGGTCTCGAGCTGGGCGCGGTCGAGTTCGGGAAACACTTCCACAAGGCGCTGTGCGGCGACAGCCGGGTCCAAGACCTGGCGCGGGTCGGCATACAAGGAAGCCGTCGGGAGGCTGGTTGCGAGCAGGATGCCGTTTCGGTCGACGATATCGGCCCGATTGAATTGCAGCGAGGCGGTTTTCGGCGCGTGCAAGGCGCGCGGCTCGACGGCGGCCTGCAGCATGGAGACGTCGACAAGGCGCATCCCGACCACCGCGAAGGCGAGCGTCAGGATCGCCCCGGTAATCGTGAGGCGCATGCGGCCGGTCTCGATCGCTTCGCGCGCGGGGCCGATATTGCTCTCGGGCGGGCATGGCACGCAGGGTCGGCGGCGTTGGCCGCGTTGTGCGGGAGGGACCGGATGCGCCAGTCGGCGGGCGCGTTTCAGACGTTCGATCATTGCAGGCGACCTCTCGCGATGGACTCCGCCGTCGGCGCAAATCCGGCCGGTGCGATCGAGGGGTTCTCGTCCGCACCATTGGTTTCGTGCCGCTTGGGCAAGCGCGCGAATGTGGTGAACTGGGTCGACGCCACCGGCGTCAGATTGGGGAGCAACTCCTGGGACAACGTTTCGAGCCGCTGCGGCCGGTTCAGGTAGCTCCATTCGGCCTGCAGCACGTGAATGGCTTCCTGCTCGCGCACGATCTGCCGGTTGACGTCGTGCAGGCGGGCTTCGAGCTTCTCCACCTCGAAGGAAATGTGGAACATCGCGGCGACGGCGGCGGCGGCGAGCGCGATCCAAACGATGACGAGGGTCAGTCTCATGCCGCCGCCTCCAATGGCCAGGCCGGCGCGGCGGTGCGTTCGGCGGCGCGCAGGCGGGCGGAACGGGCGCGCGCATTGCGGCCAAGTTCGACCTCGCTTGCCTGAGCCGCGCCCCGGCGGAGCAGGCGGAAACTCGGCGCGTGGCGCGATTCGATCGGCGGTTGGTGGCGCGATCCGGACGGCAGAGCGCCGCCCCGTTCTTGCAGGAAGGTCTTCACCCGGCGGTCTTCCAGCGAATGGAAGGAGACCACGACCAAGCGGCCGCCCGGCGCCAGCATTTCCTCGGCCGCCCGCAACCCGGCCTCCAACTCGTCGAGTTCGGCGTTGACGTGCAGCCGCAGCGCCATGAAGGTCCGGGTGGCCGGATCGATCCGGGAGCGGCCTTGCGGCACGACCCGGCGGACGATATCGGCGAGTTCCGACGTGCGGGTAATCGGCCCCTCCGCCCGCGCCTCCACGATCGCATGAGCCACGCGGCGCGCCCGCTTCTCTTCGCCCAGGCGGCGAATGAGGCGGGCGAGGTCGGCCTCCTCCATCGAATTCACCACATCCGCGGCGCTTGGTCCGTGTTTTTCCATCCGCATGTCGAGCGGTCCATCGAAGCGAAACGAAAATCCGCGCGCCGCGTCGTCGATCTGCGGCGAGGACACGCCGAGGTCGAACACCACGCCATCGACGCGATCGACGCCCGCCGCGCGCAGGAGATCCGTCATCTCGCCAAAGCGGCCCTGCACCATGGTCAGGCGGGCACCGTACTTCCGCGCGAGCGCCGCGCCGCGCTCGATGGCTTCCGGATCCCGGTCGATGGCCCACACGGTGGTATCCGCCGCATCGAGGATGGCGCGCGTATAACCGCCGACGCCGAAGGTGCCGTCGACATAGGCGCCGCCGTCGCGGGGCGCCAAAGCTTCCATCACCTCGTCCAGCATGACGGGGATATGCCGATCTTCGGAAGAGGTGGCGGGGGCACTCATTCTCGTCCCTCCACCGGCAGCAGCCGCATGGTGCGGCCCTTCGCGCGTTCGCGGGCTTGCGCCGCGCTCTCGCTGAAGGCCGTCGGGTCCCAGATCTGGAACCGGGCGCCGCGGCCGACGAACGTGACGCGTTCGTCGATCCCGGCGAATTCAATCAGTTCGGGCGGCAGCAACACGCGGCCCTCGCCGTCGATCGAGACCCGGCGCGCTTCGGCGACGATGATCGAGGCGAGATCGTTTTCCTCGTCGGAGAACATATCGAATTGTTCGAGACTATCGGCCATGCGCTGCATGAAGGCCCGGTCGCAGGCCTCCAGAGCGCCGCCGCGCGGGGAGGGATAGACATACACGATGCGGTTCCCTTCGACCGGCAGCTCGGCGCGGAAATCCGCCGGCAGGGAAACGCGGCCCTTTCGGTCGATCCGGTTCTCGTATGTGCCTGCGAACAACGCCATCGGCGCGGTTTCCGATCTTCCCCGTTTCATCCCCCCGGAAGGCGCAGGCGGACTTTCGCACTGGCGCATTCTGGGATTTCTTGGGATATCATGGGATAAAATGGAAAGTCAATGCAAACAAATAATAATCGAATGGAAGAAATAGAAGTAATACATGTTCTCATCAAATAATCAAAGAATCGCGTTGTATTCATAATGAAACACAAGGTCTAGTGTTTCGACAAATTCATTGCACAACTGCTGCCGTATTTCGTTCCCTAAATGTTCTCTCTTAGTTCGCCTTTGCGATTATTTGGGACAGCGTGGGCGCCAAGACCAAATCAATGAGCTCTTACCTTCGTCACGGACCGGGAATTGGTGCCAGACGGCCTGTAAGCCGGGTTCTGTCCCCGCCCGCACGTCCGAAGACGCGGCGGGCGATGGATGACCATTCGTCTGGGACGCCCGTTGCCGGACGCCTCGCGCGACCCACCCGAAGGGCGATGCGAAAACCCATCCGCGGCCCGAAACCGCCGGCCCTTCCTATTCGGTCTTGCTCCCGGTGGGGTTTACCCTGCCGCCCCTGTCGCCAGGGGCGCGGTGCGCTCTTACCGCACCCTTTCACCCTTACCCGGCTTTGCCGAAGCGTCGCCGGGCGGTTTGCTTTCTGTGGCACTTTCCCTGGGGTCGCCCCCGCCGGGCGTTACCCGGCACCGTGTTTCCGTGGAGCCCGGACTTTCCTCCCCTTGCAGGTTTCCCCGTAGCAAGGCGCGGTCATCCAGCCGTCTGACACCGCGTTCATTATACATGCGAAACGGCGGCCTGCGAAAGCAGTTAGGACCGCTCGCAAAGCTCCGCCAGACCCTGCAGCCAGCGTAAGGTGTCCGGATCGGCGACGCCGTGGACCTCGGCCGGGCGGAAATGGCGCTGGAAGGCGGCCAGGGCGAGGGCGTAGTCCGTAATGTCGTAACCGATGGCGGAAAGCGCATCCATCACGTCGGTAGGGCCCGATGCCGCCGGCGCCGGCCACAGGCCGATCCCCTGTGCCGCCAGACTGCGCCAATCGAAGAGCTCGCCGGGATCGGTCTTGCGCGCGGGCGCCACGTCGGAATGGCCGACGACGTTGCGGGGCGGGATCGGATGGCGGGCCAGGATGTCGCGCGACAGGGCCTCGAGGGCCGCCATCTGAGGCTCCGGGAACGGGCGGTAGCCGTACTCGTGCCCCGGATTGACCAACTCGATGCCGATGGAGCGGGCGTTCACGTCGCGGTGCCCCCGCCAATAGGAGACGCCCGCATGCCAGGCCCGGTCCGCCTCCGCCACCAGACGGAATATGCGGCCGTCCTCCTCGATGAGATAATGGGCGCTGACCTCGTACTCGATGTCGAGCAGGCGCGCGAGCGCCGCCTCCCCCGTCGGCATGCCGGTATAGTGCAGCACCAGCATATCGACCTGGGCGCCGTCCGGCCGGGCATCGCAATTGGGTGAGGGCCGGTCCTCGATGTCCATGCGGAGCCGCCCCCGGCCTATTTGATCCCGCGCTCGGCGGAAATCTTGTCGTAGGCATTGTTGATCGCGGCGAGCTTGTCGTTGGCCATCTCGACCAGATCTTCCGGCATGCCGTCGGCGATCAGTTTGTCCGGGTGGTTTTCGCGCACCAGCTTGCGGTACGCCGCCTTGAGCGCGTCGTTCGACAGGTCCCTGGAGACGCCCAGCACCTTATAGGGATCGGCCGAATCGCCGCCCGTGGTGATCTCGGTGATGCGTTCGAACGCGGCATTGTCGAGCCCGAAGATATCGGAGACCGAGCGCAGATAGACGATTTCGCCCGGATGCATCACACCGTCGGCCCGCGCGATCAGGGTCAGGCAATAGAGCAATTCCTCCAGCACCGCCGGCTGTTCGGCGAACATGCCGGAGATCTGGCGCGCATAGGGTTCGAACCCGCCGCTGTCCCGGCGCGCCTGATCAAAGACCCGCGAGACGTTTTTGACCTCCTCGGGCGGCACCCGGAAGACCTGTTTGAAGACGTCGACCTCGTCGCGGGTCACCACGCCGTCCGCTTTCGCCATCTTGGCGCCGAGCGCGATCGTCGCGATCGTGAAGGCGATGGACTTGGTCGCGTCCTCCGGCGCCGTCGACGATTGCGCCCGAGCGCGGTCGACCGCGTGGCCGGCGACGGCGCCGATCAGCGCGCCGATGGGGCCGCCGATGGCAAATCCGGCGGCACCGCCGATGATCTTGCCCCAAATGCTCATTCGCCGCCCTCCGCCGCCGGCAATGTCCGGGGCGCCGCGGCGCCGGCAAGACCGACCCGGCCGATGCCCGGCAGACGCAGCGCAAACCCCATCGGATCGAGGCCGAAGTTCAACCCGATCACGTTGACCTCGACCCCCTCCTCGACGCCGACAAGCAGCCCCGCCAGGCCGTACAGCGAGACCTGATAGCCGGTGCCGCTGGGCGCCCGGGCGACGGGACCGTCGGGCCCGAGCCAGTCCTTGCCGATGGCGGTGGGCGGCAGATCGAGCTGCAGTTCCGGCACCCGCCGCGCAATCCAGGCGGTAAAGGTGTTGCTGTTGGGGCCGGGCCACACCGTATAGGTGTCGCGGTAGGGATAGGCGCGCGCCGCCGCATCGATCTTCGCGATCACCGCGTCGACCCCGGGACCCCGGATGTCCGTCAGAATCTCGGGCACGCTGTCATACCACAGGCGGTCCGGAATATCGCGCTCGATGACCACCGCGTCGCCGCCGCCGCGCACCCGCCAGCCGACCACGTGATAGACGGTAAAATGGGCCGCCCCCGTGGGCTTCACCGAAATCCAGGTGTGCACGCCGAAGGCCCCCCGCCAGCTGAAGGCGCGCGCCGCATAGACCTGGACCACCGCCTCCGGGGTCGCGCGGGGATCGGGCGCAAGCCCCGCGGATTCGCGCGACGCCTCCCACCATGCCTTGCCCATTACGTCACCTCCGCCGAGCACCAGGAGCGGCCCCGCGAGCAGCAAGACCAACAAAGTACTGAGACGTTTTATCCATTTCATGGGGCCGGAGTTTGGCCTGTCGCCTTGCAGGCGACAAGCCGTCGATTTCACATTTCCGTCAGGAGCCCGGTGGACTCCGCGCCGAAATGAGCCGAAACTACCCGGCGATAGACCGGCGAGGGAGTGAGATCATGAACGACGTCCAGACTCTGCGAAACATGCGCGACCTGTCGCCCGCCGAGGTGCGGCGGCTTATTCGGGCGGGACAATTCACCAGCGACACCACCGGTTTGGCGATGGGATACATTCAGGGCAACCTGGCGATCCTGCCGGAGCAATACGCGCTCGACTTCGCCACGTTCTGCCAGCGCAATCCGAAGCCCTGCCCGCTGATCGCGGTCTCGGAGGCGGGCGCCACCGGCCTGCCGACGCTGGCGCACGATTTCGACCTGCGCAGCGACGTCTCGAAATACCGCGTCTTCAAGAACGGCGAGTTCGTCGAGGCCGTCACGGACATCACGGAATATTGGCGCGACGACTTCGTGGCTTTCGTGCTCGGCTGCTCCTATTCCTTCGAGGAGGCCCTGGTCACGGCCGGCCTGCCGCTCCGGCATCTCGAGCTCGGCCGTGCGGTGCCGGCCTACGAGACCAATATCGCGACCACGAAATCCGGTCCTTTCGAGGGCGGAATGGTATGCTCGATGCGTCCCTTCAAGCCGGCCGATGCGATCCGCGCCGTCGAAGTGACCAGCCGCTTCCCGCTGACCCACGGCTCGCCTGTGCATTTCGGCGATCCCGCGGCCATCGGCATCGCGGACATCATGAAACCCGAATACGGCGATCCGCCGGTCATCGAGGAAGGCGAAGTGCCGGTCTTCTGGGCCTGCGGGATCACGCCGCAAGTGGTGGTGACCAAGGCAAAACCGGAAATCTGCATCACGCATTTCCCGGCCCATATGCTGATCACGGACCTGCCGTCGAAAGGCTCGGCCGAGGCGTTGCCGAAACTGGCGGAACGCTAAACGTACGCTCGTACACACAAATACGTACGCCTAAGCGCGTTCGGCAACGATTTCCAGTATCCGCTCGTACAGCGCGCAGTGGTGCTCGTCGCGAATGCCGAGACGGTCAAATTCCTTGACCAGGCTGCCCAGATACTCGTAACTCCAGCCTCGTTCCCCCTTGGCCACCGCCATGATGCGGGCTTTATCTTCCAGGGACAGCTCGCCGACATAATTCGGGTGTTCGTCGTTGGCCACGTACACGATGGCGTGTACGTCTCCCCCCGGAGTCTCCGTCCGCATCCATTCCGCGTGATAGACCCCGGCCCGCATCTCGCGCAGCCAGAGCGCCTCCAGCACCTCGTCGAGGGTCGCCGGGTCGAGCCGGTAGGCCAGGCCTTGGACCGGACCGCCGCCCGGCACGATCGCCAGACCGAGGCCCGGCCGCTCCGGCGTGCCGCGCCCCATTGTCGTCCAGAAACAGAACGAGCGGCTGTGGTCCTTCAGTGTCGCGGGGCGGGTTTCCAGGGGCTCGAAGCGCGGGTCCCAGATCAGCGAGCCGTAGCCGAACACCCAGATCGCCTCCGGGTCGGGGGCCTTGGCAAGGGTCTTCGCCAGATGCGCGCGGCGGCGCTCGTCGCTCCACGGGGTGGGCCGCAGGCCGGCGGGTATGTCCACGGATGGCTTCATGAAGTGCTTATTAAGCGGCTTCGAGCGCTTCCCGCAAACAATAATGCAGCATGCCGCCATGCCGGTAGTACTGGACCTCGACCTCGGTATCCAGGCGGCAGCGGAGCTCGATCTCCGTGACGCTGCCGTCGGCGCGGCGAATGCGGCAGGGAACCGCCATGCGGGCCGTGATGCCACCGGACAGCCCGGTCAGGTCGAAGGTTTCCGTGCCGTCCAGCTCGAGCGTGTTCCGGTCTACGCCGTCCGGGAACTGCAGCGGCAGCACGCCCATGCCGATCAGGTTCGAGCGGTGAATGCGCTCCAGTCCCTCGGCGATGACCGCGCGGACACCCAGGAGCTTGGTGCCTTTCGCCGCCCAGTCGCGGGAAGACCCGGTGCCATAGGCGTCGCCGCCGATCACCACCAGCGGCGTGCCCTCCGCCGCGTAGCGCATGGCGGCTTGGTAGACCGTCATCACCTCGCCCGAGGGCCGATGCGTGGTGAAACCGCCCTCGGTGCCGGGCGCCAGCTCGTTACGCAGGCGGATATTGGCGAAGGTGCCGCGCACCATCACTTCGTGATTCGTCCGCCGGCAGCCGTAAATATTGAAATCCTTCGGGGCCACGCCGAGGCTCTGCAGGTATTCGCCGGCCGGCACGTCGGCGGGAATGGCGCCGACCGGCGAGATATGGTCCGTCGTCGTCATGTCGCCCACCATCGCCAGGGCGCGGGCGCCGGTTATGTCGCCGACCTCGCCGGGCACCGGAGCAAACCCCTCGAACAGCGGCGGGCGGCGGATATAGCTGCTGTCGGGCGCCCAATCGAACAGCGCCCCCTTGGCGACGGGAAGCGCCTGCCAGTTCTCGTCGCCGTCGCGCGCCGTCGCATAGCGGGCGCGGTAGAGATCGGGCGTGACCGCCGCGGCGATGGCTTCGTTGATCTCGGCGGGCGAGGGCCAGACGTCCTTCAAATAGACCGGGTTGCCGTCCCGGTCTTCGCCGAGCGGGTCGGCCGCGAGGTCGCGGTCGAGATGCCCCATCAGCGCATGGGCCACCACCAGCATCGGCGAGGCGAGATAATTCACCCGGCAAAGCGCGTGCACCCGCCCCTCGAAATTGCGGTTGCCGGAGAGCACCGCGCCGACCGCCAGGTCGTTCGACTGGATCGCCGCGGCAATCGGCTCCGGCAGCGGGCCGGAGAGGCCGCCGCAGCTCATGCAGCCGAAACCGGTGACCTGGAAGCCGAGCGCGTCCAGATCGTCCTGCAGGCCCGCCTTGACCAGATAATCGGCGACGACGGCGGAGCCCGGCGACAGCGACGTCTTGACCCAGGGCGCCGCGCGCAAACCCCGGCGGACCGCGTTGCGCGCCAGCAGGCCCGCGCCGATCATCACCGCCGGATTCGACGTATTCGTGCAGCTGGTGATCGCCGCCAGGACGACGGCGCCGTCGCGAAGGGTGAAATCCGCGCCGTCCACCGGCACCGCCTTTTCGACCCGGCCCATCTCCGCCATCGCGTCGCGGTAACTTTTCGGCACCTGGGCGAGCGGGGTGCGTTGGTTCGGGCGGAACGGCCCGGCGAGGCAGGGTTCCACCGCCGCGAGGTCGATTTCCACCGTCTCCGTGAAGACCGGCTCCTCGGCGTCGCGCCACAAGCCCTGTTCCTTGGCATAGGCTTCGACCAGCGCGACCGCGTCGGCCTTTCTGCCGGTGGTTTCGAGATAATCCAGCGTGTGCCGGTCGATCGGGAAGAACCCCATCGTGGCGCCGTATTCCGGCGACATATTGGCGAGGGTCGCGCGGTCGGTCAGCGCCAGATGATCGAGCCCGGGGCCGAAATACTCGACGAACTTGCCGACCACCCCGTGGGCGCGCAACCGCTCGGTCACGGTGAGTACCGCGTCCGTCGCCGTCGCCCCTTCCGGCACTTCGCCAACGATGCGCACGCCAACCACGTTGGGGATCAGCATGGAGACCGCCTGGCCCAGCATGGCCGCGCCTGCCTCGAGGCCGCCAACACCCCAGCCGAAAATACTAAGCGCGTTTACCATTGGCGTGTGACTGTCCATCCCGAGCATGCTGTCTGGATAGGCCCGCCGCCGGCCGTCGACCTCGTCGGACCAGACGACCCGCGCGATATGCTCCAGATTGACCTGATGCAGGATGCCCATGCCCGGGGGCACCACACTGATGTTCTTGTAGGTCTCCTGCGCCCATTTCACGAATTGATAGCGCTCGCCGTTGCGCTCGTATTCCAGCGCCATATTGCGCCGCAGGGCGTCCGGACGGCCGTGGAAGTCGACATTGACGGAGTGGTCGATGATGAGGTCGATGGGCAGGCGCGGATTGATCGCCTGGGGATCGCCGCCGAACTGCCGGACCGCGTCGCGCATCGCCGAAAGGTCGACCAGCAACGGCACCCCCGACATGTCCGGCATCAGAATGCGGACCGGGTGATAGGCGACTTCGCGCACCGTCGACGGCGCCGCCGTCCAGCCCCCCAAGGCGCGGATATCCTCCTCCGAAACACCCGGCTTGTCGCTGTTCCGCAGCAGGTTCTCGCCGAGCACCTTCAGCGATTTCGGCAATCTCGCGAATGAGCCGAGTCCCGCCGCTTCGGCGCGCGCGAGGCTGTAGTAGAGAACGGGGTCGCCCGCGAAGGAGAAACAGTCCTCGAACGCGGAAGGGGAGCTTGTGGACATCGGCCGGCCTTTCTAGATCGCGTAGCGCGAATCGAGTTCCATGTACTTGGCGGTGTTGATCGCCTCTTCGCGGTCGTCGAAGGAGGCCATGTCCCCTTTCAGGGATTCCGTATGCCCCTCGCTCAGGATCGCTTCCGCCGCCCGCTTCATCGCGTGCATCGCGGCGCGCTGCATGTCGCCCGGCGCGATCACCAGATTGAAACCCCAGGCCTGCAGCTTGTCCTTCGGCACCACCGGCGTCTTGCCGCCCCAGAACATGTTGAGGAGCTTCGGATAGGGCAGGTCCTTGGACAGCTGCTCGATCTGCTCGAGGCTGCGCGGCGCTTCGATGAAGGCCATATCCGCGCCCGCCTCCATGTATTTGTGCATCCGTTCGATGGCCGCGTCGTAGCCTTCCACCGCCAGCGCATCGGTCCGCGCGATGACCACGAGGTCGGGATCGGTCTGGTTCTCCTTGATCGCGCGAATCTTCACCGCCAGTTCCTCCGCCGGCACCACCGTCTTGCCTTCGAGATGGCCGCAGCGTTTCGGGAACATCTGGTCCTCGATGTGGAACCCGGCGACGCCGGCCCGCTCGAACCCCTTGAGCGTGTGAAGCGCGTTCAGGGCGTTGCCGTAGCCGGTATCGAAATCGGCGATGACCGGCAGGTCGACCGCATCGACGATCTGCTCCAGCCGCTCCGTGATCTGTACCGGATTGATCAGCCCCATATCGGGAATGCCGGTGCTCCGCGCGATGCCGCCGCCGGTCGCGTACAGCAGTTCGGCGCCCGCCGCCTGGGCGATCCGCGCCGACAATCCGTCATAGACCCCGGGCACCAGCATGGTTTTCCCCGAAGCGATCATCTCCTTGAGTTTCGTCGTCTTCCGCATGGCGCCCTCCTTGAGCGAAATTCCGGCGGCATTGCCTCGCACGGGCCGCCCGTGATTTGATACCATTGGTATTCGATATATTTTCCCCACCCCGGAGTACCAGCGGCGTGAGGAACGCAATGACAACAGGACAGAGCCTTTCGATCGACGTCTTCGCCGGCGCCGTCGACTATCTGAGCTTCGGCGACGACGGCGCGGCGGAGACCGTGGTGCTTCTGCACGCGTCCGCCACCGGCGCCCCGGCGCTCTCCGGTCTCGCAACGCAACTGTCGCCCGGCCGCCGCGTCCTCGTCCCCAATCTCGACGGCTATGGGGAGACCAAACTCGATTGCGCGAAATGCCCGGCCACGTTTCGCCACATCCAGGCCGTGGAGCGCTTTCTCGCGGCGCTCGGCATCGACGATTTTCATCTGGTCGGCCATTCCATGGGCGGCCTGATCGCGCTCCGCATCGCGCGCCGCGCGCGGTTCCGCCTCAAGAGCCTGGTTCTAGTCGAGCCCATGGTCTTCGGCGTCCTGGACGGGGAGCGGGACGCGGCGGCTCTGGCGTACGACCGGGAGATGATCCGGGACTTTCTCGCCGCCGTCGAAGAGGGGTCTCTGGAACGGGGGCTGGCGCTCTTTACCGAACGGGTCGGCGGGCAGAAATGGAGCGAGCTTTCCGAGCGCGCGCAAGTGGAACTCCTGGCGCTGATCCCGCAGATCGCGGAGGAAGCGCCGCTGGTCTCCTGCGACGACCTGACGGCGGACGATTTCGCGGCCATCGGCGTGCCGACGCTGCTGTTAAAAACAGAGCTGGGCCCGCCGCCCGCCGGGCCGATCCTCGACCGGCTGTCGGATGCGCTGCCGCACAGCCGCCGGGAAACCCTCGCCGATACCGGCCACATGGCGCCGGTCGCGCGCCCGGACGCGGTCGGCGCGGCCATCGAGCGGTTCTACGGCGCGCTTGCCTGAGACGGCGGGTCCAAGGAGGCCCGCTCGTTGAGCTCGTCCTTATCGAAACCGGCAATCATCTTGTAGCGCTGCGCGATCTCCTGCAGCTCGTCGGGCCGGATGACCGCGTCGAGGTCGTCGAAACCGTCGGGTGCCCGCTCCTCGGCCAGCTGCATGACCTGATCCGGCCCATTGCCGCGATTGGCGAGCACGATCCGGCTGGTCGGCGGCCGCCGCGCCGCGTCGTAGTCCTGCAGCGCCGCGAGCGGATCGTCGCGCGTCGCCAACAGCAATGCCAGAACACGGCCGTCGATGATCGCCTGCGAGGCGCCGTTGGAGCCGATGGGGTACATCGGATGCGCCGCATCGCCGAGCAACGTCACCCGCCCGAAACTCCAGCGCGCGAGCGGGTCGCGGTCGACCATGGGATACTCGTAGACCGTCTCCGCACCCCGGATGATATCGGGCACTTTGATCCAGCCGAAGTCCCAATCCTCGAACATCGGCAGGAAGTCGTCGATCGAGGTGGTGCGGTTCCAGTCCTCGCGCCGCCAGGTATCGCGGTCGCGGAAGCGGAGCTCGGCGATCCAGTTGATCAGGCTGCGGCCGCGCTTCTCGGCCTCGCGACTGATCGGATAGCAGACGAATTTCTGGTCCTCGTGGCCCGCCATCACCATCGAGCGGCCGGAAAGATACGGCGCCCCCTCCGTCGTCGCCCGCCAGAGCACGCGCCCGCTCCACACCGGCTCGCCCTCGCCGGGATAGAGGTGGCGGCGCACCGCCGAATGAATGCCGTCGGCGCCGATCAACAGATCGCCCCGCACCTCGCCGAGCGGCGCGCCCGTGCTCCGCTGCCGGAATCGGGCGCTGACGCCCCGGTCGTCCTGGCTGAAATCCACCAGCTCGCGGTCGCTCAGGATATGCTCGGGTCCGAGGCGCGCCACGGCCGCGCGGTACAGGAGCATCTGCAAGGCGCCCCTGGAGATCGAGTATTGCGGCCAGTTGTAGCCCGCGTGCAGGCCCCTGTCCTCGCGCCAGATCTGCTGGCCGTGGCGATTGGCGTAGACCAGCTCGCGGGTCCGGATGCCGGTCGCCTCCAGGTCGCCCTGGAGGCCCAGTTCGGTCAATTCCCGCGTGGCATGCGGCAGCATGTTGATGCCGACCCCGAGCGGCCGGATTTCCGGCACCGCTTCGTAGACGGTGGCCGAGATGCCCGCCCTGTGCAGGCTCAGCGCCGTCGCCAGCCCGCCGATCCCCCCGCCGATGATCAGAACATGCATTCCGGCCTCATTCTCTCCTGCCGCGCGGCCACGCTCGCGCTCCCGCCCTCAATGGGTGTCCGCGGGTTCCTGCTGGATCAGCTCGATGCTGACATTGTCCGGAGCGGAGACATAGCACAACAGGCGGCCCGGCGTACCACTCCTCCGCCGCCTTTGGGTCCGCGCCGATGATATGCACATGCTCGAATTCAAAGGCGGGGTTGCTCATGGGCGGGTTCCTTTCAGGGGGCAATATGATCGACGCCACCGCGCGGCTCGGTTATTTCGCGAGGGTCTCCCGCAGCACCCGTTTCAGCACCTTGCCGGACGGGTTGCGCGGCAATGCGTCGACGATGTGGAGCTCCTTGGGGCTCTTGAAGCCGGCGAGATGGGCGCGGCAATGGGCGTCGAGGGTTGCATGGTCGATCTCCGCGCCGGGTTTCGGCACCACCACGGCGGCGACGCGCTCGCCCCAGCGGTCGTCCGGCAGGCCCACGATCGCCGCCTCCAGCACCGCGTCCATCTGGTAGACCACGCGCTCGACCTCGGACGAGGCGATGTTCTCGCCGCCGGAGATGATCATGTCCTTCTTGCGGTCGGTGAGATAGAGGAAGCCCTCCCCGTCGAGATGCCCGACATCGCCGGTGCGGAACCAGCCGTCGCCATGGAAGGCGGCGGCGGTACGCTCCGGGTCGCGCCAGTAGCCTTCGGTGATCTTCGGGCCGCGCAGGCAGATTTCGCCGTCCTCCCCCGGGGCCAGGGGCCTGCCCGCGTCGTCGCGGATGTCGAGCTCCACATGCATGATGGCGCGGCCGGTGGAGCCGATCTTCTCGATCTCGCGGCCCGCCTCCATCATCGTATCGCCGCCGACGCTTTCGGTCAGGCCGTAGGCGTCGATATAGCGGGCCTCGGTGAACAGGCCGGTGAACTCCCGGATGCGCGATTCGGGCGTGCGCTCGCCGCCGCCGATGCACCACCGCAGGCTGGAGACGTCGTAGCGGCCGCGGTCCGCCAGGTTGAGGATCGTGTTGGTCATGACCGGCGCGAACCAGACGCCGGTGACCTCCTCGTCCTGGATCGCCCGCAGCGCCGCTTGGGGGTCGAAATCGCGGTGGATCACCAGCGTGCCCCCCATCCACAGCACGCCGATCCCCGGCAGGTCGATCCCGCCCACGTGATACATCGGCCCCACCACTAGCAGCCGGTCGCGCGCCGACTGCCCCAGGGCGGCCGCCTGGTCCATCGTCTTCCAGTAAAAATTGTCGTAGCGGTGGATCACCCCCTTCGGGTGGTCCGTCGTGCCCGAGGTATAGATCAGCCGGTAGAGGTCGCCGCCGGTGCGCCGGACCATTTCGGGGCGCTCTTCGCTCCGGGCGAGGGCGCGGATGTCCGATTGCGCCGCCGCATCGATCTCGACGACATGCGCCAGGCCGGCGGTGACGCCCGCGAACTCCGTGTCGGCGAGCAGCAGCTTCACCCCCGCATGGTCGTGGATATAGGCGATCTCGGGCGCGGCGAGCCGGTAGTTGATCGGCAGCAGGACGGCGCCGATATGGCTCGCCCCCAGCATCAGGTCGAGGAAACCGGCGCTGTTCTTCATCACCAGAGCGACGATGTCGCCCTCCCCGATGCCCTGCGCCCGCAGCCAGCCGCCGGCCGCCAGCGCGCGGTCCAGCAGCTCCCGATAGGCGATCCGGCGGTCTTCGTAGACCACCGCGAGTGCCTCCGGCCGGCGGGCCGCGTGGAAACCGATGAAGGCGGTCAAATTATGCATGGTCGAGCCTCGAAGCCGAAAGGAAGTCCGCTATATCGTAACTGGGCCGCCCGCGGGCGCCGTCCAGACGTACGATTTTACCCGAGGGAGGCCGCCATTCTTACCGTATCCGCCGAGACATTGAGCAAGCAGATCACCGAAATCTACCGCGCCTGGGGCATGCGCGAGGAGGTGATCGAGGTGACCGTCCGCAACATGCTGGAAGCCGACCTGCGCGGCATCGACTCGCATGGCGCGGGCATGCTGCCGACCTACAATCTGCGCCGCAAGCAGGGGATCGTCGATCCCAAGGGCGAGCTGACGACGGTGCGCGACTTCGCCGCCACCGCGCTGCTCGATGCGGGGAACGCGCTCGGGCATTATTCCACGACAAAGGCGATGGAGATGGCCTGCGACAAGGCCAAGCAGTTCGGCGTCGGCGTGGTCACGGTGCGCCGCTCCAACCATTACGGCGCCGCCGGAGTCTATTCCACGATGGCGGCCGACCGGGGCATGATCGGCATCTGCATGACCGGCTCGAGCCAGCCCGCCGTGCTGCCGACCTTCGCGCGGGAGCCGCGCTTCAGCACCAATCCCATCGCGGTCGCGGCGCCGGGCATCAAGAACGAGCATTTCTCCCTCGACATGGCGACCAGCACGGTCGCGGTCGGCAAGCTCAACATCGCGCGCCGCGCCGGCAAGCCGATCCCGCTCGGCTGGGCGGCGGACCAGGACGGCAACCCGACGACCGATCCCGTGGCGGCGCTGAACGCGGTGCCGAAGAAACTCTCGCCGGTCGGCGGCACCCGCGAGCTGGGCTCGCACAAGGGCTACGGGCTCGGCCTGGTGGTCGAGGTGCTGTGCAGCGTGCTGTCGGGCTCGGCGACGGGCGCCGTCGACGTGATGACCCGCCAGAAGGGCGACACCATGAACATCGGGCATTTCTGCCTCGCCATCGATCCGGACGCCTTCCGCGAAGAGGGCGCGTTCGAGGCCCAGATGGACGCCTTGATGGACTGGATGCGGGAGACGCCGCCGCTCGACCCGGCGCAGCCGGTGCTGGTGCCGGGCGACCCGGAATACGAGGCCCGCAAGATTCGGGTGGCGAGCGGCATTCCGATGACCGATACCCTGGTCAACGAGGTGCGCGAGGTGGCCGAGGAATCGGGAGCGCCCTTCATGCTCGGCAACTGACGGAGACCGCATGACCGAACAGAGCCCGCTGGCCGAGCTGCTCGGGATCGAGATGCTGGAGGACACGGCGGACCGCGCCTCGGCGCGGCTCGAGGTGCGGGATGCGCACAAGACTCCGACCGGCGTCGTCCACAGCGGGACGATCCTCAGCCTCGCCGACAATTGCGCCACCGTGATGGCCAACCGGGCCAATGGCGACGGCCCCAATCCGGGCGCCTTCATGGTGCTGATCGACCTGCATTCGACGATGCTCGGCAATCAGTCGGACGGCGTGCTGCGGGCCGAGTCCCGGGTGGTGCGCTGTGGGCGGCGGGTGACGGTGATCCGCACCTTGGTGACCGGCGCGGGGGGCAAGACGCTCGCCGAGGTGACGACCACCCACATTCCCGCCTGAGATTGGCGCGGCGGCGAATTTCCGCTATTTAAGGACAGGCGAGCGATCGGGGGTACGATGATCAAGCTGAGCGGCGTCACCAAGAGTTTCGGCGACCTGGCGGTTCTGAAGGGAATCGACCTGGAGCTGGAGCGCGGCGATTCGATGGTGCTGATCGGCGGCTCCGGCAGCGGCAAGTCGCTGCTGCTCAAGACCATGATCGGCCTCGTGCGTCCGGACGGCGGCACCGTCGAGATCGACGGCCAGGAAGTGCGCCGGATGCGCACCGCCGAGCGCCGCGCCTTCGACGACCGTTTCGGCATGCTGTTCCAATACGGCGGCCTCTTCGACGGCATGCCGGTCTGGCAGAACATCGCCTTCAAACAGCTGCAGGCCGGCACGATGAACGAAGCCCAGGCGCGCGAACTGGCGGCCGACAAGCTCTCCGTCGTCAATCTGGGCCCGGAAGTGGGCGCGCTTTATCCGGCCGAGCTGTCGGGCGGCATGCAGAAGCGCGTCGGCCTGGCGCGCGCGATCGCGACCAATCCGGAAGTGCTGTTCCTGGACGAGCCGACCGCCGGCCTGGATCCGATCATGTGCAACATCATCTACGACATGATCCTGAAGAGCGTGCGCGAACTGGGCGCCACCTGCTTTACCATCACCAGCGACATGACCGGCGCGCAGCGCATCTCGAACAAGATGGCGATGCTGCACGAGGGCCGGATCGGCTGGCAGGGCGCCACGTCGGAATTGAAGGATGCCCAAAACCCGCAGGTGAAACGCTTCCTCGAAGCCAAATCCGGCCGCAGCGGCGATCTGGCGGCCTAGAGCCTTTCACGGATATATTGAACCGCAAAGATCGCTTTTCCGGTTTTCCCGTTAGGAGAGGCGGCGAAGCCCGTCTACGCGAGCAATGCCGTCATGATCCGTTCCCGGTTCAGCGGCATGTCGTACAGCCGCCGGCCCAGCGCATGCGATACGGCGTTGCCGATAGCGGCACAGGTCGGCCCCACCGTACACTCGCCCATGCCCAGCGACGGATCGTCCGGCGATCCGATCAATTCCACGTCGACAGGCGGCACTTCGCTAAAGCGCAGGATGGGGTACGCGTCCCAGTCCCGCGATGCGATGCCGTCGCCCGCGAGCTTCACCTGTTCTTTGAGGGCGAAACTGGCCGCCTGAACGATCCCGCCCTCGAGTTGGTTGCGCGCACCGTCCGGGTTGATCACCAGGCCGGCATCGCTGGCGCTCCAGATATGGTCCAGCCGCACCTCGTCCGCCACCGTCACGGCGACGACAACCGCGGAGTACGCCGCCATGTTCTTGTAACGCGCAAAGGCGATGCCCAGCCCCTTGCCGGCGCCGTCACCACTTGGGCCACCGGGGCCGCGCCGCGTCCAATCGGCCATTGCCGCCGTCCGCTCCAGCACGGCGCGGGCGCGCGGATCGTCCAGCAGCGCCAGGCGGTATTCAAGCGGGTCCTTGCCGGCGCGGGCCGCCAACTCGTCCATCATGCATTCCATGGCGAAAACGTTGGTCGGCGCGCCGAGCCCCCGCAGGGCCGAGGTCCTGACCGGACCTTCCGTTACCAGATGATGTTCGATGCGGTGAGCCGGTATCCGATAGAGCGGGACCGCGTTGCGGGTGCTACCGCCGCCGCTTTCCTCCGGCGGATCGGTAACCGCGACCGGCGGCGGCGGGTTTTCGAGCGCTTCGCTCGCGAGCAGATAACCGCTGCCGGAGCCCGGACGCTGTACATGGGTGGCGCTCCAGATTTCCTGGGTCCAGTCCATCGGGTTGCCGGCGGCATCCAAGGCGACCTTGACCGTTACCGACATGGCCGGACTCACGGGTTCGTAGGCAAATTCCTCCTCGCGCCGCCATTGCAGCCGGACGGTTTCGCCCCGCAGCGCCAGAGCGACGATGGCGGCGTCCGCCGCCGCGTCGTCCGCACCGTTGTGGCCATAGCAGCCGGGGCCGTGGCGGTGATGGCAAACCACCTTGTCCGGATCGAGCCCCAGCATGTCCGCGATATTCCGGCGCAGCGGATGCATGCCCTGCCCATGCGACCAGACCGTCATGGTCTCGCCATCGTATTGCGCGATCGCCACCGACGGCCCCATCGACGCATGGGCGATGTAGGGCCGGGTATAGGTCGCCTCCACCACATCCGCAGCACCCTCGGTATCGGATTTGGGAGCGCCGAATTCGCGGCGTTCGGCCGGCCGGCCGACCAGCCATGAACCTTCCTGCTCGCTGCCGCGATAGTCGCGCAGGTCGGACCATTTCGCGTTCTCCTCGGCATAGACCGCCGCCGCTTCGGCCTTGCGCTCGTCGGCACTGATAAACGCGACGAAGTTGGCGCGCCGCACGACGCGCAATGCCGCATCGCCGCTGGCGCGTCGGACGGCATCCTCGTCCAGCGCCGCCAACGTCGCGCGAGGGCCGGGCTGGCGCAGCGTGCGGGCGTGCAGGACGCCTGCCGGGTAAATGTCGTGCAGATAGGTCTCGCCGGCGCCCGTGACCTTGTCCGGCAGGTCCGCCCGCGGCACGTCCCGGCCGACAAAACGGTAGGTCCCCGGCGACTTTGGCTTGGCGGATCCGGTCGGCGCCCGGCTCAGATCGAGGACCGGGGCAATGTCCCAGTAATCCAAGCCGGTTGTCGCGCCGTCTTTTACGAAAGCGCCGTCCACAACCGCCAAGTCGTCGGGCGAGCAGTTCAGGCGCAATGCCGCCTGGTCCGCCAGCAAGGCACGCACTTCGGCACAGACCAGCCGGATCGAAGCGCCGGAGACCATGACCGACAGACTGGATGATGTATAACGCTCGTCCGGTCCAAATTCCGTACTGCCGGATAGGAGCGTTACGCGCTCCAACGGCAAGTCGAGTTCCTCCGCCGCAATCTGCGTCAGTGCGGTGGCGATCCCCTGGCCGATTTCCACTTTGCCGGAGGCGACACGCACAGTGCGGTCGTCCTCGAATTTTATCCAACGGTCCAGTCGCGGATTGGTGGTCAGGCTCGCGGGCAGTTTGACGGTATCGTTCATTGGTTAACCCCCGGCCCGCAGGGTTTCCGCTGCCCGCTCCACGGCTTTCAGAATGCGAACATGCGAGCCGCAGCGGCAGAGATTGTCATCCAGGGCCGCGGCGATCTCGCTTCGAGTCGGGTTCGGGTTCCGATCCAGCAACGCTTTCGCCGAAATCAGAATGCCGGAGAGGCAATAGCCGCATTGCCCTGCCTGCTCATCCAGAAAAGCTTGTTGCAGCGGGTGCCGTTCGCCGTCGCCCCCTGTCAGGCCCTCAATCGTCGTGATCCGTTTGCCCACGACCGAGTCCAATGCAGCGGTGCAGGACTGCACCGGCTGGCCATCGACCAGCACCATGCACGCGCCGCATTGTTCCAGCCCACAGCCAAAGCGGGTGCCTGTTAGGCCCAGCATATTGCGGAGGATATGCAGCAGCGGCGTATTCGGCGCGACATCGTTCGGCAATGCCCGCACGTGGCCGTTTACCGTCAGGGAAGGAGCCTCGGACATTGGTTCAATCTCCATAGCGGCCAATTTCAAGCGCCCAATGGCACGCGTTCGATGTCAAAACGTTTGGGGCATCAGAGCGTGTTCGTTGACGGAGAATCCGGCTCATCCGGTTTCGATGTGGCCTGCCCCGACGAACGATACCGAGTATCTAAGTTAGAATTGGTTGCGAGAGATCAAGGAACCTAGGCAATCATCTGCGCATTGCATCCGGCATGCGCGGCCTGCGCCCCGACGGGTTCCTTATGCGCGATACCGAGGTCGCGCTGGCAGGGCGCCACGCCGAAATTGAAGGATGCCCAAAACCCGCAGGTGAAACGCTTCCTCGAAGCCAAATCCGGCCGCAGCGGCGATCTGGCGGCCTGAACCGTCGTCACCGGGCCCTGGCGCCGCCGCCGCGCGGACTAGCGGAAATCGAAGCCCTGGACCTTGAGCTGCGCGCGGAGTTTCTCGCGCAGCTGCGGGTGGAATTTCTTGTCCATGTCGTGGCTCCACGAATCGGGCGTCGTCGCCTTGCCGATGGCTTCGTAATGGGCCCGGAGTTCGGGGTCGTAGGCATCGACGGCGGCGGCGCTTTTCGCCGGATCGTAGCGCTCCCGGTGGACCACCAGGTCCTGGTCCATGCGCGGTTTCTGCTGCGGCGCCTCCGCCGGATAGCCGAGGCACATGCCGAAGACGCAATAGACGTATTTCGGCAGGCCCAGAATCTCGGCGATCTTGACCGCATCGTTGCGCACCGCCCCAATCATCACGCCCTGAATACCGAGCGAATCGGCGGCGACATAAGCCGACATGCCGACCAGCGAGGCGTCGATCGAGGAGACCAGACCGACCTCGAGGTTGTTGTCTTCGAGGGTGTGGCCGTGGCGCTCCAGGACGACCTGAAGGCGCGTCAAATCGGCGCAGAAGGCAAGGAACACCGGGCAATCGACGATGTGCTTCTGGTTGCCGGTCGGCACCGAGAGCTGCTGTTTGATCTCCGGGTCGCGCACCACGATCACGCTGTAGGACTGAATATTCGACGAGGTCGGCGCGCGGAAGGCGGCGCGCAGGATGGCATCGACCTGCGCATCGGTCACCGGCGCATCGCTGTATTTCCGAATGCTGCGGCGCTGCAGCAAGGTCTCGATGGTCTCGCTCGTGGTGCGGCTTTCGTGCGCCATCGGCGCGGATTCGTTGGGCATGCTGTTGCCTCGCGTAAAGCTGTGGGGTTTGACGAGAGACATAGCACGCCGCAGCCGCTTCGACAGCCGAAACCGGCGGGACAGGCCGGGCATACTGCGCTCTTGCATCGCCGGGAGGGAGGCTTAGCTTTAGAGGAGCTTTCAGAGAGGTTTCATGCCCAATCAAAACAAGACGCCGGTCACGCCGGTCCCCGCCGCCACCGTTCTCCTCATTCGCGACGGCGATGAAGGCCTCGAGGTCTTCATGGTCGAGCGCAGCAACCGCATGCATTTCGCCTCGGCGCTGGTCTTTCCGGGCGGCAAGGTCGACCCGGAAGATTCGGACGCCACGTTGCTCGAGCGCTGCGACGGTATCGAAGGGCTCGACGCCGGGGCGGCGGCGCTTCGGATCGCAGCGGTCCGCGAGACTTTCGAGGAATGCGGCGTCGTGCTGGCGCGCCACAGCAGCGTCGAGACCGTTCTCGAAGGCGACGAGGCGGCGGCGTTCTACGACCAATACCACGTCGCGCTGAATGCCGGCGATGTCGGCTGGGAAGAGATCATTCAGAAGGAAGATTTGATCCTGTGCTGCGACCGGTTGGCCTATTACGCGCATTGGATCACGCCCGAGGGACGGCCGAAGCGTTTTGACACGCATTTCTTCCTGGCGCGCATGCCGCGCCGCCAGCATGCGGTCCACGACGGCGGCGAATCCGTGCATTCCGTCTGGGTCCGGCCGCCGCGCGCGATTGCCGCCGGCGAGAGCGGCGACCGCAACGTCATGTTCCCGACGCGCCTCAACCTGGAAATGCTGGAGCGCAGCGATTCCGTCGATGCGGCGATCGCGGAAGCCAATGCGCGCGAGATCGTGACGGTGCTGCCGAAGACCCAATTCATCGAGGGCGACGAGCACCGCGTCATGACCATTCCGGAGGCGGCGGGCTACGGTTCCGGGCGCTTCCTGGTAAAGGGCGACAAGATCACGCCGATGACGGACTAGACCACAGTCGAAAGGGTCGAGGGATTGCGATGACAGCTGACGTGGTAACGGATGTATTGGTCGTTGGCGCCGGCGGGGCCGGCATGTATGCCGCCGTCGCCGCCGCGCGCAACGGCGCCGATGTGGTGCTGGTCGACAAGAGCCTGATCGGACGGGGTGGTGCCACCATCATGGCGCAGATGACCGTCGCGGCCGCGGTCGGCGAGCAGGAGGCGGATCACTGGACCCACCATTTGCAGGACACGCTCGAGGCCGGACGGGGATTGTGTAATGGCGAACTGGCGGCGATTCTTTGCGAAGAGGCGCCAATCCGCATCCGCGAAATGGAAGACTGGAAGGTCGGCTGGGCGCGCGAAGGGAATCATCTGAAACAGGTCATG
Organism: Rickettsiales bacterium; assembly: GCA_038131165.1. GTDB lineage: Bacteria > Pseudomonadota > Alphaproteobacteria > UBA8366 > UBA8366 > UBA6544. The sequence continues at coordinate 27,790 of JAYPOZ010000004.1, read as the reverse complement.
GCGCCCGGCCATCAGATACCGCGCTGCGTCTACGCCGATTTCCTGAATACCGGGCCGGCCGTCGCCAAGACTTTGCGCACGCAGATCGGCCGGGCCGACAACATCCGCCGCGCCGGCGAGCTGACCATCACCAGCGTCGTCGTCGAGGGCGGCCGGGTCGTGGGCGCCGTCGGCCTCGATGTCGAGACGGGCGCCGCCGTAACCATAGACGCCAAAGCCGTCATCCTGGCCGCCGGTGGGCTCACCCGTCTCTACCGCCGGAACAGCGCCTCGGTGAACATGGGCGGGGATTCCTACGCCCTGGCGCTGCGGGCCGGCGCCGAACTTGTCGATATGGAATTCGTGCAGTTCTTCCCGATCGGTCATCTCGCCCCGCGCATGGTCGGCATGGACCCGATCATGTGGGACCCTTTCCGCTACAAGCTCGGAGGACGGCTGCTGAACGGCAAGGGCGAGGAGTTCGTCCAGAATTACGGACATGCGGAAGTGACCGACAAGTACACCGCCCCCCGGGATGTCGTGTCCTTTGCCATATTGCAGGAAGTGGCGGCGGGCCGGGGATCCCCTGCCGGCGGCGCCTATCTCAGTTTCGAGCATATTCCCGAGGCCGAGTTGCGGGCGGCCTTCGGCCCGGTGATCGACCGGCTGGCGGACAACGGCATCGATCTGACCAAACGCGGCATCGAGGTTTCGCCGATCGCCCATTATCACATGGGCGGGGTCCGGGTCGACGCGCAGATGGAAACCGCCGTGCCGGGGCTCTATGCGGCGGGCGAGGCGGTCGGCGGCGCCAATGGCGCCAACCGTTTGTCCGGGAACGCCATTCCGGAGGCTTTCGTCTTCGGCGAGCGGGCGGGCCGTTTCGCGGCGGCGCAGGCCGCGGGGCAGGCGAGCGGCTGGTCGGCGTCGGCGGCGGCGGCGGCGCTCGACGAGATATCCTCGAGCCGGGACGTGTCGGCGACGCATTCGGGCGCGGGCCTCTCCGGCATGCTCGTCGAGTTGCAGGAACTGATGTGGGAGGATGTCGGCCTGCTGCGGACGGCGGCGCAGTTGGAGCGGGCCCTCGCGCGCATCCGCGAGATGCGCGCCGAGATCGGCGACCATCCCGCCGACAGCGACCATCGCTTCGCGCTGTCCATGCAGGACTGGTTCGACATGCGGAATTCGCTGCTGTGCGCGGAGGCCATCGTCCTCGGCGCGCAATCCCGCACGGAGAGCCGCGGCGCCCATCAACGCGCGGATTTCCCGCTTACCGATCCCGCTCAGGCGCACAATCTGGTCACCCGCCTGGATAGCGCGGGATTGACGGTGACGCCGGTGCCATTGGTCTCGCACGACTTCGAACTCGTCCCCTTGGAGGCTGCCGAATGACCCAGCAAACGGTAAACCCGGAGGTCGCCCGGCTGCGCGTCCAGCGCGGCGGGCCGAACGACGAACCCATCCTCGAGGAATTCGAGGTGCCGTACCGCGAAGGCATGTCGGTGCTGGATGCCCTGATCTGGATCCGTGCCAATACCGATTCGTCGCTGGCGATCCGCTACAGCTGCACCAACGCCAATACCTGCAAGGAGTGCATGGTGAAGGTCGAGGGAAAGACGGTCTATGCCTGCACCGAACGGCTGGGGACGGCGCCCGTCACGGTCGGGCCACTGACGAACAAGCGGCTGCTCCGCGATCTGGTCACGGATATCGTACCGCCGAAAGAGAAACTCTCGGCGCTGCTCGGCCGCGAGGCGGACTGAATTATTTCAGGACGTATTGGACCGTCGATCCGTCGCTGGCCTCGAAGCGAACCCGCACCAGAACATCGTTCCGGTCGTACCAGAGTTCGCGCTCGAACTCGCCGGTCAGACGGAAATGGTAGGTCGTTTTCTTCTCGCCCCGAATATCCAATTGCGCCTCGCCGATATAGCGGACCTGCATGGATTTCAGATTGCCGGAGACCGTCGTGAGGATCTTGTTCCGGTCGAGAACGAGACGGTTCCAGAGGCTGGCCGGGATGATCTCCCGGTCGACATGCATGCTGCCGTCCTCGCCGACGACCATCAGCGAATCCTCGTCGCGATGGACCTGCAGCTTGACGGGCGTGCCGTTTTCGTTGGTCGTGCTCTCCAGCGAGGAAAGCTTGCCGTCCTTCCAGACTTCGCGCGATTCATGCTCGAAGCGGTAGACCGGAATGAACAGGAGACGGAAGTCGATATCGGTCTTAATCCGGACCTCGGTGCGGTCGCCGGATTGATCGAAGCGGTAGGTATGGGTTCCGATGGGCGTGCCGTTGCGGACGATGTCGAACGCCAGAATGCCGCTTTCCGGCACGCCGGCCGCGCCCGCCGCGTTGCCGAAGCCAAGGCCGATCGCCAGCACGAGCGCCGCTGCGAAGCCGCGAAGGGATTGCACCGAAATCATATTCTGCCCCAGATCGATACGATTCACGCGCATATGTAAGCCCCTCCGGTGCCACATTCAAGGTTTTGTAACAATCGGGATATGCGCGATTTTGACGCGGAATCCGTGACTTACAGGCTCGTCGCCGCGCGGGCGGCCTGGTCATAGAGGCCCGAGAGCGCGCGCAGGACCCGGGCGGCGTCGCCGATCTCCTCGGTGTCGACGGAACCAAGCGCGGTCAATGTCTCGATCAGGCAGGCATCGCGGACTTCCCGGTAACGGTCGCAGGCGGCGCGGCCTTCGGCGCTGGTCTCGTAGAGGCGCTCCTTGCCCTGCCGTTCGGCATCGACCAGTCCCTGCTTCGCCAGTTTCTTCAACGCGTAGTTGACCGTGTGGGTATCCTCGATATTGAGGGTAAAGCAGATGTCCGCCAGTTTTTTGGGCCGGTCGCGATGATTGACCGTGTGCAGCACCATGACATCGAGTGCGCCGAGATCCGCCACGCCGGCCGCCGCCATGCAGCGCACGATCCAACGGTTGAAGGCATTGGTCGCGACGAAAAGCCCGTATTCGAGCTCGCTCGTCTCCGCCGCATCCTCGGCGACCAGATGGGACGAGGAGACGATCCGGCTCTTTGAAGGGCGGGGCATCATGCGCGTTTCCCTCACCCCGACCCTCTCCCGCTTGCGGGAGAGGGAGTCGCGCCGCCGGGATTTTCAAACCCCTCTCCCGCCTGCGGGAGAGGGAGGGGCCCGTCCGCGCGCAAGCGGGGATGGGAGGGCGAGGGCTGGCGGAGGCTCATTCCGCCGCTTCCGGCAGCGGTTCGACCCGCTCCGTTGCCGGGCCGTAGCCGCCGCCGGTCGGCGTTTGCAGGACGAAGACATCGCCCGCCGCAACATGGCGCTTGTCCATCGCGGTCATTTCGTCGCGGCTGCCATCGGTCCGCTCGATCCAGTTGCGCCCGCACGCGCCGGGGGCACCGCCCGCGACCCCGTAGGGCGGCACGATGCGGTGGTTCGAGAGGATGATGACCTCCATGTCCTCGAGAAAGCGGATGCGGCGCAGGGTGCCCGAACCGCCGGTGTGACGCCCGGCGCCGCCGCTGCCGTGGCGGATTCCGAAACTCTCCAGCAGCACCGGATAGCGCCATTCCAGGACTTCGGGGTCGGTGAGGCGCGTATTGGTCATATGCGTGTGCACCGCGGACGTGCCGTCGAAGTCGGGCCCGGCGCCGGAGCCGCCGCAGACCGTCTCGTAGTATTGGTGACGGGCGTTGCCGAAGGTGACGTTGTTCATCGTGCCCTGGCTTGCCGCCTGCACGCCGAGGGCGCCGAACAACGTGTCGGTGACCGCCTGGCTGGTCTCGACATTGCCGGCCACCACGGCGGCCGGATATTTCGGCGCCAGCATCGAGCCTTCCGGGATGATGATCTTGATCGGCTTCAGGCAGCCTTCGTTCAGCGGTATGCTGTCGTCGACCAGGCAGCGGAAGACGTACAGTACGGCCGAACGAGCGACAGCGGAGGGCGCGTTGTAGTTCGACGGCCGCTGATCGCTGGTGCCGGTAAAATCGACAATGGCAGAACGATTCTGCTTATCGAAGGTGATTTTCACTTTTATTTCAGCGCCTTCGTCCATCGGATAGGTGAATTCGCCGTCCTGCATCACGTCGATGACGCGGCGGACCTGCTCTTCCGCGTTGTCCTGTACGTGCCGCATGTATGCATGCACGACGTCGAGGCCGAACTGATCGATCATCTTCCGGACTTCTTGTACGCCTTTCTCGCCGGCGGCGATCTGGGCCTTCAGGTCGGCGACGTTATGGTCCGGATTGCGCGCCGGATAGGGATGGTCGGCGAGATGGTGGCGGAGTTTGTCCTCCAGGAATGCGCCTTGGTCGACGAGTTTGAAATTGTCGAACAGGATGCCTTCTTCCTCGACGACCTTGCTGTCGGGGGGCATCGAGCCCGGCGTGATGCCGCCGATATCGGCGTGATGGCCGCGGCTGGCGACGAAGAACAGGATATCCTTGCCGTCGTCGCCGAAAATCGGGGTGATGACGGTGACGTCGGGCAGGTGGGTGCCGCCGTTATAGGGCGCATTTACCACGAAGACGTCGCCCGGCTTCATCTTGCCGGCGTTCTCGCGGATGACCGTGCGGATGCTCTCGCTCATCGAGCCCAGATGGATCGGGATGTGCGGCGCGTTGGCCACCAGCATGCCGTCCGGATCGAAGATCGCGCAGGAGAAGTCGAGCCGCTCCTTGATGTTCACGGAGAAGGCCGTGTTCTCCAAGGTCAGCCCCATTTGCTCGGCGATCGACATGAACAGGTTGTTGAACACCTCGAGCATGACGGGATCGCATTCGGTGCCGACCGCATAGGCCCGCTCCAGCGCCACGACCCGGTCGAGGACGAGATGGCCCTTCGGGGTAAGTTGGGCGCGCCAGCCGGGCTCGACGATGGTGGTGGCGGTCTGCTCGCGGATGACCGCGGGACCGGTGATCGTGGTTCCCGGCGCGAAGGTGTCGCGGTCGTAGACGGGCGTCGTGTGCTCCTGCCCGGCCATGAAGGCCGAGACCTCCGCCAGAGCCCGCGCATCGGCGGTATTGGCGTTGGCGATCTCCTTCTCGTCGGTCTCCGTCATCACGCCGATGGCCTCGACCGCCGCGGCTTCGATGATCAGGCTTTTCTCGGGCATGATGAAGCCGTAGCGCTGGCGGTGGGAGTCCTCGAAGCTCTTCTGCATCACCGCCGGGGTCGAGACATCGATCAGATGCGGCGTGTCCGTGCCTTCGTAGCGCAGATGGGCGCGGCGCAGCACTTCGATCTGGGCATCGGCGATGCCCTGGCGAGACAGCTCCGCCGTGGCTTCCGCGCTCAACTCGTCGAGGACGCTCGCGAGCGCGTCCATGGCGCCGTCTTCGAGACGGGTCTCGACCGCGCGCTCGCGCATCGCCCGGATGTCCGCCAGGCCCATGCCATAGGCGGAGAGAACGCCTGCAAAGGGGTGGATCAGGACCTTGGTCATGCCGAGCGCGTCGGCGACGAGGCAGGCATGCTGGCCGCCGGCACCGCCGAAACAGTTCAAGGTGTAGCCGGTGACGTCGTAGCCCCGCTGCACCGAGATTTTCTTGATCGCGTTCGCCATGTTCTCGACCGCGATCTTCAGATAGCCGTCGGCGACCTCGACCGGACTTCGGCGATCGCCGGTGGCGTCGTGAATCTCCTTTGCCAGCGCCTCGAACTTCTCGTGCACCGCCGCGGCGTCAAGCGGCGCGTCCTGATGCGGACCGAAGACGTTGGGGAAGAAGTCCGGCTGCAGCTTGCCGAGCATGACGTTGCAGTCGGTCACCGTCAGCGGACCGCCGCGACGGTAGCAGGCGGGGCCGGGATTGGCGCCCGCGCTCTCCGGCCCGACCCGGTAGCGGGATCCGTCGAAGAAACAGATCGAGCCGCCGCCCGCCGCGACCGTGTGGATCATCATCATCGGCGCCCGCATGCGCACGCCGGCCACCAGCGTCTCGAAGGCGCGCTCGTATTCGCCGTCGTAGTGAGCCACGTCCGTCGAGGTCCCGCCCATGTCGAAGGAGATGATGCGCTCGAACCCCGCCTGGGCCGCGGTCTCGACCGCGCCGACGATGCCGCCCGCGGGGCCCGACAGGATGGCGTCCTTGCCCTGAAACAGATGGGCGTCGGTCAGCCCGCCGTTCGACTGCATGAACATCAGCCGCGTGTCGCCGAGCTGTGAGGCGACCTGATCGACATAGCGGCGCAACAGCGGCGACAGATAGGCGTCGACGACCGTGGTGTCGCCCCGGCTGACGAATTTCATCAGCGGGCTGGTCTCATAGCTGGTCGAGACCTGGGTGAAGCCGATCTCGCGCGCGAGCGCCGCGACCGCCAGCTCGTGCTCCGGAAAACGGTAGCCGTGCATGAAGACGACGGCGACGGCGCGGATGCCGTCGTCGTAGGCGGCCTGCAGCAGCGGGCGGGCGCCTTCGAGGTCGAGCGGCGTCTCGACGGCGCCGTCGGCGCGGACGCGCTCTTCGATCTCGACGACGCTCTCATAGAGCATTTCCGGCAGCACGATCTCGCGCGCGAACAGGTCCGGGCGGGTCTGATAGCCGATGCGCAGCTGGTCGCGGAATCCGCTGGTGGTCGCCAGCAGGGTACGGTCGCCCTTGCGCTCCAGGAGCGCGTTGGTCGCCACCGTGGTGCCCATCTTGACGGCGTCGATCTGGCCCGCCGGGATCGGCGCGTCCTTAGCCACGCCCAGCAGGTCGCGGATGCCCTGGACGGCGGCATCCCGATAGGCCTCCGGATTCTCGGACAGCAGCTTGTGCGTCTTCAGTTCGCCGTCCGGTTGGCGCGCCACGATATCCGTGAAGGTGCCGCCGCGGTCGATCCAAAACTGCCAGCCGGATTTCATTGCGCCGCTGCCGTCCATCTGCCGTCTCTCCCTCTCGCATGGTCATCTCGGGACATAACGCGGACCCGGAGTTCCGTTTCATTTTAATGGACATTATACTGATAATTTATCGATAAATTGTCAACATCAATGAATCGGACGCCGCCTCCATTTGCGCCCGAGCTTAAGGTCATAGATGGTTGGCGAAACCAATACGGGAGAGCCGGAATGCAGTGGACCCACGAGCACGATGCGCTGCGCCGCACCGCGCGGCGGATTGTCGACGAAGACATCAATCCCCATGTCGACGAGTGGGAGCGCGACGGCCAGTTTCCCGCCCATCACGTCATGAAACTGCTCGGCGATGCCGGGCTGATCGGCATCTCGCGGCCGAGCGACTACGGCGGCCTCGATCTGGACTATTCCTACGAAGTCGCCTGCGCCGAGGAGATGGGCGCGATCCACGCCTACGGCGTCTCCACCGCCATCGGCGTGCAGACCAATATGTGCGTGCCGGCCCTCGCGCGCTACGGCGGCGACGACTTGCGGGCCGAGTGGCTGGCGCCGACCTTCGCGGGCGATCTCGTCGGTTGCATCGGCGTCTCCGAGGTCGGCTCCGGCTCCGACGTCGCCAATGTGAAGAGCGTCGCGCGGCGCGACGGCGGCGATTACGTCATCAACGGCCAGAAGATGTGGATTTCGAACGGCATCCAGGCCGACTGGATGTGCATGCTGGTGAACACCGGCGAGGAGAACGGCCCGCACCGCAACAAATCGCTGATCGTCGTGCCGCTGAACGCGAAGGGCGTCACCCGCCACAAACTGGAAAAGTTGGGCCTGCATTCCTCGGACACGGCGCAGATTTTCTTCGACGACGTGCGTGTGCCCGCGCACCATCTGATCGGCGAGGAAGGCCGCGGTTTCATCTACCAGATGGAGCAGTTCCAGGAGGAGCGCCTTTATGTGGTGGCGCGCTCGCTCGGCGTTCTGCAGGACGCGATCGACACCACCGTCGAGTATACAAGCGACCGCCAGGCGTTCGGGCGCGCCGTGCTCGACAATCAGTTCGTCGCCTTTCGGATCGCCGAGATGCAGACCGAGGTCGAGGCGCTGCGCGCGATGCTGCACATCGCCACCGAGAAATACGTGGCCGGCGAGGACATCACGACCCTGGCGTCGATGGCGAAGTACAAGATGGGCCGGCTCGCGGAATGGATTCCGGGCGAATGCCTGCGTTTCTGGGGCGGCCAGGGTTTCATGCACGAGAACCGCATCAGCCGCACCTACCGCGACATGAAGGTGGCGGCCATCGGCGGCGGCTCGAACGAGATCATGCTGCAGATCATCGCCAAGCGGATGAAGCTCTCGGGCTAGACGCCGCGCTTGTCCCGATCGGCAACGGCGGTCTACTCCGCCGCGACGGCCTTCGCTTCGCCGATGGCGTCGGTCTCGATCGTGACCCGGTTCATCAAGCGCTTTTCCGGCCAATAATCCGCGACCGCGTAATGCATGGTGGCGCGATTGTCCCAGAGCGCCATCGAGTGCGGCCGCCAATGGAAGCGGCACTGGAATTCGGGCCGCGCGCAATGGCGGTTCAGCAGGTCGAGCAGGCCCCGGCTCTCGTCTTCGCCGACGCCGAGCACGCTGGCGGTGAAGCTTTCGGAGATGTAGAGGCTCTTGGCGCCGGTGACCGGGTGGGTCTTCACCATCGGGTGGGCGACCGGCGGATTGGCGCGGCGCGACGCCTCCATGCGTTCGGCATTGTCGCCTTCCCAGCTGCGCGCCTTCTTCGGGCTGCCGTGCAGTTTCATGAAATCGTGCACCGCCTCCTTGCCCTCGAGATAGGCTTTCATTTCGTCCGAGAGCGCCGCGTAGGCCGCCTGCATGCCGACGAAGATCGTGTCGCCGCCGGTCTCGGGGCATTCGACGGCGCGCAGGATCGAGGCGAATTCCGGCTCGGCCCGGAAAATGCCGTCCGAATGGTAATGGTTGACGTTGGGCGGTCGCTCGCGGTCGTTGATCAGGACGTGCATTTCCGGCACCCCCTCCTCGACCAGGAAGGCCGAGCGCTTGGCAGTGCGCAGGCGGCCGAAGCGGGCGGCGAAATCGCGCTGCTGGACCGGCGTGATGTCCTGATCGCGGAAGAAAACGGCGCCGTGCGCCATCAGGGCCGCGTGCACTTCCCGCAGCGCCGCGTCGTCGACGCCCGCCGCGATGTCGATCCCGCCGACCGCCGCGCCGACGGCGGGGGTGAGCGGAGTGACGGTAATGTGTCGGTAGTCGGTCATCGCGCTAATATGCAAGGACCGCGTGGCGCCGCCAAGCCCCGAAAACCCGGCCCGCGGCGATCAGCCGGCGTAGAGCTGGAACAGCCCGCCGGCGAGCAGCCCGCCAATCAGCGAGAGCGCGATATACCACGCGAAAACCGGCTTTCGGACCAGCGCGTAGACGGCGATGGCGGCGGGCAGGCTGGTGACCCCGCCCGCGACCAGGAAGGCCATTCCGGCGCCCGGCGCGGTGCCCATCTCGATCAGGCCCGAGACCAGCGGCAGCGCGGCATAGCCGTTGAGATAGGCGGGCACGCCGACGAGCGTGGCGAGCGGAATTGCCCAGGCATTGCCCTGGCCCAGCACCGGCGCGATCTGGTCGGCCGAGATATAGGCCAGCATCAGGCTTTCCAGCAGGAAGGCGAGAGTCAGCCATTTCAGCAGGAACAATGCGGTCGTGCCGGATTCCTTGTAGAATTTCCGTCGCCGCTCGTCTTCCCGCCAGAACGTCCAAGCGACGCGGGCCTGGGCATCGAGCTTGGGCCCGCCGCAACAGCCGCCCCCGATGCCCTCGCGCAGCGGATCGGCGAAGGCGCCCCGCGCCATCAGGGCCGCGGTCGTAAACCCGCCCATCAGGCCGATGCCGACCGCCGCCAGGGTTTTCGCCACCGCGAATTCGAGGCCGAGCGTTCCCGTCGTGAGCACGAACATCGAGGGATCCATCAGCGGCGAGGCGAGCCAAAAGGCCATCACCGCCGGCACCGGCACGCCCATCGCAAGCAGAGCCGCGATCAAGGGGATCACGCCGCAGGAGCAGAACGGCGACATGGCACCGAAGAGCGCGGCGAAGACGATCATCGCCGACATCCGGCCCTGGAATGCCTTGGCGATCAGGCCGTCGGCGCCGCTGGCGCGCGCATAGGCGGCAACACCGATGGCGAGCGCCAGGAACGGCGCCATCTCCGTCAGCGCGTCCGCGACGAAGCCAAGGCTGGCCCCGGCCTGATCCGGCACGAAAAGGGCGAGGCCCACGAAGATCGCCAGCACCACCAGCCAGGCGCGCTCGATCCGGCGGCCGAATCCGGCGGCATTCTTCAATTGGAGGGAAATATCCGACATTGTCGCTCTCCGTCGCTATAGGCCAAAACGCTAAGCCGCGTCCTGCGCGTCGCTCTGTTCCAGGCAGACCCCGGTGCAGCATTCCTCGGTGAGGAAGCCGATCAGCGCCCGCATTTCGTCGTAATCCACGCTGCAATAAATCTCCCGCCCGCGCCGCCCCTGGCTCACCAGCCCGACCCGGGCCAATTTCGCCAGATGATGCGAGAGCGTCGAGGCCGGCACGTCGAGCGCCTTCTGGATGTCGCCCACGATCAGGCCGTCGTCGCCGGCCTTCACCAGCAGGCGGTAGATCGAAAGACGCGTCGAATGCCCGAGGGCTTCCATGCGCGATGCAGCGGTTTCTTCGTTCATGCGGCGGTTATAGACGGATAAGAAACCAAACGCAACGATAATTCTAAAATTATCGAAATATTGTTTCTATTCGTCGCCCGGCACGCCGTAGCTCGGCGCCGCGGACGGGTCGAGCGCCCGGGTCACGTAATCGTCGAGCTGCGGGCGGTAGATCTCCCACACCGCGGCCAGGGCCTCGATCGGGTCGTCCTCCGTCCAGTCGACGCGGAGGTCGGCGACCGGCCAGGCCACCTCGCGCACCAGTTTCAGCCCGGCGGAGTGCACCGGCCCGGCCTCGCCGCCCGCCTTGATGGCGGCCCGCATCACCGCGATCAGGCGGTCGCCGAGCGGGCCGGCGGTGGCTTCGAAGGCATCGACCATGGCCTGCGCCACATCCGGGCCGGCCAGCATGTTGCCGGCACAGGCGACGTTCGGGCGCGACGCCTCGGCGCAAATGCCGAGCGCGTGGGAGCCGGAATGGATCGCCGTGCCGCCCTTGGCGTCGACCGCCAGGACCTGGCGGTAGGTCATATGCGGGCGGGAGTCGCGCAGCGCCGCGACGGCCTCCGCGGCACTCGCCCCCTCCTTCATCAGGGCAAGCGCGCCGGGGCCCAGCGTCGGGTCGGTGACGTTCTGGCTGGAGACCGCGCCCACGCCCGCCTCGGCATAGGCGCAGCGGGCTGCCACGGCGGGGGAGGAGGACGAGACCGCGACACCGAACATGCCGGTCTCGGCGCAGCGGGCAACGATGGAAAAGGTCATGGCGGCGCTCCGATCACTTGTCAGGGATGACGGCGGTCGCGTCGATCTCGACGAGCCATTCCGGCCGCGCCAGGGCTTGGACGACCAATCCGGTGGAGACCGGGAAGACGCCTTTGATGTATTGCCCCATCGTCCGGTAGACCGCCTCGCGGTGGCGGATGTCGGTGATGTAGACGACGACCTTGACCAAATGCTCCATCCGGCCGCCCGCTTCCTCGATCAGCTGGGCGATGTTCTGCATGACCTTGTGGGTCTGTTCGACCGGATCGTGGCTGTCGAGATTCTTGCCGCCGTCCAGTTCCTGCGGGCACTGGCCGCGCAGAAAGACCATCGTCCCGCGCGCGGCAACCGCCTGGCACAGATCGTTGTCGAGGTTTTGTTCCGGATAAGTGTCCTTGGTATTGAAGCGGCGAATGCGGGTGTGTTCCACGGGACGGTTTCCTTGTTCCAATCAGCGGTTCGACGGTCAGGTCTTGCGCGGCTCCGGCAGGTCCAGGCCGACGCCTTCGAGATGCCCGAAAAGCTCCTTGAGCCGGGCCACGTCCTCGGCCGGCAGCGGCGGCCGCAGGATGGAGCCGATATTGGTGCGGATGTGCTCCTCGACACCGCTGCCGAAGAGGACCACGTCCGCGCCCGGCTCGTGGCGGGCATACCGGTAAGCCGCATCGATGACGCTCGACGCCCCGCCTTCATGGATCAGAAAGCCGAGCGGATTGTCGGACGTGCCGAGCCAGTCGGGCACTTTCTTTTCGGCGGCGAGCGCGGCCAGGGTCTCCTCCAGGCGGCCCGGAATGCTGAAAATGCTGCGCACCACGAACATCAGGACCGTGCCGATGCCGTGTTTCATCGTGCCCGGAAAACAGTTCCGGCGCGCCACCTGATGCATCATGTGAAAGCCGAGCATGACGACTTCCCAGACCGGGTCCTGCGAGGCGCGGATCAGCATCTCGCCCGCCGGGTCGTTGGGCGGCGTCTCCGTGAGACCGAGATGGCGCAGCTTGCCTTTTTCCTTCTCGCGCAGCAGGGCCGGCGCGTATTCCTCGCGAATCCGGTCGTAGAGCGCCGGCGGCACCGCGTGGAACTGAAAGATATCGACGTAATCGGTATCGAGTTCGCGAAGCGAGTTCTCCAGGCTGGCGACGACGTCCGCGACTGGGATCAGCTCCATGCCGTTCCGAATCGACGCCTTGGTGGCGACGTGGACCTGGTCGCGCGGCACCGGCTTGATGGCCTCGCCGACGATGCTCTCCGTGCCGTAGACGGCGGCGGTGTCCAGGTAGTTGACGCCGAGGTCCATGGCGACCCGGACGAGGCGGACCGATTCCAAACGCGGCAAGCCCCGCGCCATGCCGAGACGGCTGCCGCCGCCACAGCCCAATCCGGCGACGCCGACCCGCAGGCCGGTCTTTCCAAGCGTGGTATATTCCATTGCCGTCCCCGTTCGATCCCCATTCCCGGCGCGCTCCGTCTCCGGCGCCCGGCGCCGCATTCCCGAGTGATCTTAGCCGCCGCGCCCGCCCGATCAACAGGGGGCCAACGCACAATCAACACTTGGCGCGCTCCACCGCCTTGTCGCGAGACCGCGCGCCCCTATCGTTTAGTCTCGACCGATCCTCCATAAAAGGGCAGGTTGTCGACACCGGCGGGCGTTCCACCGCGCGCCGTCCTTCCGAACGCTGTCCCTTGGCGCGCTGTACCGGGCGTCATCGGCCCCGCTCCGCACGACAAAGAACAACATCGAAAAGAACAACACCGAAGGTATCACCATGCGACCGAACAAGATCAAACAAATGTGGCGCGACGGCAAAACCGCGACCCTGGGTTGGCTCTCCATTTCCCACGGGTTCAGCGCCGAAGTCATGGCGCGTCAGGGCTTCGACGCGCTCTGCGTCGACCTGCAGCACGGCACGTCCGAACTGGCCGACGTGCTGCCCATGCTGCAGGCGATTTCGCAGACCGAGACGACCCCCTTCGTGCGCGTCGCGTGGAACGACCCGGCGGCGATCATGAAGGCGCTGGACCTCGGCGCCTACGGCATCATCGTGCCGCTGGTCAACACGGCGGAGGAAGCCGCGAAGGCGGTGGCGGCGTGCCGCTACATGCCGGTCGGCATGCGTTCCTCGGGGCCAGTGCGCGCCCTGCATTACGGCGGCGCCGATTATGCGGCCCACGCGAACGACGAGATCATCGTGATGGCGATGATCGAGACCCAGGAAGGCCTCGCCAATCTCGACGCGATCTGCGCCACGCCCGGTCTCGACGCCGTCTATATCGGGCCCGCCGACCTGTCCTACGCCCTGGGCATGGCGCCGCGCGCCGATAACCCGGACGAGACCCATCTCGCCACCTGCGACAAGATCCGCGACGCCGCGCACAAGCACGGCATCAAGGCCGTCATGCACTGCGCGGGCGCCGATTTCGCGGCGGGCGCGCTGAAGCGCGGCTTCGACATGGTGATGCTGACCTCCGACCTCCACTGCATGATCGCCGGCGCCCGCCTGCAGCTCGACGCGCTGAAGGCGAAGATGGACTGACGGACGGACGGACCGCGGGCAGCGGGAAAGGCGCGGCGGGGCTTTCGCCCCCCGCCGCCGCTCCCGGACGGCTCCGGGCCGAATACGGCAGAGATACAATCAGCCGACGAGGCTTATCGCCTTGCCGCCGAGCGGTTTCAGGCCAGTATCCTCGCAATTGTTTTCCAGATTGGCGTTGCCCGAGATTTTCACCGTCTCCGCGATGATATGCGTGCAGCCGTTGTCCGCCTCCGCGCCCCCGGTGAATTCAAGCGCCTGCGAGGGAAAGTACAGCAGCCCTTTGAATTCTATCTCCGCGCCGCCGTTGATCTTGTTCTTTCCGCCGGCCGGCGCCGCCCGGTCCTGAAAGAACAGGACGCCCGCCAGGTCGCCTTCGGACGGCGCGGAAAGGGCAATCTCGGCGCCGCCGTTCAAGGTCAGGGTGCCGTAAGCACTGTTGTTGCTGCTGGTGAGAATAAAGGTCACGCCGCTGCCATGAAGTTCGGAATTGCCGTTAATCCGAAGGTCGCCATTGTCGATAATGTAGACGCCCGGCTCGAACGATACGTTTGCTTTGGCGTTGACCGTCAAACCGCCGCAATAGACGCCCGGGTAGAGCGTGACCACTTTCTTCGCGGTATGATTAGTGTAGTCGCAGCCGTAGATCGAGGGAACCGCGAGTCCGGCGTAAGGATCGGCCACCGGCGGGGATTTCGGGATGATCGTATCGCTGTCCAGCCGGGCGGCACCCTGCACGTTGATGTCTCCGACCATCGACACGGAAGGCGCCGCGACAGTCGCGCTGCCGATCACCGCGACGGCGTCGGACGTGCTCGAGTTCGAGGCAACGCCGCATTTCAGATCGACGGTCGAGTTTCCGCTGAATTCAACGGTCTTCGACGCGCCGGGATCGAGGCCGAGGATACAAAAGCCGCCCTGCGCCTCGACATAGGCGATCGAGCTGGCGCTCACGTCGGCGGCCTTAATGCCGACAGCCTGCGCGAAGAAAAGCTTTGCCGGGTTCCCGCCGGCCGCCGACATCGTCGCCGTGACCTTGATCGCGTTTGCGGGTTTTTCGTTCGGGACAAAGACCTGTGATTCCATGTCCCACCTGCCGATGACCACCGTATTGGCGGTAACGACCTGTCCATAGGTGGCCGACGGCATGTTCTTCTGCGCATAGGTCGTCGCAAGGGATTTCGCCGCACCGGGATCTTCGATTTTGGAGCCGCCGGCGAGGGCCGCCGCATCCGCCGTTCCCTGGAGCTGCGCCTGAATCGACCACAAATAGCCGATATCCACGGCGATCGCGCCGACAAGCAGCATGAACGGCAGGGACAGGACGAAGAACAATCCGACGGCGCCGCGCCGGTCGCGCATACACGCTTTGAAATCACTGAGAATGGACATGGCCGAAATCCGGGGTCGAAGGTTTGGGGATGTCTGGAGGAGGCGCATTATCAATTCTCGATTTTCGGCGGACGCTCCATCAGCATGACGGCGTTGATGTCGAGGTCGCCGCTGACGATCTCACCGAGCGGGTTGATGATGGCCGCGGCGGCCATCGGTATCTTGATGTTGACTTTCACATCGCCGACATCGCCGCTCGGCTCGGTGACCGTCACGGTGAACTTGATGTCTTCCTCGGCGATGCTGCCGGTGTCGATTTCCAGTCGCTTGTATGCAATCTGTTTGGTTTCGGCGGCGGCGGTCTGGCCGATGGCATAGCTGCGGGCAGCCTCGCGGGCGGCGTACAGCATTTGCTGTCGCGTATACATGATCGAGCCGAACTCGATGATCGCGAACAGGATCGCCAGGACGACGGGCACGAGGATCGCGAATTCGACGACACCGACTCCGTTCCGATCTTTTAGAAACTCCCGAAGCCGGCTCTTGCGCGCGGTCAGGTTCGATTTTTTCATTCTTGTTTTCCCCGGCCCGGCACGGGAAAGGCCGCAACGCCCCCCGTTCGGCTTTGATCTCATGCCCCTCGAAATCCGCAACTTCTAATGTAATGGATTAAAGGCTAACGATCCGTTAACGGGGTGGCCAACAGATCAGGATTTCTTTCCGGGAATTTCCTTCCCGGAGACGAAATTAGCCTTTGCCGCACTCTGGGCCGATATTCCGCCGCATCGCAAGGGAGTCGTCCGTCGAAGACTGCCAATTTTATAGCGACATTTTGTCTATTTTGTGTTAGGGTGCCTGCCCCGTTCTTTGACACGTGAATCGATGTATCTCACCGCCCGCGCGCGCCGCGCAGACCGCTCGGGCGGATCGGCGGTAGGCTATTACCGCTCCTCGCGGGCGCATGGGGTCGATCCGCGATTTTTGCTAATGCAAATACAGACCGTCTCTATCGCGCGATCGCCCGCGCGACGGCGTCGCCACCAACGCCTAGAGGAACTTCGGCATCACCTTCTCGGTGAAGGTGACGAGCGATTTGTGGCTCAGCGGCGCCACCATCAGGTATTCCAACGGCAGGGTCTCCTGCATCTCCTGCAAATCGTCGATGACCTTCGCCGGATCGCCGCAGATCGCGACCTCGTCGACATATTTCGCGACCGGGTCGCCGCCGTCGCGGATGGTCTTGTTGATCGCGTCCATCTGGATCGATTTCTCGCCGCCCGCGTCGGTGCCGTAGATGTTCTCCTTCTTGCGCAGATAGGAGCCGAACATGAACTCCGCCCCCCGCCGCCCGACCTCGGTCGCCTCGCTCTGGGTGTCGCCCATCGCCAGGGTGCGGGCCATTGGAATGTCGCGGCCGCCGACCGGATGCCCCGCCGCCGCCAGCTTGCCTTCGTAGTGCTTGCGCTTGCCGGCGATCTCCGCGTGGGTCGCGTGCGGGTCCATCATAATCGAGAAGCCCTGTTCGCCCGCCCAGTCGAGCGCGTTCTCCGAAGAGGCGGCGATCCAGACCGGCATCGGGTCCTGGCGCGGTTTCGGCAGCACCTCGACATCGTCGAAATGCCAGAACTCGCCCTCGTAGGAGAACTTGTCGTGCCCCCAGGCCGTCAGCACGATGTCCACGGCTTCGCGAAAGCGGGCGTAGCTCTCCTTCGGCTCGACCCCGAAGAGGCGGTGCTCCGTCGGATCGAAGCCGCGCCCGGCGCCCCAATTGACCCGCCCGCCCGAAAGCTGGTCGAGCAGTGCCACCTCCTCCGCCAGGCGCAGCGGGTGATAGAAGGAGGCGAGCGAGACGGCGGTGCCGATGCGGATGTTCTTGGTGTGCGCGGCGATGTGGGTCCCCATCATATGCACCGAGGGGCAGACGCTGTAGGTGCTGAAATGATGCTCAGCCAGCCAGACCGCGTCGTAGCCGCTTTCGTCCATCATCCGCATGCGCTCGAAGGCGCGGTCGTAGACCACTTCCAGGGTGTTGCGCCGGCCGGGCCAGCTGAAGAATTGCAGGACGCCGAATTTCACGGGTTTTCCCCTTTCTCGGGTTGCCTCACGCGTAGCCGAACTTCTTCTCCATGTCGCCGATGGCGCCGTCGACGATCTCGACGATGCGGTCGACCTCGCCCTCGGTGATGCAGAGCGGCGGCGACAGGTTGATGACCGAGGCCGCGCGGGTCAACAGCTTGCGGTCGTGCAACCCGTCCGAGAGCGCCTTGATCTCGGCGCCGCTCTCGGCGAATTTCTCCTTCGTCCCTTTGTCCCGGACGATCTCGACGCCGGCGATCAGGCCGAGGCCGCGCACGTCGCCCACGGTCGGATGGCGGCGCAACTCTTCAAGTCCCTTGAGCAGGCGGGCGCCCATCCTGGCCGAATTCTCGACCAGGCCTTCGCCCTCGATGATGTCGAGATTGGCGAGTGCCGCCGCGCAGGCGACCGCGTGGCCGCCATAGGTCAGCAGGTGCGAGAGCTTGTTGTCGCCCTCGAAGGCTTCCATCACGTGCGGGCGGCACATCACGCCGCCGATCGGCGCGTAGCCGCTGGAGAGGCCCTTGGCCATGGTCATGATATCGCCGACCAGATCCCAGTGGTTGGAGGCGAACATCTTGCCGGTGCGCCCGAAGCCGTTGATCACCTCGTCCGTGATCAGCAGCACGCCGTGCTTGTCGCAGATTTCGCGCAGGCGCGGCCAGTAGCCCTCCGGCGGCACGACGATGCCGTTCGAGGCGGAGATCGGCTCGGCGATCACCGCGGCGACGGTCTCGGGGTGCTCGTACTCGATCAGCTGGCCGATCTGGTCGGCGCAGAGCAGGCCGCAGCCGGGATAGGTGGCGCGGAAGTCGCAGCGGTAGCAATGCGGCGGCGAGGCGTGCAGCACTCCCGGCATGAACGGGCTGTGATAGGGGTCGCTCACCTGCCGGGTGCCGCTGACGCTCATCGCCGCATAGGTGCCGCCGTGGTAGGAGCCGCGCCGCCCGATCACCTTCTGCCGTTTCGGCTGGCCCTTGTGGTAGTGGTACTGGCGGGCGATCTTGATCGCCGATTCGACGGATTCGGAGCCGCCGGAGGTGAAGAAAGCGGTGGTCTGATCGCCGGGCGTGATCTCGGCAAGGCGGGTCGCCAGCTGGATCGCCGGAATCGTCGTCGCCTGGGTCGAGCTGGCATAGGCGAGCGTGCCCGCCTGGCGCGCCATGGCGTCGCCGATCTCCTGGCGGCCGTGCCCGACATTGACCAGCCACAGCCCGGCGAGGGCGTCGATATACTCGTTGCCGTCGATGTCCTTGACCATCACGCCCTTGCCCTCGACCAGGATTTTCTTGCCCGCGTCATTGGCCAGCGCATGGAAGGGCGAGCCGTGCATCAGGATGTGATCGTTGCCGGCGGCTTTCAGCGCGGCTTCGTTCGAGAGAGCTTTGTGTTCGACCATGAGACGGACTCCTGTTCCCTAGGCGGTGAACCGCCGGATGACGTTTTCCACAATGCGCGAGATGTTGTTGTCGTAGCCGTTATGGGCGAGCGAGCCGCAAAAAGTGATCGAGCCGACCGAGAAGACGGCGCCGCCGCCCGGACAGTCGAAATAGATCATATCCGCGCGCACCAAATCCTCGGGCGGCTCGCCGTTGATCGTGACGTCGATGGACAGCATCTCCTCGGGCACCACCTTGAAGTGGCTTTGCGGACTTTCCGAAGTGGCGAGGATCACCGCGTCCGGCGGCGTGCCGAGCCGCGGGTCCGCGCGGTCCAGCTCGAACCCGGCCGCACCGCCGCCCGAAAGTCCGAAATCGCCGATGATGCGGTCGGTGACACCCGCGAAGATCCAGCTGGTCTCGGGTTTGTCCGCGCCCGGCCGGCGGCGGTAATAGGTGCCCTCGAACTTGCCCTGCGAGGAGAACCCGAGACCGCAGAGCCGCTGCGGCGGCCGGCCGTTGCGCCGCCAGAGCCCGCCGTACTCGCCGTCAAAGGCGTGGTAGTATTCGCCCGGCTCCGCCGCCCAGAGGCGGATGCCGCCCTCGGCGCGGCGCACCTCGATCAGGCCGTCCTTCTCCTTGTGCAGCGCGATCCGCCAATAGAACCCGTTGCCGCCGAGATACATCAGCTTGCCGCCGGTGTCCCGGTACTCGGTCAGCGCGTCTAGGGTCTCCGCCGTGTGATATTCCGGATGGCTGCAAGTGGAGACGGCCTTGTAGGGTTTCAGCAGCCCGGCGCCCTCGTGATGGAGTTCCCAATCGGTGACCAGATCGTAGGCGACGCCCTTCTCCTCCAGCCAATCGATCAAATGCGTGTCGGCGGGCAGGTGGCGCAAGCCGGAGCCGTGCGGGTCGTAGATCGGGAAGAACCCCGGCCGCACGTTCAGCATCGGGCGGTGCCAGCTGACGTTGCAGATGCCGGAGCCGTCGGTGTGGACGTTATAGGTCGACAGGCCGAATTCCCGGTGCTGATAGGGATTGTCGGGATTCGCTCCCCATTCCGTCGCGCGCCGGGCCCAGGCGGGGTCGAAATCGCGGCGCGCCTGATTGCCGTAGACGGTGTAGGTGAAGGTCGGGATGATGACGCAGAGATCGGCGGTCTGCTTGCCCTTCGGCGGGCAGACGACGAAAGGCAGCCGTTCGCGACGGTCGCCGGAGCTGAGGTGGGCGGCGTAGAGGCCGGTCTTCAGGTCCGAAGGGATCGTGAAGGTGAAATCCGTCTCCCAGCGGCAATCGTCGATGTCGTCCTCGTGGAAATGGATGGCGCCGTAAGTCTCGGGCGCATGTTTCCAGCGCATCTCGGCGCCGGTCCAGTTGGAGCCGGTCATCGCCCGGGCCGGCGCGTTGACCAGACGCCCGTGCAGGCCGAGCGGCCCGATATCGACGACCCGCATCGTCGTGATGCCCTGGCCCAGTTCCCAATGGCTCGCGAGGTTCGTCTCCCGGACCGTCGGGTCGATGGCGGCGTTGTAGATCTTCGGCGATTCGATCTTGCCGTTGTAGTGCCCGCTGGCAGGCGTGCCGCCGAGCGCCGCAATGCGGACCGGGGCCTCCGTCTCGAGGCGGGCCGGGCCCGGCAATGTCGCGTTCCGACGTACCGGCTCGCCGCCAGGCTGGCCGATCGGCGCATGACCGACCGAGATCTCGCCCGTCGCCCCGTCGACGCTGGCCCAGACGCGGTACCAGGCGCGCTCCGACAGGGGGGTCTCGGTGCAGAGGCTGAAGCCCTCGCCGTCCTCCTGCCCGACCCGAACCTCGACGCCGGAAGGCCCGACCATTAGCGCCATGCCGGTTTTCGTCTCCGGATCGAAGCGGCTGAGGACGGCCTGCCCTTCCCGCCTTGGGAGCGTCGGCCAGATCGTGGCGGCAAAGGTCAGGCGGTCGACGCCGTCGAACGCCGCGCCGGCGTCAATCTCCGCATAGGAGCCCAGTCGCACCCCTTGCGGGCGCGACGGATAGGTGCCGGCGAAATCGGCCGGGACGTCCGTCTCCTTGATTCCGGGGCCCGCCGGGTTGGGATCGCCGCACGTGATGCGGACCAGCTTGGCGGTGTAGGGTTCCGACGCGGTGCACGAGACCTTGAAGGCGATGGTGTCGCCCGGCCGGGCCGAGAGCCTGTCGCTGTAGCCGATCAGGGGAATCGTGCTGGGGGCGCCGGTCTCGCTCATATCATTGCCAATTCGTTGGTTCGCCGCATAACTTCAATTAGGTTAGTGTTCAGGTATTGTCGACGAATCCGCAAAGGGAATGGACATGACGCAATCTTCCGAGGAGATGTTTGACCGGGCGCGCGAGCGGCTGGCGGGCGGCGTTTCGCACGAAAGCCGCTTCAAGGGGCCTTTTCCGAAATATATCGAGCGGGCCGAAGGCTCTCGCAAATGGGAGGTCGACGGCAAGGAATACATCGACTATGCGATGGGCAGCGCCTCGCAATTGTTGGGGCACGCGCATCCGAAACTCGTCTCCGCGCTCACCGAACAAGCGGCGAAAGGCACATTTTACGCCGATTGCCATCCCTTGGAAATCGAGTGGGCTGGGCTGATCCAGGAACTGGTGCCCTCCGCCGAGCGCGTGCGCTTCGTCAGCTCCGGCACCGAGGCGACGATGCTGGCGATCCGCATCGGCCGCGCCTATTCCGGGAAGAACAAGATTCTGCGCTTCGAGGGGCACTACCACGGCTGGCACGAATTCGTCGATCTTGGCATGAACGCGCCCTACGACAAGCCGACCTCGCTCGGCATACTGCCAGGTACCGTCGAGGCGACGGTGGTGGTTCCTCCCGACGTTGAGCGGGTCGCCGAGGCCCTCAAGGCGGACGGCGATATCGGCACCATCATCTGCGAGGTTTCCGGCGCCAATTACGGCAGCGTGCCGTTGCCGGAAGGCTTCCTGCCGGAACTGCGGCGGCTTGCAGACGCCCACAACGCGGTGCTGATTTTCGACGAGGTGATTACCGGCTTCCGCTGGAGCCCCGGCGGCCGCCAGGCCCGCGACGGGGTGATCCCGGACCTCACGTCGATGGCGAAGATCGTCACCGGCGGCATGCCGGGAGGCGCGGTCGGCGGACGAGAGGAATTCATGCGCCTGCTCGATCCCACCGTCGAATTCCGCGGCCACACGCCGGGCGTGACCCACAAGGGAACGTTCAACGGCAATCCGCTCGTCGCCGCCAGCGGCGTCGCGGCGCTCAGCGAAATCAGAACCGGCGAGCCCAACAGGCTGGCCGACGCGGCGGCGGACCGGCTGCGCACGGGAATGCGGGAGATCATCCAGCAGCATCAGGTCGCCGGCGCTGTTTATGGCGAGGCCTCCACCTTCCATCTGTATCTCGGTGACGGCGCCGCCGACGGATCGGTCGCCAACCTTGGCGCCGCGAAAATTCGCGGCGTCAAAAAAGAAACCGTCGGCGCCATGCAGGGCGGGTTGCGCAAGCGCGGGGTCGATCTTATGTCGCACATGAGCGGCGTCACCTCGATGGCCCATAGCGACGCCGATATCGACCAGACCCTGGAAGCCTTCGAAGATACGATCCAGGAGATGATCGCGGAGGGCCACATCGGCGGAGCCTGACACGGCGCATGGACTCAGTGACGCAATTTGCCCTCGGCGCCGTGGTCGGCACCGCGGTATTGGGCCGCCGCTTGGGCGTGCGACGCGCTGCACTCACCGGCGGGCTGCTCGGCACGCTACCCGATCTGGACGTCTATCTGCCGGCGGCCGATCCGGTCGACAGTTTCGTCAGCCATCGCGGCGCCTCGCATTCCCTGGTCGTACATGCGGTTCTGACACCGGTCATCGGCGAAGGGCTCGTGCGACTCTTCGCGGCGCTGCGAGGCGCGCGCGGGCAGGTCTATCACGCGGTGTTTCTGTGTCTCGCCACCCATGCGTTGCTCGACGCCATGACGGTCTACGGGACGCGCCTATTCTGGCCGCTCTGGCCGGAACCGCTCGGGCTCGGATCGATCTTCATCATCGATCCGCTCTACACCCTGCCCTTGCTGGTCATGATGCTCTGGGCGTTCTGCCAACGCGACTGGAGCATGCGGTTTCGCAAGGGCGTCGTTTTCTCTCTGACGGCCTCGACCCTCTATCTCGGCTGGACCGTGGCGGCACAGCAGATTGCCGAGGCGCGGGGCACGGCTTATCTCGCGGCGCGGGAGATAACGCCCGAACTGACCACGGCTGGGCCAACACCGCTCAATTCGCTCTTCTGGCGGCTAATCGCTGTCGACGGAAGTCAATATTATACCGTCTATATACCCCTGCTCGGCAGCGAGAGTACGGTGACGGCCTACAAACATCCAAGATGGACGGACGACGTCGCGTGCTGGGCGGAACAGGCAACGGCCGGCGAAGGCCTTGCGGGAATCCTCGCCCGCTTTGCTGACGGGTTTTATCAGATCACCTCGGAGGACAGAGCGGTCGTCGTCTCGGACCTCCGGATGGGTTTATTCCCCCGCTATGTTTTCCGTTTCGCGGTGGCCGAGCACGCAGCGGACAGGATTACCGACACGGCGCCTCGACGCCTGCGGAGCGCGCGCCAAGGCCCAGGGGACATGGACTGGTTGGTGGCCGGAGTACTCGGCCACAAATCCGTTCGTTTGGCCGAAGCAGAGCGCTTGTTCGAAGACGGCAATATCCAAATTGCGGCGGTGGACCGACCGTCGGCACAAGCGTGCTGATCCGAGCCATCCGCAGCCGGGTATAAAGGGCATGAAGAGTCACCGATTCATACCAAGCCAAACGATGCTCTTGGTCCAGACGAGAAGTTTGCTCCTACTGGCCATCACGGTTATCGCGCTCTCCGGCTGCAGCCGTTTTAAACTTCTCTATTCATTTACCGGCGAGGCCATCCAGCAGCAGGCCGAGTTCTATCTCGATTTGACGACAGAGGAAGAAATCGCGCTTGAACAGAATATCGACGCCCTGGTGCGCTGGCATCGTGCCGAAATGCTCCCCCAATATGCCCGGTTCCTACGGGACGCAGCGGCGGACATTGATCGAGGCGATCTCTCCGAGGCCTCAGTTTCCGCCACTATCGTCGACCTGCGCCGACTGCTGGAGGCGACCGTCGAAGGCAGCGCGCCGTATGTGGCCACCGTGCTGTCCAATCACACCCGCCCCAAGAAACTGGTTCATCTGCGCGCACGGATGGCCGAACGCCTGGCCGAGAGCCGCGAGGACCTCAACGTGCCGCGCACCGAATGGATCGAGGCCAAAACCGAAAGCGCGATCGGCCGCTTCGAGATATTCTTCGGCACACTGACGGACCGCCAGAGCGGGATGGTTCGCACGTATTTCGCCAAATCCGCTGACTGGAACGAGCCTTGGCAGAAAGTTCGTGAAGACCGCCGGGAGGCGTTTCTTACCTTCTTGGCGGAGACGCCGGGCCGCGACCAGATAGAGTTCTTTCTACCGCGCATCCTGCTCCGTTCCGAAGAGATCGTCGGGCCCGAGTACAAGCAATTAGCCGATGCCTGGTGGGCCCGTTTCACCGATTGGATGATCGAGATGTCTCTGTTCCTGACGCCGGAACAACGCCGCTATTTCAGCGCCACGTTGCGCGGTTATGCGGACGACATGATCGATCTTTCCACATGACCGCGAAATCGCCGCCAGCGTTGCGCTAGACAGTTTGCAGTCTATTCTTCTTGCCAATCAACTTGGGGAGAAGAAGACCATGGATTGGACCGAACGCCGCACCCGCTTCCGCGCCTTGATCGAGGGGGACAAGTGCGTCCACCCAGGCTCCGTTTTTGACGCGATGTCCGCGCGCATCGCGGAGGACCTCGGCTTCGAGATCGGCATGTTCGCAGGCTCGACGGCGTCGCTGGCGGTGCTCGGCGCACCGGATCACATCGTCCTCACCCTCTCGGAGTTCGCGGGCCAAGCCTATCGAATCTGTCGGGCGGGCAACCTCGCGATCCTCGTCGATGCGGATCACGGCTACGGCAATGCCTTGAACGTCATGCGGACGGTCCAGGAACTGGAAACCGCAGGCGTCTCCGCCGCCTCCATCGAGGATACGGACTTGCCGCAACCTTTCGGCAATCTCGGCAATACCAAGCTGCTGTCGATCGAGGAAGGCGTCGGCAAGATGAAGGCCGCCATCGAGGCCCGACAAGACAAGAAATTCGTGATCGCCGGCCGCACCAGCGCCGCCGCGGTCACCGGCGTCGAGGACTGCATCGCACGAGCCCGCGCCTACGAAAAGGCAGGCGTCGACATGATCTTCCTGGTCGGCGTGAAGACGCGCGAGGATATGGAGAAGATCTGCGGCGAGATCAACATACCGATTGTCATCGGCGGCGGGCCGTCCCCCGACCTCGATTTCTACGCCAGCCTCGGCGCGCGGATCGCCCTGCAAGGCCACAAACCGATCATGGCCGCCGTGCAGGCGGTGTACGATACGCTGAAGGCACTGCGAGACGGGGTCCCGCATGGCGATATCGAGTATTTCGCCGATGCAAAGCTGATGAACCAGGTGACCCGCGGAAATGACTACGACCGCTGGATGAAGGATTTTCTCGGTGGTTGAGATTGCAGTCGAACCCCTGACCGAGATCGCCTTCGCGCCCTACGGCCAGGTAATCGCGCTCGGGCCGCTTGGCCGCGCCCATTCGACCCGCTACGCCGCGGACGTCGCCAATAAGCGCCCGCAGGCGCGGCTGAATGTCTCGATCTCGCAGCAGCTTCCGACAACCTTGCCGCTGCAGGTAAAAGCGATGGAGAACCATCCCCATTCGGCGCAGACCTTCGTGCCGACGAAGATGGAGCGATATCTGGTACTCGTCTGCCCCGATAACGGCGAGGGCAAGCCCGACGTGAAACGGCTCAAGGCCTTCGTCGCAGACGGAACCCAGGGTATCAACTATCACCCTAACACCTGGCATCATCCCTTTACCGTATTGGACGGTCCCGCCGAATGCGTCGTCCTGCGCTACGATATGGACGACGACGAGGATACGCTCTGGCACGTCGTCACAGACGGACCGACGATCGTGGAAGCCTGAGCGAAGGGAGACACCCATGGCGACGGAACTTTTGTTCGGTATCCAGACCAACGGCATTCGCCACGCGCATGCCGACGGCATGCCCGATATCGACACCCGCTTCCGCATGGTGAAGGAAGCCGGCGTCCACGATTACGTGGATAAAACACCGGACCCGCACGAGATCGAGGAATTCGAAGCCGCGAGCGAGAAATACGGCCTGCCGGTCCGTGCCGGGGGCTGGTTCTACACGCTTGGCCGGGATGAAGCGCTGTTCGAGCAGAACATCCTCACCGGCAAGCGGCTCGGCTCCCTCGTCCATAATACCCAGATCTTGCTGAACCACGCAGAGGGCCGCTCGGTCACCGATGACGAGGTCGTCGAAGCCTATCTGAACTTTTCCGAGATCGGCGCAAAGCATGGCGTGACGCCATGTTTCGAAGTGCATGTGAACATGTGGTCGGAGGATTTCCGGCGCGTCGCCAGAGTCGGCCGCGCGGTCGAGGCGCGGGGCGCTGACTTCAACATGACCCTCGACCACAGTCACGTGATCTTCAAGATCGACAACCCCGAGGAACAGGAAATCGGCGACATCCGGAGCGATGTCGAATCGGGAAAACTGATCCTCGACCCCTTTAAGCCCGGTAATGTCTGCGACGAATGGATCGATGCCGGCTGGATCCGCCACTGCCACGCACGCGCCGCAATTCCGAACAATCCGAAGAACATCGACACGGTGAAGGAGGATGGAAGGCCGGGCCGGGGCATTCAGTATCCTTTCAGACAACCGAAACCAGGCACCTACCACACCGAATGGCGAGAGGAACTGCTCGAGCCCTGGAAAGAGACGGTCCGGAGCCTGATGCGCCATCACGCCGCCGACCCTAAGGGTAGGCTCGGCCAGATATCGACAGAGTTCATTCCCGGGCCGGATTATGGAGAGGGGTGCAAATACTCGCTCTTCGAGCAGAGTGTCGCCTGCGTCGAGTGGATGCGGGAGACCTGGACCGAGATCAGCGGGGCGGCGTGAGCGACAGAGAAGGCCCACTCATCGTCTATGTGGACGGCGATGCCTGCCCGGTGAAAGACGAGGTCTTCCGGGTTGCCGGACGCCATCATCTCAAGACACGGGTCGTCAGCAACAGCTGGATGCGGCTGCCGGAGTCGCCCCTGATCGAGCGCATCGTCGTTGCCGAAGGACTAGATGCGGCGGACGACTGGATCGCGGAGAATATAGCGCCGGGCGACATTGCGATCACAGCGGACATCCCGCTGGCGGGCCGATGCCTTGAGAAAGGTGCCGCCGTCCTGGGGCCGACGGGTAAACCCTTCACCGAGCAAAACATCGGTGCGGCGCTTGCCACGCGGAGCCTGATGGCGGATTTGCGCGACCGGGGCGAGATTCGTGGTACCAATCCCGCCTTTACCAAGCAGGACAGAATTCGCTTTCTCGACGCAATGGAAAATGCGGTGCAGACAGCGCGTCGCGCTGCCGGGTAGCCGCGACGCGAGAGCGCTCCAAATCAGTCGATAGCACCATAAGATCGATCCGCAGGGAGTACCGCCGATGCCTATCGCCGTTTCCGTTCAAGAAGCTCTTGAGAATCGTACGGCCAATTCATTTCCCGAAGTGAATACAAAACCGTTTCACCGACGGCTCTACTTCGGGTCCGAACCGGCACAAGGCGGCACAGCACAGGACGACAAGAAGGCATTGCCGCAGGCCTATCTGATCGAACAGGCGGAAAACAGTACGGTCTTGGCCCATTTCCATGACACCAATCAATTTCAGGTGTTCGTGCAGGGAGATGGCGCATTCGGAAAGAAGCCGTTCGACGGCCTGCTGGTCCACTATGCGAAGGCTCATACCACCTACGGGCCAATCGCAGCGGGCCCTAACGGCGCGCATTATCTGACGCTTCGCAACAATTGGGATTCAGGTGCGAAGCTCATGCCGAAGAATCGCGACAAACTGCGCCGGATAAAGCGGGAGCATCGGGTGGCCGAGAATATCCACGTTCCCGATATCACGGCCCTACGATCGGTCACGCTAGAGACGGTGGACCTCATTCCGTTGGAGCGGGACGGTCTCGGCGCCCGGCAGTTCAACATCGGGCCGGGCCGCGCCTGCACGGTCGCGTTCGAGA
>JAYPOZ010000003.1:0-113941 GCA_038131165.1 Rickettsiales bacterium | reverse complement strand
CCTTGAAACGCGACCGTCTTGATGCGTGCGACCGTCATTTCCCTTCCCCGATGACCGATACGCTTTCCCAGGTTATGGAAATATTGGAGAGAAAATTTCGCAGGCATGCCGAAGCCGGCGCGGCGCGCAGGCGAAGCGACCCAGCAATGGTTCTCTGGAAGGCTCTGACCGGCGCATTGGTGGGCTGATTGTCAATCGTTTGACGGGTTGAAATAAAACTTCGCGATCCTGACGTTCATTGGTATAATACTTGCGTCAAGAAATGACGGTTTTGGCGATAGGTAAGAAATACAATGGTCCTCCCACTCGGCGGCGGCGGAGCTGGCGGTTTTACCAGCGCTTTCAGCACAGTTGGGCTTGAGTTGTTTTCGTTGTTGCCGAATGCAGCGGCGGCGAGGGGCCTAAGCCGCGCGGCGGCGGCGCAAGGTCGGCCTGCCTCGGATCAAATTCGGCCCGACCGCTCGCTGGAACAGGCGGCTAAACAAGCCAGTGCAGAAGCGAAAAATCTCGGGCGGATTAAATCCAAGCTGGATAGCGTCACGCGCCTTGTAGAACGAGCGCGCGAGAAGCTCGATGAAATCCGGCTGCTCTTGGTCGATATGCGGAAGGCGGTCGAGCTTTCGCAAAATCCCAACGCCACCGACGAGGAGAAGCGCGACCAATCGAACGTGTTCGACCAGAAACTCGGGCAGATCAATATCAAGGTTCGAAATTTTGGCACCATTGGCAATAATTTGCTCGGCAGCCAATTCCGAGATGTTTTTTCGGCAGACACGGTTAGCTTTCCGGTTCGGCCCAATAGCCTTCAGGAAGACAGCATCACCGGTATTTTCGCCGGTAGTGACTTTACCATTACGGAAACAAGTACCGGCGACGTTTATGTGCCGGATATTTTCGGCTCCAAGGTCCAAGCGCTTCCCATCGATCCCAACGTGGTGGACGACGGTGTCTTATTGCTCTCCGACGATACAATCGTGTTGGACAATGATACGGGCGCGGTCTCGATTACCCGAAACGGCGAGGGCTCGCCTGTGTTGGAAGGCACGCTCGAGCGCCACGGTCTCGATGTTCTATTTTCGCCCTTTTACGGGAATTTCCTTAATGACGCTTCCTTGGATACGGCACTGGCCGATATCGACAAGGCGACGCAGACGGTACGGTTCATGTCGGGCGTTTTCGATGGTTTTGTCGGACGGGTTGGCGCCCGCCGGGACCAAGTTGCGAATCTGATCAAGGAAAACGAGAAATTCGTTCAGAAGGTCGAAGGCGACAACCTGCGCAACATTTTGATTGCGCAACAGGAGGAGCAACGAAACGCGCTCTTGTTCTCAAGCGCGCTGAACTCGACGATCTCTTTCTCCGACAACGGCGTCTTGTCGGCGGCGATCAGCAACTTGATCGACGTGCAAATCTAGCCGTCCGCGAAGGCGTTAATCTTCCGTCCGGTTGCTGGCGCGCCGCGTTTCGATCGCATCCCAGACTTTCGCCTCTAGCGCGACGCCGTCGAACCTGTTGATTTCCTGAATGCCGGTGGGCGAAGTCACGTTGATTTCCGTCACATACCCTCCGATCACGTCAATGCCGACGAAGAGCAGGCCCTTCTCCGATAGAAGGGGGCCGATGGCATCGCAGATGTCTCGCTCGCGGTCGGTCAGCTCCGTCTTCATCGGTTTTGCGCCCACATGCATGTTTGCCCGTGCCTCGCCGGGCGGTGGTACGCGCAGGACGCCGCCAACGGGCTCGCCGTCGATCAGGATGATGCGTTTGTCGCCTTCCCGCACCGCCGGCATGTACTGTTGGACGATGATCGGCTCGCGGTAGAACTCGGTGAAGAGTTCCAGCAGGGAGTTTAAATTCTCGTCTTCCGGCGTAATGTGGAAAACGCCGGCGCCGCCGTTGCCGAACAACGGCTTGACGATGATGTCTTTGTAATCGCGCCGGAACGCCAAAATATCGTCGCGGCTGCTGCCGATCAGGGTCGGCGGCATAAGCTCGGCGAAATGGGTGACGAACAGTTTTTCCGGGGCGTTGCGCACCTCGGCGGGATCGTTGACCACCAGTGTTTGCGGATGGATATGCTCCAAAAGATGGGTTGCCGTGATGTAACTCATATCGAAGGGAGGGTCTTGGCGCATCAGGATGACGTCCATGGTCGCCAAGTCGATCAGCTCGGGCGCGCCCATTGTGAAGTGATTGCCCTTCTCCCGCCGGACTTGCAGCGGCCGGGCGCGGGCGTAGAGGCGATTTTGCCGAAAGACCAACGCTTCCGGAAGGTAGTGGTACAACGCGTGTTGGCGCGTTTGGGCCTCCAAGGCCAGAACGAACGTACTGTCGGCATCGATATCGACCGACTCGATGGGGTCCATTTGAATGGCAACGGCGAGGCTCATGTGCGATCCCGATCCTGATTAATGCGTGTTGTCGGCCGGCCTGGCCAGCGTTCAGTCTTAATATATGCGCCCGCTCGGCCCAAGGCCTAGTTCATCCTGCGGCGCAGATCCTCCAAAAGCGCTGCCGTCTCCTGGCGGCGGACGTCGTTGGATTCGCGAACGAGCGAGGCCTGGAGCGCTTCGATCGCAGCGGTGAGATTACCTTGCTGCGCCTGCAATAGGCCAAAATCGCGCCAAAGAGAACTTTGCTGCGGCGCGATCAGCAGCATCGACTCGATGATATTGGCAGCTTGCTCGTATTGTTTCATTTGCAGTAGGCGTAGTCGGATATTGCTCTGCAGGCGCAGCAGCACCGCGCGGTCGGGCACAGGGGCATACATCTCGGCATTGAGTTCGGCGTCCTGTCCCGCGACCATTTTAAGCAATTCGCGAAGCTCCGGCGGCGTTCGGCTGCAGCCCGAATGAAACGGATCGAGTATGGCTCTTTCTCCTTGCCGGTCGACCGCAATGAGAAAATGACCCGGAAAATTCAGTCCATATGCCGTCCATCCCTGCGCGCGTGCCGCATGCAGATAGAGAATTCCAAGCGCGACCGGCAATCCCTTGCGCCTCTCGATGACATGGATCAGATCCGCGTTTTGCAAGTCATCGTAGGTTTGATCGTCTCCGCAATACCGATGATCCTGCGCCAGCACTCTGGCCAGAGTGCCAACCGCAGCTTCCAGCGACCGGCCGCTATCGACCGATAATGCATCGGAGACGTCTTCTCCAAGCCGAACCAAATGATCCTCGAACGGAGACAGTTCCGGCCGCGTGCGTTTTAGAGCTGCGAGATGCAGCGCCGCCGTTGCGATGTCAAAGCCGTGATCGGGTCCTTCGCCGATGGCCCGCAACAGGTCTTTCGATTCAAGGCGCTCGCTCATTTTGCAGGATTCGTCGGCGCTGCCGCCGGCGCATTGACCCGCAATCGGCGCGCAGGATCGTCTTTCATTCGTACATGACTTGTGACGCGTCGGACATAGCCGACATCCCGAGCATGCACCAAGACGCGATCAAGCTCCGTCCGGTCTTGGGCGATGCCCATGATAAAAACATGTCCGTTCACGGTATCGATCGAATAGTTGATAGCCTTGACTTCGCTGTCGACGGTGAGTTTGACGGTCAGTTTCGTCGTGATCCAGGCGTCTCTCGCGTAGTCCGTCAATCCGGACCTATCGCTAATCTCGATATGGTTGATCACCTCGCGAACGCCATCGACCTGCCAGGCGATCTTTACCGCCTCGACCCGATCTTCCGGCTTTGCGACATTTCCTGTCAGCAGGACCCGGCCTTCATGGACCTGGCTGGAGACATCGATGAAGATATTCGAACTCGCGTCCAGCCAGTTTGAATTGATCTTTGCCTGGATGAGTTTGTCGTCGATAGCCCCGCC
This sequence comes from Rickettsiales bacterium, assembly GCA_038131165.1. Lineage (GTDB taxonomy): Bacteria > Pseudomonadota > Alphaproteobacteria > UBA8366 > UBA8366 > UBA6544. The sequence continues at coordinate 110,119 of JAYPOZ010000003.1, read as the reverse complement.
CAGGCCGCGCTCCTCCATCGAGGCCGTGCCTGCCGCGGCGCCAGCTCCGATCAGTACGCCGCATCCGCCAAGTGGCATTCCAAGCAACAGAATCAACGAAAAAAAACGCATAAGCATAATCATGAAGTCCGGATGCCTCGATTGTTGGCGCATGGAAAACAGAATGCCGAGAATAGAATGGATGGCCGTCTTCTTCCAGATTTAGCCGTGTGGCGGGCCGTGAAATTACTCTCCGTCGCGCCAGGCATCTGCGATGTGACGCGGCCAGCGCCAGGGCACGATAACGATAAAATCGAACCGAACCGATAGGTCCGCATATCCCGATGTGTTGCCGACAAGCCAGGTGGCCGCGCGCGCCAAGCGGGCCCGCTGGCGCGCCGCCAATGCAGAATGCGCATCTTCGCTGCTTCTGCGCGCCTTGACTTCGACGATGGCCAAAACGCTGCCGCGCCGGGCGACGATATCGATTTCTCCGACCGGGGTGCGCTGTCGTCGCGCAAGAATCGCATATCCCTTCAGGCGCAGGGACCAACAGGCCAAGGCTTCTGCGCTGCGTCCCCACCGTTCGGCCTTATGCCGGTTCGTAGATCGCATTTATTGTCCTATGGCGTGAGACCAGTTGGTTTACTTGCCCGGTCGCCGCCGCTAGGATTTCCCTCCATGCCAGGCAGGACGGGCAATGGGTTAGTACTGTTCCAGGAGACCTTAAGATTTCCGCCACCCGTCAATTTCTCAAATTGTTCTGCGGTCTCGTCGGATGCATGACACTCGTCGCGTGCGAGAACACGAATCTAGCGTCGACGACACCGAAGAGACAAGATTCCGTGCCGGTTCACAGCTCGCCTTCGACGGATCCGGAAGGCCCGGCATTCCGTAAACAAGCGGCGGAGTCCAGCGCACCGCGGACGGGCACGGCGGAGGGGTCCGCGGTCGCGACGCAGGATGGGCAGGCGCCTGCCGCACAATCCGCCAATCCGCAGATTGCTTCCCTGCCTCCGCCCGCATTCACGCCGCGGGCTCAGCCGACGGCGCAGAAGATCGCTCTTCTGTTGCCTTTATCAGGGCCACGCGAGCTGCTCGGTCGCGAATTGCTCGATGCGGCGCAAATGGCCGTTTTCGATCTGGCTGACGAAAAGTTTTCCATCCTTCCCTTTGATACGAAGGGCTCCGAGGCGGGTGCGACCGCGGCTGCAACAGCTGCAGCGCAGGCCGGAGTCGATCTTATTCTGGGCCCACTGCTGGCGAGTTCGGTTCAAGCCGTGCGTCCAGTCGCCGACCGCGCCGGTATCTCCGTCGTCGCGTTCTCAAATTCCCGGGAAGTGGCGGGCAATGGCGTCTATATTCTTGGTTTCGTGCCGCAACAGCAGGTCGAGGCCGTGGTCGATTTCGCGGTCTCTGAAGGTCTCTACCGATACGCCGCCATCGCACCGAACGATGCTTATGGGCGGGCCGTTATCGACGCGCTGCGGCGCGCTGCCGCCGACCGGGAGGCCGAGATCGTCCGGGTCGAATTCTATGACCCCGCCGCCACGGATTTCAGCCAGGCGGCGAAAACGATTGCGGATTACGACCGTCGGCACAAAGCGTTGCTCGAGCAACGCGCGGAGCTCGAGGCGCGCGACGACGAGATTTCCCAACAGACGCTCAAGCGCCTCGAGAAACTGGACACGCTCGGCGATGTAGATTTCGACGCCGTTCTATTGCCGGGGCGCGGCCAGCAATTGAAAGCCGTCGCCTCTCTGCTGTCCTACTACGATGTTGATCAACCGGCTGTGCGCCTGCTGGGCCTGAGCAACTGGGCGCAGACTGTGAGTATCGAAACCGAACCTTCGCTCAATGGCGGTTGGTACGCGGCCCCGCCCCGTGATGAGCGCGAGACGTTCTTCCAGCGGTATCGGCAGATTTACGGCCGCTCGCCGGCCGCCATTGCGTCTTTGGCTTATGATGCGACGGCGCTTGCGATTGTCTTGGCGCGGTCGGGATATGGGTTTTCGCGCGCGCAGCTGATCCAGCCGCACGGTTTTCTCGGTGTCGACGGTCTCTTTCGCTTGCGCGACGAAGGGGTGGCGGAGCGGGTCTTCGAAATTCGTGAAGTGACCCGCAAAGGGTTCACGGTCCGCAGGCCGGCCATGCAGGCGTTTCCTCAAGCGGGCGGATAGGGTCTTAAAACAATAGACGTTCTATCACTGCATCCAGCCGAAGCCGGCCGGCCTCAGTCGCTTTGAGCGTATCTTGATCCGTCTCGATCAACCCGAGCTCCTGCAGGTCGCCGAGCGCTCTTGTGTCCAGCACTTCGCGGTAGGAGCTGCCGGTTTCGCGTAGAAACCGGGCGTTGGGTATCCCTTCGTTCGTCCGCAATCCCATCATCACCATTTCGACCACGCGGTCTTCACGGCTCAGAAGGCTCTCGGACCGGGTGCCGTGCCCTTCGCGCTCGACCTGTTCAAGCCATCGTTCCGGCAGTTTTCGGCGTTCGACGGCGAGTTTTCCCCGCGCCGCGATCAGGCGGCCATGGGCCCCCGGTCCGATGCCCGCGTATTCACCGTAGCGCCAGTAGAGCAGGTTGTGTCGGCATTCGGCGCCGGCGGCGGCGTGGTTCGATATTTCGTAGGCGGGCAATCCGGCTGCCGTCAATATTTCCTGAGTTTCGATAAAAAGATCCGCCGCCGCGTCGTCGTCCAGGGGCATGAGCTGCCCTTGCCGCCAGTTTCCGTAAAAGGGTGTTCCGCGCTCGATGGTGAGCTGGTAGAGGGAGAGATGCGAGCCTGCCAACGCGAGCGCACGGCCAAGCTCCTGGCGCCAGTCCGCAGCGGATTGATCAGGCCGTGCGTAAATGAGATCAAAACTGTACCGGCCAAACAATTCCGCTGCCGTTTCGATGGCGGCGATGGCCTCGCGGGCGTCATGACCCCGCCCCAGAAACCGCAGCACGTCGTTGTCGAGCGCTTGGACTCCTAGCGACACGCGGTTGACACCTGCCGCCGAAAGGGCGGACAGCTTCTCTCGCTCGACCGAGGTAGGGTTGGCTTCGGCGGTGATCTCAACGTCATCGGCGAGTCCCCAAAGCTCGGCGATCCGTTCGATGATCGCACCGACCGTCTCGGGCGGCATGAGCGACGGCGTGCCGCCGCCGAAGAATATGCTGGTCACGGGCCGGCGGGGTGCACCCTCGGCGGCGTGATCGATTTCGGTCAGAAACGCAGCACGCCAACGCGCCTGATCGATACGGTCCCGTACGTGGCTGTTGAAATCGCAATAGGGGCATTTCGATAGACAGAAGGGCCAATGGATGTAGACGCCGAACGGCTCCATGGCGGTCAATATGCGAAACAGGCGGCGACCAACTGCCGAAACGCATCGGCCCGGTGGCTGATCTCGTGCTTCTCCTTCTGATCCATCTCGCCGAAAGTCAACAACCGGCCCGCCGGCACGAACATCGGATCATAGCCGAAACCTCGGGTGCCCCGCACAGGCCAAACCAAAGTGCCCTCGACGATGCCTTCGAAGGCTACGGTCTCGCCATCCGGCCAAGCCAATGCCAGCGCACAGACGAACCGGGCCTTCCTGTTCTCGATACCGCGCAGAAGCGTCTCGATCTTCTGCATTGCCATGGCGAAGTCTTTCTCCGGCCCAGCCCAGCGAGCGGAATAAATGCCGGGATCGCCCCCCAGCGCATCGACGGCAAGTCCCGAATCGTCCGCAAGCGCCGGCAAGCCGGACGCCAGCGTTGCGGCTTCCGCTTTCAAAATAGCATTCTCGACGAAGGTGGCGCCGGTTTCTTCGGGCTCTTCGAGAGAGCGCTCCACCGCCGAGGAAACCAGAATTCCGAATGGTTTCAGCAAAGCGTCGATTTCCCGCACCTTGCCTTGATTGTGGCTGGCAATGACGATCTGGTCTTCCGTGAATCGCCGGGCCATAGGAACTATGATCCCAGAGCCGCGCGCTGTGCTTGGACAAGCTGCGCGATACCGCCTGCCGCCAGCGTCAGCAATAGGTCGAATTGATCGCGCGTGAATGGATCGCCTTCCGCGGTGCCCTGAACTTCCACGATGCCGCCGGCCCCGGTCAGCACGAAGTTCGCGTCGGCCTGAGCGGTGGAATCCTCGGCATAATCGAGATCGAGGACGGCCGAATCCTGCCAGAGACCGCAGGAAATGGCGGCGACGTTGTCGGTGAGGGGAATGCTCTGAATGACGCCGATCTTCTGCAGGTGCTGAAAGGCCAAGTGCAATGCGACGTATCCGCCGGTAATGGCGGCTGTGCGCGTGCCGCCATCCGCCTGCAGGACATCGCAATCGATTCGAACCTGCCGCTCGCCGAAACCATCCATTTTTGTGACGGCGCGCAAACTGCGCCCGATCAAGCGCTGGATTTCCTGTGTGCGCCCTGTCGACAACGTACGTTTGCGATCGTTTCTGGTGTTCGTGGCCCGCGGCAGCATGCCGTATTCCGCCGTGACCCATCCGCGGCCGCTGTTGCGCATGAAGGGCGGGACCGAATCTTCAATGCTGGCGGTACAGAGCACGTGTGTGTCGCCGAACTTCGCGAGGCAGGATCCTTCCGCATATTTCGAGAACTCGGTTTCGAGAACGACGTTTCGCAATTCGTTTAAGGCTCGGCCTGAGGGACGCATGGACAGCAGTACTCCTGGAGTTTGTGGCAAGCTAACGATTGCGAGCGCGCAGGTCTAGACACCTGCTGCACCGGGTCTCATTGACGCTCCCTGGTACCCTCACTACATTCTCGGCACGATGATAGCTGAAATGAACCAACGTTCGCGCGAAATCATGCGCCTGATCGTCGAGTCCTATACCGAAACGGGCTCGGCTGTCGGCTCGCGGACGCTGTCTCGACGGCTCGATTTGCCGCTTTCGCCGGCGACCATCCGCAATGTGATGGCCGATCTCGAGGATTTGGGACTGCTCTATTCGCCCCATACGTCCGCCGGTCGGCTGCCGACAGAGGCCGGTTTGCGCATGTTCGTGGACGGCCTGCTGGAGATCGGTAACCTGACGGAAGACGAGCGCGCGCATATCGAGAGCCAGTGCGCGGCCGCGGGCCGGAGCCCGCAGAAGGTCTTGGAAGAAGCATCGGACATGCTTTCGGGACTGTCTTCCTGCGCCGGCCTGGTAATGGCGCCGACTCAAGAGGAGGCGCTGCGGCATATCGAGTTCGTTTCACTCGGACCCGGCCGTGCGCTTGTCGTGCTGGTCAGCGAAAGCGGCATGGTTGAAAACCGGGTGATCGATATTCCGATCGGGATGCCTTCTTCAAAGATGGTTGAGGCCAGCAATTTCTTGAGTTCGAAACTCGTGGGCCGGACCCTGCGGGAAGCGCACCGCGAGATCGATACGGAAATCGCCGAGCATCGGGCGGCCCTCGACGAGTTGACCCAACGGGTGGTCGAAGCCGGCTTGGCGACCTGGTCGAAGGACGATAAGGACGGTGGGGTTCTCATTGTTCGAGGGCAGGCGAATCTCCTCAATGATGTGACCGCCTTGGCCGATTTGGAGAAGATCAGAGGTTTGTTTGAGGCCCTGGAGACGAAAGAATCGCTGTTGCGGTTGCTGGAGGTGACGGACGGCGCCGAAGGGGTGCAGATCTTCATCGGCGCGGAAAACGAACTATTTGCTCTGTCGGGCTGCTCAATGATTATTGCACCCTATCAGAACCACCAAGAACAGATTGTCGGCGCGATCGGCGTTATCGGCCCGACGCGCATGAACTACGCACGAATCATTCCGATGGTCGACTATACGGCCAAGCTTGTCGGGCGATTGCTCGGCTAAGGAGAAAACGAAGAGATGATCGATACACGTGAAGACCGCGAGCCTGAGGGCGCGCCCATTGAGGAGCCGGTCGAAGAGGTTCAAATTTCCGAGGAGGCGCAGCAGATCGCCGAGGAATACAAGGCGCACGCGGCCGCTGAAGGCGGAGAAGAAGATACCGCAGATCCCGTGGCAATCGAGGAGGAGCCGTCGGCGGAAGCGCAGCTCGCCGAGATGAAGGACCGTTTGCTACGGGCCCTGGCCGATGTGGAAAATACCCGTCGCCGGGCCGAGCGCGAGGTTGAGGACGCGCGAAAGTACGCCGCGAGCGGATTTGCAAAGGACCTTTTGAACGTATCCGATAATCTGCGCCGCGCCTTGGACACCGTCAGCGAGGAGATGCGCGCGGGCGACGAGGGTGTGAAAAATCTCGTCTTGGGCATTGAAATGGTCGAGAAGGAATTATTGAGCGCTTTCGAACGCCAGGGTATCGAGAAAATAGACCCCTTGGGCGAAGCGTTCGACCATAACTTCCATCAGGCCATGTACGAGAAGTCGGACAGCGGTTTTCCCGCCGGCACGGTGGCCGAGGTGATGCAGCCGGGCTATGTCATGCGGGAGCGCTTGCTGCGGCCGGCGATGGTTGCCGTCGCCAAGGGCGGCGCGCAAGAGCAAGAGGCGCCGGAGGAGGTCGGTCCGGTCGACACGACGGCGTAAGTTGGCGCGCTGGAGTCTTCCCAAAACAACCGCCTAAAGACAGTCTGCTCTTGGATCGTGTGTCCCGTGGGCGGCCTTGGCTTGGCCCGGGTCGGACACCGCATAGCAATAGGCACATCCGTGCGGGCACGTATCGTAGGCACCGATATCGCGTGAGCGATAACAGAGACACTCCGGACGGTTTCCCTTAACCGGTGCTGTGATCATCTTGCCGGCAATGGCGCTCAGCCGGGCCGCATCGATGCAGGCCGCCGACGGTATGCGAGCATCTGCGATGTCCCGCTGGCTGCATACCGTGAGCGTCATGCCCTGTGCGGCGGCGGTCTCGGAGAGGGCGGCGGCGAGCTCGCGTTTCTGCGCCAGTGGCGGGTCGAACCAAGCGATACCGGTGTCTTGGGCGACTAGGTCGAGATTACGGCGGGTCTTTCGATACATTTGCGCGAAGGAAATCGTGACTTCGTCAACGCTTCCCGCCAGTTGGGCGGCAATTCGGGCGAATTGCGCCCGATGCCAGTCGAAATCTGTCAGATCGGTCAGCAGGATCGGATCGTAACGCCAGACCGCTGCGCGCGGGCCATAATGGTGGGTCAGCTCGATAATGCTGGCGATGGCGCGCTCGGGAGCGACGACACTGCGTTCCAGGGCCCGCGGGTAGCCGGTGACGGTATATTGAACGCAGAAGGGCGCGTGGTCGGCAATTCTGGGCAGGTGTCCGGCAAAGGGGGCAAGGTTGCGCGTCCAGAAAACGAACCCGTCGACATCGTCGCGCCGCAAGGAGACGGCATAGGGTTGCCGGTTCCACGGATTGATTGCCCGGCAGCCGCCGTCGTCCAAACGGCGGATGAACCAATCGCCGTAGAATGCGGGAATATCCGTTCGATAACTTGCCGAAACGATCATCCGGCCCCTCGATTTGTGTTGCAAAGCGCGGCCAAGAGCATAATTTGCCGCCCTTGCGGTTCTTGTAGTCCTTCCAACTCAGTCTTATATAGCCCTCAGCTACGTATGACACTGTCATGCGCCGCGATGACGGAGATTGTAGGCCGGGGCCACAAAACGGACTGGCCGATCTCGCCGAGCGATAGGACAAGAAAAGGTTAAGCACATGAGCAAAGTAATCGGTATCGACCTGGGTACAACGAATTCATGCGTCGCCGTAATGGAAGGGTCGCAGCCCAAAGTTATTGAAAGCGCAGAAGGTTTCCGCACAACGCCATCGATGGTGGCATTCACCGAATCGGAAGAGCGTTTGGTGGGCCACTCGGCGAAGCGGCAAGCGGTCACAAATCCGGAGAATACGTTTTTCGCAATCAAGCGTCTGATCGGTCGGCGATTTGTCGACGACGAGACGAAGCGGGATATTGATTTGGTTCCCTACAGCATCATCGAGGGCGAAAACGGCGATGCTTGGGTCGAATGCCGGGGCAATAAATACGCGCCGAGCCAGATCAGCGCCTTTATCCTGCAGAAGATGAAGGAAGACGCGGAGCGCTATCTCGGCGAACCGGTCGACCAGGCCGTGATCACGGTGCCGGCTTATTTCAACGATTCGCAGCGTCAGGCCACCAAGGACGCCGGTAAAATCGCCGGCCTGGAAGTCCTGCGCATTATCAACGAGCCGACAGCGGCCGCGCTCGCCTACGGGCTGGAGAAGAAAGGCGGCGGCGTGATTGCCGTTTACGATCTCGGCGGCGGGACGTTCGATATCTCCGTGTTGGAAATCGGCGATGGCGTGTTCGAAGTCAAATCGACCAACGGCGATACGTTCCTCGGCGGCGAGGATTTCGATCAGCACATCATCGATTATCTGGCGGACGAGTTTAAGAAAGAGCACGGCATCGACCTGCGCTCGGACAAACTGGCGTTGCAGCGGCTGAAGGAAGCGGGCGAAAAGGCCAAGATCGAGCTTTCCAGTGCCGTCGAGACCGACGTGAACCTGCCGTTCATCACGGCCGACCAGTCGGGCCCCAAGCATCTCAATATGAAGCTGACGCGCGCCAAACTGGAAGCTTTGGTCGATTCGTTGGTGCAACGCACCATTGAGCCGTGCAAGAAGGCCTTGAAGGACGCCGGCCTGAAGGCCAGCGAGATCGACGAAGTCATCCTCGTCGGCGGCATGACGCGGATGCCGAAAATATTCGAGACGGTGAAGCAATTCTTCGGGCGCGAGCCGCACCGGGGCGTCAACCCGGATGAAGTGGTCGCGATGGGTGCCGCCATTCAGGCCGGTGTTCTGCAGGGCGACGTTAAGGACGTCTTGCTGTTGGACGTGACACCGCTGTCGCTTGGAATCGAGACGTTGGGCGGTGTCTTCACGCGGCTGATTGACCGAAACACCACGATCCCGACCCGCAAGAGTCAAACCTTCTCGACGGCCGAGGACAATCAGACGGCCGTGACCATTCGGGTCTTCCAAGGCGAGCGGGAGATGGCCGCCGACAACAAGGTTCTGGGTCAATTCGACTTGGTCGGCATACCGCCGTCGCCGCGCGGCATGCCGCAAATCGAGGTCACCTTCGATATCGACGCCAACGGCATCGTCAATGTGTCCGCGAAGGACAAGGCGACCGGCAAGGAGCAGCAAATCCGCATTCAGGCATCCGGCGGTCTCAGCGATGCCGATATCGACCAAATGGTCCAGGACGCCGAAGCACATGCCGCGGACGACCAAAAACGCAAGGCGCTGGTCGAGGCGCGTAATGCGGCGGACAGCCTGATTTATTCGACCGAAAAGACGCTGGAGGAATACGGGGACAAAATCGGCGAAGAGGATAAAAAGCAGATTCAAACCGACCTTGATGCTTTGAAAGAAGCGGTCAAGGGTGAGGATTCGGCGGATATCACCGAGAAGACCGAGGCCTTGAGCAAGTCGAGCATGAAACTCGGCGAAGCGATGTACAAGGCGAGCCAGGAAGCGTCTGGCGAAGCGGGCCCCGAAGGGGACGGTGGGGCGTCTGCGGAGGCTGCCGATGACGGTGTTGTCGATGCGGATTTCGAGGAAGTCGAAGAGGATAATAAGGAAAAGTAGAGAGTTTGCGTTCGGAAAGGGGCCCCAAAGGCCCCTTTCCGGCGTTGCTCGGCGCATGATGTGTGCCGTTGGGTCGGGGGTGGCCGATGGCGAAAGCCGATTATTATGAATCGCTGGGAGTCGGTCGGGACGCGAGTGCCGACGATCTCAAGAAAGCTTATCGAAAAGCGGCGATGAAATTTCATCCGGACCGCAATCCGGGTGATGCCGAAGCCGAAGCGAAATTCAAGGAAGTCAACGAAGCCTACGAGGTCCTGAAGGACAATCAGAAACGGGCTGCTTACGACCGTTTCGGGCATGCTGCGTTTGAGAATGGTGGCGCGGGCGGTCCCGGCGGCGGGTCGGGAGGATTCGATTTTGCCTCCGGCTTCGCGGATATTTTCGATGAGATGTTCGGTGATTTCGGCGGGCAGCGCCGGGGGGGACGAGGTGGGACAAGCCGCGGCGGCGACTTGCGCTACAACCTTGAAATTTCGCTCGAGGACGCTTTTGCGGGTCGCCAGGTCGAAATCCACGTGCCGTCGACCGCTGGCTGCGAAGCCTGTGACGGGTCCGGCGCGCATGGCGGCGAGCAGCCCAAGACCTGTCCGACCTGTCAGGGGATGGGCAAGGTGCGGGCGCAACAAGGGTTCTTCACCATCGAGCGCACCTGTGCGACCTGTCATGGGCAAGGCCAGGTGATCGAGAATCCCTGTCGCGAATGCGGAGGATCGGGCCGGACGCGGAAGGAGAAAACGCTATCGGTGAATGTTCCGCCGGGTGTCGACGACGGCACCCGAATTCGCTTGGCCGGCGAAGGCGAGGCCGGTCTGCGGGGTGGGCCGCCGGGCGATCTCTATATTTTCCTGACGATTTCCGAACACGTCTTCTTTCAGCGCGACAGCGCGGACATCTATTGCCGGGTGCCGATTCCGATGACGATCGCGGCGCTCGGCGGAGCGATCGAAGTGCCGGCGATCGACGGCTCCCGCGCGAAGGTCAATATCCCCGAAGGCACGCAATCCGGGCAGCAGTTCCGGTTGCGGGGCAAGGGCATGTCGGTCCTGCAATCCAAAATTCGCGGCGATATGTATATCGATGCCCAGGTAGAGATCCCGGTCAAGCTGACCAAGAAGCAGAAAGACCTGCTTCGCGAATTCGAAGGCGCTGGCGGCAGCGAGACCCATAGCCCGCGGTCGGAAGGTTTCTTCTCCAAGGTCAAGGAATTCTGGGAAGACCTGACCGAGTAGCGTTCTTGACGCTTTTCGAAATCGCCGGGCTCGTCTAGAACTTTTCGACAGCATCACTTTCGGGAGCGGACCCAATGGCGAACGATCAAAGAATCGGCATCATCGGCGCGGCAGGCCGGATGGGTCAGATGAATATCCGTCAAGTCACCGAAACGGAGGGTTGCATCATTGCTGGTGCTACCGAGGGGCCCGGCAATCCCGCGTTGGGCAAGGACGCGGGCGAATTGGCGGGCGTCGGTGCTCTCGGTGTTGCGCTGACCGACGATGCGGCGGCGATGATCGCCAACGTCGATGCGGTCATCGATTTTACGGTACCCGAAGCAACGGTCGAGACGGCGCGGCTTGCGGCACAGGCCGGCGCAGCGTTGATCGCCGGCACAACCGGCCTTACGCCGGAGCAGGAGGAGGAGATCGTCAAGGCGGCGCGGCACATACCGGTGGTCCGCGCTGCAAACATGAGCGTCGGCGTCACCTTGCTTGCGGCGCTTACGGAACAGGTCGCTTCAACGCTCGGCATCGACTACGACATCGAAATCCTCGAGATGCACCATCGCCACAAGGTCGATGCGCCGTCCGGCACCGCGCTGGCGCTCGGCGAGGCGGCGGCGCGAGGCCGCAAAGTGGTGCTCGGCGATGTGAAACAGGCGGTGCGCGACGGCTATACGGGAGCCCGGACTCCCGGCGATATCGGCTTTGCAACCCTGCGCGGCGGCGATATCGCGGGCGAGCACGAGGTGATCTTTGCGGCCGATGGGGAGCGGGTGATTCTGAGCCACAAGGCATCGAGCCGGCAGGTATTCGCGGTTGGCGCGGTTCGGGCGGCGCTCTGGACCCGCAACCAGCCTCCTGGGCTTTACAATATGCGCAACGTCCTCGGTTTCGACAGCTAGGCTCGGCCTAGCCGGCAGGTCCTAGCGGCGTTACGCGGCGCATGTGAAGGGCGTCGCGCAGGGCCTCCGCGACCTCAAGCCGTTCTTCCGGTGTTAAAAACGCACCGACGACCAACTGGCGGCCATGGCTCGTGACGCTGAGCTGACTCTCGTGTGTCGGCGGATTATCCATATTGACCTGCAGCCAGGTCGGCTCGAACCTCCATTCGGAGACGGTGCCCGCGGGATCGATCTTGCGGATTTCCATGGCGCTATCGCTTAGGCGCAGGTGCTCGTAACCGCGCGCCGCGCGGTAATTCAGCCGAAACATGACGTAAAGCAGGATGAATTCGACCCCGCAAAAGCCGATGACCGGCCATGCCCCCAGGACCGTAAAGACCAGACCGACACTTAGCATCATGAAAGCGGCCGCCGCCATCAGCCACTTGAAGCCACGGGGGCTAAGGCTCCGATGCGGGTGCAGGATCGCATCGAAGAAAATCCGCCCCCGTTTACCGAATCCGTCCGCTGTTTCCGACATCATTCCAGAATGATAAGCGCACGCGATTTCCATTGTCTACCGTTCTCTCGACGGCGGTGCCCGACTTGGCGGGGCGGGGCCGACCGGCTAGTCTCAACCCATGAAAAAAGCCGATATTGAAGAGTTCTATCGCTGCCTGCAGGAACAAAATCCGGAACCGCGCGGCGAACTGAACTACGTCAACCCCTATACGCTGCTCGTCGCCGTGGTGCTGTCGGCGCAGGCGACCGACATCGGCGTGAACAAGGCGACGGGTCCGTTGTTCGAGGTTGTCGATACCCCGGAAAAGATGGTGGCGCTCGGCGAGTCCAAACTGCGCGGCTATATCAAGACCATTGGGCTGTTCAATGCAAAGGCGAAGAATGTCATCGCGTTGAGCCGGATGCTGATCGAGCATCACGGCAGCGAGGTGCCGCGAGACCGGGACGCGCTCGAAGCGCTTCCCGGAGTAGGGCGGAAGACGGCGAACGTGGTTCTCAATATGGCATTCGGCGAGCCGACGATCGCGGTCGATACGCATATCTTCCGAATCGGCAATCGCACGGGTTTGGCGCCGGGAAAGACGCCACTGGCGGTGGAAAAGAAGCTCGAAAAAGCGACGCCCCCGCACTACAAACGGCACGCACATCACTGGCTTATTTTGCATGGCCGCTATGTCTGCAAGGCCCGGAAACCGGAATGCCCGGCATGCGTCGTGCGTGATTTGTGCCGCTTCAAAGGCAAGACATTGTAGTCGAAGCGTTAGCTGCGCTGAGCCGCTAAATGAGCCCGCAGCATCTCCTGAAAGCATGCCTGACGGGACTGGCCCGCCGACCCGCGTCCGCGCAACTCGACATAGTCGACCGAAAGCTTGTCCTCGTTCCGGTACAGGAAGACATCGAGGATGCAGGATTTCGCCGGATACTGCCAAATCTCGGCGGAACCGTCTCGGCGCACGAACCCGGGCGAGCCGAGCCGTTCCGCCAGGCCGTGCGGGTCGAGGCCGACAAGTTTCTGAGGGTCATCATCGACGGTCGGCGGCAGCGACGCCTGCTCAGCTGCCGGGCTCTCGCGGTTCCTTGGAAGACCCGTCGGCTCGACGGGTGCTAGCACGATCTCGTCGATACCGGCCTTCGGTCCGGGTTCCGCGACGGGGCCGGCAAGCCAGTCCGGGAAACGCGTGTCACATGCCGACAGCGCGCAAACGAGGACGAGGCTGGCGAACGCCTTAACCGTCCGCATCCGGAGACTTGACCGCTGCCTCGCCGGGACCCGAAGAACCCGGGCCCGCACCAACCAATGTCACATCGCCCGACACTTCGCCTCCCCGCTCGATCTCGATTTCCGCATAGACGACCTTGCCGGTGACCCGTCCGGTCTTACGGATGATCAAACGCTCGCGCGCAATTAACTCTCCTTCGAAGCGGCCCTTAATTTCGGCGATGGCGATATCGACTTTCCCTTTGAAATAGCCGCTTTCCGCGATCTCGATGCGGTGGCTCTCATTGAGGGTCGCTTCCACCTGGCCTTCCACGACCAGCGTATCGCAAGCGGTGATGGCGCCGGAGAGGCAAATTTCCCGTCCGACAATAAGGCGGCGGCCATCGCCTGGGGCGCCCGGCAATCTCTCCGGCCGTGCGGGGCCAGGCAGATTGGCCGTCCGTTTGCCGAAATCGTTCGGAAACTGGGAAAGGGATTTGGAGTCGTCGGCCATGTCTATTCCTCGGAAGCAGTCCTGCGTGGGACCTAGATTACACGATGCGGGCGCCAAACGTGTCAAAATGTATAAGAGCCGGCGGTCGAGAGAAACGGTTAAGTAGGCAATATCTCCTGGCGGCCCGGCAAACCACGAAAAACGTGCACCATAAACGCTGTTGCGATCACCGGCGTCAGGAAGTTGATGATCGGAATGGTGAGCAAAAACGTAAGCAATATGCCCGCCATGAGAATTCGCCCCCGGCTCTGGCGTCGCATCTGCAAGGCGGCCGCCGGGCCCATACGCCTGAGCGCGACCAGCTCAAAATACTCCCGGCTCACCAAATAGCCGTTGAGCAGGTAGTACAGCACCAAGTTAAAAGGCGGGACGAACATCAGGATTAGATAGAGGGGAAGACAGAGCAAGTTCAGGCCAATGACGCTCAGCGCAAAACGCACGGTTGACGCCAAGACCTCGGAGACCGGCTGTGGGCGCGCTGGCGGCTCGCCCGGATAGTGTTTCTTTTCGACCGCGGCGACGACATCTTCCAGAAAAAAACCGACGATGATGGTCGCGACCCCGGGAAACAGGATGGCCGAGACCACGATCAGGCTCATGACGACGACAAAGCCGGCGATCCAATCCAAGAGACTTTCCACCCAGCCCCACAGTGAGAGGCTGGTGAGGTCTACTTGCGCGGAGAAAATCCACCAGACGAGCGCGCTCAAGAGAACGAACACCAGTCCCGAGCCGCCGATACCGATGAGGACCACGCGGCGCAGCACCGGATCGCCAATTTGGGATATCGCTTTCGAGAGGTAGGCGAGCATGGAGCGTCCTGGGAAAAGTTAGCTGGCGCAGATTTAGCCGCCGCGAGCGCGTCGTGCAAGAAGCCCAGCTTGCCGGACGTCTTTCGGCGGCTATACTCCGCGCGAGCCGCCCCCTTGGCGGGAGGCGGCCTTCGCATGTGAGGACGACACGATGGCTGAGTACGATCTGGTTGGAATTGGCAACGCATTGGTCGACGTATTGGCGCCCGTCGACGATGCGTTTCTGGCGGAACACGCGCTCGATAAGGGGGCGATGACTTTGGTCGACGCCGACCGGGCGTCGGCCATCTACGGCAAAATGCCGCCGGCACAGGAATGTTCGGGCGGCTCCTGCGGTAACACGATGGCCGGCTTCGCCTCTTTGGGCGGCAAGGGGACGTTTGTCGGCAAGGTCCGGGACGATCAGCTCGGCAATGTCTTTCGGCACGACATGCAATCGATCGGTGTCGATTTTACGACGCCGGCCGCCACCGACGG
This sequence comes from Rickettsiales bacterium, assembly GCA_038131165.1. GTDB lineage: Bacteria > Pseudomonadota > Alphaproteobacteria > UBA8366 > UBA8366 > UBA6544. The sequence goes on along the minus strand of JAYPOZ010000003.1, from coordinate 94,985 downwards.
TCCGCCGACAGGCTCTTGCCTCGTTCTGATTACGCCGGATGCGCAGCGTACGATGTGCACGAATCTTGGCGCCGCCACCAATCTTGGGCCGGGCGATATCGACAAGGCGATCATCCAGGCGGCAAAGGTGGTCTATATGGAGGGCTATCTCTTCGATCCGCCGGACGCCCAGGACGCTTTCGTCGCGGCGGCAGACTACGCTCACGATGCCGGGCGCAAGGTCTCGATCACCTTGTCGGATCCGTTTTGCGTCGATCGACACCGCCATGCCTTTCAAATGCTGGTCCAGGATCACACGGACATCCTTTTCGGCAACGAGGAGGAGATCAAGGCGCTCTACCAGGTCGACGATTTCGATACGGCGCTGCAGCATGTCCGCGGCCATTGCGAGATCGCCTGCTTGACCCGCAGCAACAAAGGGTCGGTTGTCTTGTCAGGCGACGAGGTGCATATCATCGACCCGATGCCTCTCGAGAAGGTGGTCGATACGACCGGTGCCGGGGACCAGTACGCTGCCGGGTTTCTTTATGGCTATACCCAGGGTAAGGACCTGCAGACTTGTGGGCGCATCGCGACGCTGAGCGCGACGGAAGTGATCAGTCATGTCGGCGCGCGTCCGGAGACCAATCTGAAAGCCTTGATGGAACGCACGTTGGGTTAGGCGTACCGCCGCCATGCCGGGCTTTGTCATGCGCCTGAACGGGTGGTGGCGTGCGGCGGGCGTATATAAGGACCGGCGTGTTCTGGCCATTACCTTTCTTGGCATTTCCAGCGGGTTTCCGCTCGGAATTCTCGGCGATCCGTTGACCGCCTGGCTTCAGGAATACGGTCTGTCGAAAACGACGATCGGCCTCTTCGGATTGGCGTCGCTGCCCTATTCCTTGAAGTTTCTCTGGGCGCCGGCGCTTGATAGTTTACGGCTGCCGGTGCTGACGGCACGCTTCGGACGGCGGCGGAGCTGGGCGATCTTTACGCAAATCGCCCTGCTTGCCGCGGTGGCCTCGCTTGGGCGTATCGACCTGCCGGACGGTCTGTATTTCGCGGCCGCGATCACGCTCGCCATCGCTTTCTTTTCCGCCAGCCAAGACATCGTCATCGACGCCTACCGCGTGGAAATTCTGGACGAACGGCAGCTCGGCGCCGGCGCGGCGACCGTGGTCTTCGGTTACCGGTTGGGACAGGTGGGTGCCGGCGCGATGGGCCTGATCGTGGCGGCGGCCTTCGGCTGGGAAGCGGCGTTCGGCAGTATGGCCGTGATTGCTTTGATCGGAATGGCCGCGATCCTCTTGTGCCCGGAGCCGGCACTGGATTCGGCGACGGCGGCGATCGGGCCCTTCTCGGCACGGCTCAAACGCGCGGTTGTGGCGCCCCTGACAGATTTCTTCGGCAGACCGGCCTGGCTGATGATTCTGGGCGTCATCGTCTTCTACAAGCTCGGCGACGCCGTCCTTTCGGTAATGCAGACACCCTTCTTTCTCGAGATCGGATTCTCCAAACCGGAAATTGCCGGCATAAAGAAAGGAGTTGGGCTTGCCGCCGTCATCGGCGGCGGTTTCCTGGGCGGTGTCCTCGTGGCGGGCTGGGGCATCATGCGGAGTCTGCTGGTTTGCGGCGTACTGCAGGCGCTCTCCAACCTAGTCTTCGTCTATCAGGCCTGGGCCGGCCACGATCTGGCCGCGTTGACGCTCACCGTCGCGGTCGAGAACCTGGCGACCGGCATGGGGTCGACCGCCTTCGTCGCCTATCTCTCGAGCCTGTGCAATCATGCGTATACGGCCACTCAATACGCCCTGCTGACATCCGTTATGGGGGGCGCCCGGACGGTTCTTTCCGCTTCCGCGGGCTGGCTTGCCGACCGAATGGACTGGGCGTCCTTCTTTATGTTGACGACCGCCGCCGCCGTGCCGGGTCTGGTGCTGATCGTGTGCTTGATGCGCCGATTTCCGGTGGTCGCGGAGAACAAGACAGAACGGGATAGAGGAGGCTCCCCATGACGCGCATGCGAACAGTCGAAGGAGATATCACCACATTGGCGCTCGACGCGATCGTCAACGCGGCGAACGAGACCCTGTTGGGCGGCGGCGGCGTGGATGGGGCGATCCACCGGGCCGCCGGTCCGGCTCTCCTGGCGGCATGTCGGGCCTTACGCGGCTGTCCCACGGGCGAGGCAAAGATCACTCCGGGCTTCGATCTGCCGGCCCGTCATGTGATCCATACGGTCGGGCCGATATGGCAGGGCGGAGAGGCCGGCGAGGACGGGCTCCTGGCGAACTGTTATCGGCGTTCGCTCGAAGTTGCGGACGAGAACCGGATTGCGACCATCGCCTTTCCGGCGATTTCGACCGGCGTCTACCGGTTTCCGGTGCAGCGCGCCGCGAAAATCGCCGTCGGGACGGTGGCGGCGTTCTTGGAGACCAACACCCGGATGACGGATGTCGTCTTCTGCTGTTTCGGCCGCGAAATCACCGATGCGGTCGCGGCCGAACTCGCAATGGTTACCTGAGAGCCCGCCGCCTAGGCTCTGGCGGGCGTGGCCTCGTGCGCGGCGAATGCCGCGATATAGACCAGGTCGTTGACCGTCGAGCCGAGCGGGACAATCTGGATCGGCTTCGACAGGCCGATGAGAATAGGCCCGATCACCGTACCGCCGCCCATCGCACCGATCATGGTCGAACTGATGCTGGCGCTGTGCAGGGCCGGCATCACAAGCACGTTGGCCGGACCCGACAAGCGGCAGAACGGATAGACCTTGCGCATCATCTCGACATCCAGCGCCACGCCGGCCTGCATGTCGCCGTCGAACTCGAAGTCCACTTTGCGGGCTTCCAGAATGGAAACGGCTTCGCGAATCCGCTCCATATGCGGGCGCATCGGCTGGCCGAAATTTGAATACGAGAGCAGCGCCACCCGCGGTTCATGGCCGAACTTGCGGGCAAACTGGGCCGCTTCGGTCGCGATATCGGCCAGCTCTTCCGCGTTGGGCACCTCGTGGACCCGGGTATCGGCGATAAAGAACGACCGGTCCCGGCCGGCGACCAGAGAAATCCCCATGAGCCGCTGGTCGGGGAGCGGGTCGACGACCCGGCTGATCTCGTTGAACGCGACGCTGAAGACCCGCGTGACGCCGGTCACCATCGCATCCGCGTCTCCATGGGCGACCATGCAGGCCCCGAAAACATTGCGGTCCTGATTGACCAACCTTTGGCAGTCGCGCGCGAGGAAACCTTGGCGCTGCAAGCGCTCATAAAGATAGTCGGTATAAACCGTATTCTTTTTGCTGAGCCGAGCGTTGTGAATCTCCAGCTGAGCGCCGTCGAGACCGATTTCCTTCATCACCCGCAAAACCTCTTCCTCGCGGCCTATCAGGATGGGCTTGCCGTATCCGGCGTTCTGGAATTGGACGGCGGCACGGATGACGCGGTCGTCCTCGCCCTCGGCGAAGACCACCCGGCGCGGATTGGCCCGCACCTTGTCCAGGATCATTTGCAGCGAGCTCGACGTCGGGTCGAGGCGGGCCGAGAGTTCCCGGCGATAGGCATCCATATCGGCGACGGGGCGTTGCGCGACGCCTGTATCCATTGCCGCCTGTGCGACGGCGGAGGCGACGGCCGCAATCAGGCGCGGGTCGAACGGAACGGGAATAATATAGTCGTTGCCGTATTGCAGCTGCTGGCCGCCATAGGCCGCCGCGACCTCCTCGGGCACGTCTTGGCGCGCCAGCGCGGCGAGCGCTTCCGCCGCCGCGATCTTCATTTCCTCGTTAATGCGGGTCGCGCGAACATCCAAGGCACCACGGAAAATATAGGGAAATCCGAGGACGTTGTTGACCTGGTTGGGATAGTCCGAGCGGCCGGTTGCGACGATTGCGTCGTCGCGGACCGATTTGACGTCCTCCGGCGTGATTTCCGGGTCGGGGTTGGCCATGGCGAAGATGATCGGCTTGTCGGCCATCGATTTCACCATCTCCTTGGTCACGACGTCTTTCGCCGAGAGGCCGATAAAGACATCGGCGCCGACGAGCGCTTCTTCCAAGGTCCGGGCGTCGGTTTCCGCCGCATGAGCGGACTTCCATTGATTCATGCCGTCCTCGCGGCCCCGGAAGATCACGCCCTTGCTGTCGCACATGATGACGCTATCGTTCGGGACGCCCATCCGCTTGATCAATTCGACACAGGCGATGGCCGATGCGCCGGCCCCGTTCACCACCAGCTTGGTATTCGTATAGTCCCTTCCGGTGAGATGGAGAGCATTGATAAAGCCGGCCGTCGTGATGATCGCGGTGCCGTGCTGATCGTCGTGGAACACCGGCACGTCGAGCAGCTCTTTCAACTGTTCCTCGATCAGGAAACATTCCGGGGCCTTGATGTCTTCGAGATTGATGCCGCCGTAGTTGTTGCCGATCAGCTTGACGCAATTCACGAACTCGTCGACATCCTCGGTGGCGACCTCGATGTCGATTCCGTCGACATCGGCGAAGCGCTTAAAGAGAACCGCCTTGCCTTCCATGACCGGCTTCGAGGCCAAGGCGCCGATATTGCCGAGACCGAGTACTGCCGTGCCGTTCGAGATCACGGCGACAAAGTTGCCTTTTGCCGTGTAGTCGTAAGCCGTGGCGGGATCGGCTTCGATCTCCAGGCAGGGATAGGCGACGCCCGGCGAGTAGGCGAGCGCCAGGTCGCGCTGAGTTGTCAGCGGTTTCGTCGCGCTGATCTCGATCTTGCCTTGCCGGCGGCCGCCGACATGAAATTGTAGGGCGTCTTCCCGAAGCGTGGACTGGTCGGCCATCTATTGTTTTTCCTAATCCCAATGTTTGAGGCGATAGCATTCCGCATCGACGAAGTATTTTCAACTGATTGCGCTGCTTGGTGTTGTTTATTTCTCAGAGGCCTTGTGCGCTCCCGGCGCGCCTATGCTAATTTCCCCGCTGATGTCGAAACCCGCCACACAACAAGCACCCGTCGGCTTGACGCCGATGATGGTGCAATTCTTTCAGCACAAGGAAGCCTATCCGGACGCCTTGCTGTTCTTCAGGATGGGCGATTTCTACGAGATGTTTTTCGACGACGCGGTAGCCGCTGCCGCTGCCCTCGATATCGCGCTGACCAAACGCGGCAGCCACAAGGGCGAGGATATTCCGATGTGCGGCGTGCCGGTGCACGCGCTCGACGGATATCTGGAAAGGCTCATTCGAAAGGGCTTCCGGGTCGCGATCTGCGAGCAGATGGAAGACCCGGCGGAGGCGAAACGGCGCGGCGGGTCGAAAGCGGTGGTGCGCCGGGACGTCATCCGTCTGGTGACTCCCGGTACACTGACGGAGGAAACCCTTCTTGACGCGCGCACCCACAATTATCTGGCGGCGCTCACCGAGGTCGCGGGTACATTCGGGCTGGCCTGGCTCGATATGTCGACGGGCGAGTTTACGGTCCAGCCGCTCGGCCACAGCGATCTTTCCGCCGCCTTGTCGCGGGTCGCTCCCGGCGAGCTTCTACTGCCGGAAAAACTCTTCGAGCGGCCGGACTGCGCGGCGCTTGTTGAAGATTGGCGGAGCGCCCTGACCCCCTTGCCCAATGCCCGGTTCAATTCGGAGAATGCGCAACGCCGCCTTGAGGCGGTATACGGCGTCGCCGCTCTCGACGCTTTCGGCGATTTCGCGCGGGCCGAACTCGCCGCGGCCGGCGCGCTAGTCGATTACGTGGAATTGACCCAGGTCGGAAAACTGCCGCGCCTGAGCGCGCCACGGCATATTTCCGGCGGCGCGCTGATGGAAATCGACGCCGCCACGCGCCGCAGCCTTGAACTCACGCGGACATTGTCCGGCGGCAAGCCCGGCAGTTTGCTGCATGTGGTGGATCGCACGGTGACCGGGCCGGGCGCGCGGCTTTTGGCAACCCGGCTTGCCGCGCCGTTGACTGACCCGGCGGCCATTGAAGCGCGGCTCGATCAGGTGCGCTATTTTCTGGAAGCGCCCGAATTACGGGACCGGTTGCGTGCCTTGCTTAAGGCGGCCCCCGATTTGGAGCGAGCGCTGTCGCGGCTCAGCCTCGGTCGGGGCGGTCCGCGAGATTTTGCCGCCATCCGGGACGGCTTGGTCCAAGCGGCGGCGCTGCGGGAGGAGATCGGACATCGCGATTCGGGGCCGGAGGGAATCGCGGAGATTCACCGTGATCTCGGGACCCACGATGCATTGATCGATCGCCTGCGCCAAGCCCTCGCCGACGACCTGCCGCTGATGGCGCGCGACGGCGGGTTTATCCGTGCGGGGTTCGACGGGGACCTCGATGCGCTGCGGCAGCTGCGCGACGAAAGCCGCCGATTGATCGCGGGACTGGAGGCCCGTTACCGGGGCCTGTCGGGGGTCGAGAATCTCAAGATCAAGCACAACAACATGCTCGGTTATTTTATTGAGGTGACCGCCCGCCATGCCGAGAAGATGGGCGAACCGTTCATTCATCGCCAGACCATGGCGAATGCGATGCGGTTCTCGACGGCCGAACTCGGCGATCTCGCGCGCTCGATCTCGGAAGCGGCAGATAAAGCGCTGGCCGTCGAGTTGGCGCTTTTTGAGAAGCTGGTTGCGGAAGTCTTGGAACAGGCGGGTGCGATCGCGGTTGCCGCCGCCGCGATGGCGCGGCTGGATTTTGCTGCCGGCATGGCGGCTTTGGCTGCGGAGCGTCGCTATACGCGGCCCCGCATCGACGCGTCGACGGCGTTCGTCATCGAAGGCGGGCGGCATCCTGTTGTCGAGGCGGCTCTGGGGGCGTCGAGCGAAGCGGCTTTTGTCGCCAATGGGTGCGATCTTTCGGAAAGCCAACGGCTTTGGATCGTGACAGGGCCGAACATGGCGGGTAAGAGCACGTTCTTGCGCCAGAACGCGCTCATCGTCATCCTTGCTCAAATGGGCAGTTACGTGCCGGCCGAATCCGCGCATATCGGCGTGGTCGACCGTCTCTTTAGCCGGGTAGGGGCTGCCGACGATCTGGCGCGCGGGCGGTCGACCTTCATGGTCGAGATGGTCGAGACGGCCGCCATCGTGAACCAGGCTACGGACCGTTCCTTGGTAATTTTGGATGAAATCGGACGCGGGACGGCGACCTTCGACGGGCTGTCGATCGCCTGGGCGGCGGTCGAGCATCTCCACGAAACCAACCGCTGCCGGGCCCTGTTCGCCACCCATTACCACGAGCTCGTTGCGTTGACCGCGCGACTGGAAGCCTGCGTTCCCTTTACGATGCGGGTCAAGGAATGGCAGGGCGACGTGGTGTTCCTGCACGAGGTCGCCGCCGGCGCGGCGGATCGCTCCTACGGCATCCATGTAGCCCGGCTCGCAGGCCTGCCGGCGCCAGTCATCCGCCGCGCGGAACAGGTCTTGGAGACCTTGGAGCAGGGGGAACATTCTGGTGCCATTGCGCGCTTGGCAGAGGATCTGCCGCTGTTCGCCAGCCTGGCCGATCCGCGCCCTTCGGGCGCCGCCGCCAAGACAACGGTAGTGGAGGCGGCATTGCGCGAAGTGAACCCCGACGACCTGACACCGCGCGAGGCGCTCGAAACGTTGTATCGGATCAAGGGACTGTTGGACGAATAGGTCTCGCACTTGCAATTCCATTGGTCCGGCGCGAAGCTTGCCGAATGGATCAGTTGCATCAGAAAAGAGCAATCATCGACCGCATTTCCTTGCAGGAGCGCGTCGAGATGGTGCTGGAAAGCGAGCTGTCCGAGGCCGAGCGGGCGCCTGCGGTGCTCGACGTATATCGCCAGGCCTTGGACGTCGGAATCGGTGAAATTCGCGAGCGGTTCGAGAACGATCAGGACGGCGAGCGCGCGGTGCGAGGTCACTGCTTTCTGATCGATCAGCTGATCCGGGTGATCCATGATATTGCGGTCAACCGTCTATACCGAGCGGCCAATCCGACATCGGCCGATCAGCTGTGCGTCGTCGCCTATGGCGGATATGGACGCGGCGAATTGGCGCCCCGGTCCGATATCGATTTGTTGTTCTTGCTGCCCTACAAGCCGACACCACGGAACGAACAGGTCATTGAGCATGTCCTCTATACGCTTTGGGACCTCGGCATGAAGGTCGGGCATGCGACCCGCTCCGTGGACGATTGCATCCGGCAAGCCCATGACGACATGGTGATCCGGACAGGTCTGCTCGAATCCCGATATATCTGGGGTGTGCAAGAGCTGCACAACGAATTGCGCGCCCGTTTCTTTCAGGAGGTCGTGAAAGGCAAAGGCCAGTTTGTCGAGGCGAAGCTGAGAGAGCGGGACGAGCGCCACGAGCGGCTCGGCGATTCGCGCTATGTGTTGGAGCCGAATATTAAGGACGGCAAGGGCGGGCTGCGCGATCTGCACACGCTGTTTTGGATCGCCAAATACCTCTATCGCTGCGAGAGCATCGATCAGCTCCGTGAAGAAGGGGTATTCTCGAAAGCGGAATTGGCTCAGTTCGACAAAGCGCAGAAGTTCCTTTGGACGGTGCGCTGCCATCTCCATTACGTCACCGGCCGGGCAGAAGAGCGCCTGACCTTCGACCTTCAGCCGGAACTGGCGCGGCTCATGGGATATGTCGACCGAGAGGGCGTCTCCGGTGTCGAGCGGTTCATGAAACATTACTTCCTGATAGCGAAGGACGTCGGCAACCTCACCCGGATTTTCTGTGCGTCCCTGGAAGCGCGCCATCAAAGAAGCTGGACGTCTCAATTGCCGGGAATGGGCCTGTTCACGCGCGAGATCGAAGGCTTCAAGATCGAGGGCGGGCGGCTGAATGTGGATTCAAGAGATCATTTCAAGGACAAGCCGACTGAAATGCTCCGCCTGTTCGAAGTGGCGCAGAGGCGCGAGCTGAATATTCACCCGAACGCGATGCATCTTATCACCCGCAGCCTGAGACGGTTGACCGGCACGGCGCAAAAAGACCCCGCCGCGAATGCTTTGTTCATGAAAATGTTGGTGTCGCCAACCGATCCCGAGAAAACGCTCCGGCGGCTCAACGAGGCCGGTGTCTTCGGGAAGTTCATCCCCGACTTCGGACGGGTGGTCGCACAGATGCAGTACGACATGTACCACGTTTATACCACGGACGAGCATACGATCCGGGCGATCGGCATTCTGAACAAGATCGAACAGGGCACGCTCTCCGACGATTTGCCGCTCTCGACGGAAATCATCCACCAGGTGCAGTCGAGGGAGGTGCTTTATGCTTCTGTCCTGCTGCACGATATCGCCAAGGGTCGCGGTGGCGACCATTCGAAACTCGGCGCAAAGGTGGCCCGCAAGCTGTGCCCGCGGCTGGGCCTGACACCGGAGCAGACGGAGACCGTTTGCTGGCTGGTGGAGCAGCACTTGGCGATGAGCAATACGGCCTTTAAGCGGGACCTTTCCGATCCGAAGACGATTGCGGATTTTTCCGAACTCGTGCAATCACCGGAACGGCTGCGGTTGCTTCTCTGCCTGACGGTGGCGGATATCCGCGCTGTTGGCCCAGGCCGCTGGAACGGCTGGAAAGCTTCCCTGCTGCGGGAGCTTTATTATCGGACCGAAGATGTCCTGACGGGCGGCCTGGCCGCCGACCGGCGCGACCGGGCGGTCACCGAGGCTCAGGAACGCGTTCGCGCAGGCCTGCCCGACTGGAGCGACGAAGCGTTCGGGCGTTTTCGCGATCTGGGACCTCCCGGGTTTTGGCTGGCGTTCGATACGGAATCGTTGGTACGGCATGCGAGCTTCGTGCGCGATGCACAGCAAAAGAACCTGTCGATCGCCTTCGACCGGCGCGTCGATACCTATAAGGCGGTCACCGAAATCACGGTCTACGCGGCGGATCATCCGGGACTGATCAGCGCCATCGCCGGAGGGTTGGCGGTCTCGGGCGTCAATATTGTGGATGCGCGCATCAACACCTTGAATGACGGAATGGCGCTCGACAGTTTCTGGATACAGGATCAGGCGGCAGCTGCGATTTCCCAACCGTCGAAGCTGGACAGAATTCTGGCGAATGTGGAGAAGGCAATTGCCGGCGAATTGAGACCCTCGGTAGAACTAAAAAAAATATCGGCCCTTCCCAGCCGGACGAAAGTCTTCACGGTCTCGCCGCGGGTGCTGATCGACAATAAAGCGTCCAACACTCGGACGGTTGTCGAAATCAATGGCCGCGACCGTGCCGGCTTGCTCTATGACTTGACCCGCACGCTCTCGGATCAAGGTCTGCAAATTGCGTCTGCCAAAATCTCGACCTACGGCGAGGAGGTTGTCGACGTTTTCTACGTCAAAGATATTTTCGGCATGAAGGTGGAGCATGAAGGCAAGCTCAAGTCGATTCGCGAGGCCTTGCTTGCGGCGCTTGAAGACACGGCCGCAAAGCCCGCCGCTGCCAAACCCGGCAAGCGCGTCAAACGCGCGAAACCGGAAGGCGCAAAGTCCGCAGCTGCGGCGGAATAGGCAAGCGATGCAACGCTCGGGCGGCCATATTTTTACCGCAGTTGATTTCTAGAACCCGCACATGTCTCTCTTCCGCTCGATTGCGACGGTTGGCGGCTGGACCATGGGCAGCCGGATCCTCGGATTTGTTCGTGACATTTTGATGGCGGGAACACTGGGGGCCGGCCTGATCGCCGATGCCTTTTTCGTCGCGTTCAAGTTTCCCAATTTTTTCCGCCGCCTGTTTGCCGAAGGCGCGTTCAATGCGGCCTTCGTGCCGCTGTTTGGCGACCGTCTCACCAAAGAAGGACACGCCGCCGCCCGGAACTTCGCTGCTGAGACGGCGGCGGTGCTGATCTCCGCCTTAATGATCTTTACGGTCTTGGCGGTATTGTTCATGCCGTGGTTGATGTATGCGATTGCCCCGGGGTTTGCCGACCAGCCGGAAAAATTCGCGCTGACCATCGAGCTGACCCGCATCACCTTTCCCTACCTGACCTTTATGGCGCTCATTGCCCTGCTGGGCGGGATGCTGAACACACTGCAACGGTTTGCGGCGACCGCCGCCGCCCCGATCTTGCTGAACATCGTATTGATTTCGGCGCTTGTGCTGATTCAAGTCGATATCGTACCCCATGCGGGCTTTGGCCTCGCCTGGGCGGTGACCGCCGCTGGGATCGGACAACTGATTTGGATCGCCGCCGCCTGCGCCCGCGCCGGTTTGCTGTTTCGTTTGCCGCGCCCCCGACTTACGCCCGGCGTGCGGCGTCTGATGCGGCTGATGGCGCCTGGAATCGTCGGCGCGGGGGTGGTCCAAATCAATCTCGTCGTCGATGTGATTCTGGCGTCGACCCTGCAGGAAGGGTCGGTCTCCTTTCTCTATTTTGCGGACAGGGTCAATCAGTTGCCGCTCGGTGTTGTTGGGGTGGCCGTGGGCGTGGCTTTGCTGCCCTTGTTGACGCGTCAACTCGCAAGCGGCGACCGGGCGGGAGCGGCGGACAGCCAAAACCGAGCGATTGAGTATGCTCTCCTGCTGACTCTGCCGGCGGCGGCGGCGCTGATGGTCATCGCCGAGCCGATCGTCTCCGTCCTGTTCGAGCGCGGCGCTTTCGATTCCCGAGCAACGGCCAATACCGCGTCGGCGTTGGCTGCATTTGCGGTCGGTTTGCCGGCCTATGTCCTCATCAAGGCGCTGACGCCGGGGTTTTTCGCCCGCCAGGATACCGCGACACCAGTCAAGATTGCGGTGTGCGCCATGATTCTGAACGTCGCCTTTGCGGTCGTATTGATGCAGTTTCTCGCACATGTGGGAATCGCCTTGGCGACGGCGTGTTCCGCATGGATTAACGCGTTCTCTCTCGGATTTGTTCTGCATCGGCGCGGGGAGTTCCGGACCGACAAGCGGCTGCGCCGGAATGCAGGATGCGCCTTTCTGGCGGTGCTGGCCATGGCCGCCGCTCTTTTCGGGGCGGCGATTGGACTCGCCCCGTGGTTGGCGGGGGCCGCTGTCGAGCGGGTATCGGCCCTGGGCGCCCTCGTCGGCGTCGGCCTTATCGTTTATGCGGCGGTGGCGACCCTCTTGGGCGCGTTGCGCCTCTCGGAGCTGCGGGCATTGTTTCGCCGGCAGTCGCCCGACGCTTAGAACCCCACCTTGACCGCTTCGGTGGGAACGGCGATAACACCGCGCTTTTTGCCCCGTGTCCAAAACGAGGGAACCATGGATCGAATTTTTTCGGGCATTCAGCCCACCGGCAATCTACATCTCGGCAATTACTTGGGCGCCATCCGCAATTGGGTGCGCCTGCAGGAAAGCTACGAGTGCATCTATTGCGTCGTCGATCTGCACGCGATTACCGTATGGCAGGATCCCGCTGAGTTGCGCGCCAGCACCCGGGAAGTGACGGCGGCGTTCATCGCGTCGGGAATCGATCCCAAGCGGAACATCATTTTCAACCAAAGTCGCAATCCGGATCATGCGGAATTGGCGTGGATTTTCAATTGCGTGGCCCGGCTTGGTTGGCTGAATCGGATGACGCAATTCAAGGAGAAGGCCGGCAAGCACCGCGAGAACGCATCGATCGGACTGTATGATTATCCGGTCCTCATGGCCGCCGATATTCTCGCCTACAAGGCAACCCATGTGCCGGTCGGCGACGATCAAAAACAGCATCTGGAGCTGGCCCGCGATATCGCGCAGAAATTCAACTCGGACTTCAAGGCCGACGTGTTTCCCCTGCCCGAGCCGATCATACTGGATGTCGCGAGTCGGGTGATGTCGCTGCGTGACGGCAGTCAGAAAATGTCGAAGTCGGACCCCTCCGAATATAGCCGTATCAATTTGAACGACGGGCCGGACGAGATCGCCAAGAAAATTCGGCGCGCCAAGACAGACCCCGAACCCTTGCCGAGCGACCTCGCGGGGCTCGCGGGCCGTCCCGAGGCGGAGAATCTTGTCGGCATATACGCGGCGTTGAGCGACAATTCTCCCGAGTCGGTGATTGCCGAGGTCGGGGGCCTGCCATTTTCCGGATTCAAGGAGCGCCTGACAGAACTGGCGGTCGGCCAGTTGGGCCCAATCGGCGAAGAAATGCAGCGATTGCTGGCAGAGCCCGACGAAATCGATGCGGTTCTGAGCAATGGCGGGGAGCGGGCGCGCGCCCTTTCCCGGCCGGTGTTGGCGGAAGTGTTCGAGACGGTCGGATTTCTTCGGGATTAACGGAGCGTTCTCCGAGATAGACGCGCGCTCTGTTCGATGGCAGGATATCCGGGTACGGGGGAGCGTAAATGCCGGAGAATAAAAATTTGGGCTCGGCGTCCGATGGGACGTCGGAGGAGACGGTGCCAGAGCGGATATTTCTCGTCGTCGTCGACGACAGCGAGGAGATGCCCGTCGCTCTGCATTTCGCTTGCCGGCGGGCCAGTCATACGGATGGCCGCGTGGCCTTGTTTTACGTGCCCGAGAAGGCGGATTTTCAGCATTGGATGGCGGTTGGCGACTTGATGCGCGAAGAAGCGCGCGAGGCAGGAGAGGAACTGTTGCAACGGCATTCCGCGGAGGTTCAGCGCAAGACGGGCAAAGTGCCGATTCTCTACATTAGGGAAGGCGACCGGAGTGAAGAGCTCTTCAATTTGATGGATGAGGAACCAACAATCTCTATTTTGGTCCTGGCGGCGGGCACCGAAGCCAGCGGACCGGGTCCGATCATTAATTACGTTATGAACAAAGGGGTTCGCCGGCTGCATGTCCCCATTACCATCGTGCCCGGCTCCTTGAGCGAGGAAGAGATCGATGCGATCACTTGATCGCCTGTCTATGAAAACCCACTTATAGGAAAACCCTGTCAGAGGTATGGAGCCTCTCGAGGAGTCACTGAATGTTTATACAGACCGAACAGACGCCAAACCCGGCGACGCTGAAATTTCTTCCCGGCCGCCCGGTGCTCACTTCGGGAACGGCGGATTTCACCGATTCCGAAAACGCCGCTGGCCGTTCGCCCTTGGCGGAGCGCCTTTTCGGCATTGATGGTGTTGCGGCCGTCTTTCTCGGCAGCGATTTCATCACCATTACCAAGAGTGCGGATAAGGAATGGCATGTTTTGAAGCCTGCCGTTTTGGGCGCCATTATGGAGCACATGACGACGGGCCTGCCGATCATGTCGGATGTCCCGGGCGATACTGCCGGCGACAAGACGACTTCGGATGTCGAGGACACGGAAGTGGTAGTCCAGATCAAGGAGTTGCTCGAGACTCGCGTGCGGCCGGCCGTGGCGCAAGACGGCGGCGATATCGTTTTTGAAGGTTTCGACGAAGGGGTCGTCTATCTTCAGCTTCGCGGCGCCTGCGCGGGGTGCCCAAGCTCGACGATGACGCTCAAGATGGGAATTGAGAATATGCTGAAGCACTACATCCCGGAAGTCACCGAAGTTCGAGCCGCAATGTAGGATGAGGTTACCTGCTATCGCCGGCGGGTAAGAAGAGGGGCATTTGCCCGATGCAGGGTAAGGGAAACCGAATACTCGCCTCTGTCGGGGGGGCGTGGCCAGGTGTCATGGCCGTGATGATTTGCGCGGTCGGCTTGGGAGTGTGGGCGCTTGTGATACCTGCTCCCTCTCAACTTGGCGCCGAAAAGTTTCGTGCAGGTCTGATAAAGCCGAAGGATATCGCCTTCGTCCCTTCGGTCTCCAAACTCCGGCAGATGTTCGCCAAGATGAACTATGACCTCGAAGCGGTTCGGGCCGGCGAGCGCATGGTGCCACCGTTGTTCCTGGCGTCGGTGCCGCACGACATGCGCCAGATCAAGCAACCTCACGAGCGCAAACGGATGTTTTTGCGGATGATGTTGCCGTTGGTCCTGAAGGCGAACGAGCAGGTATTGGAGCGGCGGGCGCGGTTGTACGAATTGAAGGAAAAATTTCAGAGCGCCGGGGCTCTTCCGGAGGCGGACCGGTTGTTTCTGAAGGCGCTTGCAAAAGAATACAAGCTGCGGAAGCCTGATATTGACAGGCTATTGATCCATGTCGACGTGTTGCCGGTGTCCTTAGTATTGGCGCAAAGCGCGATCGAAAGCGGTTGGGGTACGTCCCGATTTACACGGGAAGGAAATGCCCCGTTCGGACAATGGACGACGGCGCAATTCAATGGCATCGTTCCGAAAGATCGGCCGGATGGAGAGACTTATAAGATCAGGTCATTCGAGGACTTATTCGGCTCGGTCCGCTCTTATATTCACAATCTGAACACCCATCGCGCCTACCGCCGTTTTCGCGCGACGCGCGCCGCGATGCGGCAGGCGGGCCGGAAGCTGGATACTTTCGACCTGATCACCACATTGCGGTCTTATTCGGAAGAGGGCACGAACTACATCGACTTGTTGCGCGAGGTCATCGCCGCGAACCGACTGGCGCCGCTGGATCGGGCCCGCCTTGGAGAGCAATTGCCGAAGCCCGCCCCCGACGCTTAATCGGCCCGGCGGCCCTGCAGTACCGTACAGTCTCTATTTGACGTAGAATTGCAGCCCGAACCATCGCCAACGATCTTCCGGACCCGGTAAGGTGCAGTTCAAGCGCGAGCGGCCTGTATCGAAAGGGCCCGGGAATCTCACCTCGACCCGATGTTGGCCCAACCTTTCCAGGCGCACCTTGCCGTGTTTTGAATGATAGCAACTCAGCCGACCAAGGTTGTCGATTGTTTCGGCGACGGTGAAACCAAACGCTGGCGGGTTCTCGGTCAGGAGAGGGTCTCTCGGGGCGAGGTCGTCGACCGGCAACGGCAATGCATTCGCCACCAAACGAAAGCGGGAAACGCTGCCATAATCCTCATTGAAGGCAAAACGCGGCAGGAAATATGAATTGCTGGTGCGATGAAGGACGCCGGAATGCTGACCGAACGCAAAGTCGAATCCCAAATCACGGGCGACGTCCATGACGTCGAGGCTGGCTTCGCCATAGGGATAGGCCAGCAGCTTTGGAACGCTGCCGAGTTCCGCCTGAAACCGCGCGTTAGACTCCGTCAGGTCCCGCCGGCTGGCCGGCCCGCCTTGAAGTGCCATGTGCAGATGGGAATGGGTTTGGCTACCGATGACGACGCCGTTATCCCGTAACTCCCGGACCTGATCCCAAGTCATATAATCGGGCAGCCGTTTGTCGACCGGTTCTGTCGCGATGAAGAGCGTGAACGGCAACCTCCGCTTCTTCAATCTTGGATAAGCTTCGGTGTAGACCGATCGAAATGCATCGTCGATGGTGATCCCGATGGTGTTATCCGGCAGCGGTTTGCCGGATTTAAGCGCGGACAGAATTTCCGGAACCGGCAGCACCGTGTATTTTTCGTCTTCAAGCTCCGCGAGATGCTCGGCAAATTGCTCAAGCGCGATATTGGTACTGGGATGCCCGGTTTCGCCAAACCGGTGGTACATCAGGATGACGGCCGAATCGGCGGCGTGCACGGATGTCTGTAGCAAACCGCAGAGAAGGGCGGCAGCCAGCGGGACGAAGAGACGCCGAAGGTTGCGTTCGGCGCCCAATTGCGGCAAGGACGTATTCACGGCAGGCAGATTAGCGTTGTCGCGCGGGAAGCGACAAGTCTATTGAAACAAGTGCACGGCATTCGGCGAGAAAAGGGGGCATGACATGCTCGATCAGGAAAGTTTGGACCTCTTGTTCAGGTCCGCAAGGTCGCAACGCGCATGGAGCGATCGGCCGGTCAGCGAGGCGCTGCTCCGGCAAATTTACGAATTGGCGATCCTGGGTCCGACAAGCGCCAATTGCCTTCCGATGCGGATCGTCTTTGTGACCAGTGCCGAGGCAAAGGAAAAATTGGCCGACTGTCTTGGGTCGAACAATGTGGCGAAGGTGATGGCCGCGCCCGTGACGGCTATTGTCGCACACGATCTTGATTTTGCCGAACACCTGCCCCGCTTCTTCCCCTATGCCGATGCAAAATCCTGGTTCAGCG
The DNA here is from genome assembly GCA_038131165.1 of Rickettsiales bacterium. Lineage (GTDB taxonomy): Bacteria > Pseudomonadota > Alphaproteobacteria > UBA8366 > UBA8366 > UBA6544. The sequence continues at coordinate 78,116 of JAYPOZ010000003.1, read as the reverse complement.
GCAATCCGGCGTTGACCGAGACAACGGCGCTTCGGAACGCGGCGCTGCAAGGCGCGTATCTCATGATGGCCGCCCGCGCTCTCGGCCTCGATTGCGGTCCCATGTCGGGCTTCGACAACGAACAGGTAGATGCGGCCTTCCTTGCGGGAACGTCTCACAGGTCGAACTTCCTGTGCAGTCTCGGGTACGGCGATCACAGTGGCCTTGGCGACCGGTTGCCCCGGTTCGATTTCGATGAAATCTGTTCGTTCGCCTAGGCGAATCGAAGATGTTCCGCGCCGTCTCCACGTGCTGGGTATCGATTGCGCTACGGCGTCCTGTTCGGCGGCCATCTCAGTCGCGGGCGAAATTGTCTCGCATCGTTTCGAGGAAATGGCGCGCGGGCAGGCAGAAGTTCTGATACCGATGATCGAAGGCGTTCTCGCGGAGGCGCGCATTGGTTTCGACAACCTCGACTTGCTCGGCGTGACGGTTGGTCCGGGTGCCTTTACCGGTGTGCGGATCGGCTTGTCGACAGCGCAATCGCTGTCGATGGCCGCCGGCCTGCCGCTGGTCGGCGTGACGACGCTTGAGGCGGTGGCGCGCGCGCATCGTGTCTCGCCGGACCCCGTGCTAATCGCGCTGGAGACGAAGCGCACGGATATTTACTTTCAGCTTTTCGGCACGGATGGCGCTGCGATCACCGCGCCGGCGGCGGCGGAGGCAGCGGGCATGGCGGCGATGATGCCACCGGGGCCAATCGGCGTGGCGGGCGATGCCAGTCTTCGAGCCCATCAGGCTTTGGTGGCGGCGGGATGTATCGTGCGCCGGCTGGAAGGACCCGAATACCCCGACGCACGATGGGTGGCGGCGATCGCAGCGGATCGATTTGAATCCGACGAAATGGTGCCGCCGGCGCCGCTGTATTTGCGGTCACCGGATGTGGGACCGCCACGAAAGCGCCTTTAATGAACGCCGGCGTTCTCGTCCGCGATATTTCGGCCGGCGAAATGCCGGTGCTTGCCTATCTGTATGGCGATAGTTTCGAAGAAGCCTATCCGGAGCCCGTCGCGGCGTCGCTGTTGCGCACGCCGGGAGCTTGGTGCCAGCTTGCCATCGCAGCCGAAACGTCGTTGCCCATGGGCTTCGTGATCGCCCGTACGATTCTGGACGAAGCCGAGATCTTGACCATCGGCACCTTGGCGCAAGCGCGCCGTCAGGGTGCGGCTACGGCCCTGCTGGAAGCGACGTTCACACGGGCCGGGAGCGTGGGTGCGCGTGTAGTGCATTTGGAAGTGGGAGAAAACAATCCCGCGGCGATCGCACTCTACCGTAAACTGGGGTTTCGACGCACCGGACGGCGCCCTGACTATTATCGGCGGGCGGACCGCCGCCGGATTGCTGCCATTCTCATGTCGCGGGACATCTCGACAGAGGAATAAATCCTAATAATCAGCCGTTACTAAACGTCTTGCTGAGTCGAACTTACATTTGATAGAGTGTTAGTTAACCGATTACTAAGTAATAGTCGGCAACACAGCATGAATACAGGCCCCATGGTAAAATTATCATTTGTCCCGGCATACAAGAGGACAGCACTTGGGGTTCTTCGGGAAACAGGAAGTGTACTATGTCCGAACCGTCGCAAGACAACAGCAATCGCGAGGAGCTTCTCGGTTTAACGTCGGAAATCGTCGCAGCTCACGTATCGAATAATACGGTAGCGGTCGGCGACCTGCCGGACCTGATCGAACGTGTCTATCGCACTTTGGCCGGCGTCGGTTCTGAGCAAGAAGCGAGGGCGGATCGGCCTGTTCCGGCTGTGCCTGCAAAGCAATCCGTGACCCCCGACTACATAATTTGTCTGGAAGACGGCAAGAAGCTCAAAATGCTGAAACGGCATTTGAAAACAGCGTATAACCTGACACCTGAAGAATATCGGGAACGCTGGGGATTGCCGCCGGATTATCCCATGGTCTCGCCGAATTACGCAAAGCAGCGCAGCAAATTGGCGAAAGAAATTGGCCTCGGAACAAGATCGCGCCGCCGCGCAGGCTGAGCGAACTATTCGATCAATTCGTCGGGCAAGCAGCGCGGAATATCGCATCTGACGGGAGATGACGGATGGCGGATTCCCAACGCATCGAACGCCTTTGTTCGGAAAAGGGACTGAAGATGACCGGACAGCGGCGGGTAATCGCGCGTGTCCTGTCCGAATCGGACGACCACCCGGATGTCGAGCTCCTCTATCAACGGGCGACGGCAATCGACTCGAAGATCAGCATCGCCACGGTGTATCGGACCGTCCGCCTTTTCGAGGAGGCGAGCATCCTGGATCGGCATGATTTTGGCGATGGGCGTTCACGCTATGAAGAAGCGTCGGAAGATCATCACGACCATCTGATCGACATCGAAAGCGGAGATGTGATCGAATTCACGAATCTGAAAATCGAACAACTGCAGCGAGAGGTGGCTGAAGAACTTGGCTATCGCCTTGTCGATCATAAACTCGAGCTCTATGCCGTGCCCCTGAAGCGCGATAAAAGCGCAAAATAGATCGTAGATTCCCGTCATTTACGCAACGTCCGACTGAAACGATCCGCCCAAGAACGAGGTCTGCGAACCGGACACGGAAAGGCGGTTATCTGGTTTAAGGCGCGGCGCCCCGTGCGGCGATTTTTGCAGTACGATCCCTCATACGGGCGATCGGGCATCACTTGCGATAGAACGAATATCCGATTATCACTTCGGTACCACCGACGGCTTTTTCCTGGTTGAGCGGTATAATGCGCATCCTTGGCTCGGTAGGCCGGAAAAGTAGAGGGATCGCCCAGCGGAATGAAAAGATCGATCACTCTGGCGTCGCTGCGGGCTCTTGGTCTGCTTGGTTTGGCGGCGTTTATCGTCGTGACCCAGCGCCCGGCTTTAGCATTCGGTCTCAGGGCATCGAAATGGCTGCCACCGCTCTGGCATCGCATGTGCCGGCGAATTCTGGGGATGGAAGTCACGGTTTCCGGGAAGCCGCTCATCGAAGGTCCGGCGCTGTTTGTCGCCAATCATATTTCCTACTTGGACGTCACGGCGCTGGGCTCGGTTGTCGATGCGTGTTTCGTCTCGCGCGCCGATGTCCGCGATTGGCCGATTTTCGGCTATTTGTCGACGTTGCAACGCACCATTTATGTGGAGCGACGGCCCCGTTATGCGCGCCAGCAGATGTTGGAATTGGCGGACCGGCTGGCTGGCGGAGATCGGCTGATTCTCTTCCCGGAAGGGACCAGCAGCGACGGCAATTCGATTCTGCCGTTCAAGAGCACTTTGTTCGGCGCGGCGGAGCTGAAGGTGGACGGCCGGGCCGTTCCGGTGCAACCGATTTCAGTCGCCTACACGCGTCTCGACGGCGTGCCGCTCGGCCGTCATCTGCGGCCGCTGTACGCGTGGTATGGCGACATGGACTTTGCCTCGCATTTTTGGTGCCTGCTTGGATACGGCCGGTTCCGGGTCGATATCGTCATTCATGATCCGGTCACTTTGGAAGACTTTACGTCGCGCAAGGAATTGTCGCGGCATTGCGAACGGACGATCGTCCGTGGCTTTTCCGACGCGATATCCGGGAAACCGTCCCGATCCCCGGTGTCGACACTCGCGCTTTCCGGCACTTCGACCGCTTGAATACCATAGCGTTCGGGTGTTAGGGTGGCAGTCAAGATTGTTGAAACTATTGGCGTCCAGCGCTTATTTCATCGATGAACCCTAGGGCAAGTGCCAGCGTCGGCCCCGTGAGCGTCTGACGTTGGGTAAGAAGCTCTTTATCAAGACATTCGGTTGCCAGATGAATGTCTACGATTCCGCGCGCATGGCGGATTCGTTGGCGCCTTCCGGCTATTTGCCGGCGGATTCCGTCGACGATGCCGACATGGTCGTCCTGAATACCTGTCACATTCGCGAAAAGGCGGCGGAAAAGGTGTATTCCGAACTGGGCCGTCTGCGCTTGTTGCAGGAAGAGAAACTTCAAGCGGGCGGCGGCAAGATGTTGATTGCGGTCGCCGGCTGTGTCGCACAGGCTGAAGGCGACGAGATTCTGTCTCGGGCGCCGTATGTGGATATCGTGCTCGGTCCGCAGACCTATCACCGACTTCCCGAGATGGTCGAAGACGTGGCAGCGGGCAGATCGGGTCCGGTGATCGATATCGAATTCCCGGCCGAAGATAAGTTCGATCACCTGCCGGAGGAAGCCGCCCCGCAAGGCGTCTCCGCCTTCCTGTCGATCCAGGAAGGATGCGACCGCTTCTGCACCTTCTGCGTGGTGCCGTATACGCGGGGTGCGGAGCAGTCGCGCCCCGTGAGCGCGGTCGTCGCCGAGGCGCGCCGGCTCGTGGCGGCGGGCAGCCGGGAGATCACGCTCCTGGGCCAGAACGTAAACGCCTATCACGGGACCGGGTCCGATGGAAAAGATTGGGGTCTGGGGCGCTTGATCCGAGTTCTGGCGGAGATCGACGGCCTGCACCGCATCCGCTACACGACCAGCCATCCGCGCGACATGGACGATGCCTTGATCGAAACGCACCGGGATGTCCCTCAACTCATGCCGTTCCTGCATTTGCCGGTGCAATCTGGCTCGGACCGCATATTGGCGGCGATGAACCGCCGCCATACCGCCGATGAGTATCGCTCCCTGATCGAACGCCTGCGCACCGTCCAACCCGAACTGGCGCTGTCCTCCGATTTTATCGTCGGGTTTCCCGGCGAGACGGACGCCGAATTCGCCGCGACCCTGCGTCTGGTCAACGACATCGGCTTCAGCCAGGCGTTTTCGTTTAAATATAGTCCGAGACCGGGCACTCCCGCTGCGGCAATCTCCGACCAGGTGCCGGAAGAGGTGAAACGCGACCGTTTGGAAAGTCTGCAGCAATTGTTGCGGGCGCAACAGGACGCTTTCAATCATGCTCAGTTGGGCAGGACCTTGCCGGTTCTCATCGAAGGATCGGGCCGTCAGCCCGGGCAATTACTCGGCCGTTCGCCCTATTTGCAGCCTGTTCATTTCGATGGGCCGGATCACCGCGTCGGATATGTTGCCGATGTCTGTATCGCCGAGATCATGACGAATAGTTTACGCGGTAAGCTTGCCCTGCCTGAGGCGGGCGAGCCGGCATTGCGGAGGGCCAGCGTTTGAGTTCGCTGACGGGGTCAGAGCAGGGAGACGGCCTGCATGTCAATTTCGAGGACAACCGGCTCCTGCCGCTCCTATACGGCGAACACGATAAGCATCTCGCGCAGATCGAAAACCGTCTTGGCGTTTCCCTGATCAGTCGCGGCAATCATTTGGCAATTATGGGGCCAAATGATTCCGCGGATATCGCGCGTTCCGCGTTGAGCGCGCTATACCGGAAACTCACGAACGGGCAGTCGGTCGACGCAGCCGATGTCGATGCGGCGATTAGAATGGCGGCTGGTGGGCTTGATCTCGGGGGAGACGATCAACCGGTCATCCAAACCCGCAAGAAGCGCATCATGCCGCGCTCGCCGATGCAGGCCCGGTATATTCGCGCCATTGCACGCCATGATCTGGTATTTGGTCTTGGTCCAGCCGGCACGGGGAAAACCTACCTCGCCGTCTGTCAGGCCGTCGCTATGATCATGACAGGCCGGGTTGACCGAATCATCCTGTCGCGCCCGGCGGTCGAGGCTGGCGAACGCCTGGGCTTTCTGCCCGGCGATATGCGTGAGAAGGTGGACCCTTACCTCCGGCCGCTCTATGACGCTTTATACGACACAATGCCGGCGGAACAGGTGACCCGGCGGATGGATTCGGGCGAGATCGAAATTGCACCGCTTGCTTTTATGCGCGGCCGGACGCTGTCGAACGCGTTTGTGATCTTGGACGAGGCACAGAACACGACGCCGATGCAGATGAAGATGTTTCTGACGCGTCTTGGGGAGAACAGCCGGATGGTTGTGACTGGCGACTTGAGCCAGGTGGACTTGCCTTCCGGCTATCGCTCGGGCCTCACCGATGCCGTCGAGATTCTGAAGGACGTGGAGGGTGCGCATTTCATCCGCTTCACCGATGCGGACGTCGTACGCCATGATCTCGTGGCCAGAATTGTGCGCGCCTATGATGCGCATTCTCCGTCGAGCCAGGATTCAGTCAAGCAATGACTGCGGAACTCACTTATGAGCTCTCTGTCGAAACGGAAGATTGGCGCCGCCGGATACCGGAAATCGAGCTTTTATTGCGGCGCGCCCTGGACGCCGCGTGGCAATTGGCCGGATTTGACGGACCCGCCGAGGTTAGTGTTGTCTTGAGCGACGATGCGCGGATGCGCCGCTTGAATAACGCGCACCGAGGTCAGGACAGCGCGACCAACGTTTTGGCTTTCCCGATGGGCGAGGCGGTGTGTCCCGACGGGCCGGTTCATCTGGGCGACGTCGTCCTTTCCCTTGAGACACTCTTGAGCGAGGCGGCGCGCGACTCCAAATCCATTGAGGCACATGTGTCTCATTTGGCGGTGCACGGCATTTTGCATTTGCTCGGCCATGATCACGGGACGGCAAGAGAGGCTGCCGAGATGGAGGCCCTCGAGGTCAGGGCGCTGAAGCATCTTGGCTATTCGAATCCCTATCAGATATCTGCCGACGCAGCGGAGTAGAGGGCGGTGAACGGAGATTCGGTTTTGGATTCAGTAGAGGGCGGTGCGAATGAAACCTCGGAAAGTCCGCGACAAAGCGGGTTCTTCCGCAATTTGTTCCGTGGGATGCGCAATGGGCGGAACGGCGATTCCAGCCTGCGCGAAACCTTTGAAGAACTGATTGAACAGCACGAAGAGAACGAGCCGCCGGTCGATCCTGTCGCCCGCGCGATGCTCGACAAGGTCCTCACGGTCGGTGCTTTGACGGTCGCTGACGTGATGATACCGCGCGCCGACATCGTTGCCGTCGATGTGACCATTAGCCGGAGTGATTTGCTCACTCTCATTGCCGAAGAAGCCCATTCCCGGATGCCGGTGTACCGGGGAAATTTGGACGACGTGCTGGGCATGATTCACATCAAAGACTTGATGGCGTCGATGGCATCGGAAGATCCGTTCGATATTGGGAAGATCCTCCGCAAGACTCTTTTTGTCGCGCCGAGCATGCGCGTACTCGACCTGCTGCTGCAGATGCGGATGGACCGTACTCACATGGCACTGGTGGTCGACGAATTTGGCGGGATCGACGGTCTGACGACAATCGAGGATTTGGTCGAGCAGATTGTGGGCGAGATCGAAGACGAGCACGATGTCGATGAGGGGCCGCTGTTAACGGCCCGGCCGGATGGGTCGCTCGATATCGATGCGCGTTTGAGCCTCGGCGAATTTGAGACGACGGTCGGAAAAATTCTCACCGATGAAGAACGAGAAGAAGGTTCCGATACGGTCGGCGGGCTCATCTTTAACCTGGCCGGAAGGGTCCCGACGCGCGGCGAGGTGATATTGCACGAAGAATCCGGGGTGGAGTTCGAAATAATCGACGCCGATGCCCGCCGCATTCGACGGGTGAGAGTCTGCAGCCTGCCGCCGCAAGACGATCTTGATAGCACATAGTCCGGTGTCCGGCTTATGGACCACCCTTGATGGGGTTGCGGCTTGCCTGCAGGGCCTGGCTGGCTGGCGCCGCGCCGTTTGCGCGGTGGTTCTCGGCGCCTTTGCGACCCTCGCTCTGCCCCCCGTCGATTTTCTGCCAATGTTTATTCTCGCGCTCACCGCGCTTGTTTGGCTGCTGGGTGGTTGTTGTGCTCGGCCGCGGACGGCCTTCCTGCTCGGCTGGTGGTTTGGATTCGGCTATTTCGCGGTCGGTCTTTATTGGATCGGCAATGCCTTGTTGGTGTTCTCGGACCAACATGCCTGGATGTTGCCCTTTGCCGCGCTTGGCCTGCCGGCCTTTCTCGCGACCTTTATCGGCGCGGCGACTCTTTGCGCCTCCTACGCAACGGGAAGATTGGCGACCGCGTTGGCGCTCGCGGCCGCGCTGGCGGCGGCCGATTGGCTGCGCGGACATATTCTAACCGGCCTGCCTTGGAATCTCTTCGGGCATACATGGTCCGGCATCGATCCCTTGCTTCAATCCGCTGCCTATTATGGCATTTACGGCACGGGTATCGTGGCTTTGGTCGCGGCGGTTCTGCCGGCTGTGGCGGCTCGCGGGCCGTCCCGTCAACGCTGGGTCGCGATCGGGTTGACGGTGTCGCTGATTGCGGGTCACTGGATTGCCGGCGAATGGCGGCTCCCGGCGGGGCCGATGACAACGGTTGCGGATACCGGCATACGCCTGGTTCAGGCAAATATTCCGCAGCGCGAGAAATGGGCGCGCCAGTTTCGGTCGCGCAATATCGGTTTGCATTACCGGCTCAGCCTGCAAGATCGTCCGGATTGGGTGACCCATGTGGTATGGCCCGAAATGGCGGCGACTCTCTATTTGGCCGAGGATGAGGACGCCCGGCGCGCGCTCGCGCGGGTGGTGCCCGAGGGCGGATTGCTGCTCACTGGCGCCCCGCGTCGGGAGGCGCGCGGCGCCCCCGCGCACAATGCCATTCTGGCTCTGGACACGGACGGCGCGATTGTCGGTCATTACGATAAAGCGCACCTCGTGCCGTTCGGCGAATATGTGCCGCTGGCTTCTCTCCTCCCGATCGAGAAAATAACGCAGGGCGCGCTGGGATATGCTCCGGGGCCGGGCGTCCGCACGCTTCGACTGCGGGGTCTGCCGCCCGCCAGTCTGTTGGTTTGCTACGAAATCATCTTTCCCGGGCATGTTGTAGACGCGCTGGATCGACCGGGCGTGATCCTCAATTTGACCAACGACGCTTGGTATGGTGCAACCGCGGGCCCGCACCAACACTTCGCCAATGCGCGTGTGCGCGCGGTCGAGGAAGGCCTGCCGGTCGTTCGGGCCGCTTACACCGGCATTTCGGGCGCGGTCGACCCTTATGGCCGGGTCGTGGGTATTATTCCTCTCGATGAGGTGGGATTTCTGGATATCCGTTTGCCTGATGCGCTTGCGGACGCGCCGCCTTACGCTCGGTATGGCGATTGGATTTTCGCTATCTTGCTTGGAATGGCCGTTGTGGTTGCGGTCTTTCTAAGCCGGCGCGCGAAATCTCTCTAGTGTTTAAAATTCTTGATTTTTCTATAGAAACACCCAAATCAAAGATTGTACTAAGGCATCTAAAGTGTGTGCTGAAATTGTTTTAAAGAAGATCTTAAATGCAATCTCCCGGCGCGCCGCGCTTTCGTACAAAGACCGGAAACCCGAATCCAATCGACGTGCATGTCGGCGCGCGCATGCGCGCACGCCGAACGGTATTGGGCCTGAGCCAGGAAAAGCTGGGCGCCGCGCTCGGATTGACCTTTCAGCAAATTCAGAAATATGAACGGGGGACGAATCGCATCGGTGCGAGCCGGCTTTATGATTTGTCGCACGTGCTGGGTGTTTCTATTTCTTATTTCTTCGACGAGATGACGGATGCGGCGGGAGCGAACGCGGCGCCCCGCCTCGCCGTTGCCGACAGGTTTCCGGCTGGCGCCGCCGCGGTCGATCCGTTGACAAAGCGCGAGACTCTGGAACTCGTTCGCGCCTATTACAAGGTACGGGACCCGGCGATCCGCAAGCGACTGTTTGAACTGGCAAGATCCCTATCGCCCACAGAAAGCCCCGATCCTTAACGATTTTCATCGATCCGTTGGTGCGCTCTCTTGACGCCGTTGTGAAAGATTGCGACAAGGTCGCTACATCAGGAAGCGGCGCTCCACGAGATTGCGGCGCCCGCGCAAGGATACGAACGAAATTCGATATTCGAGAAGGGGTGAGGCGTGAGCAACGGAAACTTTCTATTTACCAGTGAATCCGTGTCTGAAGGGCACCCTGATAAAATCTGCGATCGGATATCGGATGAAATCGTAGATGTCTACCTGGCGAGCGGGGAAAATGCGCGCGTGGCCTGCGAAACCCTGGCGACGACAAATCGGGTCGTTTTGGCCGGAGAGGTGCGCGGTCCGGACAGTATCACGCACGAGGTGCTGGAAGAGCTTGCGCGCAAGAGCGTCCGCGAAATCGGTTACGAGCAGGATGGATTCAATTGGCGGACAATGGAAGTCCAGTGCTATGTCCACTCCCAGTCGGCGGATATCGCCCAGGGTGTCGACGCTGCGGGCAATAAGGACGAAGGGGCCGGAGATCAGGGCCTGATGTTCGGCTACGCCTGCCGTGAGACTCCCGTGCTGATGCCGGCGCCGATACACTACAGCCATCAAATCTTGAAAAGCATGGCGGCGGCGCGGCATGCGGGTGAACTGCCCGGCATCGGTCCAGATTCGAAAAGTCAGCTTACGGTTCAGTATGTGAACGGTGTGCCGACGAAAGTCGTCTCGGCGGTCGTCTCCACGCAGCACGCCGACGGCATGGAACAGGCGGAAGTGCGCGAATTGGTGCGCCCGCATGTCCTCAAGGTTTTGCCCGATGGCTGGATGTGCGACGAGGACGAGTTCTACGTGAACCCGACCGGGCGTTTCGTGATCGGCGGGCCGGATGGCGATACGGGATTGACCGGCCGCAAGATCATTGTCGATACCTATGGCGGATCCTCGCCCCATGGGGGCGGCGCCTTTTCGGGCAAGGACCCGACCAAGGTGGACCGGTCGGCGGCTTACGCGGCCCGGTATGTCGCCAAGAACGTCGTCGCCGCGGATCTCGCAGACCGGTGCACCATTCAGATCGCTTATGCGATTGGCGTCTCCAAGCCGCTTTCGGTATACATCGATACGGCGGGCACCGGGACGGTCGACGACTTAAAGCTTGCGGGGGCTGTCCAGGAAGCCATGGATCTGAGTCCGCGGGGCATTCGCGAACGCCTGCAGTTGAGCCGGCCGATTTATGCCCGGACTGCCGCCTATGGGCATTTCGGTCGGGAACCCGAGGCGGATGGTGGGTTTTCTTGGGAGAAAACGGACCTAGTCGAGGACTTAAAGTCCGCGTTGACCTGATCCGACCGTCCCTGAGAGGCCATGAAAATGGCTGATGGCGACCTTTCCGTCCGGCGGTTTTACGGCCGCAGGCACGGTCGGCGGTTACGTGCCGGCCGGGAGCGCCTGGTGCGCGAGCTCCTGCCCCGTCTCACTATTGCGCTGCCGGACGAGTCGCTCGATCCGTCCACGGTCTTCACCACTCCTCCGCAATCCTGTTGGCTGGAAGTGGGGTTTGGTGCGGGCGAGCATATCGCGGCGCAGGCCCAGGCAAACCCGAATGTCGGTTTCATCGGTTGCGAGCCCTATATCAACGGCATTGCGCGGTTATTGACAGCCATCGACGAAGAGCGAATCGATAATATCCGGATTTTTCCCGACGATGCCCGATTGCTGCTGGACTGGATTTCGACGGCGAGTCTTGAGCGTGTCTTCGTTTTATTTCCAGACCCTTGGCCGAAGAACCGTCATGCCTATCGGCGGTTCGTTTGTCCGGAGAACCTCGATCTGTTGTCCCGCATCATGGCGGATGGCGCGGAACTGCGCATTGCCAGCGACGAAATGGGCTATGTCCGGTGGACGTTGTTTCATGTGAGATCGCATCCCGACTTCGAATGGATGGCGACCGAGGCGCGTGATTGGCGAGAGCGGCCCGCCGATTGGCCGCCGACCCGCTATGAAGAAAAAGCGCTGGCCGCGGGAAAGGACTGCGCCTACCTCGGATTTCGCCGCCGCCCGCGGTCGCCGATGGCGGGGAAAACCTAGAAAACCCTTGTATGTAGTGGGCAAATCCCTTACAAAAACTCTCAAATAAATCCCATACGGTATAGCGATGGTCTCGTAGTACTGTTTGTAATGGGTGGGCCATGCGCCCGCCCTTTTTAGTTGGTGGAGATGAGTAGATCGCGAATGGAGGCAGTCGAGGCGTTGATTGCGCCGTCGCTGACCGGATTGGGCTACGAGGTGGTGCGTGTTAAGTTGATGGGCACCGCGCGGCCGACATTGCAGATCATGGCGGAACGACTCGATGAACGTGCCATGACAGTCGAAGATTGCGCGGCAATCAGCCGGACCGTATCCGCGATATTGGATGTCGAGGATCCGATTTCGGGGGCCTATACGTTGGAAGTCAGTTCCCCGGGACTGGATCGGCCATTGGTTAGGCCAAACGATTTTGAGAGATTTGCGGGACTTGAAGCGAAAATCGAGTTGCGGGAATCGTTGAACGGCCGGCGGCGCTACCGCGGAGTATTGGCTGGTTGCGCCGATGCCGTGGTGACGATCGTAACCGAAGATGGGACTGCGGCGCTGCCGTTCGATGAGATCGACAACGCTAAACTGGTAATCACTGATGAGCTGTTGGCGGCTGGTTCGGCCGACGCACTCAAGCAAGGGCGAGCGTAGGATATGGTGGAAACAGCCGTTGTTCAGAAGACCGAGCTTCTTCAAGTTGCCGATGCTGTGGCGCGCGAGAAAGCAATCGATCGCGAACAGGTATTGGAAGCGATGGAGCAAGCCATTCAGAAGGCAGGCCGTTCGAAATATGGGCAGGAGCACGATATTCGCGCGGTAATCGACCGCCGCTCCGGCGAAATCAGCCTCGCGCGGTATATCGAAGTCGTCGAAGAGATCGAGAATGAAACGACCCAGGTGACTCTCGACGAAGCACATCGCCGCAAGAAGGATGCCGTTGTCGGCGAGTTTATCGTCGATCCGCTGCCGCCGATCGATTTTGGCCGTATTGCCGCGCAAACAGCGAAACAAGTAATCGTCCAGAAGGTGCGCGAAGCCGAGCGCGAGCGTCAGTACGAAGAGTACAAGGACCGCGCCGGCGAGATCGTCAACGGCCTCGTAAAGCGGATTGAATTCGGCAATGTCACGGTCGATTTGGGGCGTGCGGAGGCCGTATTGCGCCGCGAGGAATTGTTGCCGCGCGAGAGTTTCCGGCGCGGCGACCGGGTTCGCGCTTATATCTACGATGTCCGACGTGAGATGCGGGGTCCGCAGATTTTTCTCTCCCGGGCTCATCCGGTGTTCATGACGAAACTGTTTAGCCAGGAAGTGCCGGAGATTTACGACGGGATCATCGAGATTAAGGCCGTGGCCCGGGACCCGGGAAGCCGTGCGAAAATCGCTGTGATGTCGAACGACTCCAGCATTGATCCCGTTGGTGCCTGTGTCGGTATGCGTGGCAGCCGCGTTCAAGCCGTGGTAGCGGAGCTGCAAGGCGAGAAGATTGATATCATTCCCTGGTCGATGGATCCCGCAACGTTTGTGGTGAATGCACTGGCGCCGGCAGAAGTGGCGAAAGTCGTCCTGGACGAAGATGCGGGCAAGATCGAAGTCGTCGTGCCGGACGAGCAACTGAGTCTGGCGATCGGCCGCCGCGGTCAGAATGTCCGCTTGGCCTCAATGCTGACTGGATGGGAAATTGATATCCTCACCGAAGACGAGGAAAGCGAGCGCCGTCAGCAAGAACGCCGGGTGCGCAGCGAGCGCTTTATGACGGCTTTGGATGTCGACGACGTTTTGGCCCACTTGTTGGTCACCGAGGGCTTTTCGAGTGTCGAAGAAGTGGCTTTCGTGCCGCTCGAAGATTTGATGGTGATTGAAGGGTTCGAGGATGAAATCGCACAGGAACTTCAGGCGCGCGCGCGGGACTTCCTGGAGGCCGAAACGTCGCGGCTGGCCGAAGAGCGTCGGGCGCTAGGAATCGAGGACGCCTTGGCGAATGTCGACGGATTGAACGATGCAATGTTGATTGCGCTCGGCGAGCGAGGCGTGAAAACGCTTGAGGATTTTGCGGATCTTGCCGGGGATGAGTTGACCGACTCGGAAGAAGGTTATTTGCGCGGCTTTGGTTTGAGCATGGACGCCGCGAACGATCTCATTATGACCGCGAGAATTGCCGCCGGCTGGTTTACCGCGGAGGAGCTGGCGGAAGCAGAGGCGGCAAAGGCCGCGGAAGCGGAAGCAGAAGCTGCGGCAAGTGCCCCGGACGAAACGATCTAGAGAGTACAAACGGACGTAATGTTGGCCGAGACGACGAAGATTTCAGACGGCGGAACCAATGGTAACCGCAAGTGCATCGTCAGTGGCGAGAGCTTGGCGGTGGTCGACGGCATTCGCTTTATCGTCGGGCCGGATGGGGCCATTGTGCCGGATCTTCTCGGAAAACTTCCGGGTCGAGGTCTTTGGGTAAGGTCTGATCGAGAAGCAATTGGGACGGCGGCTGCAAAGGGACGTTTTGCCCGCGCGGCGCGCCAATCCGTCGCGGTATCGGACGGTCTTGCCGATCAAGTCGAGCGGTTGTTGGCGAAGCGATGCGTCGATCTGATCGGGCTCGCGCGGCGCGCAGGTCAAGCTGTTGCCGGTTTCGAGAAGGCGCAGGCCTGGCTGCGGAATGGCAGCGCCGCCGTGCTGGTCGAGGCATCTGACGGTGCCATAGGTACGCGCAGAAAAATGGAGTCGCTTGCAGACAGTATCTCCGTGGTAGATGTTCTAAGGGCCGACGAACTGGGCGCTGCTTTCGGACGAGAGCGGACCGTGCATGTCGTACTGGCCCGTGGCGGTCTCGCAAGCAAGTTAGGTATAGAAGCGCGGCGACTGGAAGGATTTCGGTCGGCAGGCGGTGAATGGGGTGACGAATGACGCAAGAGAATGAGCAAGACGGCAAACTGACGCTCCGTCGGCCTGGGCGATTGGAGCTCAAGAAGACGGTCGAGACCGGTCAGGTCCGACAAAGCTTCAGTCATGGCCGCACCAAAGCCGTTACGGTCGAAGTGAAGAAGAAGCGCACGTTCGAACGCGGTGCCGGCGGAAACATGCGCGCTGTTAGCGAAAACGCACAGGCGCCAGATATTTCTGCTTTGGAACAAGCCACGGCCCAGGAGCTTGGAAATCTGACGGAAGAAGAACGCGCAGCCCGGATGCGGGCGCTGCGGGGCGCCGTCCATGACGAAGAAAAACGTCAGCTTGAAGAGCTCGAAAAGATCAAGAAACGCGAAGCGGAAGCGGCAGAGGCGGCAAGGCTTGCGGAAGAGGAAGCCAAGCGCGCCGCAGCCGAAGCGGCCGAAGCGGAGGCCAAGGACGAACCGGCTCCCGTGGAAGAGCCGGAGATCGCGGTATTGCCGCCCGAGGAGGCGCCGGCGCGACAGAAGCGCATGGAAGCCGTCCGAACGGAAGCCAGAAAAGATACGCCCGAAGAGAGCACCCCCGCGACGGCGCGCCGTCCGGGCCGCACTGACGCCGAGAAGCCTGCTCCACGGTCGCGGAACGAGCCCAAGCGGCGCGACAGGAAATTAACGATCACCCAGGCTTTGGATGAGGCCGATGGGGTCGAAGAAGATCGCGTGAGGAGTTTGGCGGCGGTTCGTCGAGCCCGCGAGCGTGAACGGCAACGCGCCAAGGAACAGCGCGATAGTGGCGAGGTACAAAAGGTCGTGCGCGAAGTCGTAATTCCGGAAACGATCACGGTGTCCGATCTGGCGAATCGGATGGCGGTACGGGGTATCGATGTCATCAAGGCGCTGATGCGTCTCGACATCATGGCAAATGTCAACCAAGTCATCGACGCGGACACGGCGGAACTGATCGTCGCCGATTTCGGCCACAAGGCGAAGCTCGTCTCGGAGGCGGATGTCGAGATCGGTATCGAAGGGGAGGAAGACCGCGAGGAGGATATGGTGCCGCGCCCCCCTGTGGTGGCCGTCATGGGCCATGTCGATCACGGCAAGACATCGCTGTTGGACGCGTTGCGCTCCACGGATGTGGCGGGCGGCGAAGCCGGAGGGATCACCCAACACATCGGCGCCTACCAGATCGATCTGTCCGAAGGACAACGGATAACCTTTATCGATACGCCGGGGCACGAGGCCTTCACGGCCATGCGCTCGCGCGGCTCGCAGGTGACCGATATCGTGATTCTCGTAGTTGCCGCTGACGACGGTGTGCAGCCGCAAACCATCGAAGCGCTCAACCACGCTAAGGCCGCAGGGGTTCCGATTATCATTGCGATCAATAAGATTGATCGGCCCGACGCGAATCCGGACCGTGTTCGGAACGAACTCCTGAGTCACGAAATCGTGGTCGAGAAACTCGGCGGCGATGTCCTGGATGTCGAGGTGTCGGCGATCGAGCGCCAAAACCTCGATAAACTGGAGGAGGCCATCCTCCTGCAGGCCGAGATCCTGGAACTCAAGAGCAACCCGAACCGCTTGGCGCAGGGTGCCGTCATTGATGCGAAGCTGGAACGCGGCCGCGGCGTCGTGGCGACGGTCTTGGTCCAGAAGGGCACGTTAAATCAGGGCGATGTCTTTATCGCCGGCAGCGAGTGGGGCCGCGTGCGCGCCCTGGTCGACGACCGCGGACAGCCGATTAAATCGGCTGGACCGTCCGAACCTGTCGAAGTTCTGGGCCTGCAAGGTGCGCCCTTGGCGGGCGACGAGTTTGTTGCGGTCGAGGATGAGGCCCGGGCCCGTGAAATTACCGATTACCGGCAACGCGCTGAGCGGCAAAAGGCGCTTGCGGTAAGCGGCCGGGGCACCCTCGAGCAAATGTTCGACCAGATTAAGGCGGGCGAGACGCAAGAACTACCGGTTATTATCCGGGGTGATGTCCAGGGATCGATCGAGGCGATTGTCGGATCGCTAGAGAAACTGTCGACAGACGAAGTCAAGGTGCGGGTCATGCACAGTGCGGTCGGCGGCATTACCGAATCCGATATCATTCTGGCGAAATCCGCCGGCGGCCTCGTCATCGGATTCAACGTGCGGGCGAACCCGCAAGCCCGTGAATTGGCGCAACAGGATCACGTCGACATCCGCTACTACTCGATCATCTATAACGTCATCGACGACATGAAACAGCTGATGGAAGGCCTGCTGGCGCCGGAAATCCGTGAACGCCAGATTGGCTACGCCGAAGTGCGCGAAGTCTTCAGCGTCTCGCGCGCCGGCAAAGCGGCTGGCTGCATGGTGACGGAAGGCATGTTCAAGCGTGGCAATAAGGTGCGTTTGCTCCGCGACGATGTGGTGATTTTCGAAGGCAGTCTGAAATCCCTGCGCCGGTTTAAGGACGATGTCCGCGAGGTACAGCAGGGCTACGAATGCGGTATCGCCTTCGAGAACTACGACGATATCAAGACCGGCGACGTCATTGAATGCTTCGAGTCCGAGGAAATCGCCCGAAGCCTCTAACGACCGCGCCGCTGGCGCGTGCGAGACGAACATGGCAAAGCATAAGGAACCGAGCGTTCGTCAACTCCGGGTTGGCGAAGAACTGCGTCACGCGCTGGCCGAAATTCTCGGGCGCGGGACGTTGCGCGACCCGGAGTTGAGCGGACGGATGTTTACCGTCACCGAAGTCCGCGCGAGTCCGGATTTAAAACGGGCGACCGTATTCCTGACGCCGCTGGGCGGAGAAGCGGACCCGAAGACACTCGAAGCGCTGGGCCGTGCAGCCCGTTTTCTTCAAAGCGAGATCGGTCGGCGGATTCGACTGAAGTTCACGCCGCGCCTTTCTTTCGAATTCGACGATCGCTTTGAGTATGCCTCGAAGATCGATAGCCTGCTTCGGAAACCCGAGGTTGCGCGCGATCTTTCCGGCGACGGACCGGACGATGGGACGACGTAGAAAATCCGGCAAGGCGGTCAACGGCTGGATCATCCTGGATAAGCCCAGCGGAATGACATCGACGTCCGCTGTCGGCGCTGTCCGCAGGCTGCTGGACGCGAACAAGGCCGGCCACGCTGGGACATTGGACCCCATGGCGACCGGGGTCCTGCCGGTCGCTTTGGGCGAAGCGACGAAAACGCTCCCCTATGTTGTCGACACGACGAAACGCTATCGCTTCACCTTGCGCTGGGGGTTCGCCACGGCGACGGACGACCGCGAGGGCGAGGTGATCGAAGAATGCGCCCTCCGTCCGAGCGAAGCGGCGATTGTGGCGGCTCTGCCGGCTTTTCGCGGAGTCATCCAGCAGGTACCACCGATCTATTCCGCCAAAAAGGTGGATGGGCAAAGAGCCTACGATCTTGCTCGTCGCGGCGAGGATGTGACGCTCGCCCCCCAGGCGATCCGCGTCGACCGGTTCGAACTGGATGAAGTCTGCGATGCCGATCACGCGATCTTTTCGGTAGTCAGCGGAAAAGGGGCGTATATGCGCGGTTTGGCGCGCGATCTTGCCCTCAGCCTCGGGACGGTCGGTCATCTTGTCGAATTGCGGCGGACAGCGGTCGGCCCCTTCGAAGAAAGCCATGCGATTTCGCTGGACGAATTGGCCGCAAATGGGCAAAGTCCCGCCGCTTCCGATTGTTTGTTACCCGTCGAGACCCCGCTGGACGACATCCCGGCGTTGGCCTTGACGGAGCAAGAGGCGGGCCGACTGCGAAATGGACAGGCGGTCTCCCTGATTCGGAAGGTCGATCTCGAACGCATTTCGGCGTTCGCGGACGGCGAAACGGTTCTCGCGACCGCAATGGGCAGGCCAGTGGCGCTTTCGCGCTACAGTGCCGGTGAAGTCCGACCGGTCCGGGTCCTGAACCTTTAGCAGGATTGGAGTATACGATGTCGATTACAGCTGAACGCAAAGAAGAACTCATAAAGGAGTTCGCTACGACCGCCGGTGATACCGGTTCTGCCGACGTGCAGGTCGCCATTCTGACGGAACGCATCAACAACCTGACGGAGCACATGAAGATCCATAAGAAGGATTTTCACTCGCGTCGCGGATTGTTGATTATGGTTGGTCAGCGCCGTCGGTTGCTGGACTATCTGAAACGTCAGGAACAGTCGCGTTATGAAGCCTTGATCAAACGGCTTGGACTGCGGCGCTGACGCTCTGCAAAAAACGAGGTATCGCCTAGGCGATACAATACAGGATCGCGCAACGGCGCGATCAGCCCGAACCGCCGGGCCCTTTTCGTTTGGAATGCGATCAATGAGCGATCGAGAGACGAATGAATGAAGCGCGGCCGGGATGGCCCGGCCGCCAACAGTCGATTCGGGTGCGGACCCGCATTGGCGATTCTGAAGGAATGATGGATGTTTAATATTACACGTAAGGAAATCAACTGGGGCGGACGCCCGCTTATTTTGGAGACGGGCAAGATTGCCCGTCAGGCGGACGGTGCGGTTCTCGTCACCTACGGCGGCACGCAAGTGCTGTGCACTGCGGTGGCCAATCGGTCGGTGCGGCCAGGCCAGGATTTCTTCCCCCTTACGGTGAACTACCAAGAGAAAACCTTTGCCGCCGGGAAAATTCCGGGCGGTTTCTTCAAGCGCGAAGGGCGCCCGTCTGAAAAGGAAACGCTCACGTCGCGCTTGATCGATCGGCCCATCCGGCCGCTTTTTCCGGACGGCTTTCGGAACGAGACCCAGGTCATTTGCACCGTGCTAGCGCACGATTTGGAGAACGATCCCGACATTGTGTCTCTGATCGGTGCGTCCGCTGCGCTGACGATTTCCGGCGTGCCTTTCATGGGGCCGATCGGTGGTTGCCGGGTCGGCTATATCGATGGCGAGTTCGTGCTCAACCCGCAACAGGACGAGTTGCCGAGCTCTTCGCTCGATTTGATCGTCGCCGGGACGCGCGAAGGCGTATTGATGGTCGAGTCGGAAGCGAAAGAACTCGACGAAGACACAATGCTGAAGGCGGTGACTTTCGGCCACCAGCAGAGCCAGGCGATCATCGACCTGATCATCGAGCTTGCCGAAAGCTGTGCGAAAGAGCCCTGGGATATCCCCGAGCCTCCGGAACAATACGAAACTGTTGCGGCCCGTGTGAAGGAACTGGCGACCGAGCCCTTGACCGCCGCTTACCAGATCACGGTCAAGCAAGACCGGGTGGAAGCCTTGAACGCCGCCCGTAAGACCGTCATGGATACGCTTGCGGCGGAAGAGCTCGACGTTGAAATCGGCGCCGCCGTTTTCAAGAAAGTCGAGAAGGACATCGTGCGTGGCAGCATCATCAAGACCGGCCAGCGGATCGATGGGCGCGACACCAAGACCGTCCGAAACATCAACTGCGAAGTCGGTATTTTGCCGCGCGCCCATGGCTCCGCGCTGTTTACGCGCGGTGAGACCCAGGCGTTGGTGGTCACGACGCTCGGAACCGGCCAGGACGAGCAGATTATCGATGCGCTCGAAGGGGAATACCGGGAAAGCTTCCTGCTGCACTATAACTTCCCGCCGTACTCGGTCGGTGAAGCGTCGTTCCTGCGGTCGCCCGGACGCCGCGAGATCGGTCACGGCAAGCTGGCATGGCGTGCCGTACGGCCGCTTCTGCCGAGCAAGGAAGACTTCCCCTATACGATGCGGGTGGTCTCGGAGGTCACGGAATCGAACGGATCGTCATCGATGGCGACGGTCTGCGGATCATCGATGTCGATGATGGATGCCGGCGTGCCGCTCAGCAGTCCGGTCGCGGGAATCGCGATGGGTTTGATTAAGGAAGCGGACGACTTTGCGGTTCTCTCCGATATTCTCGGTGACGAGGATCATCTCGGCGACATGGACTTCAAGGTGGCCGGTACCGCGAGCGGAGTGACGTCCCTGCAGATGGACATCAAAATCACCTCGATTACTGAAGAAATCATGCGGATCGCCCTGGGTCAGGCCCGGGATGGCCGTATCCACATCCTCGGCGAGATGGAAGCAGCCATCAACGCGGCGCGCGAGACCGTCTCGGACAATGCTCCCCGCATCACGACGATGTCGATTCCGCGCGACAAGATTCGCGAAGTGATCGGCACTGGCGGCAAGGTCATCCGTGAGATCTGCGAAGTCACGGGCGCCAAGGTCGATATCGAGGACGACGGTACGATCAAGGTTGCGGCGGTTGATGGCGAAGCGGGACAGCGGGCGATCGACTGGATCAACAGCATCGTTGCGGAGCCGGAAGTCGGCAAGATCTATAACGGCAAGGTCGTCAAGATCATGGACTTCGGCGCGTTCGTGAACTTCCTCGGCAGTAAGGATGGTCTCGTCCATATCTCCGAGCTGGCGGAAGAGCGCGTCGGCGAAGTGGGCGACGTCGTCACACTTGGCGACGAAGTCAAGGTTAAGGTCATTGGCTTGGACGACCGTGGCAAGGTGAAACTGTCGATGCGGGCCGTCAATCAGGAAACCGGAGAGGAGATCGCGGTCGAACCGCGGGCGCCCCGCGGCGGTAACCGGCCTGATAGAGGCGGCGATAGGCCGCGTCGCGGCCGGGCGCGTGCTGAAGACTAAGACCGCCGAAAATATCGAGCGGCCACAAGAAAACGCGGCGGGAGAAATCCCGCCGCGTTATTTTTTCCCGGTCGTCGACGCAAAAAAAGAAATATCAGATCGGGGTCGCGGCCATGCCCACGGCGTTGTAGCCGCAGTCGACGTAGAGGACTTCTCCGGTGACCGCAGTGGAGAGATCCGACAGCAGATAAACACCGGCGCCGCCGACATCCTTCAGGGTGACGTTGCGGCGCAGCGGGGCATTCTCGCCTTGCCATTTAAAGACAAAGCGCGCGCTCCCGATCGCGGAGCCGGCCAAGGTCCGCATCGGCCCCGCGGAAATCGCATTGACGCGAATGCCGCGCCCGCCGAGATCGGTCGCGAGATAGCGGACGCTGGTTTCCAAAGCGGCCTTGGCGACACCCATTACATTGTAGTTGGGCATAACCCGCTGCGAGCCGTCATAGGTCAGGGTCAGCAGGCTGCCCCCGTCGGACATCGACTGAGCCGCCCGCTGCGCGATGGCGGTAAAGGAATAGCAGGAGACGTCGAGCGTGTGCAGGAAGTTCTCGCGCGAGGTATCGATGTAGTTGCCCTTGAGCTCTTCCTTGTCGGAATAGGCGATGGCATGGACGACGAAATCGATGCTTGGCCAAGCTTGGGCGACACTGTCGAACGCCGCGTTGATGCTGCCGGCTTCCGATACGTCGCAGGGTACCACGATGGAAGAGCCGACCGATTCGGCCAAAGGCTGCACGCGCCGGCCCAGCGCTTCCCCTTGATAGGTAAAGGCGAGTTCCGCGCCGTGGCGATGCAGATGCTCCGCAATGGCCCAAGCGATCGAATGGTCGTTCGCCACGCCCATGATCAGACCCCGTTTGCCGGCCATGAGTGGAGCGGCAGTGCGAGGCGGGACGGAAAGCGTTGAAGGTTTATCTGGCACTGGTTTTTCCGCCGTTACTGTCGGCGCCTAAATGGGGAATGAAGGCTAGAAACGGCGAAATACGAGCGTTCCGTTGGTCCCGCCGAAGCCAAAGCTGTTCGAGACGACCACATCGAGGTCCACGTCGTCTTCGCGCTCCTGCACGATCGGGAAGGGCGCCGCTTCGGGGTCCAGTTCCTCGATATTGGCGGAGGCCGCAATGAATCGATTCTCCATCATCAGGATCGAGTAGATCGCCTCATGTACGCCTGTCGCGCCGAGCGAATGCCCCGTGAGCGATTTGGTCGAGCTGATCTTCGGCACGTCGTCGCCGAAGACCTCGCGAATCGCCCTGAGCTCGCTGATATCGCCGACTGGCGTGCTGGTGCCGTGCGAATTGATGTAGGCGACCGGATCGTTCATGCCCGAAAGCGCCAGCCGCATGCAGCGCACCGCCCCTTCGGAGGAGGGCTGGACCATGTCGTGTCCGTCTGACGTCGCCGCGAAGCCGACGACTTCGGCGTAAATTTTCGCCCCGCGCGCCCGCGCGTGCTCCAATTCTTCCAAGACCACGACACCGCCACCGCCCGCAATGACGAAACCATCGCGATTGGCGTCGTAAGGCCGGCTGGCCGTGGTCGGCGTGTCGTTGTATTTCGAAGACAGGGCCGGCATGGCATCGAACAGCAATGTCATCGTCCAATCCAGCTCTTCGCCGCCGCCCGCGAAAACGATATCCTGCTTGCCAAATTGAATCAGCTCGGAGGCATTGCCGATGCAGTGGGTACTTGTGGCGCAAGCGGACGTGATCGAGTAGTTGACGCCCTTGATCTGGAACGGCGTTGCGAGAGTCGCTGAATTCGTGCTCGACATGGTCCGCGGCACCATATACGGGCCGACGCGTTTTGCGGATTTTTCGCGCAAGGTATCGAAGGACCAGAGCAGGTTCTTCGTCGACGGACCGCCGGAGCCCATGATGATGCCCGTACGTTCGTTCGAGATATCGCTCTCTTCCAAACCCGAGTCGGCGATGGCTTCCTGCATGGCGATATAGTTATATGCCGCGCCGTCGCCCATAAACCGCCTGGTCTTACGGTCCAGGACTTCCTCTATGTCCAGTTTAATGGAACCGTGGACATGACTGCGGAAGCCCAGTTCCGCATATTTTTCGCAATGCTCGATCCCCGAACGACCGGTTTTCAGTGAATCGAGGACCTCGGCCTTGTTGTTTCCAATGCAGGAAACGATCCCGAGTCCGGTGACGACTACTCGTCGCATGTTGGCACCATCAAGATTGTTGGCTGGGAGTGAAGAGACCGACCCGAATGTCTTTCGCTTCGTAAATCGGCTGGCCGTCGACTTTCATCACGCCGTCGGCGATGCCCATGACCAGCTTGCGCATGATCACGCGCTTCATATTGATTTGATAGGTCAGCTTCTTCGCGGTATCGAGAACCTGCCCCGAGAACTTTACTTCTCCGACGCTGATCGCGCGCCCGCGGCCGAGGCCGCCGAGCCATCCCAGAAAGAAGCCGACGAGCTGCCACATGGCGTCGAGGCCCAGGCATCCCGGCATGACCGGATCGTTTTCGAAATGGCATTTGAAAAACCACAGATCGGGCTTGATGTCCATTTCCGCCGTAATCTCGCCTTTGCCGTGCAGGCCGCCTTCGGAGGCGATGTTGGTAATGCGGTCCAGCATGAGAAACGGAGGCAGGGGTAGCTGCGCATTGCCCTCGCCGAAAAGGCGACCGTGACCACATTCGAGAAGTTCCTCGAAGGAATAATGGTCTTTTTGTTCAAATGTCACGCTCGCATCCTACTTCGCCAACCCTGAATCTTATAAAGAGCAGGGTACGTTTATCGCAGCTTGGGCATTATGACAATGCCGGCCCGCCGCCCTAATCAGACGTCAAGCCGCGCGACCTTTAGCGCATTGGTTTGAATGAAATCCCGTCTTGGCTCGACAAGGTCGCCCATTAAGGTGGAAAACAACTCGCCCGCCTCGTTGGCATGGGCGATCTTGACCTGGTGGAGCGTGCGCGCATTCTCGTCCATCGTCGTCTCCCAGAGCTGCTCCGGATTCATCTCGCCGAGACCCTTATAGCGCTGCACGCCAATGCCTTTCTTGCCGAGTTCCATAACCTTGTCGATCAATTCGACCGGACCCGATATCCGGATTTCCTCTTCCTTGGCATGCAAGGTCGGATATCGGCCGTAGAATCTCTGGAGTACGCCGGCCATTTCGTCGAGGCGGCGTCCTTCGACGCTGCGAACGAGCGCGTTGTCGATCTCGCAGACCCGCTTGACCCCGCGCAGGGTGCGGGTGAACACGAGGCCGCCGGCACTGCTGGGCGCGCCGACCCAGCCCCGCTCCAGCGGATCGGCCAGTGCATCCAGGCGTTTTGCGATATAGTCCGCTGCCTGCGTTGCTTGCGCGGGATCGCCGAGCACCGCCGCGTTGAGCGCACCGGCGATCGCGGTCTGCTCGACAACGCCGATGTCGCCGACGCGCCGCGCCAAAGGTTCGACGAACCGCTTCGCCTTCCGGGCGTCCTCTAGCACTTCCAGGAGTTCTTCCCGGCCAACTTCCTCGCCCTCGCCGATGGTCAATGTGCAGTTTCCGAGCGCTTCGCGCATGAGAAAGGCTTCCATCGCCGGGTCGTCCTTAAGGTAGACTTCGGATTTTCCCTTTTGAACGCGATACAGAGGCGGCTGCGCGATATACAGATAGCCGCGCTCGATCAGCTCCGGCATCTGGCGATAGAAAAAGGTCAGCAACAGCGTGCGGATATGGCTGCCGTCGACATCGGCGTCGGTCATGATGATGATCTTGTGATAACGCACTTTATCCGGATTGAAATCGTCCCGTCCGATGCCTGTGCCCAGCGCCGCGATCAAAGTGCCGATCTCGGCGGATCCGATCATCTTGTCAAAACGCGCGCGCTCGACATTCAAAATCTTGCCGCGCAGCGGCAGGATGGCCTGGTGGCGCCGCTGGCGTGCCTGTTTCGCCGATCCGCCGGCGGAGTCGCCCTCGACGATGAATATTTCGCAGTTGGCCGGGTTGCGCTCCTGGCAATCGGCGAGCTTGCCGGGCAAGTTCGCGATATCGAGCGCGCCCTTACGGCGGGTCAGCTCCCGGGCCTTGCGCGCTGCCTCGCGTGCCGCAGCGGCTTCGGCGACCTTCTGGACGATGTTCTTGGCTTCATTCGGGTGCTCGCCGAACCATTCGGCGAGTTTCTCGTTGGCAATCGATTCGACGACGGTTCTGACCTCGGAGGAGACGAGCTTCTCCTTGGTTTGGCTAGAGAACTTCGGGTCCGGCACCTTGATCGAGAGGATGCAGGTCAGGCCCTCGCGCGCGTCGTCGCCGGTGATGGCGGTCTTCTCGCGTTTCGCGATTCCGCTTTCGGTGGCGTAATTATTGATCTGACGTGTAAGCGCGGCGCGGAAGCCGGCGAGATGCGTGCCGCCGTCGCGTTGCGGGATGTTGTTTGTGAAGCACAGCATGGTCTCGTGATAGCTGTCGTTCCACTGCATCGCGATTTCAACGATGATGTCGTCCTTGGTCCCGCCAATGACGATCGGCGGCTCGAAGAGAGGGGTTTTCGAGCGGTCGAGATAGAGGGCGAATTCCATCAGGCCGCCCTCATAGTGAAAGGTTTCCGACGGTGACTCTGCCTTACGCGCATCGGTCAGGACAATTTGAATGCCCGGGTTGAGAAAAGCCAATTCTCGCAACCGGTGTTCGAGCGTGGCGTACTCGAAATCGGTGCTGGTAAACGTCTCGATCGAGGGCGTGAAAGTGACTTCGGTACCGGAGTCCGAGTCGCAATCGCCGATAATCTTCAGCGGCGCTTCGGAATCCCCATGATGGAAGCGGATAAAGTGAACCCTCCCGTCGCGCTTAATGGTGAGATCGAGTTCCGACGACAGCGCATTGACGACCGAAACGCCGACTCCGTGCAGACCGCCCGAGACCTTATAGGTATTTTGATCGAATTTTCCGCCAGCATGGAGTTGCGTCATGATCACTTCCGCGGCGGAGATGCCTTCTTCGCTGTGGATGTCGACGGGAATGCCGCGGCCGTTATCGCGCACGGTGACCGATCCGTCGCCATTGAGCGAGACTTCGATGCGGTCGCAATACCCGCCCATCGCCTCGTCGATGGCATTGTCGACGACCTCGAAGACCATATGATGGAGGCCGGTGCCGTCGTCGGTATCGCCGATATACATACCGGGGCGTTTGCGAACGGCGTCGAGGCCGCGCAGAACCTTAATCGAATCGGCATCGTAATCTTCGCCGTTCTGGGGATCAGCGATTTGTTCGCTCATTGAGGAATCCTGTTCTTTCTCGTCATATCAATTGTGCCGCGCCCTCTTGGACGTGGAGAAATTGAGCCCGATCGCGCAGGCTCTCAAATGTCGAAACGTCGGTGCCCGTCAACCAAACCTGAGCATGCAAATTGTCTATCTCGTCGAACAGCGCTTCCCGGCGGCGCTGATCCAAATGCGCGGCCACTTCGTCGAGCAGCAACAGCGGCGCGGCGTTCCGTTCCGCGGCCCGCAGGCGGGCGTCGGCCAGGACGATCGAGATCAGCAACGCTTTCTGTTCGCCGGTCGAGCAAAGCTCCGCCGCTTGATCCTTATCGACATGGCGCACCAGCAAATCAGAGCGGTGCGGGCCGACGGGCGCGCGGGCATTCTCCGCCTCTTGCCGCCGCGCCTCTGCCAGGGAGGCGCGCATGCGCTCTTCGACCTCGAGCGCGGGCAGGGATTCGAGCCAGGTTTCCAAAGCGCCATCAAGCTGCAATGAGGCTTTCGGGAAGGGACTTTCGGCCAGCGCACAGGCTCGGTTGAGGCGCCCTGCAATTTCCCGTCGCGCCGCGGCGATAGCGACGCCCCGCTCCGCCATCGTGCTTTCCAATACGCCAAGCCAGACCGCATCTCCGGCGCCGTCGCGCAACAGCTTGCTGCGTTGACGCATCGCGCTTTCATAGGCGCTGACACGGCCTGCGTGCGCCGTATCGAAGCCATACGCGAGACGGTCCAGAAACCGCCGCCGCCCGGCAGGGCCTTCGACGAACAGGCGGTCCATTTGCGGAGTCAGCCAAACCGCGCTGACATATTCGGCGAGCGCAGACTGGCTTCGCATCGGCTTGCCGGCGATTCTGACAATCCGCTTTTCGTCCGGCGCCACGCGCCCGGTGCCGATCTCGACCGGTCCATTCGCGCTCTCAACCGTTGCCGCTACCGCCCAACCCGTTGCCACCGCCTGAAAGTCGATCTCCGACAACCGGGATTGGCGCAGACCGCGGCCCGGGGCCAGGAAGGAGACGGCTTCCAGCAAATTGGTTTTGCCGGCCCCATTGGCGCCGGTCGCCACGATCGGCACGGGGTCCAAATCGAGCGCAAGTGTGCGGTAATTCCGAAAATCCGTTAACCGCAACCGGGTGACGGCAAGGGAAACCGATGCCGCCGCCGCCAGCGATGTTGCGTTGGCCAGAATACCGCCTCCTAGACCCGCATGGGCATTAGGACATACAGCGCGCTCTTGTCGCCGCTGTCGCGCACGATCGTCGGCGACGCGGCGTCGGCGACCATGAATTCCGCCTCGCCTCCTTCGATCTGTTGCGCGATATCCAGTAGATAGCGGGCATTGAATCCGATTTCGATGGCCGCGTTGTCGTAGTCGACCTCGATCTCTTCGCGCGCCGTGCCGCTGTCCGGACTCGAAGCGGTCAGCACGAGATTGTTGTTCGAGGCCGAAAGTTTGACCGCCCGGGATTTTTCCGTCGAGATGGTCGCCACACGGTCGACTGCTTCGGCGAAGCTGCGGCAGTCCACATTGAGCGATTTGTCGTTTCCAGTCGGTATCACCCGTTCGTAATCCGGGAAGGTGCCGTCGATCAGCTTCGAGGTCAGCACTGCGTTCCCGAACGAGAACCGCACGCTGGTGTCGGACAGCGAAATGTTGATGTCGTCCGAGATTTCGTCGATCAATTTCCGCAGTTCGTTCACGGTTTTGCGCGGGATAATAATGCCCGGCATGCCGGCGGCTCCTTCGGGGACTGGCATTTCGACACGCGCCAACCGGTGTCCGTCCGTGGCGACCGTACGCATAACATCGCCCCCGTCGGCCGAAGTCGTGTGCATGAAAATGCCATTCAGGTAATAGCGGGTCTCTTCGGTCGAAATGGCGAAACGGGTGCGGTCGATCAAGCCGCGCAAGGCGGCAGCTGGCAGGACGAACTGATGCGGCAATTCACCGCCGCCGGTCTGCGGGAAATCTTCCGTCGGCAAGGTCTGCAAACTGAATTCCGAGCGGCCTGCCCGCAGAGTCATTTGCCCGTCGCTGCCGCCGGTATCCAATTCGATCTGCGCGCCGTCCGGAAGCTTGCGCACGATGTCGTAGAGGGTATGGGCGGGCGCCGTTGTAGACCCCGGCGTCTCGATGGCCGCATCCACGGCTTCGACGATGGCGATGTCCATATCCGTGGCGGTGAGGCCCAGACGGCCGCTATCCGAGCTGAGCAACACGTTCGATAGAATCGGGATCGTATTGCGACGTTCGACAATGCTTTGTACGTGACCGAGGGACCGGAAGAGCGCTGCTCGTTCGATGGTGAGTTTCATGGTTGTCTTTTTATGCCATTCGAAATGTTAACATGGGCCTTTTAGTCCAGGTGCCTAATCGTGTGGCGTGCCCGAGTGCCATAATAGGCCATTAAGGGGAACAAGACACAATTTATAGCATGAGTCGCCACTATCTGCGACATATTTAGGGGGTAGGACCCGGATAAATTGGCCGAAATATTTTCTCGCCGCGTGGCGATTTCACGCTGTTGGCACTAGACCTCAAGCATGCGCCGCAGCAGCTCGACATCCTCGCTAAAGCCGTTATCGATCGAGCGCAATTCTTCGACTTTCTTGACCGCGTGCATGACCGTCGTGTGGTCGCGCCCGCCGAACTTGCGGCCAATCTCAGGCAGGGACCGCGCGGTGAGCTGTTTGGCGAGATACATGGCGATTTGCCGTGGGCGCGCCACCGCCCGCGCCCGCCGGGACGAATACATCTCCGAGAGGCGGATGTTGAAATGCTCGGCGACGCGTTTCTGGATTTCCTCGATCGTCACTTTGCGGTCGTTGGCCCGCAGAACATCCTGCAGCACGTCCTGAGTCGTCTCCAAGGTAATCGCTCTGCCGATCAGATTGGCATAGGCGACGATCCGGTTGAGCGCGCCTTCCAGCTCGCGCACGTTCGAAGTGATCTTGTGGGCGAGAAACTCCAGAATCTTGGGCGGTATCTCGACGCCCATATCTTCCGACTTCGACTGCAGTATGCCGTAGCGCAGCTCATAGGTCGTCGGGTGGATATCCGCCACCAGCCCCCACCCAAGCCGCGACTTCATGCGCTCTTCCATGCCCTCCAAATCGTTCGGCGATTTGTCCGCCGAAATAACCACCTGGCGATTCTGGTCCACCAGAGCATTGAAGGTATGGAAGAATTCTTCCTGTGTGCTGTCCTTTCCAGCGATGAACTGAACATCGTCGATCATCAGGATATCGACCGAACGGAACTGCTCCTTGAAGGCGACGGTATCCCGGAAACGCAGGGCCCGGATGAACTGATACATGAATTTTTCGGCCGACAGGTAAATGACCCGCTTCTCGGGCTGAGTCTCGCGGATGTGCCATGCGATCGCATGCATGAGATGGGTCTTGCCGAGCCCGACGCCGCCATAGAGGAAAAGCGGATTATAAGGCGCGATGTCGGCTTCCGCGACGCGGCGCGCGGCGGCAAAGGCAAGTTCGTTTGGTTTGCCGACGATGAAATTCTCGAAGGTGAATCTGAGATCAAGCGGGGCGCTGATATTGTTTCGGGACTCGGTTTCGCGAATGGCGGCCGGGCTGGGTGTCGGCAGGGCGCTGTCTTCGTCGATGGAACCGTCCGCCACGACAACGTCGATGCCGTCGATGCCGCGCGCTTCGAGGGCCCAGAGGCTCACCAAGCGCTCCGCGTACTGCGACTCGATCCAATCGCGCATGAATCGGGTCGGGACGGAAATCCGAACCCGACCTCTCTCGACACCGACGAAGGTCATTGGCTTCAACCAGCTGCGATACGCCGATTCGCCGTATTCCGCCCGCAATCTTCCCCTGATTCTCGCCCATTGTGCCGATAGTCTATCGCTCATCCGGCCTGTTACCCCGACGTTTATACCCGCTTGCGTTCGCAACACGAGCCACTGTTTGAACCCAGCCACTTGCGTGGCCGGAACCCCAACCCGTCTTCACTATCCGCCGATACCCGAAAGGGTGGAGGCGAAATAATAGGGGAGTACGTTCTCCGGCCCCGGCTGCAGCCACGAGTGCCCCGTCTCGTGACCAGAAGCGGGCGGATTCTCCAATACTCAATCGAAGGTCAGGCAAGTATTCGGTAGATTTTAATTTCTATAACTGTACTTCCAGCCTTTAATTCTTCAGTATTGCAGATTTTTATTTCACCAGTTCTTTAGGTGAACCTGGCAATGCGTTTCCCCAGACGGCAACAACGATTGAAACTGTAGCGGCGCTTAAACGCACCCGCAACGGGTCTGAAAGGAGAACACAAAAAATAAATGAATTGACTCGGGAGCGAATCGGCTAAATCCACGCGTGCGCCGGTAAAACGAAAAAGGCCGCCAAGCATAGGCTGGCGGCCGTCCTCAAATTCAGTTCTCGCGGCGAGAATTAGAGCGCGTTGATCCGTCGCGACAAGCCCGACAGTTTCCGTCCGATTGTGTTGCGATGGAACGCACCCTTTTGCGAACTACGGTGTAACACCGGCATCACTTCCCGGTAGGCGGCTTCGGCCGCGGTCTTGTCGCCGCTCGCAATCGCCTCTTCGACTTTGCGAAGATAGCTGCGGACACGGCTTCGGCGTGCGCGGTTGCGAATGCTGTGGCGCTCGTTTTGGCGCACACGTTTTTTGGCGGCTCGGCTATTTGCCATTTCGAATTCCGTTCGTCACATGTATCGAGTGGCGCGGGTTGTAACGGCGCATGGGACGTGCGTCAAGCCCAAAGCCGTGGGAGAACCCGGTTTCCGCCCGCCCCGAATGCGCGAGCCGCGGTTGTGCGGCTGTATTGTGATCGACGTGGCCGGATTCCTATCGATGTTTGAATTCGGCTTTCCGTTTCTCCGCGAATGCGGACATGCCTTCCTTCTGGTCTTCCGTCGCAAAAGTCGAGTGGAACACCCGGCGCTCGAAGCGAACGCCCTCCGCCAGCGTGGTCTCGTACGCTCGGTTGACCGATTCTTTCGCCAGCATGACCACAGGGCGCGACAGGTTGGCGATCTTCTCCGCCGTCTTGACCGCTTCGTCGACCAGCTCCGCGGCCGGCACGATCCGGCTCACCAAGCCGGACCGCTCAGCCTCTTCCGCATCCATCATGCGGCCGGTGATGACCATCTCCATCGCTTTCGACTTGCCGACGAACCGCGTCAGCCGTTGCGTTCCCCCGGCGCCCGGAATGGTGCCGATGGTGATCTCCGGCTGACCGAATTTCGCGGTATCGGCGGCGAGTATGAAATCGCACATCATCGCGAACTCGCAACCGCCGCCCAGCGCATAGCCCGCCACGGCGGCAATGACCGGTTTGCGGCATTGCGCGAGGCGCTCCCAATTGACGGTGATGAAATCTTCCTTGTAGACGTCCATGTAGTTCTTGGACGCCATTTCCTTGATATCGGCACCGGCGCAAAACGCTTTTTCGGAGCCGGTGATGACAAGGGCGCCGATCGCATCGTCAGCTTCGTAGGCGTCGACCGCCTCCGCGATCTCCCGGGCCAGATCTGCGCAAAGCGCATTCATCGCCTTCGGACGGTTCAGCGTGATAAGCCCGACCGGGCCACGGGTTTCGACGAGAATGTGTTCATAGGCCATTGCGAAGGCTCTCCCTTAAAAATAGTCCTGCGATCAGGGCCGGTGCGGCGACAGGTGAAACACGACCGTGATGGTCTTGTCCGCGGCCGGACCTTGAATCTCGATGGTTAGGATTTCGTCGTTGCGCGCATAGGTGTCATCGCGGATAGCGTGCCAACCGAGCGCCGCCAAGGTTTCGCGGTAAAACGCCCGAACCTCGTCCGCCGTCACCTGCCCGCTGGCATGGCTCTCAACCAGGCGCCCTGCCGGCGAGTCGAACACATGGCCCGCGTCCGGTACGACCGTCAGTCCTTCGAGGATCGGTACGTCCTCGAAGCCCGGCACGAAATCCTGCGCCCGGGCGCCGGCGGCGATCCACACGCCGACAAGTAAGATTAGGACAACGCGGTACATGATGGCGGCACTTTGATCATCTCTGATGTTTTCCGCAATAGAAAGTCGAGCGCCCCGATTGGACGATGCGCCCGATCGTCCCCTCGCAGCCGGTGTAGCCGCAGGGATCACCCTCGTGTCCGTAAACCCGCCAATTGTGCTGAAAATAACCGAGCTCCCCATCGGCCTGGACGTAATCACGCAAAGACGACCCGCCGGCGGCAATGGCAGCGGTCAGCACATCGCGAATCGCCGTCACCAAGCGTTCGGCGCGGCGGCCCGGGATCGTATGGGCGCTGCGCTTTGGGGAGATCGCAGCCCGGAACAGCGCTTCGCAGACATAGATGTTGCCGAGGCCGGCGACAGTCTTTTGATCCAGCAACGCCGCCTTGATAGGACTGCGGCGACCGTGCAGGGCTGCGCTCAACGCGACGGCGTTGAAAGCATTCGACAAGGGTTCCGGCCCCAGGTCGCGCAGCATGGGATGCGCACCCAACGTCGATGTTTCGATGAGCTCCATGAAGCCGAAGCGCCGGGCATCGTTGTAGCGGATCGTCGTGCCCTCGTCGGTCAGGAACTCGATATGGTCGTGCTTGGCCGCCGTGGGTGGCGGCCCGTCGATCAACGTCATCCGCCCCGACATGCCGAGATGCGCCATCAAGGTCCAGCCGTCGTCCAGATGCGCCAGGATATATTTCGCCCGGCGCTCGATCCGCTCGACGACGCGTCCCGTCAGGCGGGTGGAAAACTCGGCCGGCAGCGGGAAGCGCAAATCCGGCCGGCGCTGAATCACGGTCACGAGCCGGCGGCCCTCCATCTTGGGGCGCAGGCCGCGGCAAACGGTTTCGACTTCAGGTAATTCAGGCATCGTCCGAGGTTCTAGCAAAGCCGAACGCCCTAGGCTATCGTCGCGGCCATGAAACGGTCGGAAGACATGCATCATACCGAAGACGACGGCACAGCGCGAACCCATTTCGGGTACCGCGAAGTGGATGCTGACGAAAAATCGGCTTTGGTCCGCGACGTGTTCGACAGCGTGGCCGACCGGTACGACCTGATGAACGATCTGATGTCCGGGGGAATCCACCGGCTGTGGAAGAGCAGTTTGATCGATCAGCTGCGTCCTCGCGCCGGCATGCATCTGCTCGATGTGGCCGGTGGGACCGGCGACATCGCGGGTCGGTTTGTCGACGCCGGCGGCGGCCGGGTGACGGTGTGCGACATCAATCAGGCCATGGTCTCGGTCGGCCGCAACCGCGCCATCGACCGGAACAAGCATCGCGGCATCGATTGGGTCGTGGGCGATGCCGAAGCGCTGCCGCTGCCGGACGATTCCGTCGAAGCCTATACCATCGCCTTCGGCCTGCGGAACGTGACGCGCATCGACGCAGCCCTGGCCGAAGCACACCGCGTGCTGAGGCCGGGCGGCCGGTTTCTCTGTCTTGAGTTCAGTCATGTGGAAAGCCCGCTGCTGAGTGATCTTTACGACCGGTTTTCCTTCGGCGTGCTACCGACGCTCGGCCGCCTCGTCGCGGACGACGCGGATTCCTACCGTTATCTCGTCGAGAGCATTCGGCGCTTTCCCGCCCAGGCCGATCTCGCGGCGCGGATGGAAGCCGTCGGCTTCGAGCGCGTCTCCTTCCGCAACCTCACGCGCGGCATCGCCGCCATCCATGATGGCTGGCGTCTCTAGCCGCTCCCCGCGGTGGTGGCGAGGAGCGCAGAGATGAGCTTCGGCCTTTCCCATCCGTATCGCCTGTGCCGACTGGTCTGGACCCTCGCCCGTCACGGGGCGCTGTTTCCGCTGGAAGCGTTCGGTGCGCCCCGGTGGCTGACCGTGCTTCTGCGTCTGATCGAGGGAAGCGCCAAAGGACAGCGTCCGGGCGAACGGCTCGCGCGGGCGTTGCAGTCGCTCGGCCCAACCTTCATCAAGCTCGGTCAATCGCTAGCCGTGCGGGGCGATCTGATCGGCGACGGTGTTGCGGACGACCTTTCCGCCTTGCAGGACGACTTGCCGCCCTTCTCTTCCGCCGAGGCCACGGCGACGCTGAAGCACGAATTTGGGCTCGGCCCGGCGGAGCTGTTCGAGCATTTCGAGGAACAGCCCACGGCGGCGGCCTCCATCGCCCAGGTTCATTTTGCCCGGCTTCACGGCGGCGTTGATGTGGCGGTCAAGATACTGCGGCCCGGCATTGAAGATGCCTTCGGTCGCGATATCGCCTTCTTCTATTGGCTGGCGCGGAGGCTGGAAGGCTTCTTCCCGGCGCTGCGGCGGCTGAAGCCGGTGGAGATCGTGCGCAATTTCGAGGAGACGGTTACGCTCGAGATGGACCTACGTCTCGAAGCGGCGGCCGCCGGCGAATTGGCCGAAAATTTTGCCGCGGATCCTGAATTTCGCATCCCGGCTGTGGATTGGACTCGGACGTCGCGCCGCGTCCTGACGCTGGAGCGGGTCGACGGCATTCCCATCGACGAGATCGACCGGCTGATCGCTGCCGGCTTGGTGCCGGCGGAAGTTCTGGCGCGGTCCGCGCGGGCCTTTTTCAATCAGGTGTTCCGGGACGGATTCTTTCATGCGGACATGCATCCCGGAAATATGTTCGTCGCAACCGACGGTGTACTTAGCCCTGTCGACTTCGGAATCATGGGACGGCTCGACCGGCAGACCCGGCACTTTCTCGCCGACATGCTCGTCGCGTTTCTGCAACGCGACTATTACCGGGTGGCCGAGATTCATTTTCTTGCCGGCTATGTGCCCGCCGACAAGTCCCTGGGCGCGTTCAGCCAGGCCTGCCGCGCGATTGCGGAGCCGATTCTCGGTCGGCCGCAGAACGAAATTTCCATTGCCCGGCTGCTCGGCCAGCTCTTCCAGGTCACGCGGACGTTCGAGATGGAAACCCAACCCCAACTCCTGCTGTTGCAGAAAACCATGCTGGTGGCC
Source organism: Rickettsiales bacterium (assembly GCA_038131165.1). Taxonomy (GTDB): domain Bacteria; phylum Pseudomonadota; class Alphaproteobacteria; order UBA8366; family UBA8366; genus UBA6544. The sequence continues at coordinate 42,765 of JAYPOZ010000003.1, read as the reverse complement.
GAAGGGGTCGGGCGGAAACTCGACCCGGACACCAACATCTGGATGATGGCGGAGCCCCTGATCGTCGAATGGGTCCGGGAGAACCGCGGCCCCGAAGCGCGGATTCGCGATCTGGCCCGGGAAGTGGCGCGCGGTATCGAGAAGTTACCGATCTACCTCGCCAAGATGGATACGGCGGCGGAAATGATCTCCGCGGAGGGTTTGCGCCTGCATCCCGAGACCGTCGAAGCGTTTCGTGCGCGCGAACGCGGAGGCACGTGGCGCTACTGGGCGCTTCTGGCCGCTGGGCTTTTGGCCGTCGCGCTGATGGGGCTCTCCGTGTTGGAATGAAGCGTCGACGGGAGAAGTTGCGATGCCGCTCCTTGTCCTTGTCTAGCGGAGATATTAAATACAGTTTCAACTTGTGAAAATGCATCGCCCTGAAGGGAAACGGTAATGATCGCCGGGAAGCGCGTTCTCCTGATCGTCTCGGGCGGTATTGCCGCCTACAAGTCTCTGGAGCTGATACGGCGTCTGCGCGAACGGGGCGCATCCGTTCGCTGTGTTCTGACGGCGGGCGGGGCGCAGTTCGTGACGCCGCTTTCTTTATCGGCACTAAGTGAGGACAAGGTTTACACCGAAATTTTCTCGCTGACCGATGAATCGGAGATGGGGCATATCCGCCTCTCCCGCGAATCCGATCTTCTGCTGATCGCACCGGCCAGCGCCGATCTCATGGCACGAATGGCGGGCGGTCTGGCGAACGATCTGGCGACGACGGTGCTGCTCGCAACCGATAAGCCCGTTATGTTCGCGCCGGCGATGAACGTCCGGATGTGGGAGCATGCGGCGACGCAGGCGAATATCGCGACGCTGGAGGCCCGCGGACTGATCCGCGTCGGACCCGATGCCGGGGATATGGCGTGCGGCGAATACGGCCTTGGCCGCATGTCGGAGCCGATGGCCATCGTGGCGGCGGTGGAGGCGCATTTCGCGGATCCGACATCGCGTCCGCTGGCGGGGCGGCGGGCGCTCGTGACCAGCGGGCCGACCCGCGAAGCCATCGATCCGGTCCGTTATCTCTCCAATCATTCGTCCGGCAAACAAGGACATGCCATCGCAGCCGCGCTGGCCGGCCTCGGCGCGGAGACATCGCTCATCACCGGCCCCGTGGCCTTGCCCGACCCGAGCGGCGTCAAGGTCGTCCATGTCGACTCGGCGGTTGAAATGCTCGCGGCCTGTCAGGCGGCGCTGCCCGCCGACATTGCCGTCTGCGCTGCCGCAGTCTCGGATTGGCGCGTCGCTGCCGCGGCACCAGAGAAACTCAAGAAAGACGGCAGCGGCCCGCCGACCCTCGGGCTGACGGAGAACCCGGATATTCTGCAAACGCTGGCAAAAGCCCAAAACCGTCGGCCAGGTCTGGTCATCGGCTTCGCTGCCGAGACCGAGAACGTGGTGGCGAACGCTGTTGCCAAGCGAGAACGCAAAGGCTGCGACTGGATTCTGGCGAACGACGTTTCGCCAGAGACGGGCACCTTCGGAGGCGATTCGAATACCATTCATCTGGTGCATGCGGCGGGCGTCGAGGACTGGCCGCGCCTGACCAAGCAGGAAGTGGCGGGCCGGCTTGCCGACAGAATTGTGTCCCATATCGCTGCGCACACGGGAGGCGCGGCATGACCGGAGTTTCCGTCGACATCATGCGTCTGGCACATGCGGAGGACCTGCCCTTGCCCGCCTATGCCACCGCGGACAGCGCCGGGGTCGATCTGTTGGCTGCGGTGCCGGAGGACGTCGTAATCGCGCCCGGTGCCCGTGCGCTCGTTCCCTCCGGAATTGCGATTGCGCTGCCGCCCGGCTACGAGGCCCAGGTCCGGCCGCGGTCGGGGCTGGCCTTGAAGAACGGACTGACGTTGTTGAACAGCCCGGGCACCATCGATGCGGATTATCGCGGTGAGATCGGCGTGATACTGGCCAATCTGGGACAAGACCCTTTTACCGTGACCCGCGGGATGCGGATCGCGCAGATGGTGGTGGCGCCGGTGGTTCGGATTGCTTGGACCCCCGTTCATTCGCTCAGCGAAAGCGCGCGCGGCGCCGGCGGGTTTGGGTCGACCGGCACGGAGGGGGGCGGCTGACCGATGCTGCGGCTCTCGCGAAAGCTCATTTTTGCCATCGAAGCCGTGGTGGATATCGCCTATAACGCCGCAGAGATTCCGGTGCAGAGCAAGGACATTGCCACGCGCCAGGACATTCCCCGCCGCTATCTGGAGCAGGTGTTGCAGCAATTGGTGCGCGAGGGGGTGCTGCGCGGTGTCAGGGGCCCCCGCGGCGGCTACCGTCTGGCGCGCGAACGCCGGCGCGTCACCTTGGGCCAGATCACCCGCATCGTCGCCGCGATGGAGGACACGACCGACCCGGTCGAGAGTTCGACCGGATCGCAATTGGGGCGCGAAGTGCTGCGGCCGATCTGGCAGGAGCTGCAGGACGAGGCATTGGCGAAACTCGACGAGATCAGCATCGAGGATCTCTGCCGGAGCGCGCGCGAATCCGGCGTCGAAGGCAGCAGTCCCCCGGTCGAGCTCGATTTCGCGATCTAACGGAAAGCAGATGCATGGCGCCGTCGCTGCAGGAAATTGAAGAAACGGACGCGGACACGGAGCGGATTTGCGACAGCATTCTTGACACCATCGGCGGGACGCCGCTGGTGCGTCTTTCGCGATTGATGGCCGCAGCCGAGGCGGGTGCGGAGCTTCTGGCGAAGCTGGAGTTTTTCAATCCGCTTGGCTCGGTCAAGGACCGGATCGGCTTGGCGATGATCGAGGCGTTGGAGCAAGAAGGCCGGATCACCGAGAACACGGTCCTGGTCGAGCCGACATCGGGAAATACCGGCATTGCGCTGGCGTTCGTCGCCGCTGCGAAAGGGTACCGGCTTATTCTGACGATGCCGGAATCGATGTCGATGGAACGCCGCCGCATGCTGTTGTTCCTCGGTGCCAAGCTCGAACTGACCCCCGCCGACCAGGGCATGCGGGGAGCGATCGCGCGGGCGGAGGAACTGGTGCGGGGACTGCCGGACGCAGTGATGCCGCAGCAATTCGACAATCCCGCCAACCCGGACATTCACCGCTCTACAACCGCGGTGGAAATCTGGCGCGATACGGGCGGGCGGATCGATGCCCTTGTCACCAGCGTCGGGACCGGGGGCACGCTGACCGGATGCGGCCAAGCGCTCAAAGCGCTGAACCCCGACATCCAAATCGTCGCCGTCGAGCCCGAGGATAGCCAGGTGCTGTCGGGCGGCCTGCCGGGGCATCATATGATCGAAGGGATCGGCGCCGGCTTCGTGCCGTCCATCCTCGACACATCCCTCATCGACGAAGTGATACCGATCGCCAACGAGACGGCGTTTCGGACCGCGCGCCGGACGGCGGCGTTGGAAGGGGTGCCGGTCGGCATTTCCGGCGGGGCGGCCATCGCGGCGGCGCTGGAGCTTGCGGAGCGGCCCGAGATGGCGGGCCGCCGCGTCGTGGTCGTCATCCCGTCTTTTGCGGAGCGGTATCTGTCGACCCCTCTGTTCGACAAATTGTGAGGCTTAGATGGACGAAATCAGCGACGAGCAATTAATGCGCTATGCGCGCCACGTCGTCCTCGACGAGGTCGGCGAGGAAGGCCAGATCAAGCTGCTGCAATCGAAAGTGCTGGTTGTCGGTGCGGGGGGCCTGGGCTCTCCGGTGCTGATGTATCTCGGCGCCGCCGGGGTAGGAACGCTCGGCGTGGTCGACGACGACGTGGTCGACATCACGAACCTGCAGCGCCAAATCGTACACGGCACCGAGGACATAGACCGGCCGAAAGTCGACAGCGCCGCCGACCGTCTGCACTCGATCAATCCCGAAACCAAAGTGCAGAAGCATCCCTATCGGATCGCGCCCGCGAATGCTCTCGAGTTGATATCGCAATACGATTTGGTACTCGACGGCAGCGATAATTTCGACACCCGTTATATGGTCAACGACGCCTGTTTCCTGACCAAGACGCCGCTGGTTTCGGCAGCGCTGCTCAGATTCGAAGGGCAGATCACGACGATCAAGGCTTACGAAGAAGGCGAGAATCCTTGCTACCGTTGTATTTTTCCGCACCCGCCAGCGCCCGGAATGGTGTCGCGTTGCGAGCAGGCGGGAATCTTCGGCTCGGTCGCCGGCGTCCTCGGCACGATGCAGGCGACGGAAGCCCTGAAGGAACTGCTCGGCCTCGGCCGCAGTCTGGCCGGCCGGCTCGTGTTGTACGATGCGCTGAACTCGGACACCCGGGGCCTGAAGGTCAAGCGAGATCCGGCCTGCGCGCTCTGCGGCGCCAACCCCACAATTACCAGTTTGGAAAGTGCGGCGGCGGCGGAATAGCCGGCACCCTGAAACCCCACCGTGTCTAAAACATCGTCTCCAGAACGCGGTCGGGCGGCGTGTGGCCGTCGGCAAAGGTTTTGATGTTGACGATGACTTTTTCGCCCATGTCGAGACGACCTTCGAGCGTGGCCGAACCCATATGCGGAATCAGAATGACATTCTCCAGCCGCAACAGTTTAGGATTGACTGCGGGCTCATGCTCGAAGACGTCCAGTCCCGCGCCGGCGATCTCTCCGTTCGCGAGCATCCGCGTGAGGGCGTTCTCGTCGATGACTTCGCCGCGGCTTGTGTTGACGATATAGGCGTGCGGCTTGACCAGTCGCAGACGCCGCTCGGAGAGCAGATGGAAAGTGGCCGGCGTATGCGGACAATTGATCGAAATGATGTCCATATGCGCCAACATCTGATCGAGGCTCTCCCAATAGGTCGCCTCAAGATCCTCTTCGGTCTCCGGATGGACCCGCCGCCGGTTGTGGTAATGGATGGAAAGACCGAAGCCGCGCGCCCGGTGCGCCACCGCTTGACCGATTCGGCCCATGCCGACAATGCCGAGCCGTTTTCCCCAGATGCGGTGGCCCAACATCAAAGTCGGGCCCCATCCGTCCCATTTCCCGGCGCGTACCAGCCGTTCACCTTCGGAAAGCCGGCGCGGAACCGCCAGGATGAGCGCCATGGTCATATCGGCGGTATCCTGGGTCAACACACCGGGGGTATTGGTGACGGTAATCCCCTTCGCCCGGGCGGCGGCGAAGTCGATGTGATCTATCCCGGTGCCGAACGAGGCGATGAGCTTGAGGTTGTCCCCCGCCTGAGACAATATCTCCGCATTGATGCGGTCCGTGACCGTCGGAACCAGGACATCGGCTTCCGCCGCCGCGGCGCCGAGTTCCGCCTGCGACATGGGCGTGTCTTCCAGGTTGAGGCGCGTCTGAAAGAGTTCCATCATCCGCGTCTCGATGGCGTCGGGCAGTTTTCGAGTAACGATGACGAGAGGTTTTTTTCCGTTCATGCCCAATCTCGGCGATCCCAATTCGTCGCATTTACACGGCGCAGGCTTGTCTTGTCCAGTCTCGGCGAGGTAAAGGCCGCCGATGGCTCTTAGGTTTCTCGGCGCAATCGCAGCCTTTGCGGCGCTCGCCCTTGTGAGCACCGGCGCCGCGTCGTCTTGGATGGATGATACGCCGTCTCGGGAGTGGCAAACGGCGCAGGCGGATGATCCGCTGCGCGAGCGTCCCAAGCGGGCCACGCAACGGCGCTTCGTCTCCTTGCGGTCGGACGAAGTGAACGTCCGGGTCGGTCCGGGCGTGCGCTATCCAGTCAAATGGGTGTTTCGACAAAAGGCGATTCCCGTTGAAGTCGTCCAGGAATACGATACTTGGCGGAAAATCCGAGATTGGGAGGGGGCGGAAGGCTGGGTCCACCGGGCCATGCTGTCGAGCCGCCGCAGCGTCATCGTGACCGGCCGCACCGCAACCTTACGCCGACGCTCGAGCGACGAGGCGCCGGCGGTGGCGCGTCTTGCGCGCGGCATCGTCGCGGAACTCGGGGAATGCACGCCCGTGTGGTGCCGCGTCGAAGTCGACGGTTACGAAGGTTGGCTGCGCCGCGAGGGACTCTGGGGCATCCGCAAAGACGAAATTCTTCCCTGATCGGGCCGGCCGTAGGGACTTAAGCGAAATCTTTCGCCAGGGCCGCGCGGGTCGCTTCGGGCATCACCGCCAGATGCGCGTATTCCGGATGCTTGAACCCGACGACGACTTGGGTCCCTTCCGTCTTGAAGGCGGCGACTTGCGCGTCCGTGAAAGGGAAATGTAGGAACTGAACGGAAGAGGCCTTGCCGTCGGCGGTGGTGCGATCCACATCGGCCTCCGGCACACCGGCGACGATCTCTCCGGCGAACTCGATGGTCATGGTCTCCTCGACGCCGCCCAGCTTCGCGAGAAATACTTTTCGCCGGGCCGGCTCGTCGATTTCGAACATGACGGTGCAGACCAGCTCCCGTCCTTTCGGAATCAGCGGGTTATAGGCATTCAGTTCGTCGTCAATCTGTTCTTCTCCGCCGCGCTCGATGTACAGCATCTCGTGGACCTGTTGCCACATGCTGTCGTAGCTCTCGAAATGGCAGACAGCAACGGGGCCGATCTCCATCCGCCGATTGCGTTTGGCCGCGACGATATCGCTGCGCCGCTGTTTGCGAATCTTCGCATATTCTTCCATCGGCATGATGTCGTCGCGGGTGAGTTCGGTTCTCGTCGACATGACTTGCTCCTTTAAGGCGGCCAAAGCGTCAGACATCCACGCCGTAGGCGCGTGCGAACAGCACGATCGGATGCGCCGCGATCTTGTAGGCTGGGGCATCGCTCTCCGCGAGACGGCCGATGCCCTGGCCAATATGCATGCCGGCCAAGGGGCATTCGGAAACCACATGCTTCTTGCCGCTCTCCAGGGCCTGGCGCGTCGCCGGCCGGCCGATCTTGATGGCGGTTTCGAAATTGTCTTTCTTGATGCCCCAGGACCCGCCGTGGCCGGAACAACGTTCGATTACGGTTACATCCGACCCCGGCACCAGGCGCATCATCTCCGCCGCCTTGGCTCCCATGTTCTGGGCGCGGGCGTGGCAGGCGAAATGCACCGCGACCCCGCCGTCCAAGGGAGACAAGCCGTCGGCGAGCCCCTCTTTCTTGGCGATATCCACGATATACTCCGTAATGTCGAAACTGGCATTGGCAAGCTTCCCGATGGCCGCATTGCCCGGCAGGATCAGCGGCCACTCGAATTTCAGCATCAAGGCGCAACTCGGGACCAGGGCGATGACGTCGTATCCCTTGTCGATCCAGGGCGCCAGTTCGGCCGCGACCGTCTCGGCGCTTTTCGCGACGCTGGCGATATCGCCCTGTTCCAACTGCGGCATGCCGCAGCAACCGGGATAGACGACTTCGGTCTCGACCCCGTTGAGGGCGAGAACCCCCTGCGCGGCGATGCCGATCTCGGGGCTGTTGTAATTGGCGAAACAGGTTGCGTAGAGCACGGCCTTGCGGTCTTTGGCGGGGGCTTCGGCGTTGACGGCCGGCGGCGCCGATTTGGCCCGTGATTCGAATGTCTTGGCGTGGAATTTGGGTAATTCCGCGTTTCGGTCGATGCCGGCTACCGTTTCCATGACCGGGCGGGTCAAAGTGTTCCCGGTCTTCGAGGCCCAATTCGCGACCGCCGACATCCGCCCGGCGACGCGTCCATTGCGGTCCGTCTTGGTCAGTTCCCGGTCGATGGTGCCGATCATGCCCTTGCGTTGCTCCACCGCGCGGTAGCGCAGCATCAAATGGGGGAAATCGAGATTGAAGTCGTGCGGCGGCACGTAGGGACATTTTGTCATGAAACACATGTCGCACAGCGTGCAGGCATCGACGACTGGCTTGAAGTCCTTGCTGTCGACGGAATCGAGCTCTCCGGATTCCGAGTCGTCGATCAGATCGAAAAGCCGTGGAAAACTGTCACATAGGTTAAAGCACCGCCGGCATCCATGGCAGATATCGAAGACCCGGCGAAGTTCTGCGTCGAGCGTCTGCTCGTCATAGAAATCCTCTTCGGTCCAGGCCAAAGGGTGGCGCACGGGCGCATCAAGACTGCCTTCTCTCATCGGATCATTCCGTCTTGTTCATTTGGGGGCGCGGCGGGAGTGCCCAGCGATCCGCTGTGCACTCCGCCATACCTTACAGGGCGCAATCAGGGCGCCCTAAGTCTTTACGAGTCGAGCGTATCGAGTGCTTTCTGGAAGCGCCCGGCGTGGCTTTTCTCGGCCTTCGCGAGGGTTTCGAACCAGTCGGCGATCTCGTCAAAGCCTTCGTCTCGGGCCGAGCGGGCCATGCCCGGATACATATCGGTATACTCGTGCGTCTCGCCGGCAATCGCTGCCTTGAGATTGTTTGCAGTGCCACCGATCGGCTCGCCGGTCGCGGGATCGCCGGTTTCCTCGAGATATTCGAGATGGCCGTGCGCGTGACCTGTCTCGCCTTCCGCCGTCGAGCGGAAAACGGCGGCGACGTCGTTGTAGCCTTCAACATCCGCCTTTTGAGCGAAATACAGATAGCGGCGATTCGCCTGACTTTCTCCGGCGAAGGCGGCTTTGAGATTCTCTTCGGTCTTCGAACCCTTAAGGGACGGCATTTTTCTCTCCTCACTCCTCGTGTTCATTCTTCCGGCATGGACATCTTCGGTCGATGCCGTGCGGGCAGTTCCCGTGTTCTTTATATGGGATACGCCCGGAGCGGAGTCAATTATTTTAGAATTATTCTAGAAAAAAAAATAACCGATTGGTCGATGTGGCGAACTTAGGACGGCTTGATACGAACAATCACTTCGACACGGTCGATTGTCATGCCGTCGGGCGGCACGGGCAATTCCGATACGGCGATGGCGTCAGGGGCGATATCGCTCAACTCGCCAGTATCTTCGCGGAACAAGTGGTGGTGTTCGCTCGTATTGGTGTCGAAATAGGCACGCCCGGCCTCGACCACCACCTCGCGCAGCAGCGCGGCTTTCGTGAATTGATGCAAGGTATTGTATACGGTCGCGAGCGAGACCTTGATGCCGGCTCCGACGGCCTCGCTGTGCAACTGTTCCGCCGTGATATGCCGGTCCCCGGCTTCCAACAGCAGCTTGGCCAGGGCCAAGCGTTGCCGTGTCGGTCGCAAGCCGACCGCGGTCAGGCGTTCGAGAACATATGTATAGGGTCGAGCGGCGTTCATGAAATTCAATATGGGAAGGCAATTGCGAATGTGAAGTGACGCTGGAATATAGGCTGATGGGATGAATTGAACAATTAAAAAGGGATGTCTATCTCTTTATTATAAAGACAAAATTGGCTCCGTTATTCGACTGGATCCTTCTCCGGCACATAGATCCAATCGCCGCCCGCGTTGTTCAGCCAGTCCGTCACATGGCGCTCGAGATCATCGACTTCCGCTTCGGAGACGGCCTTGCCCCTCACCGACTCGCCGGCGGCATGGACCGCGTCCCGGTCTCCCGAGACGAGATAATGCCATTCCGGCAAATCATTGCCTTGATAGAGCAACCTGTAGGCGCAGGTATCGGGCAGCCATCTTAGTTTCGGCAGGTTCGCGCGGGTCAGTCTGACGCAATCGGGCACCTTTGCCTGACGGTTGCGGTAGTCGGTGCACCGGCATGTCTCGAGGTCCAACAGACTGCAGGAGACATCCGTCATCGCGATCTCGCCCGTATCCGCATCTTCCAGCTTGTGCAGACAGCACTTGCCGCACCCGTCGCAGAGCGATTCCCATTCGTCGCGGGTCATCTGATCGAGGCGCTTGCGGCGCCAAAAGGGGACCGTCGTCGTCATTTCGACAACCGGCCAGGGTCGACTGTGACGCAGCCGCCGAGGCGTTCAGCCGAGGTGGTTGCCGTGCGTAAAGACAGGACGTGAAAGGAAACCAAATCCATCCTACACTCTAACCTGCGGAGTAGTTCCAGGCTACAGTAACCCGTTGGTATGCGGTCGACACTTGACAGTACAGGCCGCGATTCTGTCAAAATCCCGTGTTGCGGGAATGATGAAACAATGTGCCGAATCCCTGGGGAGGGGCCAAGATAATGCGCGGCTTCGTTGGTCTGAGGATGGCCGCTTTGGTCGGCGGGATTTTGGTGGTTGCCGGGCTCTTTTGCGCGGTGGGCGAAGGACAGGCCCAGCAATCACAGTTGATTTTTGAACACCCTTTTATTATTGCGGCGCGGACCGGTGATTTGGCGACGGTGCAAGATATGCTCGCGCGGGGCGACAGTCCGGACGTCAGGGATAAAGAGGGACAGACACCGCTGATGATTGCCACGATCAACGGCAATATCGATATCGCGGAGACAATCATCGGCGTGGCGGGTAAACTCGACGCTAAGGATAATCAAGGCAATACCGCGCTTGGCTGGGCCGCAATACAGAACCAGTTGGATATCTCGGAGATGTTGCTGAATGCCGGGGCCAGCCCAGATATCCAGAATCGTCAGGGCATGACGCCTTTGATGCAGGCGGCGAAAGCCGGCCGTTACATTCAGGTTGAATTCATGCTGCAACGCCGACCCGATCTGACTCTCAAAGACTATACGGGCCGAAGTGTCCTTGGTTGGGCCCGGCAAAGCCGGGACAGAAGGCTCGTCTCGCTACTCGAGAATTTCGGCGCGCGCGATTAGAGGCTGTTCCTGGCCTGTACGCCCAGGATCCATGCTTCCTCCCGTTCGACCGCGCGCCGACGCTCTAGATTCAAGGTAGGGTCGCCGGAGAACAATCCGTGTAGCGCTCCAGAGATGTCGAGTTCCGCGTATCGGCGGCCGATGGCGGCAACTTGTCCGGCATCCTTCGGCCGGCCCTTGAAGATCTGCGGCGAGACCAACGAGGGGTATACCTCGGCCAGTACGATGGCGGGTTTGGGGTCGAAACGAAGTCCTGTCTCGAAGGGCCAGATTTGACAATCAAAGGCCAGATGAGGGTCGCGGCGTATCTGCCACACGCGGGGAATGCCGGTCAGTACCTGACCGCCAACCGATCCCGCACCCGCCAACTTCCAAACCGGTTGTGTCGAGGGCACCCGGCGGTCGCACAGCCTTTTTTCGGCGAGATCCTCAGGGCCATGGGGCCGCCGGCCCCGACGCAGCAGATACGGTCGGGTCTCTTCCCGGGCGAGGCCCCAGAACGGGAATGCCTCGCCAGTCAACCGCTCGTTCAGCGCCTCCGCGACGTCGAAACGGTTGTTTCTGTTATCCACGCGATCCTCCATTCGGTCGTCCAATTCCTGCCAGATACTCCGCCACGGCAAACCCCGCATGCCGAGCGCCTGAGCAGTGCCGGCCGGAAAGCCGAACGGAAAATCGAAACCGACGAGGATACGGTGGCCGCGGTTCAGACAGGCCCGGGCAATGGCGACAATGCGCTCCGTCGCCGCGGCCCGCGTCACCGGATTCTCCAGCTTGGAGAGCAGCGGGCGGCCATTGCGGAGCACTGTCATGCCGATCCATATGCTGTCCTTGCCGCGGACCGGCGTACTCGAGGCGCTCCAATCGACCATGAGATAGACGTCGAAGGCTGTCATGCGCGAAGGCCAAACGATCGCGGGCCCGGTGTCAAGTCCGGCGTGGCGGCACCCCGTGGGTGGATTGACCGATTGCGGGCCCGCGCCGCATTCTATGGCCATGTACGATTTTCCGGAATTGGCGGTCTATGCGACGGACAGGTTCGTCCTTGTCTGTATGGCGCTGTTCGTCGAGGCGGTCATCGGACGGGCGCTTTGGGTCTGCCGCGTCCTGCCGCACCCGGTGGCCATGTTTAGGGCCTGTGCCGGTTTCCTGGAACGGCGGTTGAACAGAAGTCGGCGCGGGCCGCGCGCGCTGGTGGTGAGAGGCGCGATCGTGACCGCCGTCCTCTGCATCGCCGGCGGTCTTATCGGCGGAAGCCTCGAGGCATGGGCGGCGACGTTTCCCGCCGGATGGGTTCTCGACCTGGCGGTCGTCTCACTGGTTGTCTCCCAACGGGGCGGCTACGGCGAAGCCTCTCGGACGGTTCGGGCGTTGACGCGCGACGGCGTGGCGGCCGCGCGCGAACAAGTGGCGCGATATCATAAAGGCCGGCCCTCGGCCCTCGATGCGCACGGTGTCAGCCGGGCCCTTAGCGAGCATTTGGCGGCGGAGTTCGGGCGGTGGTTGGTGGCGCCGGTTTTTTGGTACCTCATTTTTGGCCTGCCGGCTCTGCTGATCTATGTCGCGATCGTCGTGGCCGCGGAGCGCTTTGGGGGCGATGAAGCGGCAAGGGCGGGTTTTGGATGGATGGCTGTGCGTCTCGAGAAGTTTGCCGGCTGGATACCCGGGCGCATCGCTGGAATGCTGGTCGTGCTCGCGTGCTTCCTTGCGCCAACCGCCCGGCCGATTCGGGCCTTTCGGATCATGTGGCGCAAGGCGGCCGCACTGCCGTCGGCGTCATTTGGGTGGCCGGCCGCGGCGTTCGCGGGCGCACTGTCGGTCGAGCTTGGCGGCGCCAATTCCGCCGAAGGCCGACCCATGCCGTGGTTCGGCGACGGGACGGCGCGGATGACCGCGCGCGATGCGCACCGCGCGCTCTTGCTATTCGGGTATGCGTGCGTCGTCCACGCCTCGATCTTGGCGGTCTTGGCCGCTGTCCGGGTTGCTACGGTCTGACGATAAGGGCCTCCCGCAGCGTATCCGCATGGGTGTTCTGGAAGAGGCCTTCGATGACCACGGCGCGGGACGTTGCCGCCTTGTCGCCGTAATAACCGGTGGTCCAGTCCGACCGCGGGTAGATGACCGCGCCCTCGATGCTGAAGCCGGCGAAGGCCCCCTGATTGAGCGAATAGGTCAAGATATCCGCCCCCAGGTTCGCGGTTGTGGCGGCTTCCGCGCCAACCCCATAGGGCCCGATCGCAGCATTGACGTCGGCGCCAAGCTTTACCTTCTGGTTGAGGACAGCATTCAGCCCATGTTCGGTCATGATCAAGAGCAGGACTTCGGCTTCCTGTGCACCGATCTGTAGGCCGAAGCTTCCGGAGCCCAGAAAGTAGAAAGCCGGATAGCTCCAACGGCCCTGGCTGCCCTTGGCAAGTAGAATGCCGCTACCGCCTTCGGCGCCGAAGAAAATCGCGCCTTTGTACAAGGAGGGGAATATCAAGATGCCCTTTGCCCGCTGGATCGCATCGCGGACCGCGGGGCCGATCCGGTCGCTTTGCATCACCTTCTGCACCGTAATGTGGGCCTTTTGGACCATCTCTTCCTGATCGCTGATGGCAAGGGCCGGCGGAATTGCGAAGGCTCCAGTGAAGAATATCAAGCTGGCGAGAAGGTGGATGCGAATCTTCATGGAGACACCTCAAGTGAAAATACCGTGTGGAAATCGACCCAAACCATACAACATATGGGGTGTCAGTTGAATTAAATTACGAAATGTATCTGCAGTCCGGTCAGCCGACCCGCTTGACCGGGCCGTGCTCCGCAGTCTCGCCGGATACCCCGAGCGGGCCCGCTTCGCCGCGAAGGATGAGATTGTAGATGAGGGTCGAGCGCGGATTCATCGCCTCCTTCGGCAAAATCACGCGATTGCCGTCGACGACCGGCTCGGCCGTCGTCCGCCGTTCTGTCTTTAGCGATTCGCCGAAAAGAGCCGATTCGATCTTCGTGCGGTCGGAAAAGAGGATTTCCACGGGGCGCGTGATCTGATGACTCTCGACAATCTTTTCCGTCATGTTGAACAGTCCGAAGCGCACCAGATGCACGTCTTCGCGCGGGCCGTCGCCGAGTGCGGAGTCGAGCTCGGGGAAACGCTCCAGCATGTCTTTCCGAGCTTTCGCCAAAGGCGTGACCACCCATTCGTAGCCAAAGCCCAGCTCTGGAATTTTGCTGCCCGTGGCGAGGTCTCGGGGACGGCGCTGATGCAACCACCAGAACAGACCGACGATGACTGCCAGAACGGCGATGGTGCCGGTACTTTGAAGCGAGATCGGGAATTCCATGGCCGAAACCCTATCAATCAACGGAGGCGGGGGCTAGCCAAACACACGGTTGACGCAGACGATCCGCCAGACCCCGGAATCGTCACGCGTCTCGATGTGGTCCAACCGGGTGAGCGAGAGCGTCTCGAGCGAAAACGACAGCGCCGATTCGGGGTCGACTCCCAGCGCAAATCCAAGCGCGGCACGGATCGAACCGCCATGTCCGACGGCGACGATATCCCGTCCCGCTTGGGCGGAGGTATGGCGAATAATGGCCGGCACCACGCGGGCCGTCACGTCGGAGAAGCTTTCCCCCGCGGGCGGCCGCTCGAACGCCGGCGCCAGCCAGCCGGAATGGGGCAGGCGGTCGCGGACGGCGGTGAACGCCTCCGACGTCAGGCCTTGCCACTCGCCGAAATGCTGTTCCCGGAAATCCGGTTCGCGATGATGTTCGGCCCACCGGCAGCCGGCTGCCGACAGGGCCTCCGCCGTCGCAATGGTCCGCTGCAGGTCGCTCGTCAGGGCCACCGCGTCGCCGGGCAGCGCCGCCGCCAGGCCGCGGATCGCCGCTGCCGTGCCCGTTAAATCGGCCGGCACATCCTGCTGTCCGTAGATTCGGCCGGCGTGGCTCGTCACGGGCGCGTGTCGGATCCACCACCAACGGGTTTCCCTACTCATCCTCGTTCCCTCGCGTTGCGGATGTCTAATTGCGTCATTTGCCGGAGCCGGACAAGGGGGTCGGTATCCCATCACAAAGGCTTGCGCCGGCGTGCGATGCGTGCTGGCCTTAATACCATGTCAGACCTCCATTCCGGTCAGCAATTGCCGGCGGCCCCGGTGCGCTTGCGCACGCTTCTGCTCATTCGCTGGATCGCGGCGGCGGGTCAGTTGGCGACGGTCTTGATCGTCCATTTCGGGCTCAGCTATCCGCTGCCGCTGACCTTGTGTGTCATTACGATTTCCGTCCTGGCGGCTTCCAATCTGGCTTTCGCCACCATGCGGTCGTCGCGGGCGCGGCTTGCCGATGGCGAAGCGCTGGCGCTTCTGGGTTTCGACGCGGTGCAGCTGTCGTGCCTGTTATACCTGACGGGCGGACTCGCCAATCCGTTCTCGATCCTGATCCTGGCGCCGGTACTGGTCTCTGCGACGATCCTGTCGCGGCGGGCGACGATAACGCTGACCGGCTTGGCCTTGCTGTCGATCACCGTCCTTGCTTACGCCCATCTGCCGCTCCCCTGGTCGCCGGATATCTTCAGCCTTCCCCTTCCCTATGTCCTCGGAATTTGGACCGCGCTCGCCGTCGCAGCGGTGTTCATTTCGACCTATGTATGGTCGGTGGCTGAAGAAGCGCGGCGCATGTCACAGGCCCTCTCGGAGACCCAGGCGGCTTTGGCGCGGGCGCAACGACTCGCCGCCCTTGACGGTCTGGCGGCGGCGGCGGCGCACGAACTTGGAACGCCGCTTGCCACGATCTCGGTCGTGGCCAACGAATTGTCGCGGGAAGTCGCTCCGGAAAGTCCAATTGCGGAAGACGTGCAGTTGTTGCTGAGTCAGTCCGAAAGGTGCCGCGACATATTGGCGGACATTGCGGCGCAACCCGAAGACCGGGGCGGAATGCCGTTCGAGCGGCTGCCGCTTTCTGTATTCTTGCAGGATGCCGTCGACGATGCGGCCGGCGGCAAGGTGGCGATCGAGATCGAACTTGCGGACGATTCAGCGGGCGCGGAACCGTTGATCGACCGGCGGCCGGAAATTCTCCGAGGCCTGGGCAATATCATTCAGAATGCCGAGCAGTTTGCCCGCCGCCGCGTGAGCCTTACAGCCTCCTGGAGCGAGGATATCGTGCGCATCGTCATTAGCGACGACGGGCCGGGGTTTCCCCCCTCCGTGCTTGCGGTCATCGGCGAGCCGTTTATTTCGACCCGTTCGGGCGGGGGAGATCATATGGGTCTCGGAATTTTTATCGCGCAGAGTCTGTTGGAGCGTTCCGGCGCGCAGATGACTTTCCGCAATCGCGGCGGCGGTGAGGTTGCTATCTCTTGGTCAAGAGCTATGCTGGAAATGGCCTGAGTGCGGGTCGAAAGTTTGGAAGACGGGACACGGAAATCGGTGACAGGCATGAACGATCCGAACGCGAGAATCAACGACCGCAGCCTGTTGATCGTCGACGATGACGCGCCGTTGCGAACTCGACTGGCGCGGGCCATGGAATCGCGTGGGTTTGTGGTCACTGCCGCCGAGAGCGTCTCCGAGGGGGTCGAATTCGCCGTCGAACATCCGCCCGCATATGCGGTGATCGATCTGCGTCTGGATGACGGCAACGGCTTTGAAGTTGTGCAAGCGATTCAACAAGCCCGGCCCGAAAGCCGGATCGTGATGCTGACGGGATACGGAAATATCGCGACCGCCGTGGCCGCGATCAAAGCCGGTGCGGTGGACTATCTGCCCAAACCCGCGAATGCGGACGATATCACGGCCTCGCTATTGGAGACGGAGCGGGCCCTCCCGGGGCCACCCAAAGATCCGATGTCGGCCGACCGAGTCCGCTGGGAGCACATTCAGCGTGTCTTCGAACAGTGTGGACGGAACGTATCGGAGACGGCGCGGCGCCTGAAAATGCATCGCCGGACCTTGCAGCGCATTCTCAACAAGCATGCGCCACGAAACTAAAGCGACTTATTTTTTCGTGTCTTCATCTGCGGCCGCTTCTTCCTCCGCCGCATCCTCGATGGCCTGGAATTGCCGCGAGGGGGCTCGCTCGTTACGCCGCCGGGCCTGATTCTGCAGCACGGTGTCGAGATAGCGGCCCTGGTACATCGAGACACCCATCGACTGACCGAGCCGGATGGCCGCCGGCGCATCGCAGCGCGCCAGGATGACGCGTGAGGCGCCGACCCGCTCGACCTGTTTGGCGATATTGGCGCGGGCTTCATCGGACACGCCATCGGATAGTTCCGGCAACCAGGCTAATTTGACGAGATCGGCGCCCATCGCTTGCCGGTCCACCAGCGGCAGGCTCTGATGGGTGACCCCGTCGACACAAATCCGGTAACCGCGTTCCCGCACAAAATCCCGGGCGAACATGTAATTGGCGACATCGCTGTAGATGTCGATCAGTTGCAGTTCGATGACGATGGTTCCCCGCCCGCCGGTACGCAGGGAGGTGTCGAATTCGTTGAACTCGCTCGACAGCAAGGTGCCGACGTTCAGGTTAACGCTGAAGGACGAATGCAGATCCCGATCATCCGCCTGCGTGAGCAGCTTTAGGACCCGCAGGTCGAGGGTTTCCGTCAGATGCTGAAACAGCCAACGGTTGGCCGCCAGATTTACGTCCGGCAAAACCTGCTGCGCCAGCTCGCCGATCGAGATGAACAGCTCCTTGAAGACGGGGCGCGGCAAATCGGTGCCTGCGACCGCGCAGATCGATTGCCGCCGCATGACGCTGGAAAGGTCGGCGCGCTCCAGAAACTCGATCAATTTTCCCAATTGTTGCGGCGAAAGTGGCGTTTGTTCGCCGCGCGCGGAATCGCCGGATTGCTGGGCCGCCATCTGCAGGCGTTTGATCCGCCGTTGTTCGGCATTATAGAGGCCTTCCGAAACCTCCAGAAATGTCGGGTATTGAGTCTCAAGGTTATAATAAGTGCAAAACAGGTCTTCGGTGCCGGCATCGATGCTTTGCGCCAGCGGATCGTCGCCAAACAGCCCGCGTAGCCGCTGAACCGCGTCGTCCATATCGCCGAGGGAGGCATCGCGGCAGACGAAGATAATATCGCCGCTATGCATCGAGAATACCTGGCCGTCGAATTGTTTGGTCAGTTCTTCGAAAGTGTTCTCCGCGATCCTTAGATGATGTTCGCGGCGATTCTGCGGCTTGAGCTTCGACAGATGAATGTGGACGGCGCGCCGTCCTTCACGGTGGCGCTCGAGGCGCTGGACGTAGTCCAGCAGAAGATAGGCCTTACTCGCAGTTGACTCGCGTTGCATGCTATGCGCCCCTCCAAAGACGCTTGGCACAAAGAAACCTTCTGCGCCAATACCGCATATGCCATTTCAAAGGCGCGCTACGTGCTTGCCTTCGATAAATTTTACTATACCCGAAATGTCGGGATAGAAAGAACCGCCGAGCCTAGCTCCGGTGAAGCCACCAATTCTGCTCGTTGATCGAGTAGATCGGTTTGTAGTGGCGAATCCGGCTGGCGTGGACGACTTGTTTGATCTGATTGTCCAGAACCAGCGGTTCGCCGTCGAGATAGACAATGAGGATGGCGTGGGGAATTTTTAGATTCAAATCCTGTACCACGACGATCCGCATCTCCTCGGCTTTGAACCCGAGATGAAGCAGGGAGATGTATTTGCTGATCGCGTAATCCTCGCAATCGCCGGTCTTGTACATGAATTGCAGCGAAGTCGCCCAATAATCCTTTTTGTTCCACAGCACCGGGTCAACTTGATACGCCCACCGGTTCAGATAGGCGTTCACCTGGAGCAATTGGTCCTTTTTCGGCAAGCTGGCGATTTGATTTAAGAAAATGCGCCACCGCGCGGTATGGCAGGGGTTTGTCTGCGTCGGCTGGCATTTCTGCAGCTCTTTCGGTTTCTCCTGCGAATACCGGGCGAGGGCCTCATTCCATTTAGTGAATTTCGTCAGGCTGTTCGCCTTGATTTCTTTAGAGCCGAAGAACGATGGTACGGGAGTCGATGCCGCGCCGGCGGACGTCGCTGCGCCGACGCTTATCGCAAGCGCGGCGGCAATCGCAAGGACAACACGCTTAGAACTGAAGGTTGGCGCATTGAATGTCGGCATGGCGGCCACCCGTCTCTTTGCCTCAGCCATTGATTTCCACGGAAGGTTCCGCAGACCTGTCACTGTCTATTCGCTTTTATATAATGTCACCGCCGTTCTGAATACAGTGATCGCGATCACATTTCGTCGAGCGGCGCGTCAAAAGCGATCCGGCGACGTGGCCGTAGGAGGGTTATCTTGAGCGAGAGCAGCAGCACTTCGAGCGTGGCACGCTCACAACAGGCAGCGGCGAAAGGCGCCTTCGCAAAGATGGCCCTGACGGGGTTCGTCTTGATCGGCTTGGCGGCGGCCGGGGTATTCTTCACCTTCCAGTTCGCCGAGAACGAACGCGCGCGCGAGTTGAAACAGTGGCAGATCCGGCTGGGGATCGTGGCCGATAGCCGGTTTGCCGACATCGACGGCTGGATCGACGGTCAACTCGGCGAATTGACCGCCCTGGCCGAGAACGCCTCGCTGCAACTCTACATGAGCCTTTTGGAGGACGCGGGAACGGCGGCGGCGGATTCTCCCGAAGCCGGGTTCCTCGGCAACCTGCTGACGGTCGTGGCCGAACGGGCCGGTTTTAAGGGCGATGTGAAGGGCGCCGAAGTGCAGGCCAATGTCGAGCGTGTCGGAGTCGCCGGCATCGGTATTCTGGACAAGACCGGAACGCCGCTGGTCTCGAGCCCCGGCATGCCGCCCGTGCAGGGGCAGTTGCAGGCCTTCGTGGCGGGCGTCGAGAAGGGCGAGCGCGCGGTGTCGGACATGTTCGTAAGTTCAGCCGGCAATCCGGCGATGGCTTTTCTCGTACCCGTATTCGCGGTCCATGGCGATCAGGATGCCTCTTCGCAAATCGGCGTGATCGTCGGCGTGAAGGAAATTTCGAAAGAACTCTATCCGTTGCTGGTACAGCCCGGCAATGTCGACAAGACGGCGGAAGCGGTGATCGTGCGCCGCAAGGGGGCATCGGTCGAATATCTCACGCCTTTGGCCGACGGCACGGCGCCGTTGAAAAAGAAACTCTCCGTCGATACGCCGAATCTGGCGAGTGTTTTTGCGCTCGACACGCCCGGCGGTTTCGGCATCAAGACCGACTACCGGGACCGCGAAGTCTTGCTCACGGTGCGCGCCTTCAATCAGGTGCCGTGGGTGTTGATGTATAAGATCGACACCTCCGAGTCGCTGGCCGAAGCGGAGAACCGTATTCGCACCATCGTGATCGCCTTCATCGGCATTATCGTTCTGGTGTTCATCGGGTTGATCGCGGTTTGGTATTACGGATCGTCCCGGCGGGCGACCGAGGCGGCGACACGCTTCGAAGCGTTGTCCCAACGGTTCCAGGGACAACGGAACTTCATGCATCTGGTCACCGACAGCCAGCCGAATTCGATCGTGGTGTTCGACGCTGGCGGCCATTACCGGTGGTTCAATCAAGTGGCGCTAGATCTCAGCGGGCTCGATCGCCGCGATCTCTTCGACAAGCATATCGCGGCTGTGCTGGGACCTCTCGAGGGCAAACGCATCGAGACCTGGATCAAGGAGTGTTTGGCCAAGTTCGAGCCGACCTCCTACACCCATGAACTGACCTTCGACGGTCGGGAGAACGCCGTCTTCAAGTCGGATTTCATCCCGCTTGAGGAACGCGAGGAAATGCCGGCCGGCGTGTTGATGGTGTCGCAGGACATCACCGATTCGATTCGGGAGCGCGAACGCCGCGAGCGTGTCCTGAAGCAGTTGGTCGGTGCCCTGGTAAGTGTCGTCGACCGGCGGGATCCGTATTCCGCCAATCATTCGACCCGCGTCGGCGTCGTTTCGCGGGCCATCGCAGAGGAGATGGAACTCCCGGCGATCGATGTTGAGACCGCCGAGATTGCCGGCAATCTGATGAACCTCGGCAAGATCACCGTGCCCGAGGAAGTGCTGACGAAAACCGACAAGCTGACCGATGCGGAATTCGACATGATCCGGGAGAGCGTCTTTACCAGTGCCGACCTGGTGAAGGACATCGAGTTCGACGGCAATGTGTCGCAGACTCTGCGTTCGCTGCAGGAGCATGTGGACGGCAGCGGTGTTCCGGACGGACTGGCGGGCGAAGACATTGCGCTCTCGGCGCGGATCGTCGCCGTCGCGAATGCCTTTGTCGGCATGGTCAGTGCCCGCTCGTGGCGCCAGGGCATGGATTTCGACAAGGCGATCGGTTTCCTGATGGAAGATGTCGGCCGGAAGTTCGACCGCCGCGTCGTCACCGCGCTGGCCAACTATATCGACAACCGGGGCGGCCGCGACGCCTGGAAGAGTTTCGGGGAGACGCCGGAGGCAGCCGAGTAAAGGCGGATTCGAGGAGGGGACCATGCCACCCGCCCGTGCGCCGCAGGATGTTCGCGTCTATGCCGTCGGCGATATTCATGGCTGCGCCCGATTGCTCGAAAAATTGCACGCCTTGATACGGGCCGACGCGGCGGCCGCGCCGGCCGGTCGCAAGATTATTGTCTATCTGGGTGATTATATCGACCGCGGTCCGGAAAGCAGGGAAGTTGTCGACCTTGTCCTGGCGGGGCCGGGTGACGGTTTCGAGCGTGTCTGCCTGAAGGGCAATCACGAGGACATGCTGCTGCGGTTTCTGGAGGGCGGGGAAGATTCCTGGACATGGCGGATGAACGGCGGCGCCGCCACGCTGCGGAGTTACGGTGTCGATCCGGAAGATACCGATGATGACGGCAGCCGCAAGGCGCTCGCCGGCCTCATGCCGGCGCGGCATCGGGATTTCTTCGCTGCGCTGGAGACGACGCATATCGAAGGAACGTATCTGTTCGTGCATGCGGGTTTGCGGCCGGGCGTGCCCATCGAACGGCAAAGCGAGGAAGATTTGCTATGGATCCGCGGTGCTTTTCTCGATTCTCCTGCCGATTGGGGTTATACGGTGGTGCATGGCCATTCGGCGGTGCCGGAGCTGGAGGTGAGGGCCAACCGCATCAACCTTGATACCGGGGCCGTCTGGACCGGCCGCCTGACGTCGATGGTATTTCACGGCGACCGCCGAGACGTGCTACAGACCTGACGCCGGGAAAACGCTGGAGACGCAACCCATGACACGAAGCGCCGCTACATCAACCATCCTCGAGAATCTGACCTCGGCCCGGGTCATCGTCGTTGGGGACGTGATGCTCGACCGCTTCGTCGACGGGGTGGTCGAGCGGATTTCGCCGGAAGCGCCGATTCCGGTTTTCAGCGTCCGCCGGGAAACCTCGATGCTGGGGGCGGCCGGGAACGTGCTGCGCAACCTCGCGGCATTGGGAGCCTCGGCACATCTGCTCGCCACGATTGGAGAGGATGCCGCTGGCGAGGAGATTGCGGCCCTGGTCGACGAGGAGAGCAACGCCCGGGCGACGCTGATTCCGTTGGAGGGTCGCCCGACCTCCATCAAGACCAGATACATCGCCTCTGGCCAGCAAATGCTGCGCGCCGACCGCGAGACGATAGAGGATCTCTCCGCCGAAATGCAGGACCGTATCGCCGCGCAGGTCGCCGCCGAGATTGCCGACGCGGGCGCCCTGCTGATTTCGGACTACGGCAAAGGTGTGCTCGGAGACACTCTTCTTCGGCAGTTGATCGGTCTGGCGCGCGATGCCGGACGGCCGGTCATCGTCGATCCCAAGGGAGACGACTACAGCCGCTATCGGGGCGCGCGGGTGGTGACGCCGAACCGCCAGGAATTGTCTCAGGCCTCGGGACAGGCCGTTTCGGACGACGCCTCCGCGATCGCGGCGTGCCGCCAGGTCATTGCAACCGCGGGGGTGGAGGCGGTCCTCGCGACGCGCAGCGAACACGGCATGACCCTGGTCGACGGCACGGAGGTGCATCATTTCCCGGCGCGCGCGCGGGAGGTCTTCGACGTCTCGGGCGCCGGCGATACGGTCGCCGCGGCGGTGGCCGCCGCCTTGGCCGTCGGAACGGCGCTCGCCGACGCGACTCACTTCGCCAATACCGCGGCGGGTGTCGTCGTCGGCAAGGTCGGCACGGCGGTCGCGCATCCGGCTGAGATTCTGTCCGCGGCGCATGAGGACGAGTTCCTCGATGCGGAAGCGAAGGTCCTGCCTGCGGCCCAGGCCGGAGACCGGGTTGCCGGGTGGCGGCGGCAAGGCCGTAAGGTGGGTTTTACGAACGGCTGTTTCGATCTGCTCCACCCGGGACATATTTCGCTGATCCGCCAGGCCAAGCGCAGTTGCGACCGTCTCGTCGTCGGGCTCAACAGCGACGACTCGGTGTTCCGTCTCAAGGGTGCCGGCCGCCCGGTGCAGAACGAGGCGAGCCGCGCCGCCGTGTTGGCGTCGTTGGCGGATGTCGATGCCGTGGTCGTCTTCGGCGAGGATACCCCGCTCGATCTGATCCGCTTGCTCAAACCCGACGTTTTGGTGAAGGGGGCGGACTATACTGTCGAGGAAGTCGTCGGGGCGGAGGATGTGGCGAGCTGGGGCGGTGAAGTCGTGCTCGCGGATTTGCTCGACGGCCACAGCACGACGGCGACCATTCGGCGGCTCGGGCAGTAGCTTCCGGTGCCGACCTATACGCTCTCGGCGCTGACGATTTTCCTGATGCTGCTGCTTGGTGCCTATGTCGTCTACCAAACGCGCCGGAGCCGAGAGAGCGAGATGGCGATTAAGTTGCGAAAATGCGAAATCGCGCTCCAGGACACGGAGCATGCGCTGCAGAACACGCTCGATTTCTATAAGGAAGAGATGGCGCGGATGCAGGCCAAACTAAGCGGCGAAGCGCGACCGGGCGACGACGGAGATCGCAAGTTCCGGCAGGCCAAGTCGACTTTCGCCCGCCTCTATCACCCGGATCGATTGCAGGGTGACACGGCGGAGACGCAGATGCGCACGGAGATGTTCAAGGAGTTCTGGAAAGAACTGCAGCGGATCGAATCGGGCCGTTGACGGCGCTGCCTCACCGGACCCAGTCGGGATCCGTGTGTCGGAGCAGCCGGCTGGCGCCGGTGCGCGCGAAGCGCAGCATCACCGCCTTGCGGCGGGCGGCGTTCAGGCTCCCTTGCGGCGCCTCGCGCCGGACCGAGGCCCCATAGGCATCGGCGAGCAGAATGCCGCAATCCTCGGGCAGCAGGTCCTGCGGGAAGTCCGGGCCGACCGCAAAGAAGAAACGGTCGCAGAATGCCAGGTACTCCTGCCACTTCCGGTCGGAGCGGAAATCGGCGACGGAGGATTTGACCTCGATCACCGTGATCAGGCCCTTGCGGTCCAAGGCGATGAGATCGACCCGGCGGCCGCTCTTGAGGGTGAATTCCGCGAGGCAGCTTTCGCCGCGTTCTGCAAGGAAGCGAGCGACGCCGCGCACGATCTGGGCGGCACGGTCTGGCACGGGCGATGTTTCGGGAGCGTTCGGCATCTCGACGATTGTAGCGTATTTGCGGCGCTAGCGCAGCGCGTCGATGACGGCCGAAAGCTCCCCAGTGCCGGCGTGCATTTTCTCGGCCCCTTCCAGATGCACGAAGGCATAGGCCTGCCGTCCCCGACGGTCGAACACGAACAGGGTCGGGATCCGCTCGATCCCGCCGAACCGCTCCGCGAGGGCTTCAGTGCCGGCCACCAAGGGGAAAGCCGGTTTGGTGTCAGCGAGAAAGCGCTTCATGCGTCGGCCGCCGTCGTCGTTGGCCCAAGTTTCGAAGCGATTGACCGCGACGATGGAGAGCTCGTCTTCGTTGTAGCGTTCTCGGAGGGCATTCAGCGATTCGAACTCCCACCGGCACGGAGGACACCAGCTGGCGAAAAAGGTGACGATGACGATCTTGCCTTCCGTGCGCCCGAGCCGCCGTTCCCCAATGGGCTCGAGTGTTGTCAGCAGGTTGGCCAGCGCCGGGGTGAGCTGCACCGGTGCTCTGGCTGGCGCATCGGCCGACCACCAGATCAGGAACACCAGCAAGGGAAGGCCGAGATATTTCATGGGGCCGAGTATGACCCGGGCGCCACCGCTGGCGAACTAACAAATTCGTGACGCCCGCGTGTGCGCCCGGGCGAGTTATGATGCGCCACCGGGAAAGGGAGCTGTCCGTGATTTCAGTGATCATACCCACGCTCGACGAAGCGGCGCGGATTGGCGCGTTGTTGACGGCATTGGCCCGCGAAGCGGCACCTTACGAAGTGATCGTTGTCGACGGCGGCAGCCGTGACGAGACGCTGGCCCTCGCCGCGCGTCACGGCGCGCGAGTCCTGGTGACATCGCCGGGAAGGGGAGTCCAACTGGTCGCCGGCGTGCAGGCGGCGAAGGGGGAAATTCTGTTGTTGCTGCACGCGGACAGCGATTTTCCCGCTGGAGGATTGGCGGCAGTCGCGGACGCATTGCGGCGGGACGCGTCGGCGGTGGGCGGCAACTTCCGTCTCTGTTTCGACGGCGGCGATGGTTTCAGCCGGTGGCTGGACGGATTTTACGCCTGGATCAGAAGCCACGGCTTCTACTATGGGGATTCCGGCATATTCGTGCGCCGCGCGGTCTACGACACGCTCGGCGGACTCCGGCCCATTGCCTTGATGGAGGATTACGATTTTGTCCGTCGCATGGAGGCTTACGGCAAGACGATCTGCATCGAAGAGCCGCCGCTGCGCACTTCGTCGCGCCGCTTTCGCGGCCGCCGTCCGGCGGCCATCGTGTGGGGCTGGCTGGTGATCCACCTGCTGTTTCATCTCGGAGTGTCGCCGGAACGGCTTGCGCGCTACTACAATTCGGCGCGGCGGCGCACCCCATCAACCGGGGCGGTCTAACGTTCGGGAGAGAGATCGGTGCCGTTCAATCCCCAGTCGTAGCGGTGATCGGCGATCGTCTCGCGCCCCGACAGGGCTGCTTTTAACGTGGGCCCCGCATAGCGCCGCAGATGCTCGATCACGGCGCTGTCGGAGCCGCCGAAATCATCGCGGAACCAGATATAGAGGCTGGAGACGACGAGCTCGCCGCCTTCGACGGCAACGCCGCGCGGGTTGTTGACGAAATCGCGTGCCGCCGTCTCGAGCACCCGGTTCACGGTGTCGCCGCGATAGGCGTCCCGGCGCAGGTTGGGGCAACCGATGGAGGCGCAGTTAACCGCATAGTGGATGCGCGGGTCCCGCCAGATCGGCCTCAGAATGCGGTGTTCGATGTCGTTCAGGCTCAATTTCTCGCCTTCGACCTCGACCAGTTTGCGCTCCCAGGGTCCGTCCTTGAAGGCGCCGTCGCTGAGGTCGATATCTCGGATGCTGCCGACAGGATAATGCGTGGCGACCACCTGGACCGTCAGCGCGTTATAAAAATTGATCCAATAAGCGAACTGCTCCGGGCGGCTGAATGTGGAAATCGCCGTGCCTGCCAGCCGCTCGACATAGGCATCGAGCCGGCGCATGTCGTCGGCCGACACGCGGCTATAGGCGAAGCGGTTCACGCCGTCGGGGCCGGGACGCAGGTAGGTCTTGAGCAGGGCGTCCCATTCGTCGTGCGCGATGCGGGCGCTCGACTCGGCATCGTGTTTCTCCCAGCGCGGCCAAAGCTCGGCTTTCGGCGCGAACAAGGCCTCGAACCAGAATGCGCCGGTGAGGAAAAGAACGGCACTGGCGCAGCAAAGAAGACGTTTCATGGAGATGAGATAAGGCGCTCCGCCGCGATATGCACGTCACGATTTCGGGAGCGGCGCGCTACTGGATTTGCAGGCCGCCGTTCACGTCCAGAACCACGCCTGTCACGTAGCTGGCGAGGTCGGAAGCGAGGAACAGGCAAGCGCCGGCAACTTCGTCGCCCGTGCCCAATCGTCCCATGGGCACGGATTTCGCGATCGCGCTTTTGTCGGCCTCCGTCATCCGGCCTTGCGTGAAATCGTTGTCGAGGGTGCCTGGCGCCACCGCGTTGACGCGAATGCCGTCGCCGGCAAGTTCGCGCGCCAGGGCCCGGGTGAGCCCGAAGATGCCGGCCTTGGTGGCCGAGTAATGGGCGCTGCCGAAAAGGCCGCCGCCGCGCCGCCCGGCAATCGACGAGACGCACACGATGGCGCCGGCACCTTGGCCGCGCATACCGGGGATGACCGCCTGCGCCATCTGAAAATTGCCCGCGAGATTGACGCCCATGATCTCATCGTATTCCGCCTTCGAGATGTCCTCGATCGGCGTACCATACACGATTCCCGCATTGTTCACGAGGATGTCGATATGCCCGAACCGATCGCCTACGGCGGCGACAGTGCGGCGGCAGGCGTCGCCATCGGCGACGTCGCACGCGAGGCCCAGATGCGTCGTGCCCAGGCGGGCCGCGAAGGACTGTGGCGCGGCGGTCTCCCGATCCAGTAAGGCGACACGCGCGCCCTGGGCGGCGAACAGTTTGGCCGTGGCGAAGCCGATCCCCCGCTCGGACGCGGCGCCGGTTACGATGGCCGTTTTGCCCTCCAGCAGCATGGCCTTGATCCTCTCCCTTGTCTCGGAAGTATGAAAATGGGTCAAAGCCGTCCATAATTCTATCGGTTGCTCTCGGAATTTCTTATAGTTCGGGTATCAGTCGAGGAGCCGGATATGCACGGACAGGGAAAGCGCGGGTCTATTGCGGTGGCGCTGATCGGCGCGGGCTTGTGGATATCGCCCGCCGAGGCGGGGCCGCCGGTGGCCATCGTCGAGGAAATCTCCGCGCCCAGCAGCACGCTGCGGCCGCTCGATTATCTGTCGCTCGGCATGCGGATCGAGCTCGCCGAGGGCGAAACCCTGACCATCGGGTATTTCGATTCTTGCACCATCGAGCAGATCGCCGGCGCGACGGTCACGATCGGCGAGCGCCAAAGCGCGGTGACGGGCGGCGGGAAATTGACGCGGAAGTTCATTCAATGCGGCGGGGCGAAAATGGTGCTGAGCGGGCGCGAGGCCGCACAATCGGCGGTCGTCGTGACCCGTGCCGGTCCAGCGGCGGCGGAGACGCCCGCCCTCGAAGTACACTCGGTCTATCCGTTGTTTGTGTTCGCGGGCCCGGTTCCCATCCTGGAAGTGGAGCGGCTGGACCGGGGCGGCGGCGAGCGGCGGCAATTCGACGTCCAGGGGGCACGGTTTGATACCGCCGGCATGGCGGCGCCGTTGGCCCGCGGCGCGGTCTATCGGGCGAAGGCCGGGGGCCGCGATCTGATCTTCAAGGTCTCCGATATCGCGCGGCGCGATACGGGTACGGCCTTGGGACGGCTCGTCGGGTTTCGCTAGGTGCCGGGCGCGATGCCGTCTCTCTATAAAATTTTCCTCCGCTGAGAATGCGCGGCATCGGCGACTGGGCCGCCTCCCTCCTTGCCGTCGCCGCCGTCGCGGGGGCGCTTGCGACGCCGCTCTTCGACCGTCTCGACGGTTTGGGCGTGGACGGCCTGTATTGGATCGATCGGCAGTTTCCCGGCGCCATGGCACCGACAGGCGATGTCGTGGTCATTGCCATCGACGAGGAAACCTACCGCCGCCCGCCGTTTCGCGACACGCCGCGCATCATGTGGACGCGGCCGCTGGCGCAGGTGCTGGACGCGGTCCTCGCAGCTGGGCCAAAGGTGGTCGGATTCGACCTGATCTACCCGACGTCGGTCGACACGCATATCCCCGGATTCGAGCGCGATTTTCTGGTGACGCTCCGGCGCGGGGCCGATGCTGGGAAGATCGTCCTCGCCGAGGTACAACATCAGGCGCTGCCGATCGGACCTTTCGCGGGGCAGCGCCTCGCGGTGCGCGGCAGCGGGAACATCCGCCCGGCCAACATGTCGGAGGACGGCGACGGGATCATCCGCCATTATCCGATGGGATTCGAACTGGAAGACGGGGATTCCGGACGCCGGGTCCGACCGTCCCTCGGCGTCGAGCTGGCGGCCCGGGCGTTGGGCGTCACACCCGTGTTCGACCGCTCGGGCCGGGTCTCCCTGGCCGGCTACCGGCCGCCTTCGGCGAACGGACCGCGGTTTCCCCTGAACTTTCCCGACCGGGATGCGCCAACCTATTCCCTGGCCGACCTGTGGGCCTGCGCCGGTGCCGATACGCCAGCGTTCTTTCGCCGTCATTTCGCCGGCAAGGTGGTTCTGCTCGGCGCGGTCCTCGATGTCGAAGGCCGGGTGCTGACTTCGAAGCGCTTCGTCATGCGGCCGGAACGCGAGAACGCGGCCGAGCGCTGCGTGCATCCGGCGTTGGACGGCCTTTATACGACCGGGTTTGCCCGCGATACAATGCCCGGCGTCTACGTGCATGCGGCGGCGGTCGATAATCTCTTACGGCGGAACACGCTGATCCCCTCGGTCGAGCCCGCGTCCCCGCTGGCGGCCCTTGTTGGGGCCGCGCTCGCGGCGTTGGCGGTCATGAAGCTGGCGCCTCTGGCCGCCGCCCTGATCCTGCCGTGCGCCGGTCTTCTGTGGATTGCCGGAGCGGCGCTCGCCTTCCGGTCGGGGATCGTCCTGCCGCTCTACGATCCGCTGATTGCCATGGCGGCGCTGTTCGCGATCCTTTCCGCCTATCGGATCGCGGTCTCGGATAAGGACCGCCGCTACATCCGCCGTGTCTTTTCCTATTACCTGCCACCTCGCGTCATGGAGCATCTGCTGCGCCAGCGGGACCTGCCGACGCTTGGCGGCGAGGCCCGCGAAGTCACGATCCTGTTCACGGACATCGCCGGGTTCATGTCGTTGTCCGAAGGGTTGACGCCGGGCGAGGTGGCGCGGTTCCTCAACGACTACCTGACCGAAATGTCGGAGATCATTGAAGCCCATGGGGGCTATATCGAGAAGTTCGTGGCCGATGAAATCACCGGCGTCTTCGGGGCGCCGCTCGCGGACGCGGATCATGCGGTCCATGCCTGCGAGGCGGCGCTCGGCTGCCAGGCGCGTCTCGCCGCGATGACCGGCGCCTTCGGCCTGCCGTCGGACCGACGCATCGAGGCGCGCATCGGCATTAACTCCGGCGAGATGCTGGTCGGCAATATTGGGTCGCGTCGGCGCTTTACCTATGCGGCGATGGGCGACGCCGCCAATCTCGGCTCGCGCCTGGAAGGGGCGAACAAGTATTACGGCTCGCGAATTCTGGTGGGTGAACGGACCGTGGCACTGGCCGACCGCGAGATCGCGTTCCAAGAGGTGGATAGGTTGCAGGTCGTGGGGCGCTTCCGGCCCGTGCGGGTCTTCATTCCCATCGCGCGGCGGGACGACGTGACGCCGGAGGAGGCGCGCCGCAAAGCGGCGTTCGAACGCGCGCTGCAGCACTACCGGTCGCGGGCCTTTGAGGATGCGGCTGCCGGGTTCGCCGCCCTCGCCGACGAAGATCCAGTGGCCCGGAGCTTCGCTGATCGGGCCCGCGGCTTCGTCCAGGCACCGCCGCCTGGCGACTGGGCGGCCGTTACCAGCCTGACAGAGAAATAACCGGGCGGCTTGAAGCCGGGCGCCGCTGCGCAACCTTCGATAAGGTCCAGTCTTGGGGGGAGAGACACAATGAAGATCGAATCGGCCACAGTCGAACTCTTGAAGGTTCCGGTTACCGACGGCTATCAGGCGGCGGGCCGGGTCGTCGACGCGAACTGGCACGTGCTGGCGCGCGTGCGCACGCGCGACGGCGTGGAAGGGGTCGGCTATATCGTGCAGCCTCGCGGCGACCTAATGCGCACAATCGCGGCGGGGGCGGCCGAGCTGGCCGGCCATCTGCCGGGAATGGATATCCGCGACACGGAAGCGATTTGGTCGGCGTTGGCGGGACGGGCGAACTGGGTCGGCCCCGGCGGCCTGTTGCACTGGTCGCTGGCGCCCATCGACATCGCGGTGTGGGACGCGCTCGGCAAAACGCTTGGCCAGCCGATCTTCCGGTTGCTCGGCGGGCACCGCGCGCAAGTCGTGGCCTATGCCAGCGATCGCATGTGGTACAGCGTCCCGGTCGATGATCTGCAGAACAATATCCGCGCCTATGCGGAGGCCGGCTATGGCGGCGTCAAACTACGCCTCAGCCACACCGCGCCCGCGGCCGAACAGGCCGAGCGGGTGCGATACGCAAAGCAGGCGGCGGGGCCGGACGTGACGGTGATGGTCGACGCGACCGAAGGCTGGAGCTACACCCAGGCGGTCGAGACCGGGCGCGCGCTGCAGGAGGCCGGGGCCGGATGGCTGGAGGACCCGATCGACCATCAGGACTATGCCGGGCTCGGCAAGATCCGCGACATGTTCGACATGCCGGTGACCGGCGGCGAGCACTACTACACTCTGGCCCAGGTGCGCGACTGCCTGGAGGCGCGGGCGCTCGACGTGATCATCCTCGATTTGGCGCGGGTCGGCGGAATCACCCCGTGGCGCAAGATGGCGGCGTTGGGCGAGGCCTATAACGTGCCGGTCTGCGGCCATGTGGTGCCCGAGGTGCATGTGCATCTCTTGGCTTCCGTTCCCGCCGGCCATATGGTCGAGTACATGCCGCGCTCGACGGAGATCCTCCGGAACATGCCGGAGCCGAAGGGCGGCATGATGGCGCCTCTGGATGCGCCGGGGCACGGGCTCGTGCTCGACGAGAAAGCGGTCGATACCTACAGGGTCTGAGGGAAAAGGACGAAGCGATGCCGGTAAAGGAAGAGATTGCAGCCTTCGCGGAAGAGATCGGGCAATGGCGGCGCGACATTCACGCCCATCCGGAGACCGCCTTCGAGGAGACGCGGACCTCGGACATCGTCGCCGAAAAGCTCGAATCCTTCGGCATTCCGGTGCACCGCGGTCTCGCCAAGACGGGCGTCGTCGGCACGCTGGCGGTCGGCAATTCGAACCGCGCCATCGGTCTGCGCGCCGATCTCGACGCGCTCGATATTTTGGAGGAGAACACTTTCGATCACGTCTCGACCCATCCCGGCAAGATGCACGCCTGCGGCCATGACGGCCACACCGCGATGCTGCTGGGGGCGGCAAAGTACCTCTCCGAGACCCGGCGCTTCAACGGCACGGTGCAGTTCATCTTCCAGCCGGCGGAGGAGAACGAGGCCGGCGGCAAGGTGATGTGCGACGACGGGTTGTTCGACCTGTTTCCGGTCGAGGCTGTCTACGGCATGCACAACCAGCCGGGCCTGCCGGTCGGCAAATTCGGCGTGCGCGTTGGCCCGGCGATGGCGTCCGCCGACATGTTCCACATTACGGTCAGCGGCAAGGGCTCGCACGCGGCCCATCCCCATCAGGGCGCCGACCCCATCGTCACCGGGGCCGAGATCGTGACCTCCCTGCAGCGCATCGTCTCGCGCTCCGCCAATCCGATCGAGGCGGCGGTAATCAGCGTCACCCAGTTCCACGCCGGCACGAACATGAACGTCATCCCCGAGACCGTCAGCATCAAGGGCACCTGCCGCGCCCTCAGCCGTTCGGTCCAGGACATGGTCGAGGCGCGCATGGATCAGGTCGTCAACGGCATCGCCGGGGCGCACGGCTTGACCGCCGAAATCGTCTACGAGCGCCGCTACCCGGTGCTGGTCAACACGCCCGAGGAAACCCTGAAGGCGGCGAAGGCCGCGGCCGCCGTGGTCGGCGAGGAGAACGTCAACAACGACCATCCGGCGACCATGGGCTCCGAGGATTTCGCCTGGATGCTGCAGCACAATCCCGGCTGCTACATCCGCGTCGGCAACGGCGAGGGCGAGGACGGCGGCTGCGTCGTCCACAACCCGAACTACGATTTCAACGACCGGGCCGCGGTCTACGGCGCCAGCTACTGGGCCGAATTGGTCGAGCAGGAATTGTCGCTGGGGTAGGGCGTGCGGTGGAGTCCCGGATGAGTGTCTTCCGGTCTCATCCTTCGGCAGGCTTATCCTGAGCCGCTGGTGACAGCGGGCGTGTAGAAGGACCCACCGCTTTCATTCCCCGGAAATGCGAAAGCATTATCCGGGGCCCGGCTCTTCAGCCGGCAAATCAGAGGTACGTTTCTCGGCACCGGCGGTCGAAAACCCTGTCGCTTAGGCCAGCGTTCCCGACTATTATGACCGAAAGAGACCATTTATGGGCGAAACCGACGATACGTGCGGTCGATGCCGGAGGACTGTATGTTTCGGTGGCAGGCTGAGGACGACGCCATTCTGCGCGCGATTTACGATCGCGACTTGGCCGCGGTCAACGCTTTCGTCGCCGCGAGCGGCTCCGCCGCCCCGGAGGTTTGCTGGGACCCAGCGCCGGAGGATATCGAAGACGCCAAACTGGCGGCGGCGGTCGATTATTGGTGGGCGCTGAAGGGCGGCGATCCTTTGCCGCGCTACGGCGCCTTCGAGCCGGAGGCGCTGAAACCGCTGCTGGGATTTTTGATGGTGATCGAGCGGGTCGCGGGCGAGGACGATCTCGCTTATCGGCTCTACGGCAGTTTCGTCGCCTCGCGCTACGGCGGCGACCGTACCGGCGAGCGGCTCTCCAAGCGCAACGCGGGCATGGAGCGGTTCTTCAACGCGGCCTACCGGGCCGCGCTGGCGCGGCCGGGCGTTCTCTATACGACCCACGCCCCGCCGGCCCTATCTCGGGTGAAGGCCTGTCAGCGCCTGATCCTGCCGTTCCGCCGGGAGGGGCCGGCGGCCGAGGTGCTGGTCGTGGTCAATTGTCCCTACCTGCCGGAGCACCGCGAGCCCTTCGCGCCGTTGCAGCGCCGCCGGTTCGTTTGAGCCGCCGGGCACATGGCCTGGGTTGTAGCGCTGCACCGCAAGGGGTAAGAATAGGGGCTTCCGAATTCAGGGATGTGTCGAATCGCCGATTCGGTCCCCGGTTGGAGGCAATCTTGGACGATACGCTCAAACTGATGGAACGCGAGGCACCGGCGATGTCGCCGCGCCTGCGCGCACTCGCACAGGATTTTCTCGGCGATCTCCGCGAGATGTCCTTCGACGGCGTCGGTGTCTCCCGCGAGACCTACGGGCCGGGCGAGACAGCGGCGATGCAGGCACTGGAACATCTTGCGACGCGGGAAGGGCTGGAGACCCGTTGGGACGCCGCGTGCAACTTGATCGTACGCCTGCCGGGATCTGACCCGTCCCTGCCCGTGGTCGCCACGGGGTCGCATCTCGACAGCGTGCCCGAAGGCGGCAATTACGATGGCGCCGCCGGCGTGACCGCCGGCCTGATGGCGCTGCTCGCCTTGCGCGAGCGGGGCCGGACGATGCGCGATGTCGAGCTGATCGCGTTGCGCGGCGAAGAGAGCGCCTGGTTTGGCGGGCCCTGTTATTTCGGCTCGCGAGCGCTTTTTGGCCAGCTTACCGAGAGCGATTTTCAAACGCCTCACCGGGACGGCGCGCGCACCCTGGAAGACTGCATGCGCGCGAGCGGTGCCGATGTCGACCTGCTGCGCGCCGACGGTCCGCTGCGCGATCCGTCACGGTTTCACAGCTGGTACGAGCTGCATATCGAGCAGGGCCCGGTGCTGGTCGCGCGCGAGAGGCCGGTCGGCATCGTCACCGGCATCCGGGGGAATGTGCGCCACCGCCGGGTTGTCTGCCGGGGCGAGGCGGCGCATTCGGGCGCGGTACCGCGCTGGTTGCGCCACGATGCGGTGCTGGCGATGTCGGATCTGCTGGTGCGTCTCGACGAACACTGGCGGGTGCTGCTGGAATGGGGCGAGGACTTGGTGGTGACGGCGGGCGTGGTCGAGACGAACGCGCGCGAACATGCGGTCTCCCGGGTGCCGGGCGAAGTCACTTTCGCGCTCGAGTACCGCAGCCAGGACGTCAAAACGCTGCATTCCTTCGAGGCGTTGCTGCGCTCCGAATGCGCGGAGGTGGGCGCCAGGCGGGGCGTTGCCTTCGATCTCGGCACGCCGAGCCTGACCGACCCGGCCACCATGTCGCCCCGGGTCGTCGGTTTGCTGGAAGAGGTCTGCCAGGCCCAGGGGACGGATTACGAAATCATGCCGTCGGGCGCGGGTCATGATTCCTCCGTCTTCGCCGATGCGGGCGTTGCGTCCGGGATGATCTTCGTGCGGAACGACAAGGGCAGCCACAACCCGCACGAGGCGATGGATTTCGACGACTTTCTGCTCGGCGTGCAGGTCCTCGCCGGCGCGATGGCGCAGGCCGCCGACTGCGACGGGGAGGCCGTGCGATGAGCGACGAGAGCCTGTGGGCCGAGGAGACTGCCCGTATCATCGTCGAGGGCCGGTCCCTCTATACCCGCACCCAGGGCGATCCGTTCTTCTTCTCCTCGGGCTGGGCGAGCCCGGTCTATATCGATTGCAAGAAGCTGATTTCGACGCCCGAGGCGCGCGGCCTGCTGGTCGAGATGTCGCTGGCGCGGCTCGCCGCCGATTTCGATGCGACCGGGCTTGACGCGGTCGCAGGGTGCGAGCTGACCGGCGTTCCCTTCGCGACCCTGATCGCCGACCGGCTCTCGAAGCCCCTGGTCCTGGTCTGCCGGCAGAGCAAGGGCTTCGGACGTCTGGCCCAGGTCGAGGGCGACTTCGATCCGGGCGCGCGGGTCCTGCTGGTCGACGATCTGGCAACCGACGGGGCCAGCGAAGTGGTTTTCCGCAAGGCGCTGCAGCGCGCCGAAGCCGAAGTGGTCGACACGTTCGTGCTGGTGGATTTCGGTGTCTTCCCCACCGGTCCTTCGCTGATGTCGCTGGCGCGGCTGAGCGACATCGTCGACTGCGCGCGGCAGGAGGCCATGCTGGGCGCGCCGGAGCTGGCGGAGATCGAGCGGTTCATTGCGGACCCGGCGCTCTGGTCGCGTCGGCACGGCGGCATCGCGGCACCACCGGCTTGAGCCGGAGACCCGTTGCCCGTCGACAGGTACGGCACGACGGACCGAAAAAACAGATCCCAAACAATCCCGTCCTGGTGAGCCTGTCGAAGGAGGCGGCCGCAAAAAGCCGCGCGCGCTGCTAGCTCAACGCGGCGCAGGCTTCTTGGATCTTGTCGCCGCCGCGCACCAGGTCGGCCTCGGGGGCGACGAAGCTGGCGCGGAAATACGGCGAGAGACCGTAGGCGCTCCCCTGCACCACCGCGACGCCGACCGACTCCAGCAGGTACATGGTGAAGTCCTCGTCGTTCTCGATGACCTTGCCGTTCGGGGCTGTCTTGCCAATGGTCCCGGCGCAGGAGCAGAAGATGTACATCGCCCCTTCCGGGAGATCGCATTGCAGGCCCTTCGCCTTGTTCAGCTTTTCGAACAGAATGTCGCGGCGGTATTGCAGATTGGCGGTGCGCTCCTTGACGTATTCCTGCGGACCTTCCAGCGCCGCGACCGCCGCCGCCTGGCTCACCGCCGAGACGCCCGATGTGCTCTGCGACTGCATCTTCGCCATGTTGGCGATGATGTCCTTCGGGCCGCCCGCGAAGCCGAGCCGCCAGCCGGTCATCGAATAGGCCTTGGAAACGCCGTTGCAGGTGACGGTGCGGTCGTAGAGCGCGGGCTCGACCTCGGCCAGCGTGTGGAAGGTGCGGCCGTCGTAGATCAGATGCTCGTAGACGTCGTCGGTGAGCACGTGGACATGCGGATGGCGCAGCAGCACCTCGGCGAGCGCGGCCAGCTCTTCCCGCGAATAGGTGGCGCCGGTCGGGTTGCTCGGCGAGCTGAAGACCAGCCATTTGGTGTTCGGCGTGATCGCTTCCTCGAGCTGCTCCGGCCGCATCTTGAAGAGGTTGTTCTGGCCGCAGTCGACGATCACCGGCGTGCCGCCCGCGAGCAGCACCATGTCCGGGTAGGACGCCCAGTAGGGCGCCGGGATGATCGTCTCGTCGCCCTGGCTGACGGTCGCCATCAGGCAGTTGAACAGGATCTGCTTGGTGCCAGAGCCGACCGCGATCTGGTCGAGCCCGTAGTCGAGATTGTTGTCGCGCTTAAACTTGAGCTGCGCCGCCTTGCGCATTTCCAGCAGGCCGTTGATCGGCGTATAGCGGATCTCATTGGCGTCCATGCAGGCGATCGCCGCCGCTTTGGCGTGGTCGGGCGTGGGGAAGTCGGGCTCGCCCGCTGTCAGCTTGACGATGTCCTGGCCTTCGGCGACGAGGTCGCGGACCCGTGCCGAGGCGATCTGACTTGGCGACGGTTTGAACCGGCTCATGCGGGGGGCGAAATCCATGGCGAGACCCTTTCGAAATGCGCGCGAATATGCAGCGCCTTTGAATATAGGACGTGTTCTGGCGTTGCCAGTCCGTGCATGCGGATTCCGCGCTGCCGCGCGACTGGCGAACCCTAGCTGCCAGCCGCGTCGTAATCGAGGTCGCGGTAGGCGAAGACGATCGGCTTGCCCTCGCGCTGCGCCTGGGCCTTGGTATAGGGCACGCGGTCGATCTGCCGGTCTCGGTTGTCGACCAGCTGGACGAATCCGTCTCGGTTATTGGCGAAGCGAACCGCGCCCAGATCGCCGATGCGGATGGCTTCGCCGATATCGAGGGTACCGCTCAGCTCTTTGCGCCGCCCTTCGCCGTCGCGCAGCGTCCAGCCGTCGAGGTTCCCCGGCGCCGCGCCGAGGTTGATGATCGAGACCCATTCTCCCGCCCGCTCGTCGCCTCTCGGATTGATCATGGCGGCGGCGATGAAGACGTCGACCTCGTCATCGGCGAAATCGAGGGCCCGCGGATTCGCGTTGTCGCGAACGATATCGATGCGACTGTTGACCTCGCGACGCTCGGGAAAGCTGGTGACGTTGAGCGCCGCCGCCGTATCGCTCGGATTGAAGAACAGCGGGTTGCGTTCCGCCAGCACCTCCGGGAAGTCGAGCCCCGTCTTCTCCTCGATCTCGGCGACAGTCACCTGGTAGGTCTGGTAGTTATAGGTGCGCCGCCCGCGCCGGTCGCGCATGGCTTCCTCGTCCTGGGGCACGAGGAAGGCCCGCACCTCGAGTTCATCTTGCCGGTTCATGAAGTAGACGACCTTGTAGAAGGCCGAGGGGACAAAGGCGACGGGCTGGCCGTCCGGCCGAATGGTCCGCATGTGCGCGCCGAAGACCGGGCCGGAGAAGCTGCTGATCTTGTCGTCCCTGTCGAGCGCGAGGTCCAGGACCCAATCTTCGACCCCGAGCCATTCGTCGCGGTTCAGGTTCGCATGCTGCAGCGACGCGTTCGAATAGTAGTAGGTCTCCTTGTCGGCGCGTTCGGCGAGCTTCAACGTTTCACCCCAGGCGGCGGTCTCCCGGCGGGCGAGATGCCCCTTGTCCCAGGGATTGTCGGTGCCGTCATAGTAGCCCCGGCCGAGTTGGTTCTCTTCGCCGACACGCGAGTCCGTCCGCCAATAGCCAGACGTCTCCGTGGTCTTGTGAAGCTTTTGATTGATGTTGAGCGCCGCGAAGAGCGGTGTTCGGAAGCCGCGGTGCATCGCGACCGTGTAATTGACGTAATCTGCATAGACCCCATCGCGGAGGTCGGGTTTGCGCAGGACGTCGCCGGCCAGGGCCGGCGAGAAGTCGGGCAGCGGCACGGGCACCGCGAGGAAATTCGGATCGTATCCGGGCATCGGGCATTCCCCTCGTCTTATAGTGTAGGCGTGCCGCATTATACAATTAAATAACGCCGTCCGAGAGAGCGGCGGGCACTGTGCCGCCGGCGGGGCAAATGGCGTGTCCGCCGCGCGCCGACCGATTATACTATGGGCGGATATTGTGCCGAGACGCGCTGACGAAGGATGCCGCCATGACCGTGGAGATCGTGAAATCCGCCTGCCCCCATGATTGCCCGAGCGCCTGCGCGCTCGAGGTCGAGCGTCTGTCGCCGACCGCGATCGGGCGCATCCGCGGTGCCTCCGACCTGCCGTTCACGGCCGGCGTGGTCTGCGAGAAAGTCGGGCGCTATGCGGAGCGGGTGCATCACCCGGATCGCCTGACCCATCCGCTGCGCCGCGTCGGCGCGAAAGGAGAAGGCCAGTTCGAGCGGATCGGCTGGGACGAGGCGCTCGACACCGTGGCGGCGGCCTTTCACGCGGCGGGCGAAACCCACGGCCCGGAATCCGTCTGGCCGTTTCACTCGGGCGGCACCCTCGGCGTCCTACAGCGCTACGGGATCGACCGGCTCAGCCGCACCTTTGGTTACTCCGGCCTCAACCCAACGATCTGTGTCGCCCCGGCGGTCGCCGGTTGGCAGGCCGGTGTCGGCGCGCAGCACGGTGTCGACCCGATGGAAATCGAGGCGGCGGACCTGATCGTCGTGTGGGGTGGCAATCCGGTTCACACCCATGTCAACCTGATGGGCCACATCCAGAAGGCGCGCAAGACGCGCGGCGCGAAGCTGGTCGTCGTCGACGTCTACCGCACGTCGACCATGGCCGCCGCCGATCTCGGGCTGGTGCTGCGGCCCGGCACTGATGCGGCGCTGGCCTGCGCGATGATGCAGGTAATGCTGGCGGACGGTCTGGCGGACGAGGACTATCTCGCCGCATTCACCGATTTCGACGCCGATGTGCGGGCACACCTGACGCGCCGGACTCCGGAATGGGCGGCGGAGATCACCGGGCTCGACCCGGCGGAGATCGTGGATTTTGCCCGGCTCTACGGATCGACCCCCAAGAGCTACCTCCGCTTCGGCGTGGGATTCACCCGCAGTCACAACGGCGCCGTCAACATGCACGCGGCCAGCTGCCTGCCGGCGGTCTCCGGCGCCTGGCGTCAAAAAGGTGGCGGCGCGTTCTTCGCCAGTTTCGACATCTGGGGACTCGATACGACCCTGGCACATGCGGCGGACAAGGCGGCGGACGTTACCCGCATCCTTGACCAATCGCGCATCGGCGCGATCCTCGGCGGCAACGCGGACGCCCTGCGGGGCGGCCCGCCGGTCAAGGCGATGCTGATCCAGAATTCCAACACCGCGCTGGTGGCCGCGGATACGGCGGCGGTGCGCGCCGGGCTCTCGCGGGACGATCTTTTCGTCTGCGTGCACGAGCATTTCATGACCGCGACCGCGCGCTATGCCGACATATTGCTGCCGGCGACGATGTTCCTGGAGCACGACGACATTTATAAGGGCTGGGGCCATACGGCGCTGACCTACGGCCCACGCGTGCTGGAGCCGCATGGCGAGTGCCGCAGTAACCTCGATGTAGTGAACGCGCTGGCGTGCCGCCTTGGCGGCACCCATGCAAGCTATCGCATGTCGGCCCCCGACCTGATTGACGCGACCTTGCAGGCGTCCGGCAAGGGCGCCCTCGCCGACGTGGCGGCGCGCGGCTGGATCGATTGCGCGCCGCGTTTCGAGGACGCGCATTTCCTGAACGGGTTCGGCCATCCGGACGGGCGCTTCCGTTTCAAGCCGGACTGGGCGGCGCTCGGCCCGCATCACGCGGGCATGCCGGCGCTGCCGGACCATTGGGCGACCATCGATACGGTCGACGCGGCGCGCCCGCTGCGCCTCGTGACGCCGCCGTCGCGCACCTATCTCAACTCCTCCTTCACCGAGACGCCGGGCTCGCAAAAGCGCGAAGGCCATCCGACCGCGCGCATCCATCCGGTGGACGCGGCGCTCTATGGGGTTGCGGACGGGGACTGGGTGCGGCTCGGCAACGCCAAGGGCGACATCCGGATGCGGGCCGAGATTTCCGAGACCGCCAAACCCGGCGTCGTGATCGCCGAAGGGGTGTGGCCGGACGACAATTTCGACCGGGGCGTCGGCATTAACCTGCTGATCGACGCCGCTCCGGTGCCGCCGGCGGGCGGCTCTGCGTTCCACGACACGGCGATCTGGCTACGGGCGGAGCCGTTGTGGGCGGCAGCGGAGTAGGGTGCGGGCGCGGGGCGTCAACCGAAGGCGCCTTCCTTCTTCAGAGCCGCGACCGCGCTGTCGTTGAGGCCGAGCCATTCGTCGACGATTTGTTCGGTGTGCTCGCCCAGCATCGGCGAGGCCTTGAGGCGCGTCGCCTTGCCGTCGACCCGGACCGGCCAGGCCGGCATCTTGAAGGGCGCGTGCACCGGGTGGACCATGGTCTGCATCACGCCGCGCTGCTCGAAAGTCTCGTCCCGGTAAAGCTCCTCCGTGTCCAGCACCGCGCCCGCCGGAATGCCTGCCTCGCCGATCGCCTCCATGGCTTCGAACTTGGTGCGCCCGCGGGTCCATTCGGCAATGATTCCGTCGACCTCGTCCTCCACCGCCAGCCGGTCCGCCGGCGTCAGGTAGCGGGCGTCGCCGATCAGGTCCGGTCGCTCGATCAGGGTCAGCAGGCGGTCCCAGTGTTCCGGATTGGCGCGGCTGGTCATGATGTAGACGTAGTCGTTTGGCCCGCCCGGCGCGCAGGGGTAGAGGCCCATCGGCGCGTTGGAGATGCCCGGCACCTTGCTGCCGCCGCGCGCCGCCGCCTTGCCGGTCAGCCCCATGGTGGAGAACGGAATCCGCATGTAGTGCAGGATCGCGTCCTGCATCGCGACTTCCAGCAGGTGCCCCTCGCCGGTCTCGCGGCGCTTGAAGAGGGCACCTAGGATGGTGATCGCGAGCACCATGCCGGTGCCGGTATCGCCGAGCGAGATGCCCGGGCGGATCGGTGGGCCGTCGGCCTCCCCGGTGACGCTGAAGGTGCCGCCGCAGGCCTGCGCGATCATGTCGAAGGCGAGATTCTTCTCGAACGGGCTGCCGGCGCCGAAGCCTTTGACCTGGGCGTAGATGATGGAGGGGTTGATCGCCTTCACCGCGTCGTAGGAGAGGCCGAGCCGTTCGATGGCGCCCGGCGCGAAATTCTCGATCATCACGTCGGCTTTCCGGATCAGGTCGCGGATCAGCTCAAGTCCTTCCGGCGATTTCAGATTGGCCGTCATCGAGCGCTTGTTGGCGTTCAGGATGTGGAAGTAATAGGGATCGTCGTCCGGATGGTTCGGCTTCAGCCGGCGGCCGGGATCGCCCCGGTTCGGGTTCTCGACCTTGACCACGTCGGCGCCGAGCCAGGCCAGCGCCTCAGTGCAGGAGGGTCCGGCCTCGAATTGCGTGAAGTCGAGAATCCTTACCCCTTCGAGAAAGGTGAAATCGGTCAGCGAATCGGACATGGCGTTTCTCCCCCGGGCCAGATGCGCGCGAGCGCAGGCACGCGCGATACGATTGATTTAAGCAGCGGCGGGTGGCAGGCAAGAAATAAGCACGGGGCCGGCGCGGCGCGGGATTGGCGTCGCCCCGGCGAGCCGGTAACGTGTGGGCACAGCGCCCCGCCCGCGGGGCTGGCCATAGAACCGCCTTGGGATCACTGACGGGATCACCCGGGGCGCGTCACAGGAGAGAGGCAGCATCATGAAGGTCGGTTTTGGCATTCCGAACAACCAGGGGGTCGAGGACCCGAACGACCTGGTAGCGCTCGCCGCGACGGCGGAGCGGCTCGGGTTCTCCAGCGTCTGGGTGCGCGAGCACCTGTTTCATTCGAGCTACGTGGCGGAGCGTCTTGGCGACAGGCCCTACCACGATGCCCTGACGGTGCTCACCGCCATTGCGTGCGCCACGCAAACGGTACGCCTTGGCACCTCGGTGCTGGTGCTGCCGTGGCACGACCCGGCGCGTCTCGGCAAGATGGTCGCGACCCTGGACCATCTCTCCGGCGGGCGGGTCTGCCTCGGCGTCGGCGTCGCGACCACGCGGGACGAGTTCGAGAACCTCGGCGTCGACTTCACCACGCGGGGCCGGCGCATGGACGAGATTCTGGGCGCGTTGCAGGCGCTGTGGACCGAGGAGACGCCGGAATTCGCGGGCGAATTCTACCGCTACAGCGGCTTGAAGTTCTCGCCGAAGCCGCTGCAGACGCCCTACCCGCCGCTGCTGATCGGCGGTTCGAGCCCGGCGGCGCTGCGCCGCGTCGCGCGCTTTGGTGACGGCTGGCACACCTTGCGGCAATCGCCGCGCCAGGTGGCGGACGGGCTCGCCAGGATCATCGAACTAACCGAGGCGGCGGGCCGCGACCCGGCGGCGCTGCACTATTCCCTGACCGCACCGCTTCGCTTCACCGGGAAGGACCCGAGCGCCCCGGTCCCGGACCGCACCGCGCTCACCGGCACGGCGGCCGATATCGCCGAGACGATCCGCGCCTACCGCGCGGCGGGCTTGGACGAAATCGTCGTCGGGGTCAGCGCCGCCGACATAGGCGAAAATGTCGAGGTCATGACCCGCTTCATGGAAGAGGTCTGGCCGGCCGTACAGGCGGAGTAGGGCCGGCGCGCCGGGACCGGCTTTCCCCTCCGTGTACTCGAGCGGTGTATCCCGAGGTTAT
>JAYPOZ010000002.1:49700-118768 GCA_038131165.1 Rickettsiales bacterium | reverse complement strand
TGCAGGCCAAACAGGGGAATTTCAAGGAAGCGCACGACGCCTACCTGATCGGGGCGCAGAATGCCAAGAACCGCTCCGGTTTCGTGTGCATGTTTCAGCTGGCGTGCCTTTATGAACATGGACAAGGGGTCGATCAGGACCTCGTGCAGGCCTATCGCTGGTACAGTGTTTTAAGCCGTTTGAGCTCACAGCAAGACTTGCAGATCGCGGCGAAGACCCAGCAGCAAGCGCTATCGGCGACGATGACGCCGCAGCAGATAACGCTGGCGGATGCCTTATCCAAGAGGGGGGGTCAGGATCAACTGAGTTTACAAGTCTTGCGTGGGATGCCGCCCGTGTCCCCGCAAGTGACGCACCGGCTGGTGAAGGGGTGGGGCAGCGGTTGTGTTTACACTTCCGTCGATGCCCGACCGGTAATGACAATTCCCCTCCCGTCGGCCGGTCTTATCCATCGCTGGTCGGTGCGTCGCCTTATCTCGTGGCTCCTGAGAATCCCGCGCTCATACGCATCAGCCTTTGTCCGACAGGGCATCCCAGATACGATCGAGTTTCGCCGCCGCCTCGGCGCGGTAGCGGTCGATATCCCGGTGCGTCCAATCGTAGAAACCCTTGCCTGTCTTAATGCCGATATCGCCTCTCGCGG
Source organism: Rickettsiales bacterium (assembly GCA_038131165.1). GTDB lineage: Bacteria > Pseudomonadota > Alphaproteobacteria > UBA8366 > UBA8366 > UBA6544. The sequence goes on along the minus strand of JAYPOZ010000002.1, from coordinate 118,125 downwards.
CCATGTCCTGCAGCATCTGGCAGGGGATGCCCGTGTGGTTGAGGTCTGGGATGATCGAGCGCTGGGTCGCCGCGTTGACGTCTAATCCGCTGATGTCCTTCTGCTCGATCAGGCCCGTCACGCACATGCGCGGGCCGAAGCCTTGCCGGGCCACCTTATCGACATCCTCGACCGACACGATTCCCTGTTCGATCATGCAATAGGCCTCGTGAAGAAGCGCATGCTGCAGGCGGTTGATCAGAAAGCCGATGATCGGCTTGTTCAGAACGATCGGGTCCTTGCCCGATCGTCTGAGGGCCTCGATCGTCTTCTCCGCAACGGCGTCGGATGTCTCGGCAAGACGGCAGATTTCGACCAGAGGAAAGGCATCGGCAGGCTGCATATAATGCACGGCGAGGAAGCGACTCTTATGCTTGAGGGGGGCCGCGACCTCGTCGATGGGCAATCCCGAGGTATTCGTCGCCAGGATCGGATGATCGCCGTAGGCGGCTTCGAGCCGCGCGAACAGCGCATGTTTCAGCGCCATGTCTTCCGGAATCGATTCGATAATGAGATCCGGGGCCTCCGAAGGAAGGTCGGCGATGGCCGTCGCCTTGGCGGGAAGGTCGGATATCTTGGCGGGATCGCGGGTGAGAACGGAGGTTTCGAATCCGTTCCGGGCGAAGGTTTCGACGATGCCGCGTCCCATGGTTCCATAGCCGATGACCATGACGGAATTGACCTGTGCGCTCATTTTTATCCCCTGATTCGTTATGTGCCGTGCGGTTTGCAGCTTACGGATATCCGGCCACGTGGCAACGCAGACCCTTTGCGGTTTCGTCGATGCGCGTTATTAAGTCCGTATGAGCAACGTTCCCGCATACCGCGTTTCGGTCGCGCCGATGATGGATTGGACCGACCGGCATTGCCGCTATCTCTTCCGGCAAATCACCCGGCGGACACTGCTTTATACCGAAATGGTGACGACCGAGGCGATCCTGCGGGGGGACCGCGAGAGATTGCTCCGCTATCATCCGGGCGAGCATCCGGTGGCCCTGCAGCTCGGCGGCTCGGAGGCTGGCGATCTTGCCGAATGCGCCCGGATTGGCGCCGATTACGGATACGATGAGATCAATCTCAATGCCGGATGCCCGAGCGACAGGGTCCAATCGGGCCGCTTCGGGGCCTGTCTCATGCTAGAGCCCGATCATGTTGGGCGGTGTATCGAGGCGATGAAGCGGGCCGTGGATATTCCGGTGACGGTAAAGTCGCGCATTGGCGTCGACGATCAGGATGAATGGGAGGCGCTTCAGCGCTTCGCGCGGGCAGTGCACGATGCGGGCAGCGACCGCCACATCGTTCATGCCCGCAAGGCGCTTCTCAGCGGTCTGAGTCCGAAACAAAACCGCGAAATTCCGCCGTTGCGGTATGATCTCGTCTACCGTCTCAAGGCGGCGGCACCGTCGATCACGGTCATCCTGAACGGCGGCGTTCAGACGCACGAGGAGATCGCGGCCCATTTGCGCCATGTCGACGGCGTCATGTTGGGCCGCAGTGCGTATCAAGATCCGTTCTTGCTCGCAGATGCGGATGCCCGCTACTACGGCATGGCGGCCGATACGCCGTCCGAGAGGTCGGTCGTTCTGTCGATGATCGACTATATCGAATCGGAGACCGGCCGCGGAACGCCGCTTCGGGCCATAACCCGGCATATGCTTGGGCTGTTCCAGGGGCGACCGGGCGCGCGCGCATGGCGCCGCTACTTGAGCGAGAACGCACATCGAAACGAGTCGGCAGCGGATGTTGTTTTGACCGCGATGAGTCACATCCGGAACGATATGCCCGCCGTCGCGGAATAGCGAATCTACAACCTAGAATTCATATCGTTACGCCCGCCTCTTGGCGCCGACCGACCGGTTTCGCGGCGGCTTTATCCGGACGGCAATGCGCTGTCAGGCCGTTAGGCGGCGTTGTCGCTTTTTCGCCGATAGGCCATTGCGCAGTGACCTTCGCAATAGGGCCGGTCGGGTGCGGCCGTCTTGCCGCAAAAATGGAAGCTGGGATCGCGCGGATTGCCGATCGGCCATTGGCACATCCGCTCGTGGCTGCCGGTAATCGGATGATTGGTGCGCTTGATGGGAGATGGTCGCGAGGAGAGTCCAAGACGGTGCGCTTTTCCGATCACCGCGTTGCGTGTGACGTCGCCCAGGTGGTTTGCGATTTGGCTCGCACTTAGTCCCTCTTCCCACAGGCGCTTAAGTTCATCGACGCGTGCCTCAGTCCATTCCATAGCGATTTTTCCCCATTCTGCTTAACTTGCCTAGTCATGGCGCGGTCACGACATCTTGCACTACATATTGTGTGCTGCGCAACCCGACCTACAATATAGTGTTTTTATTTTCACTGCAACCGCAGCGCCTCCATTTATGGCGAGAGTCTGGGACGGCGTCAACGGCGGCTGCCGGATTCGTCTGCTTTATCTGGGCTTCCGGGTTGTAAGCGCTTCATTTTTTTGTCTCGAAATCGTCGCCTAACGGTTATCTGACCGGCGTCGCGCATCTGCCGGCCGTCTGCGCTTCCAGACTAAGTCTCTGGAATCTATGAAGCGACTCGGGGTTGAAACTTGGCCGGGCGTTCGGCCCGCCGACGCCGGCGGCGGGGCGGGCGGGCGCATCGGGGAGCGCCGCCCTCGCGGCCGTCTAGCTGTGCCGGGTCACCTGTCCCAGCGACGGCCAATCCGGGCGCGCGGCGACATCTTTCGAGCCGCAGCCCGAACACCGCATCCGGCCGCCGATCTCGGGAACGGGGAAGGCCGGGCCCAGCTCGGCGATGAGACGCGCGGATGAAATTGTGGCGTTGTGCCCGCATCGGTTGCACCAGCAAAACACGTCGACATGGTTCTTCTCGATTTCTCCCAACAGGGTGGCACGACGCTGCGCATCTTGCGCTTCGATGTATCGGCGCTTGTGCTGGCCCATTCTTGTCCTCGCCTCCGCTGCGCCAGGGGGATTCCACGGCGTCTGAAGAAATAGAACAAAAAGGGAACATATGGCAAGGCCCCGAACGCGGGCCGCCACAGGTCGATGTTCTGCGCCGCGCCTCAGCGCGACCGGCGGTGGGTCGGGATTTCCCGGAGTTCCTTGTCGAAGATCGACAGTGCGTCTTCGATGGTGCTGCTTTGCTTGAGTTTGCGCGGTCCGCTAAAGACCTGATAGGCGCATTTCTTGCCCTCGCGGCGTTTGGCGATGGCGAAAAGCGGCGAATCGAAGGTGTGCCGGAAAATCGAAAAGACCGCGCTGCCGCTCTGGTGATCGATCGCGTAGTCTTTCCATTCCCCGGACATGACGCGGCGGCTGTAGACGTCCAGCAATCGCCGCAACTCGTGCCGGTCGAAATAGACGCGTCCCTTTGTGCGGCGGTAGTCGGACAACCGAACCGGATCGCTCATCGTCAACGGACCCTCTGCGTGCTGGTGCGGTAGGGGTCCGGCTCGTCGTAGCAGGTGATCTGCCCCAGGGTCCGGTAGCAGTAGACGGGTTTCTCGTATACGCGCGGGCCGTCGAAGGATTTGCGGCACAGCGGTCCGCCATCCTTCATGGCCACGAGCGTTCGGCATTCCTTGCCCGACGCCCATTCGGCGACGTAATCCGTCGGCAGTTTATCGGTCTGGATGAAATTGGCCATCGAGCCGGACAACACCAGGAACGAACTCGCTCCGCACGCCGCAAGCGTCATGAGAACCGCGCCGAACAGGATGCTGCGGCCTGTTCGGCCATGGAGATGTGACTCCAGCGTCTCCCCCATTCTCCGGACCGTGCGTTGTTGCGTCAAACCATGCCGGTTTCCGACCGCGATCGCGGCGGAGGCCGAGCCTGGATAAAGCATTGTTGCGCATTGCGGTATCGGGTTCAAGCACGCAAGGAAATGAAGCGTTTTGGCGACTTACATTTGCCAGTCCTCGGGGAGATGAGTAGATTGGCGCCGTGGCCGGACGGGCTGTGCCACGGCGATTTCATGCGAGCAGGAGTAGAGCAGCGTGGGCGACATCTTCCAAGAAGTCGACGAGGAGGTCCGGCGCGACCGATTCAACAAGTTTTGGAAGGAGTATGGCGGCTATGTCATCGCCGCGGCCGTCGCCGTGGTCTTGGGCACGTCGGCGTCCGTCGGGTGGCGGGAATACTCGGCAAAGCGCCAGCAGGAAGACAGCAACCGCTTTGCCGCCGCGGCGGCGCAGGCAAGCGAGGGGCGCCAACAGGAGGCCGCCGCCGCATTCCAGGCGCTTTCCAGCGAAGCTCAGGCAGGCTACGCCCTGCTCGCGCGTTTCCGGGCCGCCGATGCGCTGAAGGAAGCGGGCGATACGTCCGGCGCCATCCAGACATTCGAGGATATCGCGGCGGACAGCGGTGTCGGGAAACTCTACCGCGAATTGGCCTCGGTGCTCGCCCTGATGCATCAAATCGACGACGGCGATCCGGAACAGTTGCGCGCGCGATTGACCCCCTTGTTGACGCCGGACGGCATGTGGCGGCATTCCGCCCGCGAGCTTTCGGGCGCTTTGGCGTTGCGGACCGGCGACCGCGAATTGGCCAAGACGGAATTTCAAAGGCTGGCGGACGATCTGGAAGCGCCGCCGGGAGCCCGGGCGCGCGCCGCGGAAACGCTCCAAATCCTTGGCAATTGAAGCCGGAGTGTGAGGCGTGAGCGGCCCGTTGCGCCAGATATCTGTCCGCGGTCTTGTTCTGATGCTGGCCGTTGTTCTGGCGGTGTCGGGCTGTAGCTGGATTCAGGAACTGACCGGCAAGAAAAAGAAGCCGCTGCCGGGCCAGCGCATCCCGATCATGCTCAACGAACAGGATCTGGAACCCGACCCGCGGGTCGCCGATCTGCGCGTGATCCTGCCGGCGCCCGTCGAGAACGCGAATTGGACGCAGGCCGGCGGCAATGCCGGCCATGCCATGCATCATCTGAAGATTTCCAACGACGTGCGCGAGGCCTGGGAGCGCAACATCGGCGAAGGCTCCAGCGACGAGCGGCGTCTGGTCGCCCGCCCGATCGTCGCCGACGGGTTCGTCTTCGCCATGGATGCGGAGTTCGAGATTTCCGCCTTCGAGGTGCCCACGGGAAATCCGGTCTGGACATTTACGCCCGAGGTGCCGGAGGAGGACGAGGAGAGTTTCGGCGGCGGGCTGGCCTATGACGGCGGCCGGGTTTTCATGTCGACGGGGTTCGGCAAGCTGATCGCGGTGCGCGCCGACAACGGGACCGAACTGTGGCGCAGCGATCTTCCGGGGCCGAGCCGGTCGAGCCCGACGGTCGGAAACGGCCGCGTCTATGTCGTGACGATCGACAACCAGACCGTCGTCTTCGATACGGAGACCGGGAAGAAGCTCTGGACCCACACCGGAATCTCCGAATCCACTGGCCTGCTGGGCGGCGGCAGTCCGGCGCTGGTCGGCGATACGGTCATCGCGCCGTATTCTTCCGGCGAACTCGTGGCCCTGCGCGTCAACAACGGCCGGGTCTTGTGGACCGATAGCCTGGTGTCCGTGCGCCGCACCGACACGCTGTCCACCGTGGCGCATATCCGCGGGCATCCTGTCGTCGATCAAGGCGCCGTCTATGCGGTCAGTCAATCGGGCCGGCTGGTCGCCATCGATCTGCGGACCGGCGCCCGCGTTTGGGAGCGCGCCATCGGCGGCTCGGAGACGCCGTGGGTGGCCGGCAATTTCGTGTATATTCTGAGCAACGAAGGCGATCTGTATTGCCTCACCCGGCTCGGCGGCCGGGTCCGCTGGATACAGCCCCTGCCGCGCTACGAGGATCCCGAAGACAAGGACGGGCCGATCAAATGGTCCGGCCCGGTTCTGGCGAGCGACCGGTTGCTGGTGGTCGGCAGCCATGGAGAAGTGCTGAGCATCTCGCCTTACACCGGAAAGTTCCTCGGCAAGCTTGAATTGGCGGATAAATTGTCCGTATCTCCCGTCATCGCGTCGGGCAGTATATTCTTTCTATCGGACGACGCGGACTTGATCGTCTACCGATAGGAAGCGATTAGTCGAGCCGGACCTAGGCCGGTCGAGAGGAAAATGACCTTTACCGTCGCTATCGTGGGCCGACCGAATGTCGGCAAGTCGACACTGTTCAACCGTTTGGTCGGACGCCGGCTGGCGCTTGTCGACGACACGCCGGGCGTGACCCGGGACCGCCGGGAGGGCGAGGGCCGGTTGGGCGACCTGTCGTTCAAGGTCATCGATACGGCGGGGCTGGAGGAAGTGACCGACGAAAGCCTTGAAGGACGGATGCGCCGGCAAACGGAAGTGGCGGTCGAGGAGGCCGACGTCGCCTTGATGGTCATCGACGCGCGCGCCGGTCTTACGCCGCTAGACCGGCATTTCGCCGATTGGGTGCGCCGCACCGGTGCCGCGACCCTGCTGGTCGCCAACAAGTGCGAGGGCCGCGCCGCCGAGGCCGGCCTCTACGAGGCGTTCGAGCTCGGCCTGGGCGAACCCATCGCGATCTCCGCCGAACATGGCGAAGGCATGGCCGATCTCTTCGAGGCCATCGCCGGGGTGATGGAGCCGGACGGCGACTCCGCGGCGGAGCCGGCGGCGGGAGACGCAGCGGGCCCCGAGGCGGGCGCGGGCGCCGACCCGGGCGCGGAGGAGGATGAGAACGCTCCTTTGCAGCTCGCGATCGTCGGCCGCCCGAATGTCGGGAAATCGACGCTCGTCAACCGTTTGATCGGCGAAGACCGTCTGCTCACCGGGCCGGAGGCGGGCATTACCCGGGATGCGATCTCGGTCGATTGGACGTATCGCGGGCGCGATATTCGTCTCGTGGACACGGCGGGCATGCGTCGGCGCGCCCGGGTCGAGCATAAGCTCGAGAAGCTTTCCGTCGAGGATACCAACCGCACCATCCGCTTCGCCCATGTGGTCGTGCTGGTCCTCGACAGCGACGACATGCTGGAGCGCCAGGATCTGACGATTGCCCGCCGCGTCGTCGAAGAAGGCCGGGCGCTGGTGATCGCCGCGAACAAGTGGGATGCGGTCGCCGACCAGAGCGAGGCCCGGCGACGTCTCAAGGACCGCCTGGAGACGTCGCTGCCGCAGATCAGGGGCGTGCCGGTGATCCATACATCCGCCTTGTACGGCCGCAATCTCGACAAACTGCTTGATGCGGTGCTGGCAATCTACGAGACCTGGAACAAGCGGATACCGACGTCGCCGCTGAACGAGTGGCTCGCGGCCATGATCGAAGCCCATCCGCCGCCGCTGGCCCGCGGGCGGCGCATTCGCATTCGCTATATGACGCAGATCAAGACGCGGCCGCCGACCTTCGCGCTTTGGGTCTCGCAGCCGTCGGAATTGCCGGACGCCTATATCCGCTACCTGGAGAACGGGCTGCGAGAGGATTTCGGCCTGTCCGGCGTGCCGCTGCGTTTGCAGATGCGCAAGGGACGCAATCCCTATGCGAAATCGAGCTGAATGTCGCGCGGGTCTTGCCGCACGCGTATTGTCGCGGGTGATTGCTGAGTCGCCCGTCCGCGTTAGATTGCTAATTCGACGCCCGCCACCCCAGACACCGGTCCCTCTATGCCCCTAGACGTGAAAAGTAAGTCGGTTCTCAAGAAACTCGCGGTACTCCTGGGCATTGGCGTCGCCTCGATCGTCTCCTATGAGGTGTTTTACTGGCTCACCCATGTCTACGAATACGATGCCCGGATCGAGGCCGAGCTGACGACGCTATCGTCGCGGATCGACGGCGAGATCGAGAAGGTTCACGTGAAGGAAGGCGACCGGGTTCGGGAGGGCGACCTGCTCGTGGAGCTGAAATCCGATGTCCAGCGCCTGAAAATCAAGGCGCTGGAGGCCGATGCGATCCGCGAACAGGGCCAGCGCGCGAAAATCGAGGCGGAAATCGTCGCCTTCGAGCGCGACCTGAACTCGAGACTGGCGACCAAGCGCGAGGCGATCAAGGCGCTTCGGGTCGAGCACCAGACCATCCGCAATCGCTTCGCCCTGGCGAATAAGAATTTCGAACGGTCGAAAATCCTGTTCGAAAAGAAACTGACCTCCAAGAAGAGCTTCGAGGAAGAACAGACCAAGGCCTTGATCATCGAAGCGGAGGTCGAGAATTCGGCGGCCAAGGTCAAAGTTGCCGAACTTGAACTTGAAGAAATCAAGTCATCGGAATCAAGAATAGATATTTTAAAATCTGAAAAAATAATCCGAGATTTAAATATATCAAAAATAACGACATTAATAAATGAGGAAAAAGCGAAGCTAAAATATCATTTTGTCAGAAGTCCTATCAATGGAATTATTGACAGCGTCTATAAATACAAGGGCGAGCATGTCGAGGAGGCGGAACGGATGATCCTGCTTCACGACGAAAATTCGCTGTGGATCGAAGCGAATGTCGATGAATCGCAGCTCCGTCATCTGGAACTCGGCCAACGCGTGATCATCGATATCGATGCCTATCCCTATCCGTTTCAGGAATTCGACGGGGTCGTGACCTTTATCGGCAGCGTGACGAAGGCGCAGATGGCGGGCGGCGAGGAGAACAGCAGCGGCCGCGCGCGGAAACCGACCCAGCGCATACCGGTTCGCATCAAAATCCTGGATCCGCCCGATAAGATTGCGCCGGGCATGCTGGCCGAGGTGAACATCCAGATCTACGACTTTATCCGGTTCTGATGAATCTCGAACGCTTCGACTGGCGGGTGATCCTGAGCATCGCAACGATCGCGATGCTGCTCCAGCAGGCGTTCTCCTATGTCTGCCAGATCGCGATGCCGATCCTGGCCGACCGTATTGCCGAGGATTTCGGCATTTCGCGGGCCTGGCTCGGGTTCTACCTGTTCCTGCAGAACATCGCCGCGATCATCGGCGCCATGGGCTGCGGCGGTTTCATCCTCCGCTATGGAGCGCTGCGGGTCAGCCAGTGGTGCCTGATCCTCATGGGCGGCAGTCTCTTCGTGATCTCCACGGGGGTGCTGTGGATTTATCCGCTGGGAGCGATCCTGCTCGGCATGGCGGCGGTCTCCACGCCCGCGAGTTCGCATATCCTGGCCCGCGTCTGTCCGCCCCGATTGGCACCGGTGGTCTTTTCGGTCAAGCAGACCGGCGTTCCGGTCGGCAGCCTGATCGGCGGATTGCTGATACCGTTCCTGCTCAGCATCAGCGTCTATGTCGCAACGATCCGCACGCCGATCCATCTCGACGCTTACGGGACCGCCTTTGTCTCCGGGTTGATCGTCTATTGCGTCGTTTTGCTGCTGCAGCCGATCCGCGCGCATTTCGACGCGGACCGTAATCCCGACGTCAAGCTCTCCTTCTCGGGCGTCTCGGAGACGATGAAGCTCGTGATTTCCAACCCGCAGCTGCGCGACTTGTCTCTCGGGGCGTTTTCCTTTGGCGGCCTGCAGGCAATCTTCTCCGGGTTCTTCATCCTGTTCATGATCGATGGCCTCAACTACAGCGAGGCCGAGGCGGGATCCGCCTTCGCGATCGCCGCCGTGACCGCGGTCGGCGCCCGCATCCTCTGGGGCTATCTCGGCAGCGCCTTCTTGTCGGCCCGCATCGTCCTTGGCGGCATCGGTCTCTTCGGTGGCGTGGCCGCCATTCTGACAAGCTTCTACGATGTGCGGTGGAGCTATTCGATGATCCTTGCGGTGGCGATCCTCTATAACGTCACCGCGTTGAGCTGGCACGGGATATTGCTGGCGGAAGTCGCCCGCCTGGCGCCGCCGGAGAAGGTCGGCGGCGTCACCGGCGGGGTGCTCGCCTTCACCAGCGTCGCGATGATGATCTATCCGGCGTTTTACGGCGGATTGCTGGCGGTGACCGAGTCCTACAGCATCGGATTTATCCTGTGCGCGGCGCCGTCCTTTATCGCGGGGGTGATTTTTCTGCGCCCGCCGATCGAGGCGCCGTGGACCCGCTCGGTGCTGGCCGGTCTCGTATGGTGTTTGCGCCTCGACCGATTGGCCTATGGCACCGTCATCGCCGTGATCGGGGCGCTGATCGGCATGTTCGCGGTCTATATGCGGATGACCTAGTATCGGATGGTCTGGGCGGGCTCACTGGAGCGGTGCTTGGCGGCCGTGCGGCCGATTGCTCAGTAGGCGCAGGGCCCCTCGGCGATGGCGGTGGCGCCGCTTTCAAGTTTTACCCAGATGACCCCGCCGTTCTCGACAAACGCCGAAATGCCCAGCCCCTTTTTCGGGCATCCCAGCCGCGCGATCGCAAGCTTCTCCTCGCCGCTTTGACTTTCGAGCCTCGAAATTTGCTCTGGATTGGTCAATTCGACCGCAATGACGATCTTCATTTTGCCGGCGGTTTCTACGGCGCGCATTTGCCAGCTGTCGTTCGGGAAACCCTTCTCGGCGTTATACCTGACCCATCGCACGGTTTCGCCGACATTGACCTCGGCGACAGGGTCGGTACGCAGAAAGAAAACAAAAACCAGGGCCATGGCGGCGACGCACAGTATGGCGATGAAAGCCGAGAGGAGAGGGCGGTCGGACATCAGGCGCTGCGGCGTAAGGGGTATCGGTTCCCGGCGCTCGAATTCTTCCGAGCCGCTTTCCCGTCGGGCCTTGGCCGCGAGGCGGTCATTATAGGCGGCCGCCTTTCGAATTCTCTCTACCTTGATGTCCCGGAGTATCTGTTCGACGGCCTTGACCTTATCCTCAAGGGCCTCTTGGTCGCCCTCGGGCACCAGCCGCAGAATTTGTAACTTGAACTTCCTGAGATTCCGCTCGTCGCCCTTTCTGGTAAAGAGGCGTTCAATCGTGAGCAAGGAGGATTGCCGCAACGCATCTGTCGAGCGGGCCGATGAAATGAGCGGAATCAAGCCGCTCTCGGGGGCTTCGAAGAGAGCCTCCCAATCCGTCGTGCTCGGCGTTAAGGGTCGTTCCGACTGCATCTTACGGCCCTCTTATGCCGTCTGTCCGAAAACCATCTGATTCAAGCCTCTGCGATTCGAAAATATCGAGACATTCTATTAAGTTACGCCTCATCGGGGGCTTGTGGAAGAAGAAAACAGGATCGGGAAAATTGCAAATCGCGGAGAGGGTATTCCCGGCCCCAAGACTCGTTTTCCCGCAAAACATAGCTAAATCGAGGAAGGGATGCACCGCAGCGCCTGAATGGGCGGCGCAACGACATGGCCATATCCGAAGATGTGGCCCGATTTCGGAAAAGGAGACACGCAGGATGGAAATCAAACGCGCAAACGATCGGCCGACGAAAGTGGCGCCGGAGGATAAATTCACGGGGCAGGTCTGGCAGGACGAGGTTCTGGTCGGCACGGCGCCGTCGCGGATGCGGGCGACGAACGTCTCCTTCAGCCCGGGCGCGCGCACGGCCTGGCATGCCCATCCGGTCGGCCAGACCCTGTATTGCGTCTCCGGCATCGGCCGGGTGCAGCTCGAAGGCGAACAGGTGCAGGAGCTCCATCCGGGCGACACCGCGATGATTCCGCCCAATACCCGCCATTGGCACGGCGCGGCGCCGGACCGCATCTTCGTCCATCTTGCGATGTCGGAAGTGAACGACAAGGGCGAAGGGACCGCATGGTTCGAGAAGGTCGGCGACGAGGATTATACGAAACCGACGGCGCCGCTCGCGTAACCTTGCCGCTCGTGTACCGCCCCGGGGCGCAAATAGGGCCGCGGGGTGTCTTGCGGCGGCGTGATCCAAATCTAAGTTTCACGAGTAATACTTAAGTAGGCGGCCCGTTGCGGTTCGCCGTCCGGCCAATCGAGACAGCGCGCCGCGCTGCGGCTCTGGAGCAAATACATGAGATTCAGTTTCACCGACGAGCAGGCAGAATTCCGATCCGTTCTGCGGCGGTTCCTGGAAGATAAATCGCCGTCCACCGAGGTGCGCCGGCTTATGGAGACGGACGCGGGCTGCGACCCGGAAGTATGGCGTCAATTGAGCCAGGACCTCGGGCTGACCGCGATCCATATCCCCGAGAGCTACGGCGGCCAGGGGTTCGGCATCGGCGAGTTGGCGATCGCGGTCGAGGAAATGGGGCGCGCGCTGCTGTGCGCGCCGTATTTCGCCTCGACGGTGATGGCGGCCACGGCAATCTTGAAAGCGGGCAGCGAAGATCAAAAGCAAATCCTGTTGCCGGACATCGCATCGGGCGAGACCATCGCGACCCTCGCCATCGCCGAGGAGAGCGGCACATGGACCGGATCGGGCGTTGCCATGACCGCGACGGCGGCGGGCGGTAAATACCGTCTCGACGGCACGAAAAGCTTCGTGCTCGACGGTCATACCGCGGGGTTGATCGTGGTCCTGGCCCGCACGCCGGGCAGCAGCGGCGCGGAAGGGCTTTCCTTCTTCACCGTGGCGGGCGACGCGGCGGGCCTGGAGCGCACGAAACTGGACTCGATGGACCCGACCCGCAAGCTGGCCCGCCTGAGCTTTGCCGGCGTCGAAGCGGATTTGCTGGGCGACGCGGGCGCGGCTGCGGTCCCGCTGCGGCAAACCCTCGATATCGCCGCGATTTGCCTGGCCAACGAGATGGTGGGCGGGGCCGAGCGGTTGCGCGAATCGGCCGTGGAATATGCCAATATGCGGGTCCAGTTCGGCCGGGCGATCGGCTCGTTCCAATCGCTCAAGCACAAGGCGGCGGATATGCTGCTGGACGTGGAGTTGGCGAAGTCGGCGGCCTATTACGCGGCCGCCGCCGCGGACGAGGACGACGAAGAAATCTCGGCGCTGGCCTCGCTGGCAAAGGCCGCCGCCGCCGATGCCTACATGCAGACGGCCATCCATACCGTCCAGATTCACGGCGGGATCGGCTTCACCTGGGACAACGATACGCATCTGTGGTTCAAGCGCGCCAAGAGTTCCGAGGTCTTCCTCGGCGATGCCGCCTATCACCGCGAACGCCTGATGCAGCAATGGAACGTTTGAGGAGGACGGGACCATGACCGAAATCACCGAAGAGACCGTCCGCGTCGAAGCCCGTGCCTGGCTGGAAGAAAACTGGGACCCGAACCTGAGTCTGATCGAATGGCGCAACATGCTGGCCGATTCGGGCTGGGGCGCGCCGCATTGGCCCCGGGATTGGTACGGTCGGGACCTGCCGGTGGGCATGGTCCCCGTGGTCGAGGAGGAGTTCGAGCGGATCGGCGCCGTCGGCGTCGCCAAGATGGGAATCCGCACGCTGGCCGCCGCGACGATCCTGACCCACGGCACGGACATGCATAAGGAGAAGTTCCTGCGCCGGATTCTCACCGGCGAGGATACCTGGTGCCAGCTCTTCAGCGAGCCGGGCAGCGGCTCCGATCTGGCGGGGGCGACGACGCGCGCCGAGCTCAAAGGCAATAAATGGGTCGTCAACGGCCAGAAGGTGTGGACCACGAGCGCCCATCACGCCGATTACGGCTTGTTGCTGGCGCGCACCGATGTAGACGTGCCGAAACACAAGGGGCTGACCTATTTCATCATCGACATTCACCAGCCGGGCGTCGAGGTCGTGCCGCTGCGGCAGATGAACCATCATGCCTCGTTCAACCAGGTCTTCTTCACCGATGCCGAGATTGCGCCGGAATTCATGCTGGAAAACCTGGGCGACGGCTGGAAAGTGGCGACGACGACCCTGATGCACGAGCGCCGCGGCGCCGACGGGATGCGGCGCTACGCGGCCCCGCGCGAGCGGCCGGAGCGCATCTATCAGGAAGAAGCGAAAGAGATCGCCGTCGCATTGGAACCCTACAAATGGTATCCGCAGCGCGCCGGCCGCGTCGACCTGGTGCTCGAGCGGGCGAAGGAGACCGGCCGGAACACCGACCCGGTGGTGCGCCAGGAGATCGCCAAGCTGATGATCATGGCGCGCAGCGCCGAATGGACGGCGCGCCGGGCCCGGGCGGCGCAGGAGCAGGGCCGCCCGCAGGGGCCGGAAGGCTCGCTTGGCAAGCTCGCGTCGAGCTATGTGGCGCGGGCCTCGAACCGCGTCCATACGATGCTGACCGGCGCCGACGCCATGCTCACCGGGCCGGAGAGCCCGATGGACGGCGTGATCGCGGAGATTCTGATTTCGACCCCGGCGATCTCGATCGCCGGCGGCACCGACGAAATCCAGAAGAACATCATCTCCGAGCGCGTGCTCAAAATGCCGAAAGAGCCCCGCTTCGATACCGACCGCCCGTTCCGCGAAGTGCCGAAGAACGTGGTCTGAGGGGCTGCGCACTCGGGACGGCGCGGCAAAGACGAATAATCATGAAGACATTTCGTCTATTGTGTGATAGGCTGCACGCCGTTCTTTGACCCGGTGAATTTTCAGTCAGTCTTAAGGCGCCGCTTCGAACGGCTCTAATTGCGGTAATATATTACCGCAATTAGAGGGTGCATGGGGTCGACCCACGATTTTTCATAAGCGATTACAGAGGGTGTCTATCGGCCCGCCTGGATGATTTCGCCGTGCCGCGTGCAGGCGGTCTCCGCCAGATCGACGAACAGGCCGGTGATCGATTCCGGCGTCTTCAGCGTCTCCGGATCCTCGCCCGGAAAGGCCGACGCGCGCATGTTGGTGCGGGTGGCGCCGGGGCTCAGCAGGTTGACCCGGATGTCGGTGTTCTCGACCTCGTCGGCGTAGCATTTGATCAGCGCGTCGAGACCGGCCTTGGTGGCGGCATAGGCTCCCCAATAGGCCTTTCCGCGCGCCGCGTTCGAGGTCACGAAGATCGCCCGCCCGGCATCCGAGGCGCGCAGCAGGGGATCGAGGCTGCGGATCAGGCGGTAGTTCGCCGTCAGGTTCAACTGCACCGCGTCGTCCCAGACCGCCGGGTCGATATGGCCGACCGGCGAGAGGATGCCGAGAGTCGCGGCATTGGCGACGAGGATGTCGAGCTTGCCGAAGCGCTGGAACAGCGCGCCGCCCATCTGGTCGATTTCGTCGAAATTCTTCAGGTCGAGCGGCACCAGCGTGGCGCTGCCGCCGCGCGCCTTCACCGCGTCGTCGACCTCTTCCAGGCCGCCGACGGTGCGCGCGGTGAGAATGAGATGCGCGCCCTCTTCGGCGAAGCGCAAGGCCACGGCCGCGCCGATGCCCCGGCTGGCGCCCGTGATCAGGGCCAGTCGTCCTGCGAGTCGGCCCGCCATCAGGCGATTTCGGCGAGGAGAGAGAGTTGCCGCCCCGTCGCCCCGTCGTCCATATCCGTCAGACGGATCGGATAGTCGCCGGAGAAACAGGCATCGCAATAGGCCGGCGCTTCGGGGTCGCGGCCGGGCGCCCCCATGGCGCGGTAGAGGCCGTCCATGGAAATGAAGGCAAGGCTGTCGCAGCCGATCTCCCGGCGCATGCCTTCGATGTCGAGCCGCGAGGCCATCAATTGGTCTTCCTCCGGCGTATCGACGCCGTAGAAGCAGGAATGTCTCGTCGGCGGACTCGAAATCCGCATGTGGACTTCTTTGGCGCCCGCATTACGGACCATCTCGACGATCTTGGAGGAGGTCGTGCCGCGGACGATGGAATCGTCGACCAGGACGACCCGCTTGCCCTCGATATGGGCGCGGTTGGCGTTGTGCTTGAGCTTGACGCCCAAGTGGCGAATTTCCGAGAGCGGTTCGATAAAGGTGCGGCCGACGTAGTGGTTTCGGATGATGCCCATCTCGTAGGGAATGCCCGCTTCGTGAGCATAGCCGATGGCCGAGGGGACGCCCGAATCGGGGACGGGGACGACCAGGTCGACGTCGATGGGGACTTCGCGCGCCAGCTCCGCGCCGATCCGCTTGCGCGTCTCGTAGACCGACAGGCCTTCGATCACGCTGTCGGGGCGCGAGAAGTAAATATACTCGAAGATGCAGAAGCGCTGCGGCACGGGCGGGAACGGTTTGTGGCTGTGCACGCCGTCGCGGTCGAGGACCACCAGTTCGCCGGGCTCGATATCGCGCACGTATTCGGCGCCGATGATGTCGAAGGCGCAACTTTCGGAGGCAAGAATATAGGCCTCGCCGAGCCGCCCGAGCACCAGCGGGCGCACGCCGTGGGGATCGCGCACGCCGATGACGCATTCCTTGGCGAGCGCCACGAGGGAGTAGGCCCCTTCCACCCGCCGCAAGGCGTCGACGAGCCGGTCGACGACCGTGCCGCTGCTGGTCGCCATCAAGTGGACGATGATCTCGGTGTCCGTCGTCGATTGGAAGATGCAGCCGCGGCAGACCAGTTCGTGGCGGATGCCGACCGCATTGGTCAGATTGCCGTTATGGGCGATGGCGAAGCCGCCGAACTCGAGGTCCGCGAACAGCGGCTGCACGTTCCGCAGGTTGGGCTTTCCGGTCGTGGAATAGCGCGTATGACCGATCGCCATGCTGCCTTCGAGCTGCTTGATGACCCGTTCCTCGCCGAAGATGTCGCCGACCAGGCCGAGTTCGCGGTGCGCGTGGAACTGACCGTTGCCGGCGGCGACGATCCCGGCGGCTTCCTGGCCGCGGTGTTGCAGGGCATGGAGGCCGAGCGCCGTATGGGCGGCCGCGTCGAGGGCGCCGTAAATGCCGAAGATCGCACATTCTTCGTGCAGGTGGTCGTCGTCGAAGGGATTGGTGGTGGCCATGAGTTACTGCTTGCTTTCGAAGAGTCGATCCATATCACGCCGGGACGGCGCGGCGTAGCCCTTTTGTTCGGTGGGCGGCGATTGGCCGCTCTCCTGCCCGAGTAGTTTGCGCATGGCGCGCTCGGTCTCCAGCGCGTCCTGAAGGCGTTTCTGCGTATTGCCGACGGTCGATTTGGCTTCTTCCTGGGCGGCACGGGGCAGGAAGGTCCGGATGACGTTGGCGCCCGCCTCGACGTAGGGTCTGGCGCGGGCCTCCGCAATGAGGCGCGGCAGG
This sequence comes from Rickettsiales bacterium, assembly GCA_038131165.1. Classification (GTDB taxonomy): domain Bacteria; phylum Pseudomonadota; class Alphaproteobacteria; order UBA8366; family UBA8366; genus UBA6544. The sequence continues at coordinate 101,290 of JAYPOZ010000002.1, read as the reverse complement.
TCCTTCTCGCTCCACATCCACGTGGCGCCGAGATAGGCGATGCAGACCAGCAGGACGCCGACGATCAGGCCGCCGAGCAGGCCAAGAGAGCGGTCCAACCCGCTGAATTCGCTGTTGCGGACCGCCGACCAAATCCGCGAGCAAATCCAGAACAGGATGATCAGGCTGCCGATAAAGACCGACGCGGCCGCCGTGATGTCCGCATACAGGGGGTTTGCGATGAAATCGTAGAAATAATGCTTCACATGCTCGAACGCATAGAGCGCGATCAGGGCGGCGCCGATCCAGCTGCCGACAAACAGCACCGCCTTGACGAGGCCGAGGGTCAGGCCCATCAGGCCCGCGATAACCAGGACCGCAAGGATTGCGAGATCGCCGAAAGTAATGCCGATTGCGTCCATTCTATCCGCTCGCCGCTCTGACGGTGCCGTCGCCGCCGCGCTCGAAGAAACCTACCATATCTTGTAGCTCCGCGACTTCCTGAAAGACGAGATCGGCCTTCGATTGATTGGTCTTGTTCCGGATACGCGGCAGCATCGCCGAGCGGAAACCGAGTTTCGCGGCCTCCTTGACGCGCGGGTCGGTCTGTCCCACCGAACGGACTTCGCCGGACAGGCTGATTTCGCCGAAGACGACCATGTCCGCCGGCAGCGGGACGCCGGTCAGCGACGATGTCAGCGCGGCCGCGACCGCAAGGTCCGCCGCCGGCTCGCCGACCCGCAGGCCGCCCGCGACATTGAGATAGACCTCGCCGCCGGAAAAACTCAACCCGCAGCGCGATTCGAGCACGGCGAGCACCATCGCCAGACGTCCCGAATCCCATCCGACGACGGCGCGGCGCGGGGTCGCCAATGGCGACGGGGCAACCAGTGCCTGGATTTCAACGAGAACGGGCCGGGTGCCTTCCATGCCCGCGAAGACGACGGATCCGGCCACTTCGCCTTGACGGTCGGCAAGGAACAGGGCCGACGGATTCTCGACTTCCGACAAGCCGCGGTCCGTCATTTCGAAGACCCCGATCTCGTCGGTGGCGCCGTAGCGATTCTTGACCGCGCGCAGAATGCGGAACTGATGCCCGCGTTCGCCTTCGAAATACAGTACCGTGTCGACCATGTGCTCCAGCACGCGGGGCCCGGCGATGGTGCCTTCCTTGGTGACGTGGCCGACAAGGAGCAGGATAAATCCCCGCTTCTTCGCCAAGCGGATCAATTCCTGCGCGGAGGCCCGCACCTGCGCGACGGTGCCGGGGGCGGAGTCCAAGGCGTCGATATACATGGTCTGAATGGAATCGATGACGACCAATTCCGGTCCGTCCGGCACATCGAGCGTCGCCAGGATGTCCGCCACGTTCGTGGCCGCCGCCACGGAGACCGGGGCCCGATCGACATCGAGCCGCCGGGCCCGCATCTGTATCTGGTCGACCGCTTCCTCGCCGGTGATATAGGCGCAGCGTACGGATTTCGCCAAGCCGGCGGTGACCTGCAGCAGCAGCGTTGATTTGCCGATTCCCGGGTCGCCGCCAACGAGAATGGCGGAGCCGCGGACGAGCCCGCCGCCCGTCACGCGGTCGAATTCGTCGATGCCGGTCCGCCGCCGGGGCTGCGGTTCGCCGACATGCGCGAGGTCGGTCATCTCGATCTTCCGGCCCCGACCGGTGCCGCCCGAGGCGCGGCCCCCGATGGGAGCACCGCCGCCGGCTTCCTCGACCACGGCATTCCATTCGCCGCAGGCGTCGCAGCGCCCCATCCAGCGGGGGTGCACGGCGCCGCAGGCCTGACAGGTGAAGGAGGATTTCGCTTTCGCCACTCTAGCAATGCTCCCGCGCGAGCCGATTGCGACGGGTCTTCATAGACGCCGCACTTCCATCTTGATCGGGCCGTCCACGCGCCCATGGATGAACTGATCGACGCGCGGGTCGCCGGATGCGTCGATCTCTTCGGCCGGTCCGACCCAGATGATCTTGCCTTGATACAGCATCGCGATGCGGTCGGCGATCACCCGCGCGCTGGCCATGTCGTGGGTGATGGTGAGCGTCGTGGCGCCCAGGTTGCGCGTACATTCGACGATCAACTCGTTGATGGTATCGCCCATGATGGGATCGAGGCCGGTCGTCGGCTCGTCGAAGAGGATGATTTCGGGCTCCATTGCGACTGCCCGGGCCAAGCCAACTCGTTTGCGCTGGCCGCCCGAGAGTTCGGCCGGCATGCGCGGTCCGAAGCTCCGGTCGAGGCCCACCTGCTCGAGCTTTTCGAATGCGATCTCCGCTGCGGCTTCGGACGTCATGTCCTTGCCGCGGATCAACCCGAAGGTGACGTTCTCCAGCACGGTCATGCTGTCGAACAGTGCCGCGTGCTGGAACAGCATGCCGAATTTGCGGTTGATGTCGTCGCGGGCGTCTTCCGAGATGCCGAGGATGGACTGCCCGTCGACCTCGATCTCGCCGTCGTCCGGGCTCAGTAACCCAAGCAGACATTTCAAGGAGACCGATTTACCGCTTCCGGATCCGCCCATGATCACGACCGATTCGCCTTCCGCCACGTCAAGATTGAACCCGTTCAGCACCACATTGTCGCCGAATCGCTTATGGAGATTCCTGAGGCGAATTTTCGGAGGGGCGTCGGTCATGCGCCGAAGAACATTTGGCTGATAAGGTAATTCAGAATCAGGATCAGGATCGCGGCCCCCACGACGGCATTGGTTGTCGCCGCGCCGACGCCTTGCGCGCCGCCGCTGGAGTAGTACCCCATGTAGCAGCCGAGCAGCGTGACGATGAAGCCGAAGACGGCGGCTTTCACCAAGCCGGAGAAGACATCGACAAACTCGATGAAATCATAGGTCTTCTGGATGTACACCGCAGCGTTGAAGTCGAGCTTGAAGACGCCGATCACATAGCCGCCGAAGATGCCGATGACGTCGCCCACGAGAACCAGCAGGGGCAACATGGTCAATCCGGCGATGATCCGGGGGACAACGAGATACTTGATCGGATTGGTGGAAAGAGTCGTCAGGGCGTCGATTTGTTCGGTGACGCGCATGGTGCCGATTTCCGCGGCCATAGCGGCGCCGATTCGCCCGGCGACCATCAGGCCGGCCAGCACCGGCGCCAGCTCGCGCGTGATCGCCAGGACGACGACGGCGGTGACGTTCTCCAGCGCCGCTTCCGCCGTGACGCGCGTGGCTCCGGTGTAGCTTTGCAAGGCGATCACCATGCCGGAAAACAGGGTCGTCAGACCCACCACCGGCAGGGAGTAATATCCAACGTCAACCATTTGCCGCCCGATCAGGCGGAAATAGATCGGCGGTCTGACGAAATGCGAGACGGCGTTCAGCATGAACAGGGCAAGCTGCCCGATCGTGGCGAGCAATCCCAGAGTCGCGGCACCGATGGGGCGCAACGGATTAATGCGGAGGCCCTTCTCGCTCATCCAGCCTGTCCGAGATAGCGCCGCCGGTAGCGGCGGCCCAGAGAGGTCAGCATTTCATAGGGGATGGTACCCGCATCCCGCGCGAGGTCGTTGATGTCGCGGTTCGGCCCGATCAACTCGACCGTGTCGCCGACCTTCAATCCGATAGCCGCTGTTGCGTCCAACGTGATCAAATCCATCGATACCCTTCCGATCAACGGCAGGGCGGTTTCCCCCCAATAGGCCGCGCCGTGGCCTCCCAAGCTTCGAAGATAGCCATCGGCATAACCGGCTGCAATGGTTGCGACGCGCGTCTTGGACCGAAACTGGTGCGTGGCACCATATCCAACGGATTCCGGGCTGTCCACGTCGCGCAATTGCAGAACCACGGCATCGAGCCGCACGGTTGTGGCCATAGGATTCGGGGCGGTCGGATTTGGCGCGCCGCCATAAAGCGCGACTCCCGCGCGCACCATGTCGAAATGCCATTCCGGTCCGAGAAAAATTCCCGACGACGCCGCGAGCGACGCCGTTACGCCAGGCAGGCAGCCTCGGGATTCTGCGAAAAGGTCGCGCTGCCGGATATTGAGCGGATGGTCGGGCGAATCCGCGCACGCCAAGTGGCTCAATAAATAGCGGCACTCAAAGCCGTCCAATCGCTCCGGCCCTTGAAGCAAGATGCGTTGCTCGTTGGGCGGCAATCCAAGGCGCGACATGCCGGTATCGAGATGCACCGCCGCCGGCAGGGGCCCGGTCTCGAGGCAGTGGATTTGCCAGTTTTCGATCTGGGAGAGATCGTTCAATGTGGGGAGGATACGGTGCGCCCGGTAGAAAGCCGCTTCACTCGGCATCAGTCCGTTCAACGCGACGATTTCCGCCTCGGCGAGAAACGCGCGGAGGGCGACCGCTTCATCCAAGGAGGCGACGAAAAAAATGCGGCATTCCTCGCGCCAAAGACGCCGCGCGACGGTTTCGATGCCGAGACCATAGGCGTCCGCCTTGACCACCGCGGCGCAGGTCGCGGGCGCCGCTCGGGATGCAAGGGTGTGATAGTTTTCCGCGACCGCATCGAGATCGATCGTCAGTGTCGAGACGGCAGGGCGCGATGCCATGGCATCGGCTCCCCGCGGGGGGTCAGAAATTGGCATCCGGATCGTGATGGTATGGATCGAGGTCCGAGAATTTCGTCAGGTCGCCATTGAAGTGCAGTTCGACGGTGCCAACGGGACCGTGTCGCTGTTTCGCGATAATAACCTCGGCGATATTCCGCGATTCCTTGAGCAGGGTATTGTGCAGTTCCATGCGGTCCTGGAACTTGGATTCATCTTCCGTATCCCGACGCGCCGGCTGATCCCGCTGGAGGTAGTATTCCTCCCTGAAGATAAACATCACGACATCGGAATCCTGCTCGATCGTACCCGATTCGCGAAGGTCCGAGAGCTGCGGTCGCTTATTGTCGCGGTTCTCGACCTGCCGGCTCAGCTGCGACAGGGCGATGACCGGTACGTCCAAATCCTTTGCCAGGGTCTTCAATCCCCGCGTGATCTCCGCGATTTCCTGCACCCGATTGTCGGGGCGGCTGCCGGCGGATGCCTGCATCAGCTGAAGGTAGTCGATTACGATCAGGTGAAGTTTTTGCTGACTCTTGAGCCGACGCGCCCGGGTCCTCAGTGCCGAGACTGACAGTGCCGGCGTATCGTCGATGTAAAGCGGCAGGCTGTAGAGCGCTTGACTGGCGGCGGCGAGCCGCTCGAACTCCTCGGTGTTGATGTCGCCGCGGCGTATTCGGTCGGAGGGGACTTCGGCCTGCTCCGCCAAAATACGGTTGGCGAGCTGTTCCGCCGACATTTCCAGGGAGAAGAACAAGACATGTCCGCCCTCCGTGGTCGTGCGGCCGTGTTCGTCAGTGATTTCGCGGAAGGCGCGGGCTGCGTTAAAGGCGAGGTTGGTTGCCAGGGCGGTCTTCCCCATCGAAGGGCGGCCCGCCAGAATCAGAAGGTCTGAGCGGTGCAATCCGCCGAGCATAGTATCGAGTTCGCGAAATCCGGTGGTGACCCCAACGACGTGACTTTCCCGTTTGAAAGCCTCTTCGGCCGCCTGAAGGGCCAGCTTTGCGGAGTCGAAGAGCGTGTAATAGCTGCGTTCGGTGTCGCCCGTCGATGCCAGGTCGTAGAGCCGTTGCTCTGCCGATTCGATCTGTTCGCTGGCCTTCACGTCGATATTGGGCTCGTACGCGTCGTTGACGATGTCTTCGCCGACGTTAATCAACTCGCGCTTCAGGTATAGGTCGTAAATGGAGCGGCCCAGATCTTCCGCATTCACGATCATCACCGCATTGGCGGCCAGGTCGAACAAGTATTCCGCACCACCGACTTCGGCCAAGGCGGGGTCTCGCTCGAAATAATGTTTGAGGGTCGGTGGGCTTGCGATCTGGCCTTGCTCGATGAGCTTCGTCGCGGCCTCGTAAATGCGCCCGAGCACGGGTTCGTAGAAATTTTCCGGCCGCAGAAACTCGCTTACTTTTTCATGCGCCCGATTGTTCGTCAGGATCGCACCGATCAGGGCGGCTTCGATCTCGACATTGTGAGGCGGCGAGCGATAACTGGCTTGTTCTGTGGCGCCGCCTACGATCGCGGTAAACGGGGACTCGGTTGCTTGATTGGCCATAACCCCAACCTACACGCATAGGCCGGAGGATGATATCGAAACCCGGCTGTGGATTGCGGGGATATCGGGTATAGGAGGAAAAAAACGGCGGCGCCACAAGTCGAGGCACCGCCGTTGATCTTTCTTCGAGCTTTCCGAAGCGAGTGCTATTCGGATTTTGCCTCTTCGCTCTCGTCGTCTGCCGACTCGGAGGGGGATGCATCGTCCTGCACGGCTTCTTCCTCGCCGGCTTCGTCTTCCATCGCTTCCAGCGCTTCGGGCTCAAGCAGTTCGGCCACATCCGGAGCGTCGGCCGGTTGATCTTCTTCCTCGTCATGGCCGACAACGGCGCGGCCGAGACGGTCTTGGGTTTCCGCTTCTTCCACGCTGCGCGCGACGTTTGCTGTCACGATGGCTTCGACCTCGGGATGCAGCCGAATCTTGAACTCGTGGAAGCCGAGGGCCTTGACCGGCCGTTCGACCACGACCTGCTGGCGTTCGACGGTGAATCCGGCTTCCGTGACCGCTTCCGCAATGTCGCGGCCATTGACCGAGCCGTAAAGCTGGCCCGATTCGCCCGCGCTGCGAATGACGATCACCTTCAGCCCGTCCAAGCGGTCTGCAACCGATTGCGCTTCGTCGCGGCGTTGCAGGTTGTCGGCTTCGAGTTGTTGGCGTTGGCCCTCGAAGTGGGAGAGGTTTGCCTTCGTCGCCCGCATCGCTTTTTTCTGCGGGAGGAGGAAGTTCCTCGCATACCCCGGCTTAACTTTCACGACATCGCCCATCTGGCCCAGTCGCTCCACGCGCTCAAGTAAAATGACTTCCATCTCAGTTCTCCTCGCCAGTCCGCGCCAACCGTTGGCGGAAACCGGCCATTTGTTCGATCAGTCCGAGGAAGGCCACAATCGCGACGGGCCATCCGAACAGTAGCATCAAGATATAAAACAGGATCAGCAGCATCGGTCCGGCCGAAATGCGTTTTGCGGCCATGTGGACCACGGCGAGACCTACCAAAAAGAATGGCAGCGCCGCGATGAGCGCCGCATTGGTCGCAAAGAAACCCAGCGTTCCCGGTATGGCGACGGCGAAAATAAGGAGTGCCGCCGCGACCATGGGCAGCCAACGTGGTAAGGCCATCATGGTGAAATCCGGGCTGGGCCGGAGATTCCAACCCATCCGAGTCGCCAATCCTTGGCCAAGCGTGCCATTGATGACGAGCATGACCAGCCACGAAAGTCCGACAGTGCCGAGCAATATGGGGGCAACGCCATCCACCACCTTTTGGCGGTCGTCCAATGGCAGGTCTTGGAACATTCCTTCGGCGAAGCGTCCGATGTAATCGCGGATGCTTGCTTCTACTCCTTCGGTCGTCAGACCCAGCCAGACGAAAACCAACGTCAGCAGGGTCAATCCGCAACACGTAGCGGAAGCAGCGAGAAGGCCGGGTGGATACCATTCGGTATTGCCGGCCTCGTCCGAGCGGAACAGCAGCGCTTGGCGGACCAAGAAGACGACCGGAGCCGCATTGAACAGAATGAACACCAATACGCCGAAGACGCCGCCCATCGCGAGGACGCCGGCTCCGGCAATCGCCCCGGCAATCGCTCCCGCCGCCGTTCCCATGCTCAATCCCACGACGAAAAGCGGGAGTTGGCAGAAATAGGCCAGCAGGATGCCGCCGAAGGACCCGAGCGCCGCCAAGGCGCACAGGAGGGCGCTCAAGGCACCCCCTGCAACGATGGTCATCCATTGTTTCGGTGTAAACATCCGGTTCAATCCTGTATGCCGTGCCTTGCGATCCCTATTGGATCACGTAAGGCAGCAAACCCAGGAAGCGTGCCCGTTTGATGGCACGCGACAGTTCACGCTGCTTCTTGGCCGATACCGCGGTGATGCGGCTTGGCACGATCTTTCCCCGCTCCGAAATATACCGGGAGAGAAGTTTTGTGTCGCAATAATCTATGGCCGGCGCGTTCGGCCCGGTGAAAGGGCAGCTCTTGCGCCGACGGAAAAACGGCCGGCGTCCGCCGCCGCCGCCACCACGTCCTTCGCTCATTCTTTGTTCTCCTCTTCTTCGGTCGCCTGCTCGGCAGGCGCTTCCACAACGGCTTCCTTGCTCGCTGGCGTCTCGGTCGCTGCCGCTGCAGCGTTTTCGCCGTCGTCGGAATCATCGTTGTCGCCATTCTGTGCGGACGCATCGTCCGGCCCACGCCGGTCGGCCCTGTCGCGGTCGCCTTTGCCATGCACCATAGGCGACGGCTCGCTCCGCAATTCTTCGAGACGAATGGTCATGTACCGCAGGACATCTTCGTGAAGACGCAGATTGCGTTCCATTTCCTGAATGGCGTCCGAAGGCGCATCAAGGTTGAACATGACGAAGTGACCCTTTCGGTTCTTCTTCATGCGGTAAGTAAGCGTGCGTAGGCCCCAATATTCGCGGCGGGCCACGCTGCCTCCACTATCTGTGATGAGTTTTTCCATATCGTCGGCCAAAGTATCGACTTGGCCGGCAGATATGTCTTGGCGTGCAATAAACACGCTTTCGTAAAGCGGCATCCGTACACTCCTTACGGCTGTTGAATGATCCGGAGTCGAAAGGACCACCCTCTCGACCGACCGGCTCTAGCCGACGCTCGGGCGCCGGCAAGGAGCTATGTTTTTCCCGCGAGTCGCGGGAAGGCGGGCACTATACGTATTTTGGCACGAATGGCAATCATGGAGTTGGTGCGATTCAGCCGCCTGCTTGACAGGCAATAACGAGGCGCTATGACTGGCCCGTAAATTAGTCACGGAATAGAAATATGGCGCGCGCATTCGTGTTCCCGGGGCAAGGCTCCCAGGCTGTCGGAATGGGGAAGGATTTGGCCGATGCCTTTCCGGCAGCCCGTCTGGTCTTCGAAGAAGTCGACGAAACGCTAAAGCAGAACTTGACGAAGGTCATGTTCGAAGGCCCCGACGATCAATTGCGGCTGACCGCGAATGCCCAGCCCGCTTTGATGGCGGTTAGCTTGGCTATTGTCAGGGTTATGGAAGGGGAGGGAAATGTCCGCCTCCCGAGTATCGCCGCCTACGTCGCCGGGCACTCGCTGGGGGAGTATACCGCGTTGGCGGCGGCCGGTGCGCTGACGATTGCCGATACGGCTAGATTGTTGAAACTCCGAGGCACGACCATGCAAATCGCCGTTCCGGTCGGCGAAGGCGCGATGGCGGCTCTGATGGGACCGACCGTGGCGGAGGCCGAGGAAATCGCCCTGGCCGCTGTGGAAGCGGGCGCGGCGGGCGATGTGTGCGATGTCGCAAATGATAACGCCCCAGGCCAGGTCGTCGTGAGCGGCAGCACCGCCGCCGTCGAACGCGCGGTCGAGATCGCAGCGGAGCGCGGCGCCAAGCGCAGCATTATTTTACCGGTAAGCGCGCCCTTTCATTGCTCGTTAATGCAGCCGGCAGCGGATGCCATGGCGGAAGCTCTCGCGAAAACGACAATTGCGCCGCCGTCGGTTCCCCTTATCGCCAACGTTACGGCCGACGAGGTGCGCGATCCGGAATCGATCCGCAGCAACCTCGTGTCGCAAGTGACCGGACGGGTCCGATGGCGCGAAAGCGTCGTTGCCCTGAAGGGGAAAAGCGTGGACACGCTGATCGAGACAGGAGCCGGGCGTGTCTTGAGCGGCTTGGCACGGCGCATAGATCGCGAAATGTCCGCAACCTCGTTGCAAGGACCGGAGGATATCGAGAAGTTCCTCGGGAGCCTTTAGGAGAGCGCCATCATGTTCGACCTTTCTGGAAAATCAGCGTTGGTGACCGGGGCGTCCGGCGGTATCGGGGGGGCGATCGCAAAAGTGCTGCATGATGCCGGCGCCGCGGTTACGCTGTCGGGAACGCGGGAGGACGCGCTGCAAGCGCTGGCGTCGACGCTCGGCGACAGGGCTTTTGTCGTGCCGGCCAACTTGTCGGATCCGTCCTCTCTCGACAGCCTGATCGGCAAGGCCGAGGACGCAATGGGGGCGGTCGATATTCTCGTCAATAACGCGGGCCTGACCCGCGATATGCTCTCGATGCGGTTGACGGATGAAGATTGGCAGGCCGTTCTAGATGTAAACCTGACCGCTTCCTTCCGCCTGTCGCGCGGGGTCATGCGCGGCATGATGAAACGCCGTTGGGGGCGCATTATTAACATCACGTCGGTTGTCGGCGTGACCGGCAATCCCGGACAAGCGAATTACGCGGCCTCCAAGGCGGGCCTGATCGGAATGTCGAAATCGATGGCGCAGGAAGTCGCGAGTCGGGGAATTACGGTGAATTGTGTTGCCCCGGGAATGATCGTCACGGCGATGACGGATGTTCTCTCCGACGACCAGAAATCCAGAATTCTGCAGATTGTGCCCGCCGGACGGTTTGGCGAACCCGCTGAAATCGCCGCCGGAACTCTTTATCTGGCAAGCGAAGAGGCGGCTTATGTGACCGGTCAGACTCTTCATATTAACGGCGGAATGGCCATGATCTAGTGGTTGTCGTCATTGCCGTCCCAAGCGCTGGTCACCCGGTTAAAAGTATGTTACGAAACGCCGCCGTCGCGCGGGGAAGCCTGAGGGGACCGTGGGCAGGGCGGTATTTCGAGACTACGCTCATACATTGGGAAGGTTTTAGAACATGAGTGACGTTGCGGATCGCGTTAAAAAGATCGTCATCGAGCATCTTGGCGTTGATGAAGGAAAAGTTTCCGATAACGCTAGTTTTATTGACGACCTAGGCGCGGACAGTCTTGACACCGTCGAGCTGGTTATGGCGTTCGAGGAAGAGTTCGGTTGCGAAATTCCGGATGACGCCGCCGAGAAAATTCTGACCATTAAAGACGCTATCAGCTTTATTGAGGGAAGCGCCGACGGCTAGGTCGCCGTCGTCTCCTCCGATTTCACAGGAAGCATCGTTGCGATGAGGCGTGTCGTCGTAACAGGTATGGGAGTCGTAACGCCTCTGGGTGTCGGTGTCGGTCATGTCTGGCGCCGTTTGCTCGCGGGCGATTGTGGTCTGTCGTCGATTAATACTTTCGACGCCAGCGATCTTTCGTGCCAGATCGCCGGGCATGTTCCCGTAGGGGAAACTGCCGAGGGCAATTATTGCGTCGATGATTGGGTCGACCGCAAAGATCAGCGGAAAATGGACCCGTTCATCGCATTTGCCATCGCGGCGGCGGAAGAGGCGATCCAGGATTCGGGTTGGTTGCCCGACGGCGAAGAAGACCGGGAACGTACCGGTGTTCTGATCGGCTCCGGCATTGGTGGCTTGCCGGGCATTTCGGAGACGTCTGTCACGCTTCACGAGCGGGGACCGCGACGGGTGAGCCCCTTCTTCATTCCGGCAAACCTTATCAATCTGGCATCGGGGCACGTATCCATCAGGCATGGATTCAGCGGGCCGAACCATTCGGTTGTGACCGCGTGCGCCACCGGTGCCCACGCGATCGGAGATGCCGCCCGCCTGATCCAGTTCGAGGATGCCGAGGTCATGGTGGCCGGGGGTGCCGAGGCCGCGATCTGCCGGATGGGCATTGCCGGCTTTGCGGCGGCGAAAGCCTTGTCCACCGGATTTAACGACAATCCGAAGAATGCGTCGCGTCCTTGGGATGTCGATCGCGACGGGTTCGTGATGGGCGAAGGGGCCGGCGTTGTGGTGCTTGAGGAATACGAGCATGCGAAGGCGCGGGGCGCCAAGATTTATGCGGAAGTGACCGGCTACGGACTTTCCGGCGACGCTTACCATATTACGGCGCCGGCATCTGACGGCCGCGGCGGTTTTCGAGCGATGAAGGCGGCCTTGAAGCGGGCGGGGATTGGCGTTGAAGCGATCGACTATATCAATGCGCACGGCACATCGACACCGCTCGGCGACGAGATCGAGCTGGGCGCGGTGAAGCGTTTGTTTGGGGATCATGCCTATTCGTTGTCGATGTCGTCGACGAAATCCGCCATCGGACATCTGCTGGGAGCGGCGGGCGCGGTAGAGGCCGTGTTCTCGATAAAGGCAATCGAGAACGGGGTCGTACCGCCGACCCTGAATCTCGATAATCCTTCGGAAGGCTGCGATATCGATCTCGTGGCGAAGGTGGCGAAGGAACGGCCTGTGAAAAATGCCATGTCTAACTCGTTCGGATTTGGCGGAACGAATGCCAGCTTGGTTCTGAGCGCCGTCGACTAGCGGAATATGAAGCGCATTGCGCGATTGCTGTTTCTCCTTGTTATCGCCGCCACGGCCGCCGTTGGCGGTGTTTTTTATTGGGGCTACCTCTCTTTTGTAAGCTCCGGTCCATCGGTGGAGGCGAAGACCTTTGTGGTGCCGAAGGGAGCCGGCCTCAACCAGATCGCGTTACTGTTGCGGAACGCCGGTTTGATCGAGGAGCCGGATGTCTTCATTTGGGGGGCGAGGCTATCCGGTGACGCCCGGATTATTAAGGCGGGCGAATATGCATTTGAGGCGACGGTCAGCCCGCGGCGGATACTCGGCGATTTTACCGCAGGAAAGACCGTTCTGCGGCGCGTGACGGTGCCCGAGGGCCTTAGTTCCGTCGAGGTGGCAATGTTGCTGAATGCCACGGATGCGCTTGAGGGCACGGTATCGGCGCCGGCGGAAGGATCGGTACTGCCGGAAACCTATAGCTATCAGTACGGCGAATCGCGGGCGGATGTCCTCGCCCGTATGAAGCGTTCGATGCGAGAGACCGTGGTTGAACTATGGGCAACCCGGGCTGGCGACCTGCCGCTTGCCCGGCCGGAGGATGCGGTGGTCCTGGCCTCTATCGTCGAGAAGGAAACCGCAGTGGCGGCGGAGCGGCCGCGCGTCGCGGCTGTGTTTATCAATCGATTGCGGCGCGGCATGCGTCTGCAGTCCGACCCGACCGTCGTCTACGGTCTCACGCAAGGGAATGGCCCGCTCGGGCGCCGCCTCACGCGCGAGGACCTTGAGATGAATCACCCGTTCAATACCTATCGAATCGCGGGCTTGCCGCCGACGCCCATCGCCAATCCGGGCCGGGAGGCACTCGCCGCGGTCATGAATCCCCTGACGACGGCAGAATTGTATTTCGTGGCCGATGGCACCGGTGGGCACGTTTTTGCCAAGACATTGGCGGAACATAACCGAAATGTCGCGAAATGGCGGAAATTGCAGAGAGAGTCGAAACCTTAATGGAGCCGGGTGACTACGTGCCCGTATCGCCGGTCGATGGTTTTTCCGGAAGTCGCCCGAGGACGGTCTGACACAGGCCAAGCGGAATCAGGCTGCCCAATATCCGGACGCTCCAATACATCGGCCAGGGAAACGCGATTCGCGCTCGGTTTCGCGCAAGCCCTGCGGCAATGATCCGGGCAGCTTTTTCTGCGGGCATGATAAACGGCATGGAGAAGGGGTTGGCGGCGGTCATTCGGCTATGGACGAAGCCGGGACAGATTACGGATATGCCGACGCCGCGCCGGGCGGCGGATATGCGCAAGGCTTCCCCGAAATGACGGATAGAGGCCTTACTCGCGCTGTACGCAGGTGCGCCGGGCAGCGGGAGGAATCCGGCGAGTGAGGAAACGATGGCGATCTGGCCATGGCCACGGTCGGTCATGCGTTCCAGTGCCGGCAGGACCGTATTCAGAACGCCTTTGACATTGACTTCGAATATTTGTTGGGTCTGCGCAGCAGACTCGATGCCACCGGAAGTGCCGCCCGAAATTCCGGCATTTGCGACGACCAGGTCCAATGCCGCGTTCGTGTCCGCGGATGAAATCCATGCATGCATCGCTGCCTGGTCCGTCACGTCGATCGTCTGGCCATCGACCGTGCTGCCGAGCGCTTCGCAGGCCCGAGATACCGCCCCGAGCCGATCCGCGTCCCGGCCGCTCAAAAACAGAGTTGCCGTTTCCCCGGCATAATGCCGTGCCAGCGCTTCGCCGATGCCGCTGGACGCGCCGGAAATCAAGATAGAGCGTGGAGAAGACATCTGCGAGAACTCGGTAGTTTCTGTTGGGCTTGCTTGTTGAGTATCCGAGCGGGCGATATATTGCGGGCGCGCTCCAACCCTGTCTATCGAGGATACTCTTTTTGACCCTGGCGAGCATGACTGGTTTCTCCCGAGCGAGCGGCCAATTGGAACCTTACCGATGGACCTGGGAGGCAAAGAGCGTCAATGGTCGGTCGCTGGATATTCGAGTGCGGGTTCCCGGCGGTTTGGACAGAATTGAATTGCCGGCGAAACAACGCGCGGCCCGCAAGCTGGGGCGGGGATCGATATCGCTGACTCTCGGAATTGAAACCGACCGTTCCTCGGCAAACTTGCAGATCAATCGGGAATTCGTCGAACGAATGATCGAATTGCATGGGGAACTGGCCGGCCGCGTTGCGCCGGACCTCTTGCGGCTTGATACGCTGCTTACGGTAAGGGGGGTGGTGGAGACCGCCGAGGAAGGCGAATCGGAAATGCTGACGGAGCAGCGCGAATCGGCGATTATGTCGACTTTGGATACAGCGCTCGATGGATTGATCGACTCGCGAAATTCGGAAGGCGCTCGGCTGGAGAGCATAATTGTTGGACATCTCGATACGTTGGAAGGTCTTTGCCTGGAAGCTCAAAACTCGGACGCAAGCAGGTTGGAGGTCATACAAGAACGATTGCAGCGCCAGGTGACGGAATTGTTAGAGAAACCGGCGGCATTGGCGGAAGAGCGGCTGGCCCAGGAAATCGCGATATTGGTCACCAAGGCAGATGTTCGCGAAGAGATCGATCGGCTGACGGGACATTGCGCTGCAGGCCGGGAGTTGCTCCGGGAGATGGACCCTGTCGGCAGAAAGCTCGACTTTTTGTGTCAGGAGTTCAACCGTGAGGCCAACACACTCTGTTCAAAGTCTACGAGCGAGGAACTCACGCGGATTGGCCTTGAAATGAAAGCGGTCATCGATCAGTTTCGCGAACAAGCGCAGAACGTGGAGTAGGGTATTGGACGACGATCTGATTTTCCAACGTCGCGGCTTGATGTTCGTCTTATCTTCGCCGTCGGGGGCCGGCAAGACGACAATCTCGCGTGCCATTCTCGAGAGGGATCCGGGAATTGTCATGTCCGTGTCGCTGACGACGCGGCCGAAACGGCCGGGCGAGGTTGCGGGACGCGACTACCATTTTGTCGATACCGCAGATTTCAACATGATGGTGAACCGGGGTGAACTTCTCGAGTATGCGAAGGTCTTCGACCACTATTACGGGACGCCGGTGGGGCCGGTCATGGAAGCGTTGGACTCAGGCAGGGACGTTCTCTTCGACATCGATTGGCAAGGCACGCAGCAACTCGTCGAGAAGGCACGTGCCGACCTTGTGAGCGTGTTTATCTTACCGCCGTCGACGGCGGAGCTCGAGAAGAGACTCAAGGGGCGGGCGCAGGATTCCGCCTCGGTGGTGGCAAGCCGGATGCGCCGGGCACCCGACGAAATGAGTCACTATCCCGAATATGACTACATCATCGTCAACCGTGACATCGAGGCCAGTATCGAGATGGCGATGTCGATCCTGAAAGCCGAACGACTCAAACGGGAGCGTCAAACCGGACTGGGCGAGTTCGTCAAGGGGCTCCGCGAAGGTCGCTGAGTGCCTCGGCGAGGTTAGCGAACTCTTCTACACTTAACTCCTCCGCGCGTCGGCTACCGTCAATTGCCGCTGCATCGAGCAAATTTGAGACCGGGACGCCGAGGGACACGAGAGAGCGCCGCAATGTCTTGCGACGTTGCCCGAAGGCGGCGGCGGTCACGGCTTCGAGAAAGGGCAGAGTACCGGCGTACAAAGCTTCAGGATGCGGGGCGAACCGTACGACCGCGGAGTCTACTCTCGGAGAAGGGGTGAAGGCGCGGGCGGGTATGCGGAAGAGCAATCGCGTATCCGCGCACCAATTGCTCAACACCGATAGGCGCCCATAGACCTTGCTGCCGGGTTTGGCGACGATTCTCTCTGCGACCTCAAGTTGGAACATCAGCACCATTTCTGAGACGGTCGGGCCAAGCTTAAGCCAATTGATCAACAGGGGAGTCGCGATGTTGTAGGGAAGATTGGCGACGATCCGCAGCGGTGGCGGTCCGGCTGTCGTAATATCGAACGTAAGCGCGTCGAGCGCCAAGACCCTGAGGCGGCCTTCCGACGCGGCGACCAAGGGTTGTAGCGCCGCTACACAGCGCTCGTCGCGCTCGACCGCGATTACTTGAGCGGCGCCGGCGGCAAGGAGGGAGCGCGTGAGGCCTCCCGGGCCAGGCCCGACTTCGATTGTTGTCCCGGCGGACAGGTCGCGGGCGCCGTTGGCGATTCGGCGCGTGAGATTAAGGTCGAGAAGAAAGTGTTGGCCCAATGAGCGGCGCGCGTCGAGGCCGAACTCGGCGATTACCGAACGAAGCGGCGGTAAAAGGTCGAGTGGGTTCTCATTCGATCCCTGCATGATTCAGGATGGATTTCGTTGCCGATGCATTGTGATGCCGGAGGCCGATTTAAGGGCGGCGACGAAACTCGCTTCGTCTGCAACGCCGGTGCCTGCAATCTCCAACGCCGTTCCGTGGTCGGGCGACGTCCGGACGATGGGCAGCCCTAGGGTAATGTTAACACCCGACCGGAAATCGATTGTCTTCAGGGGGATAAGCGCTTGGTCATGATACATACAAATCGCCGCATCATAGGTTTTGCGGGCGCGCTCGTGGAACAGCGTATCCGCCGGTGCCGGTCCGGTGACCGAGTGACCCAAACGCTTCAGCTCTTCTATGGCTGGGCGAATGATATCGATCTCCTCTCGACCCATTGACCCATCCTCCCCGGCGTGGGGATTGAGCGCCGCAACCGCGAGATGCGGGCGCTCGATGCCGAAATCGCTCGCCAGGGCGGCACCGGTTTGAAGCGCGGTCTCGACAATGGTCTCTGTTCGAAGAGACTTGAGAGCTTCGGCAAGCGACTGATGAATGGTAACCGGTACGACGCGGAGCTCGCTGCAGGCCAACATCATGATGGGCGGGTTGCCCGTGCGGCAGAGTTTGGCGATGAACTCAGTATGCCCGGGATATTCGAATCCGGCATCATAGAGCGTCTTCTTTTGGATGGGATTCGTCACGACCGCGGCGGCTCGACCGGCGAGGGTGAGTTCTACGGCCTGTTGGATCGAGGAAATCACCGCGGCGCCGTTCTCGCTTCGGGGCTGCCCCGGGATTGCCGGGACGGGAAGCTCCAACGGTAAGACAGGCAAGTGCGTGGCAAAGCAACCCGCCGCGTCCTCCGGCCTGTCAATCGGTTGGACTGCCACATCCCACTCAAGCCGGCCTGCAATTCCTTTAACGCGTTGGGGCGCATCGATTAAGAAAAATGGCGGTAAGTTGAGCAACTCGCGTTGCTGCCATGCTTTTATGGCTATTTCTCCACCTATTCCGCTTGGCTCGCCCATTGTCACGGCGATTGGCCCGGTGTTGGTGATCATTGTCGCAAATCAATATAAGCGGCCCGCCTCAGGTCGCGCATGTATCGCTGTGCCATCATATCGAGACGCGATTGGCGAATTCTCTCTTCCAAGGCTTCGGGCGTCGGAAGCCCCACTTCCGGCAAAGTCCGCGAGCACGGCATAATGACAACGTAACCGTCCTGCGTGCGTTGAGGTTGGCTGGCGGTTCCCAGTTTCTGCGTCATTAATATGTCGCGAATCTGGCCATTGAGTGCGCCGACGGTCACGACGTTGAGGCGTTCCATGTCGTGAGCGCCTACGGCGCGTCCTTTGAGGACAAAGTCATCGCAGGACGAGGCGGTATCGGTGATTTCTTGCGCGAGTTGGCGCTGCGTCTCGATTTCGCTTGTCGGTGCATCGGATAAGAGCGGTAACAGCAACTGCCGGTATTCTACTGCCGTGTCGTCGGGGTTTGGGGTCATATCGGAGAGTGTACGGCGGTCGGACAGGTACAAAATATGGTATCCCGTGAGTGTCCGAACCGGTCTCGATATCTGCCCCGGCTGCATGACGGAAAGCGCGTCGATCAATTCCGGGTCCAATTCGGCACTGGTGATCCATCCAAGATCGCCGCCGGATCCCGATGTGGTGCTCTGCGAGAATTCACGGGCAAGGGCATCGAAACGTGCGCCGTTCAGAAGCTGCGCGATCAACCGCTCAGCGGTCTGCCGGATCTGTGGCTCGAGGTCTGGAGAATCGATACCGAGAAAAATTTCCGACACTCGCATTTGGGGCTTTCCCTTGAGCGCTCTCAGGCGTTCCAACTCTTCCTCTACTTCTTCTCGCCCGATGGAAATTTGCCGCATCAGTGTGCGGTTGATGAGCTTGAGCCAAGAAATTCTGGCGGTGATTTGTGATTCCAATGCGGAACGGTCGATATTGTTCTGTTGGAGAAAAACCGAAATCTGGCCAGGAGCCATCCCATTCTGGCGTTCCAGGCCGGCAATCGTGCCATTGATCTCGCGTTGACTTACCCGAATGCTGAGGCGCTTGGCCTCTTGTAGCTGTATGCGTTCGTCAATCATGGTCCGCAGCACTTGCGGGGCGAGACGTTGGAGCATGTCTTGACGGTTGGGAACGTTTGTCGTTGCTGCAACAAGACGAACGCGATTGCCGAGGTCAAAAACGGAAATTATCTCATCATTCACGATTGCGGCAATGCGAACGACATTCTGGCCGGTCGCACTCGCGACAAACCCAATCAGGAAAAATAAGAGCGATCCCCATAGGATGAGCCGAAGGAAAACGGGCGAAGAGATCTCTCTGAGGAGGGAAACAGGATGCATGATCCTATCCAGCGCTCGATTCAACCTGGCCAAGATGCTTGAAAATGAGCCGGAATAAAATTCGGCTTTCCGGTTCGATATCAGCATCGCGCGTGAAGCTTCGCTGCGCCGAGGTGTCGAGTGTAAAGCACTCGTCTTCGTAGCGAACGGAAAGCGAATGCAGGAGCGACCCCCCGTCGCTGGTAAGATCTCGTCTCGTGGACAAACCTGCCGACCAATATCTATTGATCTTAGAATTTAAGGCGATGGTCAATTCCTCTCGTTGCTCGGCATTGCCGGCTGCCGTGCCCTCTTCGACGAAGAAGTACTCGCCAGAAACCCGCATTGCCGCGGGGCCGATGGCAAAACCTACGGCGGAACTCCGGCTGCTGAAATCGGATTCGCTGAAACGGAACCGATACAGGACATCGACATATTGATTGGGCTTGACGTCGACCCGGCCGACATAGTCCGAGAAATCTTCTTCCAGCGCTTTAGAGTTCCGCAAATCTCTATCCGTATGGAAGCGGTAACTCTGGCCAAAGAATCCCGTTATATTTCCGACCAACGGGCCATAAAGCCCCATTCTCACTCCATAAACGATCCGGGAGCCGCTATCGACGCGGTCGGTACCGGCGAACCGGTCATGACTGAGCAGGTTCGTGTCATCGAGTTCGAACACGGTACTTTCTTCGTCCGGTATGATATTGGGATTGCTGCCGTTCGGCGCCAATATGCCAGTTGCGACCGGCTCGATCAGTTGCGTCAATTTACCGGTTTGGCGAACGAAGGGATAACTGGCATCAACCGCCAATTGGGGAAACAGGCGACCCCTGAGAGTATAGTCGTCCGTGCCGCCAGAGTTATTTTCAATTCTGTATCCGTCAACTTGTGCCGTTGCGGTTGCCGTTGTGATTAAACCGAAATCCCAAGTGCGACCGAGACTATAACCTGGCTTTAGAGATATCCGCTGGCTATCCGAACCTGCTTCCCGGAAAAGTGTTATAATGTTCCCATCGAATTGCCAACGCCCGCCGAGCCGGTCCGCTTCGCCGAGATGGTTGAAATCGAGCGACGGGGCAACAATGGGCTGTTCTGCCCGGTCGTCTGTCCGCAGATCTTGGAACGAAAAGGCGTTGGCGGCGATATAATTCCGCCGACGGAACCCTTCCAGTACTGCGTTGGAGCGCAGAGTGTTCCGATTCAGCGAAAAGAAATCGAACTTGCGCAGATAGGAGCGGTCGCTTGCGCGGTTAACGCTGACACCGGCACGCCAGGTTTCGTCGATGTGGTACTTGGCATCGGCCGATAAATGGCCTCGCAACCGGTCATCTTTGACGGTGGCGTTATTCGGGTCGCCCTCTTTGCGTTGTGCCTCGGCGATGCTGCCCGACAAAGCCAATTCGCCGTTAAGAAAGCGTTGGCGATATTCACCGCTTAAGACAAGGCCTTCTTCTTCCGTGTAAATCGGATCCAGGGTGACGTCCTTATCATCTCCGACGGTGATGAAATAGGGCAAGCGGATAAAAGCGCCGACATTGCCGCCGGTGCCGAAATCTGGCGCGAGAAAGCCTGTCTTCCGATCTACCGAGGGGTCCGGATGCGAGAGATAAGGGGAATAGGCGACAGGAATGCCCCACATTTCCAGATAGACGTCTTTATAGCGAACCTCCCGATCTTCCTGATCGTGTTGGACGCGCTCGGCCTTCAATTGCCAGAGCGGCGGGGCATTCGGATTTTCCTCGCAAAGCTTGCAGGGAGAATAGACGGCGCGTTCCATGGTCGTTGTGTTACCATCCCTGCGGACGGCATTGTTCGCCGCAAACCGGCTATCGTCCAACAGCAAGATGCGAATTCGATTAATCACGCCGTTTTTTAGCTGGTCCGTCAGTTCGACAAACTCCGCAAAGATGACCTCGCCGGACGGTTCATGCAGCACGATGTTCCCGGATGCGCTGACCGTCTCTGTTTTCTGGTTATAGCTCAACGTGTCGGCAAACAGGGTCCGCCCACCTTGGGAAATTTCAACTTTCCCTCGGGCGACAACGGTGCCCAATTCCTGATCGTAGTTGATCTCGTCTGCCTGCAGAAGCACGGGAAGTTCGGTCGAAAGCGGGTCTCGTGCCGAAACCGAATTGGCCAGAACCAAAAAACCCAAAATCCAGAGGACAAGTGCAATGCGCTGCATCATCCGTCCTCGAGATGCAGAAGAAGAGCGAGGCCGATCATCATGGTGACGCCGGCCGGGGTCCAGGCGGCCAACTCCGTCGGCACGTTCGTCGAGAGGCCTAACGCGTGGACGACATCCCCCAAAATATACAACATGAAACTGATCAACACGCCGCCCGCCATCGCGAAGAAGGCGCCGGATCTCCTGTTGATATGGACCGTAAATGCCGCGGCCACCAGCACCATGGCGCAGAGCAGGACCGGCAGCGCGAATAGGGAATAGAGATGCAGGCGGTGGCGGTGCCCGGAAAATCCGGCGGCTTCCAACTCGGCGATAAATCCGGGCAGATCCCAAAACGACATCGTCTCGGGAGAGGCAAAGCTTTCCTGAATTTTCGTCAGCGTCAGGTCGGACGGTAATTCGTAACGCTCGACCCGGTGGGCGGCGCGATTCGGGCTGGAAAGCCAACCGTTCCGGATGTCCCAATATCCGACCTTGAGTTGGGCCGTCTCGGCGTCGATGCGGCCCACGAATTTTTCATCACCTTCAAACAGAAAGATAATGACGTCGTGCAGCTTCATTTCCGCTTTCGAGACACGCAGTGCATGGATTACCGCTTGGCCACCGGCATCCGATTGCCTGAGCCATAGACCGTTTCGAGACACGGCGAGCATGCTCGTCGTTCGCTTCAGGTATTTCGCTTCGACACTTTCGAACTTGGACAACATGACCGCTGAAAAGGGGTTGAAAATCGTGACCTGGAAGATGCCGACCGCAAGAGTGCAAATCATTGCCGGCAGGAGAAATTGCCAAATCGAGACGCCCGCCGCCCTGGCGACGATGATCTCGTTCGCATTCGCAAGACGCCAGAACGCAAACATCGCGCCAAAAAGGACGGTGAAGGGGAGAATCGTCTCGGCAAGATGCGGCAGCTTGAACAGGCTCATCTGGATGATGATGGCGATGGTCGCGTCTTCCTTGCCCGACGCGCGCCGCATCATTTCGACGACGTCGAACAGCAGCGCGATTCCCATCAACGCACAGAAAGCGCTGGCCAGCCAGAATGCATACTGGCGGCCAAGGTAACTCGATAAGGTCAGCGACAGTCGCACCTATACCCTCGGAAATATTTCGGACGACCGATCATGGCCGTACCGGACTTGGCTCCAATACACCCGGGTCACGCAGAGACCTCGACGATCGAGGTTCAGATTTCCATACACGCAAACGCGCTCGTTACGGTTCTTGCGGACAATTGCAGCCAACTAAATCGAAGTCGATTTACAATAAATCGGTAAAGTTAACTGAACGTGAGCGTTCGAAGTATGTGTATGTTTATCTATCCGTACCCTGGCTTTTTTTTATTGGGCACAGTAATAGACCGGAACGTCATGACTTTAAAAGTCTTTTTCGATTAGAGTGATGCTTTCCCCTGGGGCAAGTTTTGGCTTTCGGCCGGATGGCCTTGGGCAAGAATGGAAGAATGCTTTGGCTTTACCAACCGCAGCCACAAGGGCGATGAAGATGTCGACCGGCGGAAGATGAGGGCGCGGTCGTGACGGGTGCTGCAATCGTCAAACTGCTTCGGCCGCGACAGTGGGTGAAGAACGTTTTTGTCTTCGCCCCCCTGTTTTTCAGTCCCGCGGCGTCGGCGGATAGCGCCTTGTCGGATGTCCTGTTCATGTTTGCGGCATTCTGTCTCGGGGCGAGCGGCTTGTATTGCCTGAATGATTTTTGCGATCGCGATTCCGACAAGCTACACCCGCAGAAAAGGTTGCGTCCCGTCGCCGCGGGGACGATCTCGCCAACGGTGGCGCTTATCCTAAGCGGCGTTCTGGCGGCATCTGGTTTGGCAATCGCCTTCGTCATGACAAAAGGCGGTTGGGTGCTTGCCGCCTATTTGGGACTCACGATTCTATACTCGTTCGTACTCAAACGCTTGGCGATCGTCGACGTGTTGACCATCGCCTTGGGATTTGTCCTGCGCGTCTACGCCGGCGCGGCTGCCGCAAGTTTGGAGCCGACGGTTTGGATCTTGGTGTGCACGGGAATGCTGGCGCTTTTCATCGCATTGACGAAGCGTCGTGACGACCTTACCCAGGAATTGAATGCGGAGCATCGCGAAAGTCTCGGCGGATACTCGATTGCGTTTCTCGATGCGTCGTTCGTCATGGTGTCGACGGCTCTGGTCGTCTCGTATGTCGTGTTCACGACGGACCCAGACGCGATGCAGCGCCTCGGCAGCGATAAACTTTACCTTACCATTCCCTTTGTCATTGCCGGAACACTCCGGCACTTGCAGCTTACCATGGTTTATAAACGCTCCGGTTCGCCGACAGACCTGGCGCTCAGCGATCCCTTCTTGGTGATTGCCGTCCTTGGCTGGATCGGCGCTTTCGCATTTCTGATGTATGTTTAGGAGCTCCTGATCGTGCGCCCGAAGCAAACCGTGGTAACTTCCTGGGGGCAAAGCCGGTCCGCCGAGATGTCGGTTTATCGGCCGGAACGTGCCGCTCAGATCGCTGCCGCGGTGCGGGCGGCGGCGAGTTCGGGCACGATTGCCACCGGAGACGGCCGGAACTATGGCGACCTTGGAATCTGCGACCAGGGCACGGCGATTTCGATGCGCCGGTTGGACCGTATCTTCGCGTTCGACGAGGAACACGGCGTGGTCTCCGTCGAGGCCGGGGTGACCTTTGCTGAACTGCAAGCATTTGCGGCACCGCGCGGTTTCGCCTCGCCCGTGGCGCCCGGGACGGCGTTTGCGACGCTTGGCGGCGGCGTCGCCAGTGACGTGCACGGCAAGAACCACGACCTGCACGGCAGTTTGGGCCAGCATCTCGAATGGCTCGATTTGATCCTGGCGGACGGACGTCAGGTGCGCGCGTCGCACGACGAACTGCCCGATCTTTTTGCGGCGACGATCGGCGGGTGCGGCCTGACGGGGGTGATCGCGGCGGCCGGGATTCGACTGTTGCGCCAACAATCCGGTGCGGTAGAGACACGGGAATGGCGGGTTCGAAACCTTGAGCATTTTTTCGAGCTCATGTCCGAACATCGGGGCCAGGCGACCTATACCGTCGGCTGGATCGACGCGCTTCAGAAGGGTGCCAATCTGGGCCGAGGTATCTTTCAAGCCGCGGAGCCTATTGAAGCGACCGGTAAGGAGGCCGTTCCGCGCGCCCTGTCCGTGCCGTTCACGTTTCCCGGTATGACTTTGAATCGATACAGCGTGGGCCTCTTCAACGCGCTCTACTACCGCCGGGTGCCGGCCGATGGGCGGAAGAGGGTTGTGTCCGATGGAGCCTTCCACCATCCGCTCGATGCGATCGCCCATTGGAACCGCCTCTACGGTACGGGCGGATTCTACCAATTTCAGTGTGTCCTGCCGGACGCGAGCGCCCTTCAGGGCATCAGGCGTCTCTTGGAAGAGGTCTCCGAGGCGCAAGCCGCCTCGTTCCTGGGTGTGCTGAAGAGCTTCGGGCCGGAAGGGATCGGTTATCTCTCCTTTCCGATGCCGGGGGTCACGCTGAGTTTGGATATTCCGGCGCGTCCGGCCTCGGGCGAGCTGATGCGCCGTCTGGAAGCGATCACGCTGGATCACGAGGGCCGGATATATCTGGCAAAGGACGCCACCATGTCCGCCGAGGCTTTTGCGAAAATGTATCCGAAACTGGCGCAGTTTCGCGCTGTGCTCGAGGCGTTCGATCCGGATCGGGTTTTCGATTCCGATATGGCCCGGCGCCTGAAGATTCGGCCAGAATCATGAGGCGGACGGACGCATGAAGCGCACCTGGCTCATATTGGGGGCGTCGTCATCGATCGGGCGCGCTTTCGGCCGCCAGGTTGCTGCCCGCGGGTGCAGTGTCTTGCTGGCGGGACGGGATATGCCGGACCTGGAAAGAAACGCCCAAGATATTGCGACTCGCTATGGTGGAGAGGCTAGAGCGCTTCAGTTCGATGCGGCGGATTCCGCAGGTCATGCGGCAATAAGCGCCGCTTTGGCGGAATCCGACGGACCGATTGGGGTTTTTCTCTTGTTTGGCGCGATGCCGGAGCAGGCCGATATCGACATGGATTTCGAGCTGGCGCGCCAAACGGTAGAGGTGAATTACCTGGGTGCGATGTCCGTGCTCTCGGTGCTGGCGCCCGTCTTCGAGGCGCGAAGCGAAGGCAGAATTGTGGTCTTAAGCTCGGTTTCCGGAGACCGCGGTCGTTTGAAGAACTATGTCTACGGATCGGCGAAAGCGGGGCTGAACGCCTATCTCCAAGGATTGAGGGCTCGGCTTTGGCGGCGCGGCGTGACCGTGACAACCGTGAAGGCGGGGTTTGTCGATACGGATATGACCTTCGGGTCGCCGGGCCTGTTTCTTGTCGCGTCGCCCGATGCCTGTGCGGCCGCGTGTCTTCGGCTCGCGGAAGCCGCCCGGGAGACGGCATACTTCCCATGGTTCTGGCGCTATATCATGCTCATCATTCGATATATTCCCGAACGTGTTTTTAAGAGGTTGAACATATGACCGCATGGATCGGTGCTGCCCGCGTGCGCGATCAGAGAGCCGGGTAAAGACGCATGACTTCCTATCTGGAGGCTCTCCGAGTGTTTCTGCCGGAAGCCGGTCAATGGATCGGCCTTGGGGCCGCGGGGTGTGTGGCCTTGGTCTTTGCCGCTGTCGGCGCGGTACCCGGCGGCTCCAGGGAGCTCCCGGCTGTTGCGGTGCTGACCGGTTGGGCAATCACGGCCGCTGCGCTGACGGTCGTTGGTGTCTTTACCTCGCTTCCGTTCTCGTTGGTCTGGTGGGGTTTGGTTGGCATTGCAGCCCTGAGCCTGATTTGGACGCGCGGCGCCGCGCTTGCGGGCTTGAAAGGATTTCTGCCGTTTGTGATCCTCGGGGCCCCGTTGCTTATTATTATGGCCGGAAAGGTTCCGTCCGAGGTCGATAGTTTTACCCATTGGCTCCCAAATGGGCTTTATATCTTCGAACAGGATGGATTTCTGCGGGGCGACCGGCCGCAGAGTCATTCTGCCTACCCGGGCTTTCCCTACACTGTGACATTCCTATTCTTCGCCGTTGGCCAGGTGGCGGGTCAATTCGTCGAAAATGCGGTCATTCTTTTCAATGTTCTATTGCTTCTGATGTTTGCGGCGCTCTTGGTTTGGCTGCTGCGATGGGGACAGCCGGGCGAGCCTGCGGTCAATTGGAAGCTCGCGGCACTGGGCCTGCTCTTGGCGACGCTTCTCAATCCTGTCTTTGTCCGCCGGATATGGCTGACGTCTTATCCGGATATGGCGACGTCGGTCGTGGTTGCGTTCGCCGGGATTGCCGGTTGGTTGTGGCTCCAGGCCGCCGCGAAATCGGAGGAGGGCGAAAGAGCGCGGGCGATTACGTTTGGTCTGTTGCTCACGTTGCTGATCAACATCAAACAAGCCAATCTGGTGCTGGTGGTCGCGTTGGTTGTCGCCATGGGATTGGTGGTTTTGCGTGACCGCAAGATTGGTTTTTCGCTTTATCTGAAACGGTTGCCCATCTTCATCGGTCTGGCGGTGATCCTGTATTTTACTTGGCGCTACTATCTTGTCGTGGTGACCCCCTTGCAAGAGAACAAGATGCTGCCGCTTGAAGCATGGCCGTTAGAACGGCTACCGGATTTGCTGCGCAATATGGGCATCGTCGTGTATCGAAAGGCGATATACTTCGCTTTGGCCGTGGGTCTCTTTATATGGGGCCTTCGCGCGTGGTTCCGGCGGCCAGAAAGCGACTTTGACCGGCTCGCTATCATGGTGGGAGCCGTTTTCGTCGGATACAACCTGTTCTTGCTGCTTATATTTGTGGCCCATTTCAACGGATATCCGCAGTCTTATTGGCGGTTTAACACGCATATTGGATATCTGATCGCCGCGACGGCGGTGTTCGGCGCGGGCCTGTTATATCGCGATTATCAATCGCGCATCGGATCGAGCGTCGCCCGGGGGCTGAGCCGCGTTGCGGTCGGTCTCGTGGTATTTATTCCGGCGATGGAGACGGCGCTTGCCAATTACTGGCGCTTCGATTTGGAGGTTCCCAAACCGCTGTTGCGCCAAGCCGGGCTTTCCATGGCGGCGAAGTTGCCGCCGAACGCGGCCATTGCCGTGATCGTGCCCGGAGATTTTGGAAACTTTACGTCGATATTCAGCCATTACCTGGCGGTTTCACGTCGCGATGTCCGGGGCGTGGTGGTGAATACATCCGCACAGCTCGACGCTTTCTTGACCGCTTCCAAAGCTCGGCCGGCCTATGTGTGGGCCTATTGTCCCGCGCAATGGATCAGCGACGCCTTGAAGGTCGACGTGGCGGCCGGTAAGGCGGCGTTATTGGCGCGATCGGGTGATGCGTGGGGTGTCGAAAGAGTGTGGGAGCATCGCCCGCTGGGCAGATTGACGAGAGTCTATAAGCATTTCGACCTCACCAAATGTCAGGGCGAGCGTTAGGCGCCGTTCGCCTGGCGTAGCGCCTTTCGGGCACGCCAAGAAGGTCGTAATTTTTGTGTTTTCAAGAGGAAATACAGAGCGACGACCAACGGCACGAGCGCATTCGCATACATTGCAAAGATCATGATCGGCTGTTTTGTGGCAAGACTCCTCGTGCCGAGGCTGGCCACCAGGATCAAGACGGTCACTGAAATGGCCTTCAGAATATCGAGCATTTGACCCCGGCGGCTATAACTGCCGGTGAGCAAAAGCGCCAATGTCACGGCGGCGCAAGTGAGCGGTAGGAGTGGCTGTATGAGGCGGCTGTGCCCCTCCGCGATCAGGTCTGCGTAGTAGGGTTCGCTCGGATTTGTATCCTTAGGGTCGAAGAGGTCGTCGATAAAACGCTCGCGAGGTTCGCGCCAGCGGTTGAATTTGGGATCGGCGGTGCCGCCGATATCGAGCGTCGTCTGATCGAACAACAGCATGGAGAATTTGCCCTCTGTTCGATCCACCTGCTGGCGATTTCCGTTGACCATGACCGCCCGGGGTCCGTTTTCCGTGGAAACCAGGGCGCCCCGTTCGGCGAGCCAGGTTTGCGGTTTCTTTGGGTCGCGGTTGTCGTGGAGCATAATGCCATGGAGTTCCTGGTCGACGCCTCTTTTGTGGACGAAAACCGTAACGCCAGGGGCGACGGTATTGAAATTCCCCTCTTGTAGAAACACGGATCCGAACTGGTGGCGGATCAAGAATTCCTGATCCTTGAATTCGCGGTAGGAGGCTGGCAGCAGATACAACGTCAAGACCGCCATCAGCACCATGATGATCGCGCCAACGAAGAGACCTGGCTTGGCGAGCGCAAAGGTACTTGTCCCCGCAGCTCTCATGACAACGAGCTCGCTGTCCGTCTGAAGCCTGTAGTACCCGAATAGAAGTGTGGCGAAAGTCGCGATAGGAAGGATAATGATGAGCAGGCGCGGTAATATCAGCATGCTCATATAGAGAAAAAATCCGAAATCGAGGCCACGGTTCAGAATAAAATCGAGAAGCGTCGAGGCTTTTCCGAGCCAAAAAATCATGCACAGGATCAGGGTTACGAAAAGTGTCGTGAAGAGAAGCTGTTTGGTGATGTAACGGAAGAGAGTCGACATTTCCGAAACCGCATGGATCGCACGTCGTGCTGACGTCGGCTCTCCGAGCGTACCCTCGTTGTGGAGCCGTACCCTATAGTGTGTTCGGGAGAGCCGTCAATTCTGGAGGCGTCGATTCCTCGGTCGATACGCTTTTCTTTTGTCCGCGCGAGAGTAGAGTGACAAAAGGAAACCGCAGCGGACGGCGGTGCAAATTTTCGGACGAGGAATTCATGAAGCTTTCGTTTTCTGAGCCAGGGTTGCCGAAAAGCGGCGCAATGGTGGTATGTGTCGGCGACGGCGGAAAGCTGTCGGCGACGGCACGTCAACTCGACAAGGCGACAGGCGGCGCGATCTCGCGCGCTTTGAAGGAAAGCCGGTTCTCCGGCAAGAAATCCCAGATTCTGGATATCGTCGCGCCGGCGGATGTCGCGCTGGGCCGCATCGTCCTGGCGGGCGTTGGAAAAGGCCTCGACGAGAACGAGCAGCAAGCGCTTGGTGGACGTCTCTATGCGCATCTCAATAAGGCCGGCGTCAAGTCGGCTCAACTCGCGGTCGAAGCGATGGGGCGGGAGTTGCCTTTGGCGGCCGCGAACATCGCCCATGGCGCGCATCTCCGGAGCTACCGTTTCGACAAATACCGCACGAAGGAGAAGGCAGACGCAAAGCCGACATTGCGGGCCTTCACGTTGCGGGTGAAGGGGGCCGCCGCCGCACGCAAGGCGTTCGCGCCCCTCGAGAAGATCGCCGAAGGCGTCTTCTTTACACGCGACCTTGTCTCGGAGCCGCCGAACTTGCTGTATCCCGAAAGCTTCGCGCAGGAGGTCAAGGCGCTTACCAAGTTGGGTGTGAAGGTCGAGATCCTGGGCGAGAAGCAGATGGAGAAACTCGGCATGGGATCGTTGCTCGGGGTCGGGCAAGGGTCGGTCCGGGAGAGCCAGATCGCAATCATGCGATGGGAGGGGGCCGCGAAATCGAAGCAGCCCATCGCTTTCATCGGCAAGGGCGTCACCTTCGATACCGGCGGTATCTCGCTAAAGCCGGGCCCCGGCATGCACGACATGAAATGGGATATGGGCGGTGCGGGCACGGTCGCGGGCCTGATGAAGGCGCTGGCGGGCCGCAAGGCGAAGGTCAATGCGATCGGTTTGATCGGCCTTGTCGAGAACATGCCGGACGGCAACGCGCAGCGCCCGGGCGATATTGTCAAGTCGATGTCAGGCCAGACCATTGAAATCCACAATACCGATGCGGAGGGCCGCCTCGTCTTGGCGGATGTGCTCTGGTATGCGCAGGATCGCTTCAAGCCGGCGCTCATGGTCGACTTGGCGACGTTGACCGGAGCGATCATCATCAGCCTCGGGCACGAGCATGCGGGCATGTTCTCGAACGACGACAAGCTGTCGGAGCAATTGACCAAGGCGGGCCTCGCCACCGGCGAGAAAGTTTGGCGCATGCCGCTGGGCGACGCCTACGACAAGCTGCTCAACACGGATGGCGCCGACATGAAGAATGTCGCGGGGCGCGACGGCGGATCGATTACGGCCGCTCAATTCCTGCAGCGGTTCGTCAATAAGGTACCGTGGGCGCATCTCGACATTGCCGGCGTGGCCTGGTCCAGCAAGGATGCACCGACCGTACCGCGCGGTGGTACCGGATACGGCGTCCGCCTGCTCGACCGCTTTGTCCAGGAGAACTACGAGGGCTAGACCGGCGTGACGGAAATCCGCTTCTACCACCTGCAGCGCAGCACCTTGGAAGAGGCGCTGCCGAAGCTTCTGGAGAAAACCCTGGAGCGGGGGTGGCGGGCGGTTGTGATGGCGGGATCCGAAGACCGGGTCGAAGCGCTGAATGGCCTGCTCTGGACGAATTCGCGGGAGGGTTTCCTGCCGCATGGCAGCAAGAAGGATGGATTCGCGGACCGCCAACCGGTCTGGTTGACCGAAGCGGACGAGAATCCGAATTCGGCGAATGTCCTATTCCTGATCGACGGGGCCGATTCCTCGCGGGTCGGCGAATACGATCTGTGCTGCGAGATGTTCGACGGCCGCGACGACCTGGCCGTCGCGGGGGCCCGGGATCACTGGAAACGACGCAAGGAGGCGGGCTTTGCGCTCACCTATTGGCAACAGACGGACCGCGGCGCTTGGGAAAAGAAAGCCGAAAGCAAAGGGACGTAACCATCTGTAGGAATTGATGACGCCATGAAACTTTATGATGCCCCGCCGTCGGGGAACTGCCAGAAGGCGCGAATGATGCTGTCGTTCCTCGGTCTGGACTACGAGAAAGTATTGATTTCGCTGCCGAATGGGGATCAAAAGTCGCCGGAGCACCTGGCGCGGCACCCGCTCGGCAAGGTGCCGGTGCTGGAAGACGCTGGCGTGACGGTGTGGGATTCGCAGGCGATCTTGGTCTATCTCGCGCGGAAATACGACAAGGAGGGCACTTGGTTGCCGAGTGACCCGGTGAACCAAGCCCATGTCACGCAATGGCTCTCGTTTGCCGCCAAGGAAATGTGGGACGGACCGGCCACCGCCCGCGCCATTCCGAAATTTAAGCGGGACGGCGATCATCCGGGGGCCCAAGCGCTCGCGAGGGCGGCATTCCAGGTTCTGGAGGACCATCTCGCCGACCGAGATTGGCTGGTCGGCGCCGGCCCGACCATCGCCGATATCGCCGTCTATCCCTATACCGGCCTGGTGTGGGAAGGTCAGGTCGATTTGGCGCCCTACACCGCGTTGACCGCCTGGATGCGGCGGATCGAAGCCTTGCCGGGCTATACCGGCATGGACGGTTTACCGCATTAGATCGCGGCCGCTATGCCGCGTCGTGAAAAATGATCCCA
Organism: Rickettsiales bacterium; assembly: GCA_038131165.1. GTDB lineage: Bacteria > Pseudomonadota > Alphaproteobacteria > UBA8366 > UBA8366 > UBA6544. Next base: position 69,890 of record JAYPOZ010000002.1, on the reverse strand, counting down.
AGCGTATGGCGCTGGCCGGTTCTCACGCGGCTGACCCCATGGCGCATGCGCGCCCGGTAGAAGCCGCGGGTCCCCTCGACCGGCCGCTCGTCGACCGGGAAAATAACGCCTTCACCGCGGGCGAGGGGGACGACTTCGACACGCGACTGCATGCGCGGGCGCTGCTCCGTGAGCACGAATTCGCCGCCGGTAAAGTCGCTGTCGGGCGCGTCGAGTAGAAAAGCGACCTGCAGTGGGAAGACGATCTCTCCATAAAGATCGCGATGCAGGCAATTATAGTCTTCCGGACCATATTTCAGCAGGAGAGGCGTGGGACGGCTTTGTCCGGCGCCGTGGCACGTTGCGAGATAGGTTTCGTGATTGTTTGGATAATCATTATGAATTCGTAATGACGAACGCCAACGGTTGGCGATGCGCGCCAGGGGCGGATACAGGCCCGTCCGCAAGGCTTGAACGATGTCCGGAAGCGGATAGGCGAAATACCGATACTCGCCGCGGCCGAAATTATGCCGGGATATATCGATACGATTTCGAAAGATTTCCGATATTTCATAGGATCGAATGAAATCTATGCATTCCAAAGGGGCGAGCAGGGGGCCGGTTAGGGCATATCCGGCCGCGTCCAGGTCGGTCTCGATGGACGCCCAGTCGAGCTTGGCGATGCGCTGTTCAATCGAATCCGGCATATCGAGACCTCCGAATGTACGGGTCGCAAGATATAAGGCGTCCAAACCGGCCACGCATTCCGATTGTTGCGCTGTTCGGTTGGCTCCAGCCGTTTGCGATGGTCGCTGCCGATGCGGGTCAGGCGCCGGCCCAGCCTATGTCGAGTGCGCGCTCGTTTATGCCCCGCCTTCGAGCGCCTCCTGGGCTTCCAGCCAGGCGGTTTCCGCGGCGGCCAACGTTTCGTCGAGCTCGGCTTTTCGTTTCGCAAGTTCGGCGAAATCGGCAGTCGGGCCTTCATAGATCTTCGGGTCCGCGAGCTTCGCCGCCACGGAATCCCGCTGTGCCGCGAGTTTCTCCATCTTCTTCTCCGCGTCGCGAACAGCCGTCCGCAAAGAGGCCTGCGCCGCCCGCTCCTCGGCACGCCGCTTTCGCTCCTCGCGCTTTGACGTGGGGTCCGATACCTTCACCTTTTCTTCCTTCCGCGCCTGCCGGCCGCCGTCGAGGACGAGACTCCGGTAATCCGACACGTCGCCGTCGAAATTCTCGCAGCGGCCGTCCTTGATCAGCCACAAGCGGTCGGCGACGAGAGAGACCAGATGCGGGTCGTGGCTGACGATCACGACCGCGCCCTCGAAGGCGTTCAGGGCCTGTATCAAGGCCTCGCGGGCATCGATGTCCAAATGGTTCGTCGGTTCGTCCAACAGCAGCATCTGCGGCGCTTTGGTGGTAATCGACGCAAGCACGAGACGCGCCTTCTCGCCGCCCGAGAGATTTTCGATTCTCGTGTCGCCCTTCGCCTGTTCCAATCCGAAACGCCCGAGATGCCCTCTCACCTTGGCGTCGCTCGCGTCGGGGATCAACGCCGCGAGATGCTGGAACGCCGTCCGGCTGGGCTCCAGCAGGTCGAACTGGTCTTGCGCGAAGTAACCCACGTCCAGTTTGGATGTGCGCCGGACATGCCCGCTCTGCGGCTGGAGCTCGTTCGCCAGAAGCCGCAGAAACGTCGTCTTGCCGTTGCCGTTGGCGCCGAGCAGCGCGATACGGTCGTCCATGTCGATTCTGACATCGAGGCCGCGCAGAATCGTCGTCTCCGGCCCATAGCCGACGGACGCATCTTCCAGGACGAAGATGGGCGGCGCCAATTCGACCGGCTTGGGGAACTCGAATTTCGCCGTCCGCTCGCCCGTAACCGCCGCGATGGGCTCCATCCGCTCGAGCATTTTCAGCCGACTCTGGGCTTGGCGCGCTTTGCTCGCCTTATAGCGAAAGCGGTCGACAAAGGCTTGAATGTGCTTTCGCTCCGCCTGCTGGCGCTCGAACATCGCCTGCTGGTGGGCGAGCTGCTCGCGCCGGGTCCGCTCGAACCGTTCGAAGTTGCCCGCGTAATAGGTCAGTCTTTGGTTGTCGAGATGAAGAATGCCGTCCGCAACGCGGTTGAGAAGATCCCGGTCATGGCTGACCAGCAGCAGGCCATTGGGATAGCGCGCCAGGTACCCCTCGAGCCAGATCGAAGCTTCGAGATCGAGATGGTTGGTCGGCTCGTCGAGCAGCAGGAAATCTGGCTCGCTGAACAATCCGGCGGCCAATGCGACCCGCATGCGCCAGCCGCCGGAAAATGTCCCCAAGGGGCGGTTCTGTGCGGCCTCGTCGAAGCCCAGTCCGGCCAAAATCCGCGCGACCCGCGCCGGCGCGGAATGCGCCTCGATATCGTTCAGCCGCTCGTGAATCGCGGCCACGCGGATACCGTCGGTCGTCTCTTCCAGTTCCGCCAGCAGGCGGGTCCGCTCGACATTGGCGGCCAGGACGTGCTCAAGCGGCGTCTGTGCGCCCGAAGGGGCTTCCTGCGCCACGGTTCCGATGCGGGCATTGCTGCGATGCGTAATTTCACCGGATTCCAACGGAAACTCGCGCAAAATGGCGCGCAGTAGGGTCGACTTGCCGGTGCCGTTCCGCCCGATCAGGCCCACGTTCCCGCGCTCGGGGAGCTGCACCGAGGCGTTTTCGATCAGCATGCGTCCGCCGACGCGGATGGAGAGTTCGTTGAAGGTCAGCATGGGGAGGGGTCAATATCACGCGCCGAGTGGATTGTCAGGCATTTGCTCGCATGATTCCGCGTTTCAGGAACTACTTGCCGTCGGCGATCACTCCGTCTATAACCCGGCGCCTCAACGGAGTGGCAAGGGTAAGGAGGCTGTCCATTATGGCGGTCGAGAGAACACTATCTATCGTTAAGCCGGACGCGACACGGCGGAATCTTACCGGTCAGATCAATGCGCGGTTCGAACAGTCCGGCTTACGGATTGTCGCTCAGAAGCGCATGCGGTTGACCCTCAAGCAGGCCGAACAGTTCTATTACGTGCATGCGGAACGCGCTTTCTTCGGCGATTTGTGCGAGTTCATGTCCTCCGGACCGATCTTGGTTCAGGTTCTGGAGGGCGAAGACGCCATTGCGAAGAACCGGGAAATCATGGGTGCGACGAATCCGGCGAATGCCGCGGAAGGGACCATCCGAAAGGATTTCGGCGAGTCAGTGGAGGCGAATTCCGTCCATGGCTCCGATGCCCCCGAGACGGCGGCCTGGGAAATTTCCTACTTCTTCGCAGGGACGGAAATCGTCGGCTGATCGAATCCGAGACATGGTATGAAAACAAAAGGCGCGCCCTGGTGGCGCGCCTGTTTTTTGTCTGCCGCTGAAAGCGCGTCTAGAGAAGCGTCGCCGCCATCAGGCCCAACAGAATCGCGATGCCAATGACAGACACGGTAAACAATTTAACGACGCGTTCCCACGTCCTGAGATGCTCGTCCGTGGCCTTGCGATATTCGAGTTCCGGAACCATTTCCGATCACCTTCCAAATTCAAAATACTCAAACTTACCTATACATCCGATGCCCTTAAGGCAAGACGTCAGGACGATCAGGGGGCGGGGTTAATCGTCGCACCCGCGGTCTCCGTCCCATCCCCGTCGACCAGTGCCCGCTCGCCATCGACCCGCACCTTGCCCTCGGCGATGAGCCGGACAGCGTGGGGGTAGATAATATGCTCCAGCGCCAAAACCCTTTCGGCCAGGCTGTCGGCCGTGTCGGCTGGTAATACGGGGACGGCCGCTTGCACGATAATCGGGCCTTCGTCCATTTCCGGGCGAACGTAATGCACAGTGCAGCCGGTAAACCGGACACCCGCTTCGAGGGCACGTTCATGCGTGTGCAATCCCTTGAAGGCCGGCAGCAGCGAGGGATGGATGTTGATCAGACGGTCGCGCCACGCCGTCACGAACCCGGCTGTCAGCAACCGCATGAAGCCCGCCAGTGCGATCAACTCCGCACCCGATGCGCGAATCTCGCGATCGAGCACCGCTTCGAAGCTCTCTCGGTCCGGATGGTCGCGATGGGGTATCACTTGTGTCGGAATACCGGCCGCCGCCGCCCGTTCCAATCCTCCGGCGTCCGGCTCGTTCGAAATCACACGTGCGATTTGAGCTGGAAAATCGGGCTGCAGAGTTGCGTCGATCAGGGCCTGCAAGTTGCTGCCCCGGCCGGAGATTAAGACCGCCAGTTTCAGCCGGTCGGGCATGAAATCAATCCTCGATCCGGACCAAAGCGCCGTCCGTCTGGAATACGACTTCGCCGATCTCGAACACGGATTCGCCGCTTTCCCGCAGCGCCGTCATTGTTTCTTGCTTCGTTTCCGGATTGACGATCAGCACCATGCCGATGCCAAGATTGAAGGTCCGCGCCATTTCCTCGGGCGGCACGGCGCCGACATCGGCGATCCAATCGAACACCGGAATTGACGGCCAGGCGGAGCGGGAAAGCCGGACGCCGAGGCCTTCCGGCAGGACTCTGGGAATATTTTCAAGAAGGCCGCCGCCAGTGATATGTGCCAATCCATGAACTTCGCCCGCCGCGATCCCGGCGAGGCAGGACCGCACATAAACCTTGGTCGGAGCGAGCAGGGCTTCTCCCAGACTTTGCCTCGAATCGAACGGGGCTGGCGTATCAAAGTCGATCCCCGCCCGCTCGATCACACGGCGGACCAAGGAAAAACCATTGGAATGGACGCCATTCGACGCCAAGCCCAGAAGCGTGTCTCCCGACTGCACCTTCGTGCCGTCAATGACGTTGTCGCGCTCCACCGCGCCGACCGTGAAACCCGCCAGGTCGTACTCGCCGTCGCCATACATGCCGGGCATTTCCGCCGTCTCGCCGCCGATCAACGCGCACCCCGCCTGACGGCATCCGTCGGCGATGCCCGAAATCACCGCGGCTGCGACATCGGGATCGAGATGTCCCGTGGCCAGATAGTCCAGAAAGAACAACGGTTCGGCGCCCTGGACGACGAGATCGTTCACGCACATGGCGACCAGGTCGATGCCGACCGTATCGTGGATGCCGGTGCTGAAGGCGAGTTTCAGTTTGGTGCCGACGCCGTCGGTCGCGGCGACGAGCAAGGGATCTTCGAAGCCGGCCGCACGCAGATCGAACAAACCGCCGAAGCCGCCTAAATCAGCGTTTGCGCCACGCCGCGATGTCGATCGGGCAAGCGGCTTGATGGCTTCGACGAGAGCGTTTCCCGCATCTATATTTACTCCGGCGCCGCGGTAGGTCATCGGAGTGCGTGGTGGTTGAGCGACTATGGTGTCCTCTCGGCGAAGCTTGTATATACCAATGGGCCGAAAATACTTCATCCGGAGGCGTTTGCAATGTCGGATCGGTGGATCCCATCGGGCCGTGTGTATGCGGTCATGGCCATGTGGTTTGTCTTATGGACCGGAACGGCTCATGCCGATGTGCGCAATCTCTATGCGATTGAAGGCGTCACGGTCGACGAAAGGGCTGCCGACGAGGTTGCCGCAAAGGCGCGCGGCATCGAAATTGCCCAGCAGGCCGCGCTGCAGCGCCTGATCGAAAAGATCACATTAAGGGATGACTACGACCGGCTGCCGGACATCGATGCGAATGCCGTTCAACGCGCGATTCGGGACTATGCGATTGTCGAGGAGAAGTTCGGTGGCGGGCGATATGTCGCCAAACTGACCGTGCGGTTCAAGCGTTCGGCAGTGCGCGAAATGTTACGCCAGCGCGATGTGCCGATCGCCGAGACCGTGAGCCGTCCCGTCGTGGTATTGCCCGTCTACCGGGCGGCGGGGTCGGTTCTACTGTGGGACGATCCCAATCCATGGTTCGCCGCCTGGGCGAACCATCCGTCCCCATCGGGTCTACTGCCAATGGTCGTCCCTTTGGGAGATTACTCCGACATCGCGGCCATCAGCGCCGAGCAGGCGCTCAACGGCGACGAGAAACGCCTGTCCGCCATCGCGGGCAAATACGACGCTTTCGGCACCCTGGTCGCTGTCGCCGAGCTCGATATCGACCCGCGCACTGGCGTGCTATCCGTTCAGGTGTCAATGACCCGCTTCGGGAAGGCGGATACCGGCCGGACATTTGTGCGCAGTTTCTCTGCGTCGGCGGGCGAAGGTGTCGACGGCCTTCTGAACTCCGCCGTCGAAGCCCTGATCATCCGGGCGGAGGAAGATTGGAAGCGCGACAATCTTCAAAGCGTGGTCGGGCGCCAACGGATCAGCATTTTCGTGCCGCTCAAGTCATTGCAGAACTGGCTGGCGATTCGGAACCGATTGGCTCAGGTCTCGCCGATTATCGACATGAGGCTGGTCCAGTTGTCGATCGAAGCGGCGTCCGTTGACCTTGAATATTCCGGTGGGCCGGATCAACTTCGTTTGTCGATGGCGCAAAGCAATCTCGACCTTGAATTCGAGAGCGCGCGCGGCGGCTATGTGCTGCGCCTCGGCGCCCAGTAAGCGGGGTTTCGGACGCAAGAAATGAGCCTTCTCTGTGTGTTGCCAAACCTTGTGACCGGCTTGCGCCTGATTGCGGTGCCGGTAGTCGTCGTGCTCATTTTCGAGAGCGCCTGGAGCGCTGCGTTCTGGTTGGTTGTTGCGGCGGGATTGAGCGATGGCATCGACGGATTCCTGGCCAAGCGGTTAAATGCGGTGACGCGTCTCGGTACCTACTTGGATCCGATTGCCGATAAGTCGCTGCTGGTCGCCGTCTGCCTGAGTTTGACGTATTCGGGCCTGCTGCCCGGTTGGATCGTGGCGCTGGTCATCCTCCGTGATCTGCTGATCGTCAATGGTGTCGTCCTGTCGCGTTTGCTGGCGCTGGATCTGAAGGTGGAGCCGATCCTGGTGAGCAAGCTCAACACTGTCCTGCAGCTATTCCTGATCGGTCTGGTGCTGGGACAACCTGGGATCGGGCTCGATTTGCCGCAGTTGGCGGGCGCGCTCATTTACCTCGTCGCGTTTACGACCATCGTCTCCGGGACTCTTTATCTTTTACGTTGGTTACAAGGCCTTGAGGCTGTTCCCGAGGTGCAATTGGTAAGGGCGGATAGCAAATGACGACGCAACAGCGCACCTTGTCCTGGCTCGCTGCATTTGCCGCATTTGTCGCGTTTGTCCTGCTGTTCGAATCGATCTTGCTGCCATTCCTCGTGGGTTTGGCGGTGGCTTATCTTCTCGACCCAATTTGCGACCGGTTGGAGAAGGTGGGCTGCTCGCGCGCTCTTGCGACCTCGCTGGTGACAGCCGGGTTCTTCCTAATCGTTTTTCTCGCTCTCGCCCTGCTCTTGCCGATTCTCTATAAACAAATCCTTCAATTCGCGGCGCAGCTTCCCGACCTGGTGGCGCGGATCGAGACGAAGGCGCGACCGCTGCTTGAAAGCATTGCGGACTTGAAGGCGAGCGGTGCCGGAAATCTGCATGAAGTCCTGAAGGACTCGCTGGGCAGCGCGGCCAAGATGCTCGGCCGGGTGGGCTCGCGTGTCGTGAGCGGCATCGGCGCGGCGGCGAACTTGGTCGCATTGATGATCGTAACACCCGTGGTCGCCTTTTATCTTCTGCGCGATTGGGACCGCTTGGTGCAGGCTGTCGATGGCTGGCTGCCACGGGCTCACGCGGACACGATTCGAGAACAATTCAGGCTCATCGATGAGACTCTGGCGGGATTCCTGAGAGGTCAATTTAGCGTCTGCCTCCTGCTCGGCGTGTTCTATGCCGTTGGTCTTACGGCGTTGAGCCTTCCATTCGGTGCGGTGGTGGGCCTTGCGACCGGTCTGATCTCCTTTATTCCTTATGTCGGCATGCTGTCCGGTTTCGCCGTCGGGCTCGGATTGGCGATTGCCAATTTCGATAACCCTGTCGATATCGGCCTCGTTGTGGCGGTCTTTCTGGTCGGGCAGGTGATCGAGGGAAATTTCCTGACCCCAAAACTTGTGGGTGACAGGGTCAATCTGCACGCCGTGTGGATATTGTTCGCTCTGATGGGGGGCGCCGCGCTGTTCGGCTTCGTCGGTATCTTGCTGGCGGTACCGGTGGCGGCGGTCATGGGGGTGATGGTGCGGTTCGCGCTGAGGCAGTATCTCGCGAGCCCGTTGTACGGCGTGGAAGACAAGGGCGATGACGCCGCTGACCGGGACCCGGCGTGAGCATCTCGCGGCAACTGACGCTCGATTTTCCGCACCGCCCGGCGCTTGGACAACAGGACTTCCTCGTCAGCGAATGTAACCGCGACGCTGTCGGTTGGATCGATCGATGGCCGAATTGGCCGGCGCCGGCGTTAGCGGTCTTCGGTCCGCCGGGATGCGGGAAAACTCATCTGGCGCATGTGTGGCGGCGCAAATCGAATGCCGTCCTGTTACGCGCGGCCGAGATTGGCGAACGCGATGCGCCCGAATGGCTCGGCGAGGCCGCGTGCTGCGCCATTGACGACGCAGACGGGGACGTCGCGCAGGAAGCGTTTCTCCACCTTTACAATTACGTCGCCGAGACCGGCGGAAAGCTATTGATCTTGGGGTGCCGCCCGCCTGCCCGTTGGCGGCTGTCCCTCGCGGATTTGTCGTCGCGTTTGGGTGCCGCGCCGGCGGTCGAGATCAAGTCGCCCGACGATGCCTTGCTCGGGGCATTGCTGGTGAAGCTTTTTCACGACCGGCAGCTGAAGGTCGGCGAAGACGTCCTAGTTTACTTGCTGGCGCGTATGGAGCGCTCCTTCGACGCCGCGCGGTCCATCGTCGCGGGGCTGGACCGGGTCGGTCTGGCCGAACGCCGGGGTGTCACCGTGCCGCTCGCGCGCGAGGTATTGCAGCAATTAGAAAACGACTCGATTGAACAAGGGAGTAATGGGGACAATGGATCTGGGACTGACCGGTAAGAAGGCGATCGTATGCGCGGCCTCCAAGGGGCTTGGAAAAGCCACCGCGTTGTCGTTGGCGCGCGAAGGCGTCGATCTCGTCATTAACAGCCGTACCGCGGAGACACTCGAAGCGACGGCAGCGGAAATCCGCAACGAGACGGGCGTCCAGGTGACACCGGTCGCGTGCGATATTACGACCGAAGCCGGGCAGGCGCAGGTACTCGCCGCTTGTGCCGAGCCGGATATTCTCATCAACAATGCGGGCGGCCCGCCGCCGGGTGATTTCCGCGATTGGAATCGCGACGACTGGATCAAGGCGGTCGACGCAAACATGCTGACCGCGATTTTTCTGATCAAGGCCGTGGTCGACGGCATGATCGAGCGGAAGTTCGGTCGCATCGTCAACATCACGTCGGCGGCGGTAAAATCGCCGATCGATATCTTGGGGCTTTCGAATGGCGCGCGCGCCGGTTTGACCGGGTTTTGCGCCGGCATTGCCCGAAAGACCGCGGTCCATAACGTGACCATCAATAACATTCTTCCGGGACCCTTCGCGACCGACCGGTTCCATTCCAACATCCGCGTGCAGGCAGAGGCGGCAGGCAAATCCTTCGAGGACATGCTGGCGCTCCGGAACAGTATGAATCCAGCGGGCCGCGCGGGCGATCCTGCAGAGTTCGGCGACGCTTGCGCGTTCTTGTGCAGCGCTAAGTCCGGCTTCATTGTCGGCCAGAACCTGTTGCTCGACGGGGGTGCTTTCAACAGCACTTTCTAGTTCCGGGAGAATTGCCGCCATGCGAACCTTCGAGGGCGTTCGAGTCATCGACTTTACCCAGGCGATCGCGGGTCCGTTCGCGACCTATCAGCTCGCGCTGATGGGGGCGGACGTGATCAAGGTCGAGCAACCGGGCATCGGCGATCAGGGGCGCCAGATGTACCCGCTCGGCGACGGACTGCGGGATGCGGGATACTCGGCGATTTACCTCAGTGCCAATGCCGGCAAGCGATCGATGACGCTGGATCTCAAGCACCCGGAAGCAAAGGAGTTGGTACACCGTCTGGTAAGAGGGGCGGACGTCGTCGTCGAGAATTTCAAAGCCGGCACCATGGATCGGATGGGCTTCGGTTGGACCGATCTCCAGTCGGTGAATCCCAAACTGATCTACTGTGCGGTGACGGGATTCGGCCAGACCGGTCCCCGCTCGCAATCCGCTGCCTACGACCCGACCATTCAGGCCGCATCCGGCATGATGGCGGTCAACGGGACGGCCGAGACGGGGCCGATGCGCGTCGGCGCGATCGTGATCGATATCGCGGCATCGATTACGGCCGCGTTCGCCATTGCAGGCGCGCTCTTCAAACGGGAGAGGACCGGAGAAGGCGCGCAGATCGATCTGTCGATGCAGGACGTGGGCGCCTCTATGGTCTCGCCGAACCTGCTGCAGACCGTGTTCGGGTACGAGCCGACCCTGATGGGGAGCCGCTCGCTCTCGGGGAATCCCATTGCCGACACGCACCCGACGAAACAGGGCGTCCTGCTGCTCATGCCGGCGATCGAAGCGCAGTCCGCCAAGGTGTGGGCGGTGATCGGGCGGGAGGAATTGCGCGACGACCCGCGCTTTGCGACACTTGAGGCCCGCGTCGCCAACGAAGCCGACTGCCTGGCGGTCTTACGGGACGAACTGGCGCGCGATTCTGCGGTGAATTGGGAGCGGCGGTTCGCGGCCGCGGGCGTGCCTGCCGCGGCGGTCTCTCGTCTGCCGGACGTGCTGAAGGACGAACAACTCGCCCATCGCCAGTTGCTGCGGGAAACGCGCTCGCCCGCGGATGGCCGTGCGCTGCCTTATACGAACACGCCGTTCAAGGTCAGCGGCGAAGAGACCGGAGCCAATTGCCCGCCGCCGTTGGTCGGCGCGGATACGGATGCCGTTCTGGGCGAACTCGGCTATGACTTAAATGCGATCCAGGCGCTTCGCGACGGCGGTGTCATATAGTCCGCACAGGATGGAAGTCGCCGCCTATGGCTAGGTCAACTCGACGCGCGGGTTGAGCAGACGATAGGCAATGTCGACCAGCAGATTGATCAGGACGACGAAGACGCCGAGGATCAAGACTCCGGATTGAATCATTGGATAATCGCGCTGCAAGATCGCCTCGTAAATCACCCGGCCGATTCCGGGCCAGGCGAAGATCGCCTCCAGAACGACCGTCCCGCCGAGAAGGTCGGCCAGTTGCAAGCCGCTGATCGTCAGCGTCGGAATCATGGCGTTTCGCAGCGTGTATTTATAGATCACCTTGGACTCTTTGAAACCCAGCGAGCGCGCGGTATCGACGTATTCCTTGTGCATCTCGTCCAGCATGCTCGACCGTGTCAGGCGGGTCGTGTAGGAGGCTTGCCGGACGCCAATGGCGAGCGCCGGAAGAATCAGAAAATGGAGGCTTTCCTGAAGGTTGTCGAGCGGGCTGGTATATCCCGAAGTGGGAAGCCAGCCGAGGTGCAGCGAGAACAGCAGAATCGCCATTATGGCGAACCAAAACTCGGGAATTGAAATGCCGGCCAATGCCGCAATCTGAATTCCGTTATCGATCATCGTATTCCGTTTGAGAGCCGCGAGCGTACCCAAGGGCACCGCAATCAGAATCGATAGGATCATTCCGGCCGTTGCGAGATAGGCGGTTGCGGGTATTCGGTCGAAGAGTTCCAGTGTTACGTCGCGCCGGGTGACCAGCGATTTTCCGAGATCGCCCTGCAATACCCGAAATATCCATTTGCCGTATTGCACGTAGATAGGTTGATCGAGCCCAAGTTCCTTGGTGAGAGCAAGACGCACCTCGATGTCTTCCGCGTCCTCTTCGTCCATCATTGTGTCGATAATGTCTCCCGGCAGCAGATGGACGAGCGAAAAGACCACGACCGTGAGGACGAATAAAACCGGTATGAGATAGACGATGCGCCGAATGATATAAGCGAACATGTGAGCGGATCGGCCTCAATCTTTCGGAGTGTGCGGGCCAGACAGTTGGCCCGGTTGAGTGGAGAGCCCCGTTCAATATGCGTTAAACGATACTTGGGCGGCAAGGACGTAAGGTAAAGTTGTGAATGTTATTCCGAATTTGGTGTCGCCAGTTGCATGAGCCGTCCGCTCTTGGGGCCGATCGAGGCCCAGTCGTCGGTCGTGAAGCGAAGTTCGGCCAGCGCACATGTCGGGAATTTGATGGCCAGTTGTTTCATGGCGGAAGGCGTGCCGTCGGCGCACAGGCTGCCGGTCAGCGTTTCGAGTGCCGGGTTATGGCCGACAAAGAGAACAGCGGCGTGCGCTTTGGGGATCGCTTGTAGCCGCTTCAGCACAACTTCTTGTTCGAACGTGTAGAGTCCTTCTTCGATCTCGATCGTGTAACTGCGGTCGAGATGCGGGAGTACGCCCGCCAGGGTTTCCCGGGCGCGCTGCGCGGTCGAGCAAAGAACGAGTGAAGGTTTGGTCTCGCACCCGGCGAGGCGCGCGCCCATCGCATCCGCATCCTGGTGGCCGCGTTCGGCCAATGGCCGGGCGATATCTTCTAAATTTGCCGCGGATTTCGCTTTTCCGTGGCGAAGCAAATACAGCGTGACCATATGGATACTCAAACTCTTCTTTCCGCCCAACTAGCGATGGGACGTAGTGTTTCTGTGCTAGTATTGTGTTACCTGCGTTAAGAAGGGATTTGGATTATCGAGTGTCCCAGGCAATCGGGACGATGTGGAGCACGACATGGTCGAGATGCGGGATGCGAAGAAGCGCGAGCCGGACGAGGCGCCGGTAGCGGTGTTGCCGATCACGCCGGAATCGAGCGATCGTTTCATCAATCGGGAACTTTCCTGGCTGCAGTTCAACATGCGCGTTCTGGCCGAAGCGAACAACCCGGCCAATCCACTGATGGAGCGTGTCCGGTTCCTGTCGATTTCGGCGAGCAACCTGGACGAGTTCTACATGGTGCGGGTCGCCGGCCTGACGGGTCAGGTCGCCGCCGAAATCACCGCGCGCAGCGAGGATGGACTGACGCCGTTGCAGCAGTTGCGGGCGATCCGGGAAAAAGTGTCCGAACTGCTGGAAGGCCAGGACAGATGCCTCACGGCGTTATTGGCGGAGTGCAAAAGGCACGGCGTGGACGTCGTGAGCGAAAGGAACCTCTCGGCGGAGGATGTCGAGTGGGCGAAATCCTGGTTCGACAAGCAGGTCTTTCCGGTAATAACGCCGCTCGCCGTCGACCCGGCACATCCCTTTCCCTTTATCCAGAACGGCAGTCTGGTGTTCGCCCTACAGCTTCGGCGCGAAATGGACGAAAAGGAAATGAAGGGGTTGATCATCATCCCCAACCAGATCGACCGCTTTGTGCGCCTTCCGGGCAGGAAAGTCCGGTTCTTCGCTTTGGAGGATATCATCGACCTCAACCTGGAGCGGCTTTTCCCCGGCTTCGAGGTCGAGGGCCGGGGCATGTTCCGGATCATACGGGACAGCGAAGTCGAGATCGACGAAGAGGCGGAGGACCTCGTCCGGACGTTCGAATCGGCGTTGAAACGTCGCCGACGGGGGCATGTTATCCGTCTTGATTTCGATGCCGACATGCCGACCGAATTCCGGAAGTTCGTGATGCACGAATTCGATGGCGAATTCACGCATGTCTTTTCGCGCCGTCGCATGCTCGGTATTGCCGATATCAAGCAACTCATCATCGATGAGCGGCGCGATCTGCAATACGGGCGTATGAATGTGCGCTTTCCGGAGCGGGTGAGAGAATATGGCGGAGATATTTTCGCCGCGATTCGCGCCAAGGATTTCGTCGTCCATCACCCTTACGAAAGCTTCGATGTCGTCGTCCAATTCCTGCGGCAGGCAACCCGCGATCCGGCGGTCGTCGCCATCAAGCAGACGCTTTACCGGACGTCGGACGATTCGCCGATTGTCGGGGCCCTGATCGAAGCCGCCGAGGCAGGGAAGTCCGTGACCGCGCTGATCGAATTGAAGGCCCGTTTCGACGAGGAAGCGAATATTCAGCTGGCCCGCGATCTCGAGCGGGCGGGCGTGCAGGTCGTCTATGGGTTTATCGACCTGAAAACGCACGCCAAGGTCTCCCTCGTGGTGCGGCGCGAAGGGCCGGATCTGCGCACCTACGTCCATTTCGGGACCGGCAATTATCACCCGATAACCGCCCGGATTTACACGGATTTGAGCTTCTTTACGTCGGACGAAGGGCTCGGACGGGATGCCGCCCGGCTGTTCAACTATATGACCGGATATGCCACGCCCGATAAGATGGAGAAGCTCGAATTTTCGCCGGCGACGCTGAAGCCGACGCTGCTGCGTCTGATCTCGGAAGAAGTCGAGCATGCGAGGGCGGGCCGGCCGGCGACGATCTGGGCGAAGATGAACTCGCTCGTGGACAACGAAATCATCGACGCGCTTTACCGCGCCAGCCAGGCGGGCGTGCGAATCGAGTTGTTCATTCGCGGTATTTGCTGCCTGCGGCCGGGCGTGGTCGGGCTCTCCGAAAATATCCGGGTCAAGAGCATCATCGGACGTTTCCTCGAACACAGCAGGATCGTCTGTTTCGGCGCCGGCAGGGAACTGCCGTCCGACGAATGCAAGGTTTACCTGTCGTCGGCGGATTGGATGCCGCGCAATCTGCACCGGCGCGTGGAGACTTTCATCCCGATCGAGAATCCGACGGTCAAGAAACAGATCGTCGAGCAGGTCATGGTTGCCAATCGAAATGATATCGCGCAGAGTTGGGAGATGCAGCCGGATGGATCGTTCCGCCGGCTATCGACGGGACCGAATGATTTTTCTGCGCACACGTATTTTATGACGAATCCCAGCCTATCCGGCCGCGGCAGTGCGCTCGAAAAATGCCGTCCCATTATGCCGTTGGAATTACAACGAGCGTGAGGGCATGCCCGGCATATTGAGCGCAAAGAAAGTCGGGAGGCGCAAAGGGCCGGTTGCCGTCATCGACATCGGCTCGAATTCGATCCGGTTGGTCGTCTACGATGGCGCGAAACGCGCGCCGCTGCCGGTTTTCAACGAGAAGGTAATCTGCGGTTTGGGCCGGGGGCTCGATGCCAGCGGCGAAATGACGGCCGAAAGCATTGAATTGGCGATCAACGCCTTGCTGAGGTTCGTCGCGTTGACCGACTCGATGGGGGTGCGCCGCGTGCAGGCGGTCGCGACGGCCGCGGTGCGGGAAGCGACCAACGGGCCGGCCTTCGTGCGGCGTGTCGCGCAGGAATGCGGCCTCGACGTCAGAGTGCTCAGCGGCAATCAGGAAGCGCAGCTTTCCGGATTCGGCGTTCTCTCGGCCATTCC
The DNA here is from genome assembly GCA_038131165.1 of Rickettsiales bacterium. Lineage (GTDB taxonomy): Bacteria > Pseudomonadota > Alphaproteobacteria > UBA8366 > UBA8366 > UBA6544. The sequence goes on along the minus strand of JAYPOZ010000002.1, from coordinate 54,678 downwards.
GGACGCTCAAGGGATCATGGGCGATCTTGGCGGCGGCAGCGTTGAGTTGGTGAAGTTCAGCGCCGGAAAGCTGGAAGAGAAGGCGACCCTTCCGCTGGGCGCCTTACGGAGCGCCGGCGCCGAGAAATCTTCCGGCGATTTGACCGGAAAAATGATTGACCGGCACCTGTCGCAGTTGAGCTGGCTCGGCGATGTGAAGGGCGAAACGTTCTACGCGGTCGGCGGCGCTTGGCGCGCGCTGGCGCGCATTCATATGGATCAAGTCCGTTATCCGATTCATGTCATTCACCAATATTCCTTGAACGCCGCCGACGCGCTGAAGTTTGCCCGTTTCGTCGGAAATCTGAGCCGCAACACCTTGGGCCGGGTTCATGGGGTCAGCCGGCAGCGCATTGAGTCGGTTCCCTATGCCGCCCGATTGCTCGAACGGCTGCTGCTAACGACGAAAGTCAAGAGACTGGTCTTCTGCGCCTATGGTCTGCGCGAAGGGTGTCTCTACGAGAGCTTGTCGAAGAAGCGCCGGATGCAGGATTCGTTGATCGCGATGACTCAGGAAGTCGCGGGCCGGGCGGGAAGGGCCACCTCGGATGGCGACCGGTTGGCGGATTGGATTGCACCGGTTTTTCCCGATCAGGAACCACGATCGGCTAGCCTCCGTCTGGCCGCGGCGAATTTGGCAGATATCGGCTGGTCGGAGCATCCCGACTATCGGGCGGAACAGGTATTTCTCCGCATCCTGAGAATGCCGCTGGTCGGATTGGAGCACAGCGAGAGAGCAATGCTGGCGCTGACGGTTGCGTCACGCCATTCGGCAATGGATACGGTCGTGCGCCGGTGGCGGATAGATACGCTTCTGGACGAAGCTCAGATTTTGGAGGCCCGTTCGGTCGGCCTGGCAATGCGCCTCGCCTACACGCTGACCGGCGGTGCGATCGAATTGTTGGAGACCACGCGGGTCGAGCGGCTGGGCGACCGACTGATCCTGACTTTGCCGGATCATGCCGACATTCTCGTGGGCGACGTGGTCGAGAGGCGCTTTCGGGCACTCGCGAAGAGCCTGAATTGCGAGCATGAAGTCATTTTCACGGACGAGAAACCGGCGCTGGCCGCAACCGCGTGAGCGTCCGTATCAGCGCGGCCTTATTCGACCTGCAATTCGACCGCGTGACGGATCAGCTCGATGCGGCGCTGACCTTCCGCCCGGAATAGCAAGAATTCGCCGCGGTACGTCCCGGGCGTCCAGGCGGGGCGGTTTGCGATTTTCTTGCCAACGAACTGGAACCTGACAGGGGCATCCTTCTCCGAGACCGCCTGACTCTCGGAAAAGACTCGGCCGGACGGGTCGATGATCCGCAACAGCGAGCTGTCGCCGGTGCGCAGGCCCGCAAAATCCACATGGAAAACGATGTTGGGGGCGTTCCGCGGCAGGCGGTCCCGCACGTGCAGGCCGTAGAGCAGCGCTTCCCGGCTGAGCGGAACGTCGGCGAAGCCCGCGGCGATCAGAAAGTACTTGCGGTACTGTAGCGTCTCCACCGCATCCGTGGTCCACAAGGGCTCCGCTTTTTTCTCGCACGTCGCCGATGCGGCCGGGCCGGCGAACGGGTCCACGACCGCGCCGTTATGGGCGGCTTCGAAATGTAAATGCGGGAATTCCGTCAGGCCGGACATTCCGACCAATCCGATGCGGTGGCCGGCGGCGACGCGGTCGCCCGGTTTCACGGCGATGCTGTTGCGGCGCATGTGTCCGTAAAGCGTTCGCCACCCGCCGCCGTGGTCGATCAGAACGTGATTTCCGGCACCGCGCCGGAAGGCCAGTTTCTTTCCGAAGAGCTTCATATGCACGTCGCGGACGCCGTCGCGAATACGAAGCACCGTGCCCGCCGCCGCCGCGACGACGGGTACGCCCCGGTCCATAAGGTCGAGACTCCGGAGGCGGAAATCGGTGCCGCGATGCCCATCGTAGGTATTGATGCCGCAGGCGTGATCCACGGCCGCCGGTCCGGGCTCGAGATCGACATACGACTGGACGTAGCATTCGTGCGGGAATTCGCATTGTACGGGAAGCCTGAATTGCGGTGACCGGTCCTGGCTTTGCGCCGGGGAACCGATAGCGGCCAGCAGTGATACCGTCGCGAGGATCAAGCGCCATCGAACCATCGGGGACTACCCGGCCTGTTTCCCGTCGTCGATTTGAATGACACGGATGCGTTTGCCGTCCGCGGTCAGGCCCAGCTTTCCCTGTTTCAGCGCCAAGGCCTGTTCGCCGAACACTTCGCGGCGCCAGCCTTTCAGCGCCGGAACGTCCGCGTCGTCGGAGGCGGCAATCCGTTCCAAATCGTCCGAAGAGGCGATGAGTTTCGGCGCGACTTTGGTCGCTTCGCATTGCAGTTTCAGTAACGTTTTCAACAGATCGGTCAACGGCCCCAACCCGCCGGGCAACCGTTCGCGCGGGGCGACATAAGGCATGTCTTCTTTTTTCATCGCGACGCCCGTGGCGACGGCTTCGAGCAGGCCTTCCGCCATCCGGCCCGTGGCGAAGCCGCGCGGAATGCCGCGAATCCGCTCCAGAGCGTTCGGAGCCTTGGGCGTATGGGCGGCGATATCCAGCAGCGAATCGTCCCGCAGGACGCGATTGCGGGGGATGTCGCGCCGTTGCGCCTCGGTCTCGCGCCACGCGGCGACTTCCCGCAGAACCGCCAGGAACTTCGGGTTGGTCGTGCGGCTCTTGATCCGACGCCAGGCCTCGCGCGGGTCCATGCGATAGGTTTCGGGATCTGTCAGGACCGCCATTTCGGAGTCGAGCCAAGGCGCGCGTCCGGTTTTATTCAATTCGGCGGCCAGTTTCTCATAGGCCGTTCGAAGATAAGTCACGTCGGACAGCGCGTATTGAAGCTGTTTCTGCGTCAAGGGGCGGTGCGACCAATCGGCAAAGCGGGACGTCTTCTCGAGCTCCACGCCGGCCAACTTGGAAACGAGCGTGCCATAAGCTACCTGATCGCCAAACCCGCAGACCATTGCCGCGATCTGAGTGTCGAAGAGCGGTTGCGGGACACTGCCGAAGAGATTGTAGAATATTTCGTTATCCTGCCGGCACGCGTGCAACACCTTCAGAATGGCGGAATCCGCCAGCAATTCCGCGAGCGGCGTGAGATCGAGGCCCGGCGCCAGCGCGTCGATGATCGCCTCTTCGTCGGGGCCGGCTATTTGCACGAGGCACAGGATCGGATAGTAGGTCTTCTCGCGGACGAACTCTGTGTCGACCGTGATGTATTCCGCGCCTTTTTGGTTGTTGCAAAAGGCAGTTAGCGTTTCTGTGTCGGCAATTGGTATGAGCGTCATGGTGCGTACAGGGATACACGGAATCGGGGGGCCATGAAAGGCCCGCGCGCAAGGTGGAAGGTTGGAACGAGGACGGAAATGGAAGCGAGAGTCGTCGAACTAGAGATGCGAATGGCCCATTACGAGCGAACCTTGGATGAGCTGAACGAGGTGATCGCGCGCCAGCAAGACGAGATCAAACGGCTGGAGCGGCGCGTGGAGACGATTCTGCATCATGTCCGCGAAGGCCGGGAGTCCTCCCAAGATCCAGGCGCGCCCGGTTGTTGATTGTCGATTGACCCAACTGCGCCGGCGTACAGATTCCTAATGCGGATGTGTGAACGGCGCCGGGAGCGCTCTACCGTGCTTCTGCTAAGCTAGGATCGGAAAACTTATTGGCCATCGAGAGCGTCGATACGCTTGGGGCACGCTACGGCTCGGCCTATCGCTGGGTTGTCACGGCGACGGGTATGATGGGTGCGATGGTGATGATCCTGTCGTCTACCATGGTCAATGTCGCCGTGCCGAGCATCATGGGAACTTTCGGCGTCGGGCAAAGCGACGCCCAGTGGATGTCGACGGCTTTTCTCGCGGCGATGACCGCGAGCCAGTTGCTCGGCGCCTGGGTTATTTCCGTTTTTGGCCCGCGGGTCGGCTATATCCTGGCGGTCAGTGTATTTGTTCTCGGCTCACTTCTTGGTGCGTGGGCGCCGAACATCGACATATTAATTCTCGCGCGCGTTATCCAGGGTTTCGCGGCGGGCGTTGTCCAACCGCTGGCGATGGTGACGATCTTTAAGGTTTTTCCGGTCGAGCAGCGGGGCCTCGCCCTGAGCCTCTACGGCGGTGGAATCATGATCGCGCCAATCCTCGGGCCGATCGTCGGCGGCATCACCATCGACGCATCGAGCTGGCGCGAGCTGTTTTTCATTCCGCTGCCGATCGCCGCTCTGGCCATGCTGATGGCGACGTTCTTCATGCCGACCCGAGACGCCGAGATAAAGCGCTTGCCGTTCGATTGGACCGGATACGCCCTGATCACGGGAGCGCTTATCCTGCTGCTGACCGCGATCGCCAATGGCCAGCGCGACGGTTGGCTGTCCGACCGCATCCTGGTCATGGGGCTGAGTGGGGTAGGGTGCGCTGTTGCGTTCGTCATCTCGCAGTTGCGGGCGGAGGCGCCGATCCTCGATTGCGAGGTCTTCCGAAGCCGGCAGTTCGCCGCGGCGGCGGCCCTCGGTTTCGTGTTTGGTGCCGGGAATTTCGCGTCGACCTACATCATCCCGGTATTCGTACAGACGGTGCAGAACTTTACGCCGACCGCGGCCGGGATGGTCACCGCGCCTGCGGGGCTCGTGGTGATGTGTTTCTTTCCCATCGGCGGGCGCCTCGTCGACAGCTTTCCGGCCCGCTACATGGCAATGACGGGGCTCGGTCTGTTCGCCTTCGGCGCCGCGTTGTTGCACGGCACGGACGTCAATACGGCGTTCTGGATATTGGCATTCTATGTGATTATCGGGCGGCTTGGTCAGAGCATCATGTTGCCGGCAATCAACGTGTCGGCATTGCGCGCCGTGCCCCCCGAACGTCTCAATAATGCCTCGGGATCGATCAATTTCATCCGCATGATGGGAGGGGCCTTCGGCGTCAACCTTCTGGT
>JAYPOZ010000002.1:11150-49690 GCA_038131165.1 Rickettsiales bacterium | reverse complement strand
CGGCGCAGAACGCCTCCAGCCGCGCTCTCCTTGATCGGGTCTCTGAGTTGCTGCACGGTGGCGGTGTCTCGGACGCGGTGCTGCAACCGGGCGCGCTTCATTTTCTCGGCCGCGTCGTCGAAGCGCAGGCGCTGACCATGGGGTTCAAGGACGGCTTCATGATCATCGCCGTCGTCTTCGTGGCGGCACTGATTCCCGCGATCATGATGGGTCCAGGAAACCGCCGTGGTAAGTGATCGCGGGCTCCGGGCGGAAATAGTGGGAGATGACTATGACGGAAACGAACCGGTTCTGGGACAGGCATGCAAAAGGCTATGCCAAGCGGCCCGTCGCCGACGAGGCGGCCTATCAGCGGAAGCTCGAGGTAACGCAAACCTAGTTCCGGCCGGAGATGGAGGTGCTCGAATTCGGCTGCGGCACCGGCACGACGGCGCTCATCCATGCGCCTTTCGTCAAGCATATCCGGGCGGTCGACCTATCGGCAAAGATGCTGGAGATCGCACAGGCGAAAGCCGACGCGGCCGGTATCCGCAACGTGACCTTCGAGAAGTCCGACATCGCGCCCTTCAGCGCCCCGGAGGCCTCATACGATGTCGTCATGGCCCACAGTCTCCTGCATCTGTTGGAAGACAAGGACGCGGCCATCGCAAAGATATTTCGATTGCTGAAGCCCGGCGGATACTTCGTCTCCTCCACTATCTGTATCGGCGGTCAGATGCCGTGGTTGAGGGTCCTGCTGCCGATTGGGCGGTGTCTCGGCTTGCTTCCCCTGGTCAAGTTCTTCACGCCGGACGAGCTCGCGCAGAGCCTGACGAGGGCAGGCTTCCGGATCGAGCATTCTTGGCAACCCGGCAAACGCAAAGGGGTGTTCATCGTGGCACGGAAACCATGATCGATATTGCCCGGCGACGAACGTCAAGGGAGTAGGCGCATGGCATATCTGATCCTCGGGCTGGCGCTTTGGGCGGGCGCTCATTTGTTCAAGCGCGTCCTGCCGGAACAGCGGGCGGCTCTGGGAAAGGCGGGCAGGCCGGTCGTGGCGGTGCTGATACTCGCCGCCGTGGCGCTGATGATTGCCGGTTACAGGGGCACGGAGGACGTCTATCTTTATGCGCTGCCGACCTGGGCCTGGTACCTCAACAACCTGCTGATGCTGCTCGCGCTATTCCTGATGGATATTGGGCGGGTGAGAGGTATCGTCCGGACGAAGATTCGCCACCCGATGCTGCTCGGCGTCGTTCTCTGGTCGGTGGCGCATCTGCTGGTCAATGGCGATCTCGCTCCGGTGATCCTCTTCGGCGGGCTCGGGCTCTGGGCGCTGCTCGAGATGGCGGTGATCAACCGGGCGGAAGGCGCCTGGGAGAAACCCGCCGTGGGGGCGCTGGTCAATGACGGGAAAGTGGCGCTCGTCGCGGCGGCGCTCTACGCGGTGATCGTCGGCATCCACTATTGGCTCGGATATCCGGTTCTGATTTTTCTCTAAGCTTGGGGCCCGGGGCTTACGGGCGCGCCGCCGCGGGCCCGCGCGCCTCCTCGATCTCCGTCTCCGTGAGACCCAGTTGGTCGAGGATTTCCGCCGTATGCTGGCCAATCGACGCCAAGTCGCCGCCTGCCGCCATCATCTCCCCGTCGACGGCGAAAGGGAGCGCCGGCGCCCGGAAGGTCCGCCCGTCGGGCATCTTGGAGGTGACGAGGCCGCCCGGCCGCAGCACGTGCGGGTCCTGGAAATTGTCCGAGGGCTTGTTGATCGGCGAGAACGGTATGCCGAGCTCTTCGAACGCCGCAAGCAGGTCGCCGTAGCGGCGGGTCGATATGGCCTTCTCGACAATCGGGATCGTCCAACCGCGCTGGTTGATCTGGTCCATTCTGGTCTGCAGGCGCTCGTCCGCCAGCAAATCCTGTAGGTCCAGATAGGTGCAAAGGGCCTTCCACTGCCCTTCGGTGACCGCGCCGACGAAAATCTGGCGACCGTCGGATGTCGTGAAAATATCGTAGACCGGCCAGGAGAAGTCGCGCTCCGGCATCGGCGGAGGATTGGTGCCTTCGAGTTCGAATTGCACCATGTGCTGGGCCGCGAGCAACAGCCCGTTCTCGAACAGGCCGATGCGAATGTCGCGCCCGTCTCCCGTCTCGCGGCGTTCCAACAGAGCCCCGATCACGGAAAAGGCGCCGAACAGGCCGCCGACGATATCGACCGCGGAAGTGCCGAAACGCAAGGGCCGGCCCGTCGGCCCCGTCATATAGGCAAGTCCGGTCATCATCTGGACAACTTCGTCCATGGCAGTGCGGTCCTGATAGGGCCCGGCGAGAAAACCCTTGTGCGAAGCCAGGATCAGCTCGGGAAACTTTGCGCGCAGCTCTTCGGGATCGGCACCCATCTTGGCCAATGACGCATCGCGGAAATTGTCGACGAAGACGTCGGCCGTGGCCAGCAGCCGGTCCAGGGCGGCACGTCCGGCGGCGCTCGCGAGGTCGAGTTGGACGGATTTCTTGCCGCGGTTGAACAAGGGAAAGAAAGGACTGCCCATCCCCGTCAGGTTGCGGGTCTTGTCGCCCGCCGGCGGTTCGACCTTGATGACCTCGGCGCCCATCAATGCCAGAAACATGCCGCAGGACGGACCCATGATCATATGCGTCATCTCGACGACACGGACGCCCTTCAAGGGTTCGAAGCTTTGGCTCACGCGTGGTCCTCCCGAAATCGTGGCCGGTTATGCGCCGCATTCCGGCCGTCTTGACAATTCGGGCCAAACAATGCCCTTTCGGCGCCTGATTTTCCACGCTTTTGAAACCGGACAACCATGCATCTGTACCGCACGCATACCTGTGGCGAATTGCGCCTCGAACATGATGGCGAACCCGCCCGTCTTTCCGGCTGGATCCATCGCACCCGCGATCACGGCAATCTGCTGTTTATCGATCTCCGCGACCATTACGGGATCACCCAATGCGTGGCCGACGTCTCCAGCGCGATTTTCCCGCAACTCGAAGGGTTGAGCAACGAGACGGTCGTCACCTTCACCGGCAAGGTGGACCGCCGCAGCGAAGAGACCGTCAATCCGGGCATTCCGACCGGCGAAGTGGAATTGCGGATCGAGACCGTCGAGGTTCAGGGCGTGGCGGAAACCCTGCCGATGCCGGTCAATCAGGATGCGGGCTATCCGGAAGACATCCGCCTGCGCTATCGGTTTCTCGATCTGCGGCGCGAAGAGCTGCACCGCAACATCGTGCTCCGCAGTCATGTGATCTCCTCGATTCGCCGTCGGATGACGGATCAGGGCTTTACCGAGTTTCAAACCCCGATCCTGACGTCCTCGTCGCCGGAAGGCGCGCGCGATTTTCTGGTGCCGAGCCGTATCCATCCGGGCCAGTTCTACGCCTTGCCGCAGGCGCCACAGCAGTTCAAGCAGCTGATCATGATCGCCGGGTTCGACCGGTATTTTCAGATCGCACCCTGTTTCCGGGACGAAGACGCCCGAGCGGACCGCTCGCCCGGCGAGTTCTATCAGCTCGATATCGAGATGTCCTTTGTCACGCAGGACGATGTCTTCAATGCGATCGAGCCGGTATTGGCCGGCGTGTTCGAGGAGTTTGCCGATTTCGCCGATGGCACGCCCCGCAGCGTCACGAAAGCGCCGTTCCCGCGCATTCCTTACGACGAAGCGATGCAGAAATACTGTTCGGACAAGCCGGACCTGCGCATTCCGATCGAAATCCAGGATGTGACCGAGTCCTTCCGGGGCTCCGGCTTCAAGATATTCGCCGGGATGATCGAGAAGAACCCGAAAGTGCGGGTCTATGCGATCCCGGCGAAAACCGGTGGGTCGCGGGCCTTTTGCGACCGGATGAATGCCTGGGCGCAGAAAGAGGGCCAGCCGGGACTCGGCTATATTTTCTTCCGCGAGGGGGAAGGGGCGGGACCGATCGCCAAGAACATCGGTCCGGAGCGGACGGAAACCATCCGCACTCAGCTCGATCTCGCCGATGGCGACGCCGTGTTCTTTGTTTGCGGCGATCCGCACGATTTCGCGTCTTTTGCCGCCGCCGCGCGGGTGAAGGTCGGCGAGGATCTCGATATGATCGAAACCGGCGCCTTCAAGTTCTGCTGGATCGTCGACTACCCGATGTACGAACTCGACGACCAGACCGGCAAGATCGAGTTCAGCCATAATCCGTTCTCGATGCCGCAGGGGGGGCTGGAAGCGTTGGCCACCGACAACCCCCTGGAGATCAAGGCCTATCAGTACGACATCGTCTGCAATGGCATCGAGTTGTCGTCGGGCGCGATCCGGAACCATCGCTCGGACATCATGTACAAGGCGTTCGAGATCGCCGGATATACCAAGGAAGACGTGGAAGAACGCTTCGGCGGCATGCTGAACGCGCTCAAATACGGGGCGCCGCCCCATGGCGGCTCGGCACCGGGGATCGACCGGATCGTCATGTTATTGGCGGACGAGCCGAATATCCGCGAAGTCGTCACGTTCCCGATGAATCAACAAGCTCAGGATCTTATGATGGGGGCGCCGGGAAGCGCCGATCCCGATCACCTGCGCGAGCTGCATATCCGCGTGCATATGCCGCCGGAAGTGAAGAAGGACGGCGGCTGACGCCGTTCAGGCGTCGTGTTTGCCGCCGGCGAGACGGATCGACATGCGGTCCGATTTCTGGCGGTACATTTCTTCGTCGGCACGCCGATAGACCGTATCCAAATCGTCGTCGGGCCCATAGCAGGCACCGCCGACGCTGCCGCGGACCTGTATTGCGCGGCCGTCCCAAGGGACGACCAGGCTGTTTAACTTAAGGCTGATCGCGTCGGCCCGCTGATCGGCTTCGCGGCGGCCGACGCCCGGCATCAGGACGGCGAATTCATCGCCGCCGAGACGCGCCACTTCATCGCCTTCGCGGACTTCCGAGACGAGAAATCGGGCTACGCTCGCGAGAATTTCGTCGCCGGCAACATGTCCATAACTGTCGTTGATCGCCTTGAATCCGTCGAGATCGATGACGATCAGGGCGCCGCCCGACTCGTCGCGCTTTGCCCGCGCCAGCACCCGGCGAAGGACCAGGTGCAGGCCGCGCATGTTCAGCAGGCCAGTCGCGGTGTCGGTCGTCGACAGCCGGCCGAGAATTTCGAGGTGGCGTTCCTGCTCGTCGACGCGCCGGCGCGCGACCTTGAGCGTCTCCATCGTCTGCGTGAGCAGGGTCCGCAACAGCGGGGCGGACATCGTTTCCAGATCGAGCTTGTCGAGCACTTCCTCCAATCGCGCGGTGGTGCCGCTGGGTGACGTCGTTGCGATGGTCTTGTCGTGAGACGATCCGCTCATGCCCGATCTATCCTTCTCCGCCGTGGGGGGTAATCGGATTGACGGCAAGGATCGTGCCAGCGGAAGCTGTTGGAATCCTTGAAAAACCTTTGTTAACCTTAATGTTTCGGCGGAAATTACTGCCCCTTTGAGGCAGCATCTGCCGGGAGAGCGACGGTCAGGCGATCCGGTCGCCGGGTTCTTTGCCGGCAAAGAAGGCGTCCAGGTTGTCGAGCGCCCGGAAGCCCATTGCGTTCCGGGTCTCGAGCGTCGCACTGCCGATATGGGGCATCAGATAGGTGTTCTCCAGGGCCAGATAGCGAGTGTCCAGCTTGGGTTCGCCGTCGAAGACATCGAGGCCGGCCGACGCCAGCTTGCCGGATTTCAGGGCGGCGATCAGGGCATCGTCGACAATCACGGAACCTCTGGCGGAGTTCACGACGATGGCGCCGTCTCGCATCAATGCGATCCTCTCCGCATTCAGGAACTTCTCCGTCTCCGGCGTGGACGGGCAATTCATCGAAAGGATATCAATCTCGCCGAGCATGTCTTCAGCGTTCGGATGATAGACGGCGCCCGCCTCCAGGTCGGGCGCCAGCTTGCTGCGATTGTGATAGTGGATTTCCATGCCGAATCCGCGCGCGCGGTCGGCCACGGCGCGGCCGATACGGCCCATGCCGTAAATGCCGAGCCGTTTGCCTTTCACATCCGTGCCGAGTTTTTCCGTAGCCACCCAACGGCCCCATTCGCCGTCCCGCAGTTTCTTGCCCCATTCGTATGCGCGCCGCGTCGCGCCCAACATCAGCAGAATCGTGAGGTCGGCGGTTGCATCGGTCAGGACGTCAGGGGTGTTCGTCGCGACGATGCCGCGCTTCTTCGCGGCCTCCACGTCGATATGCTCGAAGCCGACCGAGAAGGTGGCGATGGCTTTCACCGACGGCGCCAGCGACGAGATCACATCGGCGGAAAACCGTTCGGTGCTGCAGACGAGCATCGCGTCCACGCCCTCGCTACGCGCGACGAGGTCGTCTGCGCGCATTTGCACGTCATCGGAATTCAGAATTGCGTCGTAGTCGCGGGCGGCTCTTTCTTCGACGGCGTCGGGCAATTTGCGCGTGACGAGCAGGACCGGTTTTTCCGCCATTGGATTTCTTCCTTTCAATTACGGGCCGGAGACGCTTCACTCCGGTGCTAAGCCTGTCATAATCCTTCAAGAGCAATGCAAATCCAACCCTTCCATCGTGGTACAGCCTATAACCAACGGCGAATTGGCGTCTTTTTGTTATGCTTGGCGTTCTTTGGCATCGATCTGGCGCCGCTGCGCGCCGATGTCGTCATCGCGCCGCATCGCGCAGCCTATACCCTGGAGCTCAAGCGGATGGGCCGAGACAGCACGGTCTCCGATGCCAGTGGCGCTATGGTCTATACCTGGGGGGAAACCTGCGACGGCTGGACGGTCGAGCAGCAATTTCTGCTGAATGTCGTCCAGGCCAACGGGAACCTGGTCAGCCTTACGGCGGTATCCTCGACGTGGGAATCCAAGGATGGGAAGCGGCTGAGATTCAACATCAAGCGGGAACGCAACGGCAGCGAAGTCGAAAAAATTCGCGGCGAAGGCCGCCTCGAGTCGGTGGGCGGCGCCGGCGAGGCGCAGTTTGAACTGCCGGTCGTCAAACGGATCAAGCTGCCCGCAGGAACGGTCTTTCCGACCATGCATACCCTGCGGCTCATGGCGCGGGCACAGGACGGCGCGCGCACGGACCGTCAAATCGTCTTCGACGGTTCCGAAGTGGAGCCGCCCGGCCCTGTTTCGGCCTTTATCCTGCCGCTAAAGACGCCGGCGGAAAAAAACGAGGCCCTGACGCCGCCGCTCGGGCCCGACAAGGTGCGAAATATCCATCTGGCCTTCTTTGGGATCGACACCCGGTCGGCTGAGCCGGAATTCGAAATGTCGATCGAGCTGCAGGACAATGGCGTGGCGCCGAGTCTCATCCTCGACTACGGCGAGTACGCGGTTCGGGCCAACTTGGTCCGCATCGAGGCGCTGGAGAAGCCGGACTGCTGACCCCTTAGGGAACGTCGGAGCGGTTCGGCGCCGCCGCCATGGCAAACAGGTCGGGAGGGTCGGCCTCGGCGGAATCCGTGAGGTCGGCGACCCCGACGCCAATCAACCGAAAGCTTCGGCCATCCGCTTCGTGCTCCAGGATTTGCCGGGCGGCCTGAAATATCGTCTCGGCCCGCTGCGTCGGGTTGGCCAGGCGTCGGGCGCGGGTGAGCAGCCGAAAATCCGACTGTTTGAGTTTGACCGTGACGCCGCGCCCGGCGAGCCCCTTGCTTTGCAGCCGATTTGCGACCGTATCGCAAAGCGGTTCGATCTGGGCGGTCAAAGTGTCGAGGTCGCGGATGTCCGACGTGAAGGTGGTCTCCGCCGATATGCTCTTGGTCGGGGAATCGGGCTCGACGCGGCGTGGGTCTTCGCCACGGGCGAAAAGCGCGAGCCGCTCGCCGATCGATCCGTATCTTCCGGCAAGTTCGCGCGCGTCGATGTTCTGTAGCTGCCCAATCTTCGTAATGCCGTCTCGGCGCAATTTGCCGGCGAGGGACTTCCCGACGCCCCAAAGCAGGGAGACCGGCCGTTCGGCCAGGAAATCGCACGCCTCGGCACGGCCGATGACGGCAAAGCCGCGCGGCTTGTCCAGGTCGGACGCGATCTTGGCGAGGAATTTGTTGTAGCTCAATCCGACACTGGCGCTGACCCCGACCCGTTCCTCGATGCGGAGGACCAGCGCCGCCAGCCGGGACGCCGCGCTCGTGGTGCTCCCCGCGACGACCGCGCTGAGGTCTAGGAAAGCTTCGTCGATCGACAGCGGCTGGACGAGGGGCGTGACCTGCTTCATCAGAGTGCGGATTTCCTCTCCGACGCGCTTATATTTCGCCATGTTCGGGCGAATGACGACTGCCTCGGGGCACGCCTTGCGGGCTTTGAACATCGGCATCGCCGAGCGGACGCCATAGAGGCGTGCGACGTAGCATGCCGCCGCGACGACGCCCCGTTGGCCGCCGCCGATGATGACGGGCTTGTCCTTAAGTTCGGGATTGTCCCGTTTCTCCACCGAGGCATAGAAGGCGTCGCAGTCGATATGCGCGATCGTCAGATCGTGGAGTTCGCCATGGCCGACGAGCCGGGTCGACCCGCATTGGGAGCAGCGCCCGTCTTGCGAGGGCGCTTGGAAGTCGGCCAGGCAGTTGCGGCATAGGGTGGCGGTCGTCTGCGTCATCGCGCCGGGCTTTCCCATAGCCAGGCGGCCCCGCGCACGCCGCTGGAATCCCCGTATAGCGGCGGCCGTAGCGGCGTATCCACCCGGTCCGAAAAGACCCAGTTCGCCCACAGGGCCGGAACATTTGCGTATAACCGCTCGACGTTGGACATGCCGCCACCCAGGACAATGACGTCAGGATCGATCACGTTGATGATGCTTGCCAGCGCGCGGGCCAGCTGGTCTTCGTAGCGGGCGAGGCTCCGGAGCGCCGCCGTGCAGCCATTCTGGGCATTCTCGACGATCTGCACGGCGGGAAGCGTTTGCTCCGTCTGTTCGGCATGTTGCCGCGTGAGACCGGTCCCCGAGATATAGGTCTCGATGCAGCCTATCTTCCCGCAATCGCACGGCAATCCCGGCCGATCGGTCCCGTCCGCCCAGGGCAACGGATTGTGTCCCCACTCTCCGGCGACGGCGTTCCGGCCGCCCAGGACGTTTCCGTCGATGACGATGCCGCTGCCGCAGCCGGTGCCCAAAATCGCCCCGAAGACCACGGCGTGACCGGCGCCGGCACCGTCGCGGGCCTCCGAGAGGGCGAAACAATTCGCATCGTTCATCAGTTTGACCGGGCGGCCGAAGCGCGCCGCCAGGTCCTTATCCAGCGGATGGCCGTTGAACGGCGAATTGAAGGCATTCTTTACCAATCCGGTCGCGGGCGAGATTGTGCCAGGTATGCCGAATCCAAGCGAACATTCCTGGTCGAGTTCAGCTTCCACAGAGAGAACAAGCTCAGCGATGGCCTCGACGACGGCGTCGTAATTGCCGCGCGGAGTGGCGGTGCGCCGGCGCAGGAGGAGCTCCCCCCCGGCATTCATCGCGGCGGCTTCCAGCTTCGTGCCGCCGATATCTACGCCGATCCGCAATGACCTGTTCCTCTACTTGGGTCGGAATTCATACCCATTCCGAATTTGCCGCCATTGTGTAGTCACGCCTTGGCATTATACTAGCGAAGCGCAAGGGACGGGATAGAGGGCAATTGCGGCAACGATAATTATCTCGTTCACAACACGATCTATGGTCCCGCACCGACGGGAATGGCAGAAAATGGCGAAGAAAATACTGATCGTCGAAGACAACGAGCTGAACATGAAGCTCTTTCACGATTTGTTGGAGTCGAAGGGCTACGACATTCTGCAGACTCGGGACGGTATGGAGGCGCTGAAAATGGCGCGTGCGCACATGCCGGATTTGATCCTGATGGATATCCAATTGCCGGAAGTGTCCGGGCTCGAAATCACCAAATGGCTAAAGGAGGACGACAATCTCAAACGGATTCCCGTTGTCGCCGTAACCGCCTTTGCCATGAAGGGAGATGAAGAGAAAATTCGTGAAGGTGGTTGTGAAGCATATATTGCGAAACCGATCTCCGTGACGAATTTCTTGGAGACGGTCGAGCAGTTTCTTCGCTAGCTGCCAATGACCGCGCGTGTCCTAGTCGTCGACGACCTGCTTCCGAACTTGAAGCTGTTGGAGGCGAAACTTTCCAGTCAGTATTTCGAAGTCGTGACCGCCTCGAGCGGCGCGGAAGCCTTGGAGCGTATCGCCGACGATCCGCCCGACATTGTTCTGCTCGACGTTATGATGCCCGGAATGGACGGTTTCGAGGTATGCGAGAAAATAAAGGCAAACCCGGAGAGCAACCATATTCCCGTGGTGATGGTAACGGCCTTGTCCGACCGGGAGGACAGAGTGCGGGGATTGCAGGCGGGCGCGGATGATTTCCTGACCAAGCCGGTCGATGACCGGGCTTTGTTCGCGCGCGTGCGCTCGCTTGTCAGGCTGAAGATGCTGATGGATGAATGGCGGCTGAGGGAACGCACGTCGGAAAGTTTGGCAGCGCTTAACGGGGCCACCGGCAGTTCCGATGAAAGCGGTTCGGATGCGCAGGTCTTGATTGTCGAAGACAAGGAATTTTACGCAGCGCAGTTGTCCGAGATGCTTCTGGCCGATGGCCATGACTGCGTCGTCGCCCGGACTCCGGCCGAATCGATCGAGCGCCTTTCGGCGGCGCAATTCGACATGGCGATCGTCGAATTGCGGCTTGAAGGACAGGATTCGCTTCGACTCTGCGCTCAAATTCGATCCGTCGAGGCTTTGCGCTATTTGCCGATTTTGATCGTTGTCGAGGAATCGGATACCGAACGGTTGGCCAAGGCCATGGATCTTGGATGCAACGATTACGTGGTGCGGCCGATCGACCAAAACGAATTACTGGCGCGTTGCCGGACGCAGGTCCGCCGCCGGCGCTATCAAGCGAAACTGCGTGAGAACTATGAACGCAGTTTCGAGATGGCGCTGACCGACGGTCTGACGGGGCTCTATAACCGTCGCTACCTCGAAGCGCATTTGAGCGGCCTGATCGAGCGGATTACGGGCGGTCGCCGTCATCTTTCGGTGATCATGTTCGATATCGATCATTTCAAGCGGATTAACGATAATTTCGGGCATGCGACGGGCGATGAAGTTCTGCAGGAACTGTGCGCCCGGGTCATGAAAGGCGTGCGCAGCTTCGATACGGTTGCTCGCTATGGCGGCGAGGAGTTCGTCGTCGTGATGCCGGAGACCGACTTGGGCGTGGCGATGACGGTTGCCGAACGGCTGCGGCATGCTGTCGCCGATCTCCCGTTCACGGCGATCACGGCCGACGAGAAACTGGACGTGACGATCAGTATCGGTGTGGCCGAAGTCGATGTGGTCGGAAAAGATACGACCGTCAGCCTTATCAACCGCGCCGATGAAGCGCTTTACGCCGCGAAGGCGGATGGCCGGAACCGGGTAAAATGTTGGACGCCGGATGGCGTTGTGGATGCCGTTCCCGCATCGAATCCGAACGCCGCGAAAGCCTGAAGAAAGTATTGGTCCGCCAACAAAAATGCCGCCATAGGGCGGCATCTTTTCATCGCGAATTCAGGGTAATGCCTACTTAATTTTGCCTTCCTTAAATTCCACGTGCTTGCGCGCGACCGGATCATATTTCCGGAAGCTGAGCTTCTCCGTCTGCGTGCGGGGGTTCTTCTTCGTTACGTAATAGTAACCGGTGTCCGCCGTGCTGACGAGCTTAACCAAAAGTGAACTGGGTTTTGCCATGGTCTTTATTCCGATAGCGCCCGCGAGGGCAGTGTCCGCGCTGTATTGGCCGAAAACATACCTTCGCCGCCGGCCAAGTCAAGTTCATTCGCGTTTTATGACCCGAACGCCTTTGCGGCGGGTCAATACGGGCGTTTCCCGTTTCGCGTCCGGGCGTAATCCCAGGCGCCATGTGCGCCACGCCTCTTCAAGGACGAACTGGGTTACGCCCATGATCTTCAGGCCGCCGAGGACATCGTGCAATGGGTACCATCCAATATCCTCGAGTTCGCTTGTTTCGAACAAAGTACCGCCGGTGACCGCGCCGTTGCCGAGAAAAAACCGGGTGTCGAACCGAATAGGCGAATGCGACGGCGTTACGGCGCGTACGATATAGTCGAGTTGCGACGGCGCGGGTACCAATCCGGCATCCCGGAAGGCCTCCGTCGCCGGCGTTGTGCGGCGCGGCTCAAATCGGCCGGGATTGCCGACCAATACGCCGGTTTCCTCCCACGTCTCCCTGATCGCCGTCCAGGCCAGCGCCTTTGCCCGCCGGGGTCCGCCGTGCCGGGCCAGTCTCAATTCCACATCCGGTCTGAGATGGAGCGCGGTTGCCACCGCGTGATCGCCGCGTTCGAGCGCGCCGCCCGGAAAGACATAGACGCCCGGCATGAAACGCGCCGTCATCGGCCGCCGTCCAAGCAGAACCTCCGGCCTCTCGGTCTCTCCCTGCAGGAGGACGAGGCTGGCGGCATGTCGGGGGCGTGCGGGCCGCGCCGGGGGGGCGGCGGCTCTATCGTCGTTTGGCATACTCAACTTCCCGTTCCGGTGCGCGCCTGAGCGAGCATCTTGTTGTATAGGGGGCGTCTCTCAAGGACCCGCTCGGCGATTTCGAGGTCGAAATCGCCGCCTTCCTGCGGCTGCCAGGGACAGAGCGCCTTGATCGCTGCCTGGGCTTCCTCGTCCGCGTTGTCGGCGTTTCGGCGCGCCCGAAAATCCTGCCGAATCTGGACGCTGATCTTATCGAGAGCTTCCGCAATGTTGCCGGAGTCGCGCTGCAGTTTGCCGCTGCATACCGTCGGCAGCACACCGAGTTTATGCAATACGTATCCCGAAGGCGCATGCATGCGCGCCCAGGTTAAAATCAATTCTCCATCATTCGGCAGCCGCAGGACCTGTTGGACCGTACCCTTGCCGAAGCTGCTCGCGCCGACGACGATTGCGCGTCCCTGGTCTTGCAAGGCAGATGCGACGATTTCCGCCGCGGATGCCGAAGCGCCGTCCATCAGCACGGCGATGGGAAGGCCCTTGGCGATGGTTTCGCTGTTGGCGTCGAAGAACTGTTGGCTGCGCGGGTGGCGGCCGCGGGTGCGCAGGATCGCGCCGTGGTCGAGAAACAGGTCGGCGATCTCTACCGCCTGATCGAGGAGACCGCCCGGATTGCCGCGCATGTCGATAATGAGGCCCCGCAAGCGGGAGCCGAGGTCGCGGTACGCGGTGTCCGCCGCCGCCCGGAGTTCATGCGACGTTTCTTGGTTGAATCCGGTGACACGAATATGGGCGAAGTCTTTGTCGCGGCTCAGATAAACCGTCTGCAGCACGATCCGTTCGCGCCGGACCGAAATCTCGAACGGTTCGCCCAAGGCATCTCTGCGAATGGTCAGCGCGACGGTTTTACCGACCGGCCCGCGGAGCAAGTTGACGATACGACGGAGCGGAAAACCGGATATCGAATGTCCGGCAATGGCCAGAATGCGGTCGCCGACCAGCAGGCCCGTGCTTTCCGCGGGTTGTCCCTTCTTGACCGATGCGATGAGGGCGCCGTCCGGGTGAATTTCTATCGTGATGCCGATACCGCCGAAGCCGTCTCGATCCGCGCGCTCCTCGCGTGCGGCTTCGGCCGATGCATAACGGGTATAGGGATCCAGCCGCCTGGCGATGGTATCGAAGATCGCTTCGTATATTGCCTCGGCACTGGCATGCCGAAGGCGGTCGGATGTCCGCTGCGCGGCGGCAACCGCATGCGCCGCCGTTTCCGCCAGGGTCCTGACGTCGTTCTTGTTGGCGATTTCGATTTCATCGACCGGCGTTCCGTCCATCAGGACGATGAAACGGCGCCGGTCGGAGCTTCGAGCGACGGCGATATTCGGCTCGATGCGCCGCAAGCCGTTTAGCCCCGCGAGTGCGAGTTCCTCGATGTCCGAGGGGTCGATGTAGACGTCGCGGATGTAAGACAACCCGGCATCGAAAAATTCGACGGCGGAAGCCGGATCGAAGCGAAGCCTGTCCGATGGGTCGGAATTCGCACTGCATCCGCCGACAGCCAGCAGGCAAAGGATCAGAAACCCCGCCGTTGCAGGCCGGATCGCCGAATTCATATGGGCTCGAAAGCGGAAAGGCATCTTCTGTAAATAAGCGTGGAAGTGCCGCAAGTCCAACCACGATCTATTTGCGGCGCCTTCCCTTGCGGCGACCGCGCTGCGCAGGATGCGGTTTTTTGGAGCGTTTGCTCGCGTGTCCGCCTTCGACGTCGGTAAGCCTGAAAACCAGACTGCCTGTCCGCGGTTCGGCCTCAAGCAGTTCCGCGGTAATTCTTTGCCCCAGCGAAAAGGTGAGCCCCGTCGCGTCGCCCTTCAGACTGTGGTGGATCTCGTCGTGGAAGTATCGGTCCCACGGCAAAGTCCGCACCGGGACGAATCCGTCCGCGCCGGTCTCGTCGAGGCAGATGAACAGGCCGAAGCGGGTCACGCCGCTGACGCGGCCCGAGAATACGCTGCCGATACGGTCCGCGAGGAAGGCGGAGGTGAAACGGTCGAGCGCCTCTCTCTCCGCGGCTGCGGCGCGGCGTTCGGTCGCCGAAATTTGCTCGCCTATCTCGGCAAAGCCTTCGTCCGCTTCGGGCGGCAGCGCGCCTTCGCCCAGTTCGAAGGTGCGTATCAGCGCGCGGTGGACGAGCAGGTCGGCATACCGCCGGATCGGCGACGTGAAATGGCAATACCGCCGGAGCGCCAGGCCGAAATGGCCGATCTCCTCCGGACTGTAGACCGCCTTCGACTGGGCGCGGAGGATCAGGTCGCTGACGATATGCAGCTTATCGGTGTCGGCCGCTTTTTGCAGGATGCCGGCGAAATGGTGGGGCCGGATCGTGCCCGCGTGTGCCAGCTTGAATTCCAATGCCGCCAACGACGCCCGCAAGGTTTCCAAATTGCCGAGGCTCGGTGGTTCGTGAATGCGGTACATCACCGGGGCATCTTGTGCGTGAAGCGCATCGGCGGCCGCAACGTTCGCCGCGATCATGAACTCTTCGATCAATCGGTGACTGTCGAGGCGCGCGCGCGGCACGATCTTGTCGATCCAGCCGTCGTCGCGGAACAGGACCTGCCGTTCGGGAATTTCGAGGTCCAGGGTCCCCCGTTTGTCGCGGGCGCGGGCGAGTGCCGCGAAGGCGCCATAGAGGGGCTCG
This sequence comes from Rickettsiales bacterium, assembly GCA_038131165.1. Classification (GTDB taxonomy): domain Bacteria; phylum Pseudomonadota; class Alphaproteobacteria; order UBA8366; family UBA8366; genus UBA6544. The sequence continues at coordinate 34,538 of JAYPOZ010000002.1, read as the reverse complement.
ATCACCGTCGACCGCAGAGGGCGCGTCTTGTCGTCATCGGTGCCGTCGCGGGCCGTCTGCAGTTGCTCGTAAGTCAGGCGCGCCGCCGAGCGCATCAAACCGCGCGTGAATCGATAGCTCAAGAGCTCGCCCGCGTTGTCGATCCGCATGTCGACCGCGAGGCAGGCCCGGTCTTCGCCGGGCCGCAGCGAGCAGAGGTTGTTCGACAGTTGCTCCGGCAGCATTGGTACGACGCGATCCGGAAAATACGCCGAATTTCCGCGTTCCTGAGCGGCCCTGTCCAATGGGTCGCCGGGGCGCACATACCAGGCGACATCGGCGATCGCGACGACGATGCGCCATCCCTTCGGGTTCGACTTGTCGGCGTCCGCCTCGGCGAACACCGCGTCGTCGAAATCCCGGGCGTCGGCGCCGTCGATGGTGACCAGCGGCAAGCCGCGCAGGTCTTCGCGCCCGTCGAGGGTGGCCGGTTCGGCACGCTCCGCCTGTTGCAGCGCGGCGGGCGGAAACTCGACCGGCAGGCCATGGGTGTGGATCGAGACAAGACTGATCGATTTTGGGTCTTCGCTGGAGCCGATTCGTTCCAGAACACGCGCTCGGTTACGCCGTTCTCCGCCCGGCATGGCTTCAGCGATCACATATTCGCCCGGTTGGGCGCCGCCTTCGTGATCGGGAGCGATCGCGTAGGGGTACTTGTGCCGCCGGTCGGTCGGGTTGAGGACGCCCTGGCCTTTCTCATCGCGCTCGAAGACGCCCAGCAGCGATTGCGCCGCCGGTCCCAGGAGCTTGATCGGCTCGGCCTCGTAGCTCGCGGAATCGATCCGCTTCAGGCGTGCCAGGACACGGTCGCCGATGCCGGGCGTTAATTTTTGCCGCGGGCTCGGGGCCAGGTAGATGACCGGGGGCGGCGTCTCGCCGTCCGGCCAATTGGCCGGAACCGCGATCACTTCGCCGTCGTCGTCGAGATGGCTGACACGGAGAACCGTGACCTCGGGCAGGTGGCCGGCGCGGATCACCTTGCGGCCCCGTTGACGCTCCAGCAATCCCTCGTCTTCGAGCTCTTTGAGAACCTGTTTCAGCCATACCCTGTCGGGCCCCGCCAAATGGAAGGCGCGGGCGATTTCCCGCTTGCCGATTTGCCCTCGGGCTTTTTCGACGTGGTCGAGGATCTGTTGTTTGGTTGGACGTTCCTTGGGATGCGACGGGCGGCGCGCCACGTGATCAGACGTCCGTCAAGGCGCTGTCCGCGCCTGAATTTTCGGGTTTTGCCGTCTTGCCCGCTTTTGGTTTGGCCTTTGTCTTCGCCTTGGCTTTTGTCTTCGCCTTGGCTTTCGGTTTGGCCTTGGACGCCGCCTTCGCCGGACTCTTGCCGCTCTTAGCGATCTTCGCCGCGATGAGTTCGAGCGCCTGTTCCAGAGTGACCTCGTCCATCTCAAGGTCTCTCGGCAGGGTCGCGTTCGTCTTGCCGTGCTTTACATAAGGTCCGTATCGCCCTTTTTGAGCGACAACGGGCTTCCCGTCATCCGGATGGACGCCCAGTTCGCGCCCGCCCGACGGCTTCGCTTCGGCGAGGATCGTGACGGCGCGGTTGAGTCCGATGGACAGCACATCGTCCTCCGCCGGCAGCGAGGTGTATTTGCTTTGATGGCGCAGATAGGGGCCGTAGCGTCCGATTCCGGCGGTGATCATGTCGGTGGTCTCGGGGTGGGCCCCGACCTCGCGCGGCAGCGAAAGTAGCTTGATCGCGATCTCGAGGGTCATATCCGCCGGCGCCATGCCCTTGGGCAGAGAGGCGCGTTTTGGTTTGACCGCTTTCTGCTTCTTTTCCTTGTCCGCCGGAATGGCCTCGCCGAGCTGAATGTAGGGGCCGTAGGGCCCTTTGCGGAGGCTGATGTCGAGGCCGGTCTCCGGATCGGTGCCCAGCACGACGGGGCCGGACGCGAGGGGGGAGTCGCTATCGTCCTCGCCGTTGGCGCCGATCGCCAGCTGGCGCGTGTATTTGCATTCCGGATAATTCGCGCAGCCGACGAAGGCGCCGTAGCGGCCGAGTTTCAGCGACAGGCGTCCTTCCTTGCAGACCGGGCAGACGCGCGCCGCTTCCGTGTTCCCGTCCTTGTCGGCGGGGAAAAAATGCGGTCCCAGGTCTTCGTCGAGCGCGTCCAGAACCTCGGAGAATTTGAGCGAGGCGGTTTCTTCCGTGGATTTCGAGAAGGCCTGCCAGAAATCCCGCAAGACCTTCTTCCAATCCAGCCGCCCGCCGGAGATGTCGTCGAGCTGCTCTTCCAGCGCCGCGGTGAAGCCGTACTCCACATAGCGTTCGAAGAAACAGGTGAGGAACGTGGTGACCAACCGACCGCGGTCCTCGGGGATGAATTGGCGGCGCTCCAGGCGCACGTAGTTCCGATCCTGCAAGACTTTCAGGATCGAGGCGTAGGTCGAGGGGCGCCCGATCCCGAGCTCTTCCATCTTTTTGACCAGGCTCGCTTCGCTGTAACGCGGCGGCGGCTGGGTGAAATGCTGTTCGGTCTCGACGTCTTTCAAATCCGACGCCTCGCCTTCGGTCATCTCCGGCAAGCGCCGGTCGCCGGAATCGTCGTCCTCTTTGTCGTCCTGGCCTTCCTGATAGAGTTTAAGGAAGCCGTCGAATTTGAGGACCGAGCCGTTCGCGCGGAGAACCGTCTTTTTATCCGCCGAAGCGAGGTCGGCCGCGACCTGGTCGAAGATCGCGCTTTCCATCTCGGAGGCGAGCGTCCGCTTCCAGATCAGCTCGTAGAGCTTGAACTGCTCTTCGTCGAGATAGGGTTTGATCTGCGCCGGGCGCCGGAAAAGGTCCGTCGGGCGGATGGCCTCGTGGGCTTCCTGGGCGTTCTTCGCCTTGGTGCGGTAGACGCGGGGCTTTTCGGGCAGGTAGGTATTGCCGAAATCGGCCTCGATCAGCCGCCGGCAGCCGCCGATGGCCTCGCCGCTCAGTGTGACGCTGTCGGTCCGCATGTAGGTGATCAGGCCGACCGTCTCGCCGCCGATATCGATGCCTTCGTACAGGCGCTGGGCCACCTGCATGGTGCGGCTGGCGCCGAAGCGGAGCTTTCGGCTCGCTTCCTGTTGCAGGGTCGAGGTCGTGAAGGGCGGTGCGGGGTTGCGGCGGACGGTCTTTTTCTCGACCGATGAGACCGTAAAAGCGCTCGATTCGATGGTCCGGCGGGCGGCAGTTGCCTCTGCCTCGGATTTGATTCCGAGCCGGTCAAGCCGCTCGCCGTTCAGCTGCGTCAGGCGCGCGGGAAAGGGAATGCCCTTCGCCGTTTCGAACTGCCCGACGACCGACCAGTATTCCTGCGGTACGAAGATTTCGATTTCCGCTTCGCGCTCGCAGATCAAGCGCAGCGCCACGGATTGGACCCGGCCGGCGGACCGGGAGCCCGGCAGTTTGCGCCAGAGCACCGGGGACAGCGTGAAGCCGACGAGATAGTCGAGCGCCCGGCGCGCCAAATAGGCATCGACCAGTTCCTGGTTGATCGCGCGCGGCTGCTTCATCGCCTCCAGGATCGCGTCCTTGGTAATCTCGTGAAAGACGACCCGGCTGACATTCACGCCCTTCAGGGCCTTGCGTTGCCGCAGGACCTCTTCGACATGCCAGGAAATTGCCTCGCCTTCGCGGTCCGGATCTGTTGCAAGGATCAGCGTGTCGTCACCCTTCAAGGCCTTGGCGATGTCGTCGATGCGTTTCTTGCTTTTTGCGTCGACTTCCCAGGACATATCGAAATCGTCGTCCGGGCGGACGGAACCGTCCTTCGACGGCAGGTCGCGGACATGACCATAGCTCGCGAGTACATGGTAATCGGACCCGAGATACTTGTTGATGGTCTTCGCTTTGGCGGGTGATTCAACTACGACAACAGTCATGGATCGGTTGTCTATTCCCTTATTTTCAGCGTCTCGCAATACATACTATTGCCGCCGATGGGGCGCTTTCCACCGTCGGCGGCACGCTACGAATTGACATTGCTCAGCCCATTCGTCAACCGTGCTGATCACATGGCGCCTGGAAAAAATTGCGGGCGGCGATGCGGTTCAACCCGTGGCGAGGACCACCAGATTGCCGCTGAGACACTGGATTCGACCGGCGACTTCCAGCTCCAGTAAGGCGGCCCGCACGGCCGCCGGCGCACCGTCGACGAGGCGAATGATTTCGTCCGTGGACGTGGGCGCATGGCTGAGGAGTTCGACGATCGGTCCGTGAATATCGGCGGTCTCGATCCCGATCGCGGCGTCTTGGCCTTGGTCGGCGGCTTCGGATGCCGGTGGTTCGATCGGCCGACGGAAAGAGGCATGCAAGGCTTCGAGGATGTGATCCGACGACATCACCAACGTGGCGCCCTCGCGGATGAGCCGTCCCGTGCCGTGCGACCTCGGGTCGAGGGGCGATCCCGGGACGGCCAAGACCTCGCGGCCTTGCTCCAGGGCGAAACGCGCGGTCGTCAAGGATCCGGAGCGTTCCGCCGCCTCGATGACGATCACGGCGATCGAGAGACCCGAGATGATCCTATTGCGGCGGGGAAAGTGGCGGCCTTGAGGCTTCGTGCCCGCCGGCATTTCGGACAGAACAAGGCCGCGTTCGACGATCCTGTCATAAAGGTCGGTATTCTCGCGCGGATAAACCACGTCCACGCCGCCGGCCAGGACAGCGATTGTGCCCCCGGCGAGCGCACCCGCGTGAGCGGCCGTGTCTATTCCCCGGGCCATGCCGGACGCGACGGCATAGCCCGCCTGCGACAGGTCGCCGGCAAAACCGGTCGCAATCGTCCGGCCGTTGGCCGAGGCGTTTCGGGCGCCGACGACGGCAATCGCGGGACGCGACATGAGCTCGGCATTGCCGCGCGCGATGATGACCGGCGGCGCGTCTTCGGCTGCCGTCAGGAGCTTCGAATATGTGGGCTCGCCCAGATGGAATGCCTGTCCGTCGATCCGGGCCAGGTCGGCGAGTTCGCCTTCCGCCAGCGATTTCTCATAGACGCGGAATGTCCGCATGCCGCCGCGTCGCGCCAGTTCGGGCAAGGCTTCGATCGCGTCGATGGCGCTGCCGTACCGCAACAGCAGTTTGCGGAACGTCACCGGGCCGATCTGGCGGGTTCTGTATAGTCTGAGCCGGGCGACGCGCTCCGCGTCGTTCTGCGGGCGGGGATAGACGCTCTCCATATCGAAGCCGCCGTTGTTGTTGCATCCGGCGGGGCTATGGAGAGGCTAGGCCGATTTGGCGCCGATCTTCGGTTCTTCGCCCTTCAGCAGGCGGCGAATATTGGCGTGATGCTTGATCCACACCAGGATTACCAAGGGAACGAAGGCTTCGGCGATCTGGTAGTATCCCAAATACCACGCGTAGACCGGAGCGGAAGCGATCGCGAGCAGGGTCGCCAGCGACGAATACCGGAGCAGCACGGCGACCGCCAGCCAGGTCAGGGCGCCGTACAGGCCGAGGATCGGCACGAGGCCGATGCCGACGCCGAGCGCGGTCGCACCTCCCTTGCCGCCCCGGAAGCGGAGCCAGACCGGAAACAGATGGCCGAGCACGGCTCCCCAGGCGGCGATCACCGCGATATCCGGCCCGAAGGACTTGCCGACGAGTACCGCGACCGTGCCTTTCGCGGCGTCGAGCAGGAGCGTTGCGGCGGCCAGACCCTTGCGTCCCGTCCGCAGGACGTTGGTCGCCCCGATATTGCCGGAGCCGATCTTGCGGATATCGCCGGCGCCGAACATTCTGGTCAGCACCAGTCCGAACGGAATCGAGCCGATCAAATAGGCGCCCAGCATCGCCACCGCGTAGTAGGGTAAGTCTTGGCTCCAGCTGATCGGGTCAGGCATGAAAAATGGGCTCGGTTATCGAAAAATATACAGGTGCGCCGACCGCACCCAGGCGCCGAATGAAACGTGTTTCAATGTAAGACAGATAGCGCGTATTACCGTTCTTGTCGATGGCTCGACGCCGGCGCGGCGCCCGGTTTCAAGACGCGAGCTTGTAGACCGAACGGCCGTCCACGAGGGTTTCGACGACTCGGCCCTGAACCGGCCGGCCGTCATAGGGGGTGTTCTTCGATTTGCTGCGGAATCCGGCCTCTTCGATGCGCCAGGGCGTATTCGGATTGAACAGCACCAGGTCGGCGGCGGCGCCTCGCTCGAGCCGGCCCGCCCGCAGTCCCAGCAGTTGCGCCGGGTTCGACGTTACCTTCGAGAGAGCGCCGAGCAGCGTAAGGGCGCCATTATGGAAGGGCTCCAGCATCAGCGTCAGCAATGTCTCCAGGCCGACAATGCCGAATTCCGCCTGCGCGAAGGGCAGGCGCTTCGAATCCTGATCGCTCGGCGTGTGATCGCTCGCTACCACGTCGATCGTCCCGTCGCCGAGGCCCTCGACGATGGCCTTGCGGTCGTCTTCCGAGCGTAGCGGCGGCGAGACCTTCGCGAAGGTACGGTAATCGCCGACGGCGGTCTCGTTGAGCGAGAAATAGTGCGGGGCGGTATCGCAGGTCACGTCGAGCCCTCTGGCCTTCGCCCGGCGGATCGCTTCGACAGCCTCCGCCGTCGAGATATGGGCCGCGTGATAGCGGCCGCCGGTCAGCTCGACGAGCCGGAGGTCGCGCTCGATCATGATGGCTTCGGCCGCGCTCGGGATGCCGGAGAGGCCGAGGCGGCTGGCGATCTCGCCTTCGTTCATCACCCCGCCATTGGCGAGGTTGGGATCTTCCGGATGCTGCGCGATGATCAGGCCGAATCCGCGCGCGTAACTGAGGGCGCGGCGCATCACCATCGTGTCCGCGACGGCCTTGGTGCCATCGGTAAAGGCGACGGCGCCGGCTTCGGCCAGGAGGCCCATTTCGGTCAATTGTTCGCCCTTGGTGCCGCGCGTCACCGAGCCGTAGCAGCGCACCTTCACGGTGCCGATGGCGTGAGCCCGCCGGTGCATGAATTCGACCACCGACACGTCGTCGATGACCGGCGTCGTATTGGGCAGGGCGACCATGGTCGTGACACCGCCAGCCTCGGCGGCCCGGCTGGCGGTCTCGATGGTCTCCTTATGCTCCTCGCCGGGCTCCCGCAGCTGCACCCGCATATCGATCAGGCCGGGGGCCAGGCAAAGCCCGTCGCAATCCACGACTTGGGAGACCGAAGGCGCTCCGTCGCGGAAGAGCTCGGCGCCGAAATCGATAATCTTGCCGTCTTCGATCAGAAGGGCGCCCGGCGTGTCGAGCCCGTTGGCGGGATCGAGCAGGCGTGCGTTCAGATAGGCGACGCGCGCGGCCGTCATGATGCGTTCGCGGCGCTGTCGCGCGTCAATGCGTCGAGGCAGGCCATGCGGACCGCCACGCCCATCTCGACCTGCTCGCGGATCACCGATCGGTCGAGATCGTCGGCGAGGTCGGAATCGATCTCGACGCCGCGGTTCATGGGCCCCGGATGCATCACCAGCGCGTCCGGCTTGGCGGCCGCCAGCTTTTCCCGCGTCAGTCCGAAAAAGTGGAAATATTCCCGAATCGACGGCACGAACATGCCTTGCATACGTTCGTTTTGAAGTCGCAACATCATAACGATATCGCAGTCTTGGATGCCTTCTTCGAGATTATGGGACACTTCGACTCCGAAACGGTCGATATCGGTCGGCAGCAGCGTCGGCGGGGCCACGACCCGCACCCGCGAGCCCATCGTCTGCAGGAGATGGATGTTCGAGCGCGCGACCCGGCTGTGCAGGATATCGCCACAGATGGCGACCGAAAGGCGATGGATGCGGCCCTTGCGCCGCCGGATGGTCACGGCGTCGAGCAGGGCCTGAGTCGGATGCTCGTGGGTGCCGTCGCCGGCATTGATGACCGAACAGTTGACCTTTTCGGACAGCAGCTTCACGGCGCCGGAGTCGCCATGGCGGACGATCAGGACGTCCGGATGCATCGCGTTCAGGGTCATCGCCGTGTCGATCAGGGTTTCGCCCTTCTTCACCGCGGAGGAGGCGACCGACATGTTCATGGTGTCGCCGCCGAGACGTTTGCCCGCCAGCTCGAAGGAGCTGGAGGTGCGGGTCGAAGTCTCGAAAAAGAGATTGATGATCGTGCGACCGCGCAGCAGATCGGTCTTCTTATCCGGGCGGCGGTTCTGCGCGACATAGGTGTCGGAAAGGTCGAGCAGATAGGTAATTTCGTCGGGAGACAGCCCTTCAATGCCTAGGAGATGCCGGTGGGCGAACCGGTAGGTCAAATCTGCGGGCTTTGGCTGGGGCGCGGTCATTAAAATCGGACTATAAGGGCGGGCAGGCGGCCGCCGCAAGAGACACGCCAATTGGCTTGGAAATCAGCCGAGTCGCTCCGGCTCGACCGAGGCCGGTTTCGGGCGGATTACCGCGACTCGGGCTCGCGGCGTCAGATCACGCCTTTTTCGTGCAGGCCGCGGACGGTGGCCGCGTCGAGTCCGAGAAGACGCCCGAAGACATCTTCGTTGTCGTAACCGAGCGATACCCCGCCGCGCGGCTCGGGCAGGGGGCCGGACGAGAAGACAACCGGAAAGCCCGAGACGATGCCGCCCTCGACCGGTGCTTCCAGGCCATGGTGGCGCATGGGCTTCAAGGTGCCGCGGCTGCGGAAATGATCATCCTCGGCGACCTGCCCCAGCGTGCGTACCGGGGCCACCGGCACATCGGCACCCTCCAGCAGGGCCACCGCCTCGGCCGTGGTGTGGCGCGAGAACTGCTCTTGCAGGGCGGCCCGCACCTCCTTGATGTGTTGGCGGCGTGTCTCGCTGGTCGCGTAGCGCGGGTCGTCCAAGAGGTCGCCGGCATCGAGCGCCGCGCAGAGCCGCGTCCAGCGCTCGTCGTTGCCGATCGTGATGATGATATCGCCGTCCTTGAGGCGGTAGAGGCCGGTCGGGTCGGTGCGGCTGTCGTTGCCGGCACGCACGGGCAGGCCTTGGGCCAGGACTTCCTCCATCGGCTCCATGAACATCAGCGTGGCGAGCGTGTCCATCATCGAGGCGTCGAGATACTGTCCTTCCCCGGTCTGTTCCCGGTGGCGCAGCGCCGCCAGGATAGAGAAAGCGGAATAAAGCGGTGTCACCAGGTCGCTGACGTAGATGCCGACCCGGGTCGGCGGGCCGTCCGCGTCGCCGTTGACGTCCATGAGGCCGGCCATCGCCTGGATTTGATGGTCGTGCGCCGGGTTCTCGGAATAGGGCCCCGTTTGCCCGTAGCCGGAGATCGAACAATAGACGATGCCGGGATTGACCGCCTTCACGTCTTCATACCCCAGGCCGAGGCGCTTCATCGAGCCGGGGGCGAGATTCTCGATCACCACGTCGGACTGTTTGGCCATCTCCAGAAACATCCGATGGCCTTCGGGATCCTTGAGGTTGAGCGTGACGCATTTGACGCCCTCGCTGCGTTTCAGGAACTTTGTCGAGAGATCGGCTTCGCTCTGTCGCGTCGGATGCACGCCTTGGGGCCCGGCGAAGGGGCCGCTGCGGCGCACCGGGTCGCCGGTGCCGGGCGTCTCGATTTTGATCACATCGGCGCCGAAACGCGCCAGCGTCATGCTGAGAAAGGGCCCTGCCAGATAGACGGTGACGGAAAGAACCCGGACATCCTTCAACGGCTGCATCGCGCAAATCCTCGAATTGCTCCTGAAGAAGCAAGTTAAGGGCATTTGCAGCCCTGGCAATCGGGCCGGGCTAGCCTGCGGAAGCGTCCATCAGGGTCTGCAATGCGTCGAAATTGGCCCAGCCTTGGGTGCGCCGGCCCGCTTCGAGGTCCCGGATCATCTCCGCCAGCAGGCGATTGAGCGGCATCGCGACACCGGCGTCTTCGCCCGCCGCGAGCACGGGGAGCAGCAGCGTGTCGAGTTCCGTCTTGCGTTTGCGGACCGCGATGTCGCGCCACATGCCACTGTGTTTCTTGGCGCTGCCCTTGCGATGCTCGAAGATATGCGCGAAGGCGCGGTCGGCGGCGGCCTGGTCCGCATCCCGTGTAAACCCTTTGGGATCGAACGGGTCGAAGGCTTCCAGTTTCGTGCCCTTTCTTTCGGCGATGCGGATGACCTCGCGCGTCAACTCGGTCAGCATCGCCCGGTATTTGGTCGAGCCGAACATATCGTTCAATTCGCCCTCGATGACCGCATTCGCCCAGAGCAGCGAGCAATAGGCGAGTTTGCTCCAGAGATAGCCCCAGATATTGTCCGTCGCGAGCGCCGACGGCTCGAAATGTTGCAGCATCGACTGCAATTGCTTCAGTCGTGGGGTCATCTCGCCGTCGAGTTCGCCCACGACGACCGTGCTTCGGGCTCCGAACAGGATCTCGCCGGGGCCGTGATAATCCGCGCCGAAATTGATAAAGGCGCCGATGGTCCGTTCGCGCCCGACGATTTCGGCGATGGTGTTCTCGTTCAGGCCATTCTGGACCGATACCACATAACCGTTCTCGCCGAGATGCGGCTTTAGGGCCTCTGCCGCCGCCGCCGTGTCCTGGCCTTTGACGCACAGCAGGACGCGGTCGAAGCGGCCGCTCAGCTGATCGGGCGTGGTCGCCTCTATCGACGTATTGAAGGTGTCAACCGGGCCTTTGATGTTGAGGCCGTCTCGGTTCATGGCGTCGACGTGCTCGGGCACCACATCGACCATCAAGACCGGGATGTAGGCCCGTGCGAGGAAGGCACCGATGGTGCCGCCGATGGCGCCCGCGCCCCAGATCAGGACCGGCCCCCCGTTTGGCGCCTCTTTCCGCGCGTCGGTCGATTGCGGCATGGCTTCGAATCCTTCGGTTTTTAGCGCGCTTTCGTCGCGATCAGGTCGAGCGCGCCCTGAAGAATGTAGCTCGCCGCCATCTTGTCGACCACGCCGCCGCGCTTGGCGCGCGACATGTCCGCCTCCTCGATCAACACCCGTTCCACCGCCATGGTCGAAAGACGTTCGTCCCAGAAAGCGATCGGTATGTCGCGGCGCGCAAGCAGATTGGCGGCGAACTGCCGGGTGGACTGGGCGCGCGGCCCTTCGCTGCCGTCCATGTTCATGGGGCCGAGGACGAGGCCGCCGACCTGCCGCTCGGCGATGACCTTCTCCAACGCAACGGCGTCGGCGGTGAACTTGGTGCGCCGGATGGTCTCCAACGGCGAGGCAATGTGGAAGCTGGAATCCGAGATCGCGAGCCCGATGGTCTTCGATCCGAGATCGAGCCCCAGCAGTCTTTCGCCCCGTTTCAGGTGGTGCGGCAATTCATTGACGTCGACGATGGCCATCTCGGTATTCTCCCGCTTACGCGGCCATAGCGCCAGAGGGGCCGGAGTTGTAAGATCGGACGCAAGCGATTTTAGTGAGTCCGTGACCGGACAGGTCTTTTAACCGAGTATTGCCGCCGAACGCCTCTTATGGTCAACGCCGATCAAACCTTCCGTCTGCGCGTTGCCGCGCATATCAAAGCCATCGGCGATGCCGAAGGGCCGTTCGAGGCCTGGCGCGCGGAAGAGATCGCGGCGCTCTTGGCGGATATGCCGGTCGAGGGTTCGCGCTTCAAGTTCCTTGCCTCCCATGGCGGCGCCAGTTCCGAAGGCGTGGCGGCGGGAGTTGGCAACGTCAAGATGGACGAGGGCGAGAAGCGGCACGAATGGAACGCCGGCGACCGGTCGTTCCGCTGCGGCGCCTATGTGGTCGCCAAAAAGGGCGAGCGGGTTTTCGAAATCCGCCATGTCGGCGACGTCAATCCCGAAATGGAAGCGGGCGAGCTGATGCGGCTCTGCTACATTCAGGGACGCTGGGAAGCCCAGCTCAACGCGCCGCGGACCTTCGCCCTCGGTCCATTGGTGCTGGTCCTCGGCGGCAAGTTCGAACCCTGGAAGATCGGGGTTTAACGGCCCTCACCCTCCCACCGCTTCGCGGCGGGCCCCACCCTCTCCCGCCTGCGGGAGAGGGAGTTAAAGCCGCGATCTTCTGTCCTCTCTCCCGCTGGCGGGAGAGGGAGCTAAAGCCACGATCTCGAGTCCTCTCTCCCGCTGGCGCGAGAGGGAGTTAAAGCCGCGATCTTCTGTCCTCTCTCCCGCTGGCGGGAGAGGGTTAGGGTGAGGGCCTACCGCGCCGCCTTGAGTTTCTCCTCCCAGCCCGCCGGCGTCTCGATCTCCCGCGCCACCGTGTATCCCAGTATGCCGTTATGGGCGAAGGTAATGGCGTTGGTGCGCAGGGGATCGCCACTGACCGCGATCATGAAGTCGTCGGGGCGGAAGGTGATCGGCACCATCCGGTCCGGGTCATCGCTTTCCGCGAATTGCTTCGGCGCGCGGCGCAGCGCCACCTGATCCTCCAGATCGCGGATCGGGTGGTCGGTCCACTCGCCCAAATACCGCTCGAACTGCCAGGCGGGCAGGCGGCAATGGTCGTAGAGATACTGTTTCACGTCCGCCTTCGACCAGCCGTCCTTCGCCAGCGTCTTGGCGAGGATCGGGCTCAGCACCAGCAACGGCCGCAAGGTGCCGGGCGAGGTGCCGATGGTGAAGACCAATTGCCAGGTGTTCTGTTTCAGCACCGCATCGGCGAGGAAGGGCAGCATCTTCTCGCCCGTATCGCCGGTGGCGGACGCGATCAGGTTGCTGCCCGTGTAGCGCGCGATGCTGACGGCGTTCCGGCCTTTGGAGATGCCGAGGTCCTCTGCCGTCGTCGGCCAGCCGATCTCGTCGAGCACCGGCTCGTTCTCCGCCATCACGACGCGCCAGGTGTTGCCGAAGGTGCATTTGTCGTTCTTGTGCAGCAGGAAACCGGCGAGGTTGCGCAGCGCCAGCCGCCAGAACCGCCCGACCGAGGTGTTCGGCTGGAAGCCGTCGCGCAGCACCCCTTGTTCGTCGTTGAAGCGCAGCTGCGCGGCGATCGGCCCGTTGATCGTGATCAGGGTCTCGCCGCCCGGCGTGTTGCCGGAATGCTCGACGCCGTAATCCGGATCGCCCATCGCCTCGACCAGCGCGATCAGCACCGGCATGTATTCCGGGCGGCACCCCGCCATCACGCCGTTGACGGCCACGGACCACACTGTGGCGGCCCGGCTGTCCGGCAGCAGGATGGCCAGCACCTCGTCCGGGTCGCGGTCGGTGAAGGCGAGGAAGGCTTCGACCCGCTCCGCCGTCGGCGGGATGATCGGCAGCCCGTCGCTCCATTCGTTTTCGATGAAGAGACGGTTGATCTCGTCGATGGTGCCGGAGAAGACGATCTCGCGCGGCTCCGGGTCCTCGACGGTCGTGACCTCGCCCGGCATCTCCGTCAGGTTGCGGACGACGTCGTCGAGGGTGACGCCGAGCACGTTCTCCGACAATTCCGCGTCGCTCTGCGTGCCCACATGCCCCGGCACCAGGGCCACCGGCAGGTTCGGCAGGCCGAGGCCGACGCTGGTCGTGCCCGCTTGCCCGATGAACCCCTCACAAACGAGGGAGGAGGAGGGAACCCCGGCCTTCTCGGCCGCCGCACTCGCCCGCAACACGGCGGGCGTGCAGCTGCCTCAACAGCCCATGCCGGAGATGACCGCGTCGACTCCCATCGCCTTCATGGTCTTCGGCAGATCGGCGAGGATCTGCCGCTCGTCCGCCCCGTGGGTCGAGCCGAAATCCTTCCAGCTTACAAACTTGACCGTGGGATAGCGCTGCTTCAGCCCCTGCTCCAGCAGGTCGAAGACCTCGTCGCCGCGAAAGAGATAGTCCCAGAGTTGGGCCACCGTCTTGCCCTCCAGCGTGTCGAGCCTGGGGGCGACCGGCGCGATCTCCATCTGGCGCGCCGCGCGCGGCCAGACCACGTCGTGAATTTCCGAATTTCTCAGCATGTCTCTCTCCCAATCGTCATTCCCGCGAAGGCGGGAACCCAGAATGCCTGCCACGTCGGACTGTAGTCCCGCTTTCGCGGGAACGACAGCCGGTGGCCATGTCGATCTGAGGATTAATCTGGATTGACCGAAGGGGAGGTCGAGGCGGGCGGGGCGCTTTGAACGCGCCGGCTATGCCGCCGCGCCGTGGCGCGCCCGGGCGTCTTCCTTGATCATGTCCGCGCCTTTCTCGGCGATCATGATCGTCGGCGCGTTGGTGTTGGTCGAGGTCACCGCCGGCATGACGGAGGCGTCGATCACGCGCAGCGCCTCCATGCCGTGCACCCGCAGCCGGTCGTCGACCACCGCCAGCGGGTCCGCGCCCATCTTGCAGGAGCAGGTGGCGTGAAAGACGGTCGTGCCGACCTCGCGCGCGTAGGCCAGGAATTCGTCGTCGGTCTGGACGTCGGCTCCGGGGTCGGTTTCGGCCACGAGATAAGGTTTCAGCGCCGGCGCGTTGAACCATTCCCGCGCCAACCGCAATCCGGCGATGACGGTGCGCCGGTCGCGGTCTTCGGCCAGATAGTTCGGGTTGATCGCCGGCTGCGCGCGGGGGTCGGCAGATTTCGCCTCGACATGGCCGCGGCTCTCCGGGCGCATTTGCCAGACGCCGGAGGTCATGCCGGGTTTCGTGTCCAGAACCCGCTTGGGCCCCGGCGCGTAGCTGGCGGAGGCGAACAGCGCCTGCAGGTCCGGCGTCGCCGATTCCGGCAGGACCTTCACCGATGCGGCGAGGAGCGAGGACGCGTATGTCAGCATGCCGGTCCCGCTGAAGACGTATTTCATCAATTCGCCGGCGAAGCGAATTCCGCGCGAGCGTTCGTTCAAGGTGGCGATATTCTTCACCTCGGCCTGGGTGCGGACCAGGAAATGATCCTGAAAATTCTTGCCCACCCCTTGCAGCGCGTGCCGGGTCTCGATGCCGATGCGGCCGAGATGGGCGGGGTCGCCGATGCCCGACAATTGCAGAATATGCGGCGACCCGATCGCGCCGCCCGACAGGATCACCTCGCCCGCCGCGTCCGCGCGCTCGGTCGTGCCGCCGCGCGAGAATTCGACGCCGACCGCGCGCTTGCCGTCCAGGACGACCCGGTGGACCAGGGCGTCGGTGACGACCTGCAGATTCGGCCGCCGCATTGCCGGGCGCAGGTAGGAGCGCGCGGCGCTGGCGCGAAACCGCCCGCCCCGTGTCTGCTGCACCCAGCCGATATGATCGCCGAGCCCGTGCGGCAGGTCGTTCAGGTCTTCCCGGTAGGCCCACCCCATCTGCCGGCCGGCCTCGATGGCGACCCGGCACAGCTCGGGCTTGTCGCGGGTCAGCGACGTGAAGAGCGGCCCGCCCTTGGCGTGGACGTCGTCGGCGGGGCCGTCCCAATTCTCCGCCTTGCGGAAATAGGGGAAGGTGCCGGCGGCGTCCCAGCCCCGGTTGCCCAGCTGCGCCCAGTGGTCGTAGTCCTCCGGCTGCGAGCGGATATAGATCAGACCGTTGATCGAGCTCGACCCGCCGAGCACCTTGCCGCGGGGATAGTTGATCTCGCGCCCGTTCAGGCCGGACTCCTTGTCCGCCTTGAAGCCCCAGGTCACTTTCGGGTGCTCCAGAAGCTTCATGTAGCCCGCCGGCACATGGATGAAGGGATGGATGTCCTTGCCGCCCGCTTCCAGCAGGATGACGCGCGTGTTCGCGTCCTCCGTCAGGCGGTTGGCGAGCACGCACCCCGCCGACCCGGCGCCCACGATCACATAATCCGCTTGCATGACGACTCCCTCCCGGCGATTCCGACGCTCAAATCCTGCAGGCCTAAATTCGCACCGCAAGGCGAGCGACGCAAAGAGTAAAAGAGTAAAAGTGCCCGTCGCCGCGCGCCGGGATCGGGCTAGCCGGAAGGCTCGTCGAGAAACGCCGCCAGCGCCTGGTTGAACGCGGCCGGCCGCTCGACGTTCGGGAAATGCCCTGCCCCTTCCAGGACCACCATGCGCGCCCCGGCGATGCCGTCACCGTACATCCGCATCCGCTCGGGCGGGGTCGAGGAATCCGCCGCACCGGCCAGCACGAGGGTCGGCGTGGCGATTTCGGCGAGGCGGCCGTCGTAGTCCATGTCGAAGATGGCCTCGTAGGCGCGCGCCTGGCCGAACAGGGTCGTCTCGCCGAGAATTCGCCGCAGCAGGGCGAAGGTCTCCGGCGCCGCGGCCTCGTCGGTGTCGCCCAGGAGCCGCGCCAGCATCGCGTCCGCCTCTGTGGCCAGCGTCGTCGCGGGCGTCGCGCCCGAGGCTCGCATCGCGGCAAGGCCGGCCCGTGCGGTGACGATGCGTTCGGGGGGCAGGTCGCCCTGGGAGGCCATGAAGGTGAGGCTGGCGAGCCGGTCCCGGTGGCTGAACGCCAGGGCCAGCCCGGCCATGGCGCCGAGCGAGCTGCCGACGAAATGGGTCCGCTGGATGCCGAGCCGGTCGAGCACGCCCGCCACGTCGCCCGCCAGGTCTTCGATCGAGAACGCGCCGCCGTCGGGATCGGTGCGGCCGTGCCCGCGCAGATCGAGCCGCACGACCCGCCAGCGGTCCCGGAACGCCGCGACCTGCGGCTCGAAACTCCTGAGGTCGAGCGAGAGCGCGTGCGCGAAGGTCAGCGCCGGCGCGTCCTCCGGCCCGTCGGTCGCGACGTGCACCGGAATGCCGTCGATGTCGATGATGTCGTGGCGTGAAGTCATGTGTGGCCGTCCCGGATTGCGGAGGGGAATGTCGGCGGGGCGTGGCGCCCCCGCGCCGGCGCCCCTGTTAGGAGATTGCGCGAATCCCCGCGAAGAACAGGTGGCGGCGTCCGCGAAATTGACGACGGGCCCCGCTTGGCGGACAATCCCGCAGCCAGAGAGGGGATCATGACCCAGATTTCGCTACGGCCGCTGTCGCCGGCCATCGGGGCGGAGATTTCCGGCGTCGACCTCGGCGCCGAGTTGAGCGATGCCACGGTCGCGGACATCCGCCGCGCCCTGCTGGACCATTGCGTGATCTTCTTCCGCGGCCAGACCCTGGACATCGAACGGCACAAGCGCCTGGCGCGCCGCTTCGGGGAGATTTTCATCCACCCGAACTACGACACCGGCGACCACGACCCGGAGATCGTGACCATTCACCGCAAGCCGGGCGACAAGGTGATCGTCGGCCGCGACTGGCATACGGACACGACGATGATCGAGGCGCCGCCGATGGGGGCGCTGCTCTATGCGCTGGAGGTGCCGCCCTACGGCGGGGATACCGCCTTCGCGAACCAGTATCTCGCCTACGAGACCCTGTCGGACGGCATTAAGAAGCTGCCCGACGGGCTGCGCTGCGTGCACACGGACCGCAAGGTGGCCGGGCCGGCGTCGCGGTTCTCCGGGCGCAACCATTCGGCGGGGGTGCGCGTCGACGACGCCTGGCGCGAGACGACTAGCCTTCACCCGGTGGTCCGCACCCATCCCGAGACCGGCCGCAAATGCCTTTTCGTCAATCACTCCTACGCGGTGGCGTTCGAGGGGATGACCGAAGCGGAAAGCGCGCCGCTGCTCGACTGGCTGATGGACTGGGGCCACCGCCCGGAGCTGACCTGCCGCTTCCGCTGGGAGAAGGGCTCGCTCGCGTTCTGGGACAACCGCTGCGTCAAACACATCGCCCTCCACGACGTCCACGGCGACGAACGCCTGATGCGGCGCATACAGATCGCTGGCGATACGGTGCGGTGAGCGGCAGATAGGCGTTGCGGCCGCCGCGCCTATGTTACCTTGAAGTCACGTAAGGAGAGCCGAATGGAGAAGTTCGATGTCGTGATCGTCGGCGCCGGATTCAGCGGACTCTATCTGCTCTATCGACTGCGCCGCGAGGGGTTTTCGGTCAGGTTGCTGGAGGCGCAATCCGGTCTCGGTGGGGTCTGGCAGGCCAACCGTTATCCCGGCGCCCGTGTCGATTCGCACGTGCCGAACTACGAGTATTCGATGGAGGCATGCTGGCGCGATTGGGTCTGGAGCGAGCGGTTCCCGGGCCGCGACGAATTGGTGCGCTATTTCGAGCATGTCGACCGGGCCCTCGATCTCGGCCGCGACATCGAGCTGGAGACGCGGATCGCGACTTGCCGCTTCACCCGCGACGGGAGCTGGACGCTCACGGCGGAGGACGGGCGGCGCTACGACTGCGCGTTCCTGGTGATGTGCACCGGCTTCGGCTCGAAACCCTATACGCCGGACCTGCCCGGCCTTGCGAGTTTCGCCGGGACCTGCCACCACACCGCGATGTGGCCGGAGGACGGTGTCGATTTCGCCGGCCAGCGTGTCGGCATCATCGGCACCGGCGCCAGCGGCGTGCAGGTCGTCCAGGAGGCGGCCCCGCTGGTGCGGCACCTCGCCGTCTTCCAGCGCACGCCGGTCACGGCCCTGCCTATGCAGCAGCAGGCGCTCGATCCCGCGGCGCAGGCGGCGGCAAAGCGGGACTATCCCGCCTTGTTCGAACGCCGCAACGAGCCGCCCGGCAACTTCTGCGACATCGAGCGGTTGGCGGCCGGCGTCTTCGATGTCAGCGCGGAAGAGCGGGAGCGCGTCTTCGAGGCCGCCTGGCAAAAGGGCGGATTCCATTTCTGGGTCGGCACCTTCGGCGACGTCCTGCGGGACGAGGCCGCCAACCGCGCCGCCTACGACTTCTGGCGCGACAAGGTCCGCGCGCGGATCGACGATCCGGAACTGGCCGACCTGCTGGCGCCGATGGAGCCGCCCTATCCCTTCGGGACCAAGCGGCCCTCGCTGGAGCAGGGGTATTACGAATGCTTCAACCGGCCCAACGTCGAGCTGGTGGACCTGAACGCGACCCCGCTCGACCGCATCGTGGAGAGCAGCGTGCGCACCAGCGAGATGACGTTCGAGCTGGACGTGCTGGTGCTTGCCACCGGGTTCGACGCCAACACCGGGGGGCTCACCGCCATCGACATCCGGGGCCGCGAAGACGTGGCGCTGGCGGCGGCGTGGTCCGGCGGCGTCGATACCCACCTTGGTGTTGCCGTGCCCGGTTTTCCGAACATGCTGATGCTGTACGGCCCGCAGAGTGCGACCGCCTTCTGCAACGGGCCGACCTGCGCCGAGTTTCAGGGCGACTGGACGATCCGTCTGCTCCAGCACATGCGCGCCTGCGGCCATTCCCTGGTCGAAACGACGGTCGAGGCGGGGGCGGCCTGGTCGACGCACCTCGCCGAAATGGCCGAGAGCACCCTCTTCGGGCGGACCGATTCCTGGTACATGGGCGCCAACATTCCGGGCAAGCCCCGCCAGCTTCTCAACTACCCGGACAGCGACGCCTACCGCTACCGCCTGCGCGACTGCGAGGCGAACGGCTACGACGGGTTCGTGCTGCAATAGGGACCGGCGTCCACGCTCACGCGAACTGATAGAGGCGGGCCGGGTTGTCGACGAGGATCGCCCGGCGGGTGGCCTCGTCGCCGGCCCATGTCAGCAGTAGGTCGAACAGGCGCGAGTCGTCGGGTTTGTGGGCTTCCGTGATGTGCGGCCAGTCGCTTCCCCAGACGAGACGCTCCGGCGCCATGCGGACGAGCGCCTGCGCCACCCGCGTCGCGTCGGCGTAGTGCGGGGGACCTTCCGTCGTGTTCAGGTAGGCACCCGCCAGCTTCACCCAGCAGTTTCCGGCCGCCAGGAGGTCCGCCATGTCCTTGAAGGCGGGGTGCCGCTCGCCCTCTTCCGGAGGCAACCTTCCCATGTGATCGATGACCAGCGGGCACGGCAGACGTTGCAGCAGGGGTTTTGCGTCGGCAATCTGGTCGGCCATCATGTGCACCTGCACGTGCCAGCCGAGCGGGGCGATCCGTGCCGCGATCCGCGCTATCATGTCGAGGGACACGACGTTCTCGGCCGGATTCCACAGGCTGAACCGCAGGCCGCGGACGCCGCCGGCGTGAAGCCGCTCCAGCTCTTCATCCGAGACGTCGGCGCCGACGACGGCGACGCCACGCCCGTTCGCGCCGAGCTGGCGCAGCGCGTCGAGCAGGCAGGCATTGTCGACGCCGTACTGCTTCGCCTGGACGACGACCGCGCGCGTGGTGCCGATGCGCCGCTGCAGCAGGATGTAGTCGCCGGCGGTCATGCGCTGCCGGTTGTCGTCCGCTGGGGCGAAGCGGGGGTCGACGATGTGCAGGTGCGAATCGCAGGCGCCGTCCGGCGCTTTCAGCGCCGGCTTGCTGGTGCCGGCGGAATGCGGGACCTCGGGTTCGCGCCGCCCGTCGGGTGCCTCTTCGCTCATGTTCGCCCTTCCCGTGCCGTTTGTTATCGCTGCCGGATGGCTCGAATGATTAGGTAGTGTATGGCCTTCGGCCGTCCAATAATGCGATGCTCTCCGGCGCGGAAGTGAGCGAACGAGGGAGGGGCGACCATGAGCGATACGAGAAGCATATCGGAGCAGGCGGAGGCGCTCGAACTGCGGCAGCTCCGCGAGTTCGGCGACCTGGTGATCTACCGGTCGGCGATCAATAAACTGGCCGACGGAGAATGGTCGGACGAGAGCAGCTTCAGCCTGGGTCCGCTCAAGCCCTCGCTGATGGGCGAGGACCCGCGCTTGCCGGCGATGCCGGAGGCGCCGACCCTGATCGACTTCTTCAACTGCCGCTTCGGGCCGGCGAAACACCATCTGCTGCAAAGCGCGCTGCTGGCGCGGCAGAACGGCCTTCCGGAGAAGCTGGTACTTGCCTGCCTGCTCCACGACATATCGGTCGTCGCCTTCTTCCGGCCCGACCACGGCTACTGGGGCGCGCAGATGCTGGAGCCTTATGTCGACGAGGAAGTCGCCTGGGCAATCCGCATGCATCAGGCGCTGCGCTTCTTCCCGGACGATTCGGTCGGCTACGCCTATCCCGAGGCTTACGCCAAGCGGTTCGGCGACGACTACGAGACCGACCCCTATATCCGGCGCGATTATGAATACGCCCGGGGCCACAAATGGTACATGTCGGCGCGGCTGATCTGCCTTAACGATCTCTATTCCTTCGATCCCGACAAGGAGGTGGCGGTGGAGGAATTCGAGGACATCATCGGCCGGCACTTCAGGCAGCCGGCGGAAGGGCTCGGCAACGACAACACGCCGGCCTCGCACATGTGGCGCACCATCCGGCGCCCATCGCGAACGCTCTAGCCGGAACCGGCCAAACTCGGGACACCCGAACCCGGGACGCCCAATCCCGAGAATCCAATTCCGGGACAGGCGCCTGTCCCGGATCGTCCGAAATACCTTCAGGAAGGATACCCAACATGAACGCAAACAAACTTCGGCGCACGCTCAAATCCGGCGGCCACGTCTTCGGCTGCATGCTCTCTCAGATGGCCTCGACGCGGTTCGAGCAGGTCCTGGCGGGCAGCACGCTCGACTACGCCGTGATCGATTCCGAACATGGCTCGCGGGACCGGGCCGAAATCCAGCAGCTCACCGGCATGCTGCGCCGCGCCGACATCACGCCGATCGTCCGCGTTCCGATCCCGAAATCGGAATGGGTGGCGATGGCGCTCGACGCCGGCACGGCGGGCGTCCTGGTGCCCTATTGCGAGACCGTCGAGGAGGTCCAGGCCGTCGTCGCGACCGCGAAATGGCATCCGCTCAAGGGCGAATACCTGCGCCGCGCGGTGGAGGAGGGCGTCCTGCCGAGCCCCGAGACCAAGAAATACCTGCAGAACCGGCGCAAGGAATCCTTCGTCATCATCGGCATCGAATCGGAGCCCGCCTACCGGAACCTCGACGCCATTCTCGACGTCGGCGGCATCGACGCGGTGTTCATCGGGCCGAACGACATGTCGACCTCGCTCGGCATTCCGGACGACTACGGGAACAAGAAATATCTCGACGTGATCGAGGACATCATCAAACGCTGCGACGCGCGCAAGATTCCGGTCATGGTGCATCAGCAGACGATCGACACCTCGACCAAGGCGATCAAGCTCGGCGCCCGCTTCGTCCTGCATTCGAGCGACGGGCGCATGCTGCAGCGGATCATCCAGGAGGAGATGAACGCGCTGCGCCGCGCGGCGGGGGCCGCCACATCGGCCCGCAAGGACACGGTCGAGACGGTCTAGCGCCCTTGCCGCAAGGCGCGCGTGCCTGCCGGGGCGGGCCTGCCGGGCCCGGTCTATTGCGCGACGAACCCGCCGTCGACCGGCACCTCGATCCCGGTGATGTAGGAAGCGTCGTCGCTGGCCAGGAACAGGTTGGCGTGCGCGACCTCCTCGACCCGGCCTTCGCGGCCCATCGGCACGGCGTTGACCATCTTGCGGCGCACTTCGGGATCGGCGGTCATCATCGAGGTGCGCATCGCCGGCATCAGGCCGGGATGGACCGAGTTCACCCGTATGTTGTCGCGCGCGAACTGCACCGCGGCGGCCTTGGTCGCGAGGCGCACCGCGCCCTTGGCGGCGTTGTAGCCCATGTGGACGAAGCGCTGGCCGACGAGGCCGGAGATCGACGAGATGTTGACGATGGAGCCGCCGCCGGCCGCCTGCATCTGCGGGATCACCGCGCGCATGCCGAGGAAGACGCCGCGCGCGTTGACGTTCATCTGCTCGTCCCAGGTGGCGGTGTTCAGCACGTCGGGATGGCTGCCGCTGACGCCGGCGTTGTTGATCAGCACGTCGATCCGCCCGAAGGCGGAGAGCGTGGCCGCGACGAGCGCTTCCCAATCCGCTTCGCTGGTGACGTCCAGCTTCTGGAACCGGGCGTCGCCGCCGATCTCCGCCGCCAGCGCGGCGCCCGCGTCTTCCGTGATGTCGGCGAGGACCACCTTGGCCCCTTCCGCCGCGAACAGCCGCGCCGTCGCCGCCCCCATGCCCGACGCCGCCCCCGTCACGATCGCCACCTTGGCCTGCAGCCGCATGGCCCGCCTCCGCTGTTGTGTGTTCACAGATAAATTAGGGGAGGGGGGCCCGCTTGGCGAATGGGGCCGCGTTTGGGGCCGTTTGTTAAGGGGGCGTCTGTTAAGGGGGAGGGGGCCGCCGGTCAGGCCGGCGTGAACACGGAGCCGGCGTTCATGCCCCACCGGCCGTCCCTCAGCACCACCACGTAAAGGCAGACGACCTCGGCGATCAGGGAGTCGTCGGCGCGGTACCGCCCGAACCGGCCCATGACATGGCATTTGCGGTCGCTGATGCGCTCGCCTTCCAAGGAGTCGACCACGCTGTAGGCCCAGCCCGCATCGCCGGTCCGCTCCCGGAACGAGGCCAGGTATTCCGCCGCCGACTGCCAGACGAGCACCGAGCCGTCGTATTGAATGCGGTAGTGCGGAAAGTGCATGGCCCGCGCGATCAATCGCGGGTCGGAGGCGTTGACGCCCGCGCAATAGGTTCTCACGGAGGCCATCGCGGCGGTCAGCTCGGGGGGATTTTCGGTCATTGTGGTGCCCGGTCTTCCTGTTGTCGGGTTGCTGTCCCCTAACTTAGGGACAGGGGCCTTAAGAATTCCGTATCCTGTCACCGAAATTTCGCTCTGGATACACAGCTTGTAAGACTTCCAGCGAGCAAACGCCCGCTTGAGCCGTGCTC
>JAYPOZ010000002.1:9481-11050 GCA_038131165.1 Rickettsiales bacterium | reverse complement strand
TGGATACACAGCTTGTAAGACTTCCAGCGAGCAAACGCCCGCTTGAGCCGTGCTCTTTAAAGCATGGTCTATCGCTAAGCCGTCGCCATGCAGATAAATTGACTCATAGGATTTTTGATCTCCCAGGTTGATCATATTCATGCTACCTGTGATAGCGCGTTCGTTCGGATGACCGCCGAAATCTATTGCCCTCTGATATAGCTCCCCAAATATTTGCTCTAGGCGGCTGTTCACATTTTTTATGCTGGACCGCACATTTGCGACGGTGAACTCCTTCTTTACCGCCTTCAATGTATCGTCGTCATCGTGACGCTTCAGCCAAGTCTCAGCTAATCCCGAGTTCTTGTGTATGTAGAGTGCGTACCCAGCGTATTCGAGACAGGTTCTAATCTGTGGAAAAGCCTCTGTAACTTGCCCAGACATTGCGTGCTCGCAAGCCGCTCGAAATGCCGAGTGACACCGAAAAAAGAAGAATGGAATGAGGAGATTGGGTGGGTTCTGCCAGTCCTTTGCGACCGATACGAAACAAGCGTCCAAAGCGATTAGCCGTTGCGCGCAATTTTTTTTATTGGCGAATGTGGCAAACCGGTTGCGATGTGCCCTCTCGAAGAAACCCGTAAGACTGTCGTCCATCCAACCATCTGGCGGAGGTAGCACCTTTTCCATCCTAGCTGCCTTTTCGATTTTTCTTATGGTTTAGTCTCATTCTGCAATGGTTCTGAAGCAATCAGTAACTATTCCTGTGCATGTTCCCGCGACGTTTGCCGGAATTGGAATTTCGGTGACAGGTTACCGAATTCATCGACTGCCGATAAGGGTTGGTTTGGGAATTTCGGCTCGGTCAGTATAATCCGATATCGACAAACTGTCGATTTTGTGGTATGCCTCCGCCCATGCCCTTCGCGATACGACGCGTTCACCCCACAGTCTCCCCCGCCCAACCCTACCCGCACAGCGGTATTATATTACCGCGATCGGCGGGCGCATGGGGCTGTTCCTCGAAAAATGCTAATGCGCGCTTTGCCGCATTCGCCGCCGTGGTCGGGGCGGCGGCGGGCGCTACCTTTATGGGGGCAGTATGAACGAGCGTAGCGCCATGACCGTCGACACGTGCAACCGTCCGACCGGGCCCGAGCGCGGGGCGAGCGGCCTTTCCGCCGCCCGCGCCTGGCGGTTCGTCGGCCACGAGAGCCGGATTCCGGCGCCGGGGGATTTCGTCACGACCCGCATGGGGCGCGCGCCGGTGATCCTCTGCCGCGACCGGGCCGGGCGCATCCGCGTCTTCCTCAATGCCTGCCGCCACCGGGAGGTGACGCTCTGCCGCGTCGACGCGGGCAACGCCACCGCCTTCGCCTGCCCCCATCACGGCTGGCGCTTCGGGCTCGACGGGGCGCTGGAGGGCGTGCCGCGCCAGGACGCGCTCTATCCCGGCATGGACAGGGCCGACTGGTCGCTGGTCGAGGTGGCCGGGCTGGCGCTCGACCGGGGCGCCATCTGGGCGACCTGGGACCCGCCCCGGACCGGCCCGGCCAGGGACCGAAACGAGTTGCCGGCAAAGACTCCGGCAGA
>JAYPOZ010000002.1:0-9381 GCA_038131165.1 Rickettsiales bacterium | reverse complement strand
CCCGGACCGGCCCGGCCAGGGACCGAAACGAGTTGCCGGCAAAGACTCCGGCAGAGATTCAGGCGCAGATTCAGGGGCGGAAATCGACGGTGTGTTTTAAAGGATGAACGAGCGATGACAATCGAAGTGAGAAAACTGGGCGGGCCGATGCTGGCGGAAGTCGTCGGCGTGGATGTGACCAAGCCGCTGGACGCGGCCGACAAGGCCGTGGTCAACCGGGCCTTCATGGACCACTGCGTCCTGGTCTTCCGCGACCAGCCGATGGGGCCGAAGCAGACGCTCGACCTCTCCAACGCCTTCGGGCCGGTCGAGCCGCACATCACGGTGAAATACCGCCATCCCGAATACCCGGACCTGATCGTCATGACCAACATGAACGAGAAGGGCGAGATCGACGCCCACGAGAGCGCGCGCGGCGTCGGCTGGCACACCGACATGTGCTACATGCCGCTGCCGGCGAAGGCGACCCTGCTGCACACGATCGAAATTCCGGAGAAGGGCGGCGATACGCTGTTCGCCAACATGTATATGGCGCTCGACGAAATGCCGGCGGCGCTGCGCGCGAAGATCGAGGGGCTGCGCGCCACCTTCCGCTACGGCGGCCGGGCGGAGAACCGCAACGCGCGGCTGGAGAAGGAAGATCGGGACAAGCCGCTGCAGGACCATCCCATCGTCAAGACGCACCGCGAGAGCGGCCGCCCCTCGCTGTTCGTCAACCCGACCCACACGGTCGGCATTCTCGGCTGGGAGGACGACGCGGCGCAGGAACTACTGGGCGAGG
Organism: Rickettsiales bacterium; assembly: GCA_038131165.1. GTDB lineage: Bacteria > Pseudomonadota > Alphaproteobacteria > UBA8366 > UBA8366 > UBA6544. The sequence continues at coordinate 8,600 of JAYPOZ010000002.1, read as the reverse complement.
TCTACGAATGGGCCGGCCAGGAGCGCTTCCAGGCGGTGCACCAGTGGCGGCCCGGCGACACGGTGATCTGGGACAACCGCTGCTGCTGGCACAGCGCGACCGGCGACAATCCGCTGCGCCAGCCGCGCCGGTTCTTTCGCGCCACCATCGCCGACCGGCCGCATTGAGGGAGGGGATGGCAGGGCACGTCAAGCGGCGCATGGCAGGCGCGTTGACAGAGCGTTCGGGCCGCGCTACCTACGCCGTCGCTGCGTTGTGAGCACGCACCCGCGGAGGGATGGCAGAGTGGTAATGCAGCGGATTGCTAATCCGTCACGGGATCATACTCGTGCGGGGGTTCGAGTCCCCCTCCCTCCGCCACTCTTCCCGGCCAGCGGGGCCGGCGCCCGTCGCGGTCGCTTCCGAGGAACGTTCGAAAGAGGCGGACGGCACCGACCCCGGGGTTGCGTAGCCGTTTTTATGCCGATAGCTTCGATCAATTCGGTCCAATGGAGAGTTCCGGCTCAATGCGCGGAGTGTGGCTCCTGCGACCGTCTCCGTATTTCTCAGCGCCGCGCCGCGTCACGACAGCGCCGCTGCGGTCGAAGGAGCAGTGAATGGTTGGCGTCTATGACGGCCTGACAGTGGTCGAACTGGCGGACCGCCGCAATCAATGGGCGGGCAAGCTGCTCAGCGACGGCGGTGCCCGCGTAATCCAGATTGAACCCGTGGGGGGGAGCCCGGGCCGTTGGTGCGGTCCGTTCGTCGACGACGAACCGGACCCCGACCGCTGCATCGACTACTGGTGGTACAACACCGGCAAGGAGAGCCTCGCCCTCGACATCTCGCGGCCGGTCGCCGGGCCGCTCGTCCGACAACTGCTGGCCCGCGCCGACGTGTTCCTCGACAGCGCGTCCCCCGGCACGCTCGCCGAACTGGGCCTCGATTACCCATCATTGGCGTCGAACGAGGCCTTGATCCATGTCTCTCTCACCGATTTCGGCCAGGATGGCCCCTGGAGCGATTATGCGATGAACGATCACGCGCATCTGGCACTCGGCGGACAGATGTCGAGCTCGGGTTATTCCGATCCGAAAGAAACACCCATCGGCGGGCAGGGGCGCCATGCCTGGCATATGGGCTGCGCGTTCGTGCTGCACGGCATTACCGTCGCGCTCTTCGATCGCGAAAGCTCGGGCGCGGGACAGTATATCGACGTCTCGATACACGACGCCTGCGCGATGGGCACGGAGGCGGCCGTGCCACAGTGGATGTATTACGGCTCGACGATGTACCGCCACACCGGCATGCACGCCAATCCCAAGCGACTGCCGCCCCTGCAGCTGCCGACCGCCGATGGCAAATACATCATCGCGGTGATGCAGAATTTCGGCCCGCGGGTCTGGAACTATCTGCTCGCGTGGATGGACGAGAAGGGCGTGTCGGGCGCGCTGCACGATCCGGAATTCGAGGACGAAGCGTATCGCATGTCGGAATACCGCACGGGCAACGTCATCCGCGATGCCGTCGCGCGGCTGATCGCCGCCAGCGACGGCGAAGAGTGCTTCCACCGGGCGCAGGCGAACGGCATCTCCTGGGGCCTGGTGCATGCGGTCGAGGAAAACTACGACATCGCGCATTACCGCCAGCGCGATTATTGGCGCGAGATCGAGCATCCGGAGATCGGCCGTGCGATCCCCTATCCGCGCGGCCCGATCGATTGCGAGGCACTCGGCATCGAGCCGCGCGGACGCGCCCCGCATCTCGGCGAGAACACCGACGCCATACTGACGCAGGATCTGGGTCTGTCGGCCGAAGCGATCTCGGCGCTGCGCGACGCGGGAGCGGTCCGATGAGCGGCGCACCCCATAAGCGCACCGGCGTGCTGAGCGGTATCCGGGTTCTCGACTTCAGCTGGAAGACCGTCGGCCCGTGGGCGCCGCGCCTGCTTACCCATTACGGGGCGGAGGTGATTCATGTCGAGCGCGCCGACGGCTGGGACAGCCACCGCTACAACGCCACCCCGAGCATCCAGAGCGACGACCCGCGACCCGTCGACCTGCCCGGCGTGCAGACCCACATCGATCCGCAATTCAATACGCTCGGCGAAGAAAAGGCCGCCGACGCCAAGGAACAGCAGGTGCTGTATGCCGCGCCCTACTTCAACACGCTGCATCACGGCAAGCTCGCCATCAGCCTCAATACGAAGGACCCGGAGGGGTTGAAGCTCGTCGATCGCCTGATCGGCGTCTGCGACGCGCTGGTGGAGAATTTCAGCGGCGGCGTCCTGGCGAGCTGGGGCCTTACCTGGAAGAAGATGCAGGAGATCAATCCCAGGCTCGTCTATATGAGTACGACGGGCTTCGGACACACGGGCGACTGGAAGGGCTACCGGAGCTTCGGGCCGACAGCCGCGGCGCAATCGGGGCTTTCGCTCGCCTCCGGACTGCCCGGGAAGCCGCCCGCGGGATGGGGGTTTTCCTACCTGGACGTCATGGGGGGCTGGATGGGCGGGCTGGCGCTCGTCCAGGGCCTGCTGCAGGCGAAGAAGACCGGCAAGGGTGCGCGCGTCGACTATTCGGTGACGGAAGGGGCGATGTCCATGCTCGGTACCTACTTGCTCGATTATCAGGTCAATGGTCGGCCCACCCGGCGACCGGATTTCCCGCCGGGCAACCGTTCCGTCTTTCCCGCGCTGGCACCGCACAATACCTACCGCTGTAGCGGGCGGGACCGTGTCGGCCAGGACTGGTGGATCTTCATCGCCTGCGAGACGCAGGCGCAGTTCGAGGCTCTGTGCGGCGTGATGGGACAGCCTGATCTGGCGCACGACCCCAAATTCGCCACCAACGAGGCGCGGGTCGCCAATCAGGACGCGCTCGACGCCATCATCGGCCGCTGGACCCGGCCGCGGCGGCGCTACGCCATCATGCGCCAGTGCCAGGAAGCGGGTGTCATCGCGGCGCCGGTACAGAGTGCGGAAGACCGGGTCGAGTACGATCCGCAGCTGCAGCACCGCCAGATGTATCCGATTATCGAACATCCCGAACTGGGTTCCGTGCCCAACGAAGGCTATCCGGTGAAGATGTCGCGCACGCCCGCTTTCGTGCACGGGCGCGCGCCGATCTATGGGGAACATAATCAATACGTTTATGGCGAGTTGCTCGGCATGAGCGAGGAAGAGATTCATTCGCTGCGCGAGCGCGGCGTTATTTAGAAGGCAGTCAATCGGGAGACAGTTAATGGCGACCAGTTTCGATCGGGAACGGCTCGGGCGGCTCAAGGATACCGTTGCCGTTGTCGGCGTCGGCGAGACGGATTACGGCAGCGACTACCGCGGCGCCGGCGGCAAGGCGGTCGCCAAGGGCGAGGCGCGGTACGATTCCTACACCCTGGCGTCACGGGCCCTGAAGCGGGCTCTCGACGACGCCGGCCTGAACAAGGACGACATTGATGGGCTGTGCGTTGCGAACCTGTCGAGCGAGCGCGCCTGTGAGCTGTGGGGCATGAATCCGCGCTGGAGTGGCGGCGGCGATGCGGCACAGAGCATCATCGAAGCGACCATGGCGATCAATTGCGGCCTGTGCACCACCGTGGCGCTGGTTTACGGCAACGCCCAGCGCTCGATGAATACCGCCTATGGCGGCTCGCGCGTGACCGGCGGTGGGATCACTTCCTACTTCTACTACGCGCCGTGGGGCCTGACCTCGCAGGGCGCGCTCTACGCATTGCTGTTCCAGCGCCACAAGTTGCTTTACGGCACGACGGAGGAGCAGCTCGGCGCGATCGCGGTGGCGTTCCGCAAGCATGCCTGCATGAACCCGAACGCGGTCATGCAGAAGCCCATCACGATCGACGATTACCTCAATGCACGTTACATCGCGGAGCCGCTGCGCCTCTTCGACTATTGCCTCATCAATGACGGGGGCGTCGCGATCATCGTGCGGCGCGCCGACATGGCGAAGGACTGCCGCCAGACGCCGATTATGGTGAGCGGGTTTGGCTGGTCGGAAGAGAATGTCGACGCCACGCAGTTGCGCCCGCGGCTTAAGGATTTCTACCATACCGCCCACCGCGACGTGGCCGCGCAGGTCTATCCGATGGCGGACGCGACGCCGCGGGACATAGATGTTTTCGCCACCTACGACAGTTTCAGCGTCCACCTGTTGGCGTCCTTGGAAGGCTTCGGCTTCTGCAAGGAGGGCGAGGGCGGCGCGTTCGTGCAGGACGGGCGGATCGAGATCGGCGGCGAGCTGCCCTGCAATACGAGCGGCGGGATGCTCTCCGAGAGCTACATGCAGAGCTGGAACCACCAGCCCGAACTCGTTCGTCAGCTGCGCGGCGGGTTGGGACAGCGCCAGGTGCAAGGCGCCGAGGTCGCGCAATACGTGCACGACGTCGCGGGCAAGTGCAAAAGCATCATCTACACGAAGGGAAACTGAGCGATGGCGACGCCACGTCCGATCCGGTCCATGGATCCCTATGCCGAGCAGTTCTGGACCTACACGCAGAACAAGGAGTTTCGACTGCAGAAATGTGCCGAATGCGGCAAGTTCCGCTGGCCGCCCGGACCGACCTGCGACCGCTGTCTTTCCGACGAGTACGCTTGGACGCCGATGGCCGGCCGCGGCAAGGTGCTGTCATGGACGACGTTTCACCGCAGCTATTTCCCCGAGTATCCGGCGCCCCACACCACGATCGTGCTGGAATTGGAGGAAGGGCCGCTTTTTGCGGCATACCCCGTGGAGATGGGGCCGGAGGACTTGCGTGAGGGGATGGAGCTTTCGCTGCGCTGGACGGACGGCCAGGACGAGTTCGGCGACTACAACCTGCCAGTGTTCGGGCGGTCTGCCGAATAACGCTTAATGCGTTGCGAGCTGTTGTGCGACCGATGTCTCAACAATCGGGCAGAAAACTGCCATTGGCCCCTCCGGAGACGAGAAGGAGCGATGGCGAAATCCAGGCCCGTGAAGACTCTGCGAAATTTCGTGTGGGCATATCCTACAAATCGCCGCCACTTCAATCGTGACCATGACCTCGTCGCACGCCGAACCTTCGAGCGGAACCGCTCTGCTACGCACGCCAACTGGCAGCATGAAGCTCGCGTAACGAGAGTTTCCGAGACAAGTTAGAATTAGACCGACGCCATCCATTGCGTCTCTTAGTGAAACAGCGTTCCGCCGTTAATGTTATAGGCTTGGCCGGTAATCATTGCCGCCTCCTCGGAGGACAGGAAAGCGATCAGGTTCGCCACGTCTTCGGATTCTGCAATGCGGCCGAGCGGATTTACCTGACCGAGCTGCTCGACGAGTTGTGCCCTGTAGGTCTCCAGCGGGACTCCTTGCCGGTCGGCGGCGGCCTGTTCCTGATAGCTCATTCGGTCCGTATTGACGCTTCCAGGGCACACGGAGTTGACCGTGATTTGGTGTGGCGCCAGATCAAGAGCGGCGCATTGAGTTAAACCGAGGAGGCCGAACTTTGTGGCGGAATACGCACTCCCCGTTGCCTTGCCGCGCTTCGAGGCATCTGAGGCGGTATTGACGATGCGTCCTCCCTGACCGCGTTCTATCATCTGCGGGGCCGCATATTTTATGGTCAGATAGACGGCGGTAAGGTTTATGTCGAGAAAGTGTCGCCATTCGGCCTCGTCCAGTTCCCAAACCGGCACACGGTCTTTGCCAATGATAGCGCGGGCATTGTTGACCAGGATATCAATCTTACCGAACTGACCGATGACCGTGTCTATTAAATCTCGGACTTCCGTGTTTACGGACAGGTCACAGGCAACCGTCTGACATTCCCGTCCCAGCGCGCGAACTTCATCCGCGACGCTCTCAATCCCTTTCCATTTGTCTCCGCGTTCCAGCGGCGGCAAATCGGATTGTGGTCGTCTGACATCGGTTAATGCAATGTCCGCCCCGAGAGCGGCAAGTTTGAGCGCCGTGGCGCGTCCGATACCCTTGCGTCCACCGGCACCAGTTATCAGCGCAACTTTTCCCTTAAGATTCAACATGCACTCTTCCCTTGTTACGATCTGCACGGCGGTAGCCTGCATTTCCCAGAAGTGCTGCTATCGGCCAGAAGACTTTAGCGAGCACACCTTTCGCAGCTTCACTCTTTCAGGATACTTTTCAATTAAGGAGTCTGGAAGAAGGTTGGTTCCGGACAGCTATTCGTAATCGTCATGACTGAAGAAACCGTTCTGTTGCCGCACCACCTTGAAGGGGCGCGCGACGGAGTGCCGTCGGTCCTTAGGGGGCATTGACGAATGCGATCTGGAGTCTTGTCGTTCATGTGAGCGGACGTTGACTTAACAATCTAGCGGAAAGCCCGCTTTAGTCCTTCCCGCAACGCGAACCCGAGATGACTAAATCCGCGGAAGTGAACATCCCGCGATACATTGCGTTGGCGTATTCTTCGATCCGGAGCCACTCCAACGTCGAACGTCATCTTAACCCGCGCCAAACTTTCAAGCAGAACCGTTCCGCCTTACTTGGGCGTCCAACTCTACCCCGCAATGGGCTTGACGCGACGTGTTTCCGGTTTGAGAGTTTGCGGAATGGTGCTAGCAGGGTTCGAGGATATTATGGCTCTAGATAACAAGAGTACGGTGTTTGCGGGGGCCGGTGCAGGCGAAGGGCAGAATGCCGGGCGTTACCGTCCTGGTCTCTTACGGTTGCGGCCGGGCGCCGGGGATTGGGAGTTTCTCTCGAGCGGTCTACCGGAGAATGTAGAAGTCCGTTGCATAGCGCAAAATCCGACGGACCCGCGGACGATATTCGTCGGCACGCAGGACGGCCCTTATCGCAGTAAGGATGGGGGCGATACTTGGCAGCGTCCGGACTTTCCCGTGGACTCGGCGGTAATTTGGTCCGTCGCTGTCCACCCGACCAAGCCGAATATTGTGTATTGCGGCGCGGCGCCTGTGGCCGTCTATCGCAGCACCGATGGAGGGGACTCCTGGCGCCATATGCCGCAAGTGGTATCGCCTTCACATTGCGAGCGGGAGGGATTCGACAGCCGGACTATCAGTGTGACCTTCAACCCTATTCATCCCGATGAGATATATGTCGGCCTTGAGGTTAGCGGCGCGCTGCGCAGCATCGATGCCGGCGAAAGTTGGCAGGACGTTTCCAGTCATTTGATGGAGCTTGCACAATTGCCGCATCTGCAAAGCAATGTCGGTGGTCGGGATTGTGGTGTCTGCGAAGGAATGCTGGATACGCATGCCATGGTGATCAGCCGTGCCGCCCCGGAGGTTGTTTTCCTTGGAATCCGGATGGGCATATTCCAGTCGCGGGATGGCGGTACGACATGGCAGGACACCGAAGTTGGGAAGCATTCGCCAATCACTTATTGCCGGGACGTGATTGTCTCGCCGCACGATCCAAAGGTGTTCTACGCCGCGTTGTCGAAGGCCGCGTTCAGCACCGAAGGGGCACTGTACCGTAGCGACGACATCGCCCAAACCTGGACACGGATCGACCACGGAGTGACTGCAAATAGTACGATCATGTCGCTTGCTGCGCACCCCTCCGATCCTGCTGTTCTTTACAGCGTCACCCGCATGGGGCAAGTCATCGGGACCGAAGACGGTGGTAAAAATTGGCAAGAAATTCCGCTCCCCGAAGGCGTCAGCGATGTGTACGCCGTTGCTTGTTTGTGAAGCACGCTCAGGTTTTCTCGACCAATTCCAATCCTTCCCTGCTGGGGCCCTCGATCATAACTGCCCGTGTCTCGCCGAGCGTGTAAATATCGGACAGGAACGTGATTCCTTCCTTCTTGAGCTTGTTGACCCAAACGTCGAGATTGGCGACCGATAGGCCAATGTGATCCTGAAATTGTCCCACTGAAGGTGCAAGTGGTTCCTCGCCCTGGTTCGGATACCAGATGAGATCGACGTCGCCGAACGTCACACCGCCGCGCGGCGCGCGATACATGCCGCGCGGATTGAGTGCCGGGTATGTGAAGTCCTCCGTCCGCGGTACCTTGCAGTCTGCCTCTGTGACACCTGCATCGCCGAAGCTGGCGCGGGGCGGGGCGTTGAAGTGCTTCTGGTACCACAGCTGCGCGCACAGCGGATCTTCCTGCCACATATGGACATGATTGAAACGTTCGTCCGGATAGTCGCCGGCTATTTCGAACAGGACCTCTTCGGGTCCTTCGAAATAGGCGAACCCTGGGCCGCCGGGAATGGGCGCTCCCTGCGCCCGATACTCGGCGATCTGACGCTTGCTGACCCCCAGCTTGTCGCCGTCTCGAAACCAGGTGTCGCTGCTGATCAGAACCGATTCATTCGCGATGCCGCTGTAAAGCGGTCGCGGTATTACCTCCTCGCGGGACGCAAATTCCGCTGTCGTGGCCCGGCTGTCCTTGACGTGCCAGCCGAAATGCCAGATCGCACTCTGCGGTGTTTTCGGTGGTGGCGTGTCCATTCGGTCGAACAGGATCATGACGTCGTTGGGGGACAACAATGCCGGCAAACCTGCCCATTGCCCTTTCTCGCACGATGGAAACTGGCGCGCATAGAATTCGATAGCAGTCTCTGGGTCGACGGAACGTAAATGGAGATGATGAAACCGTGGTGACAGCAGCATGGTCGTTGTTTCCGTGTTTGGGTA
>JAYPOZ010000001.1:99936-137781 GCA_038131165.1 Rickettsiales bacterium | reverse complement strand
TTGTAGTCGGGCGCGCCGGTCGGCAGTTTGGCGAAATCTTCGGCGGGCAGCGGGTTGTAACCGCGGTTGGCATCGCTGAGGGCGGAATGAACCTTCATCTTGATCTCGGCCGGGAGCGCGAAGAACCGATAGGCCCACTCGAAGGTTTCGGGAATATGGCTGTCGGGCAAGCCATGGCCGGACAGGTAGAAAAATCCCAGGTCGGTGCAGGCGGTCCTGATTTCCGCGGCGACGGTCCGCTTTTCCGCCACAGACCCATTTCCCGTAAAGGCGCTGAAATCAATGACCGGCAGGCTATCGATCGGCGCGCGGGCGACGTGATATCTGCCCTCAATCGGGGCGTCTGTCGGATGAGATATTGGCTCGCGTACGGCGATATCGACCATGGGCTGTCTCCCGAAGGCACAGATGATCCTAGGTTAATATGGGATTGGCGGCAAATGTCGCCTACTCTTCTGCCGGATGTATCGGGAACGACCCTTCGGCCATCGCAAGTCGAGGGGTTGGGAATCGGGAGGAAGCATGGAACTTTATGACGTAATGCGCACGACGTTTGCCGCGCGGCAGTATACCGGAGAAGACCTGCCGGACGACCTGCTCTACGAGATATTGGAGAATGCCCGCTTCGCGCCAAGCGGCGGCAACCGCCAGGGCAACCGCGTCATCGTCGTCCGCGATCAGGAAACGAAGAACCGGCTCGGAGAGCTAAACCGGCCCGCCGCGAAACGCTATATGGCACAGATCAACGCGGGCGAAAGTCCGTGGAACTCCTATGTGCCGACGAGGTGCACGGCTGCGGAGATCGAGGCCACGGAGGCGGCGGCGATGCTGACCGAACCGGTAAAGCAATGTGCGGTCGCCCTCGTTTTCGTCGTCGATTTGAAGGTCGTCGCCTCGATGGATCAGAATCTCGACCGGGTTGGCATCATCAGTGGCGCTTCGATTTATCCCTTCGTCTGGAACGTGCTGATGGCGGCGCGGCAGGCTGGGTTCGGCGGCACGATTACCACACTGGCCTGCGCCGAAGAAGACAAGGTCAGGGAGCTCTTGAACATTCCCGAGGACTTTGCCGTCTGTGCGGTCGTGCCGTTGGGTAAGCCGGTGAAACAATTGACCAAGCTGAAACGCCATTCCGTAGAGAAACTGACGGTGCGCGAGCGGTTCGACGGGGCGGCTTTCTCACGGGGATAGCAGCGGTCAGACCGGACGCTCGCCCTTTGTTTGCGCGCGGTGCATGCGCCGCCGGGCATTGGGGTCGAAACTATCGCGGCGGTGCATCACGCACCTGTTGTCCCAGATCAGCACGTCCCCCATCGACCAGATGTGCTCGTAGCGGAAGCGGTCCTGTGTCGCGTGCGCCCAGAGGCGATCGAGCACCTCTTCGCTGTCCTCGACGGTCAATCCCAGGATATAGGAGTTAAAGCGGCGTCCGAGATAGAGCGCCTTGCGTCCGGTCTCGGGATGCGTGCGGACGATCGGGTGCGATGGGCCGGGCCCCTGGGAGGCATCCGAATAGGCCTTGAAATCCGCGCGCAAGACGCCGTCGCTCGTGTAGGAAGGATCGTGCTTGGCCCAGCGGTGCTCGACGGTCTCCCGCAAATCTTCGGGGAGAGTCTCGTAGGCGGCGTAAAGGTCCAGGAAAGAAGTATTGCCGCCGGAGTCCGGTAGTTCCTTTGCGTGCAAGAAGCTGCCCGCAGGCGGCTTTTCGACGAATCCGGTGTCGGAGTGCCAGCAGGCTTCGCTGGCGCCGAGCTGCCCGATTTTCTTGCCGTCTTCGACGATATTGGAAATGACGTTGATCTCGGGCGGCACGTCGTCCTTCTGACCGGAGCCGTGGGAGTATTTCAGCAACCGGCTCGGCGGCAACTCCAGCTCCCCGAAATACCCGGCTAGGGTCATTAGCTGCGGATCGTCCAGGTCCTGGCCCCGGAACAGCAATACCGGATTATCCCACCACGCCTGACGAATGGTCGAAACGGTTGTGGATGAAAGCGCTTTCGAGAGGTCTAATCCGCGAATTTCGGCGCCCACCGGTGCGTTCAGCCGTATAATTTCCATCGCCATGTTTCCTCCATCACCGCAATGAAAGTAGGGTCGCTGTTCAGCCGGTCAATTGGCCGCGTGGCGAGCCCCGGAGAGGCGCATGTCGTCAGGCTCGCACCGGAATGTCGAAATAGAATGTCGTGCCCGATCCGAGTTCGCTTTCGTATCCGATTGCGCCTTCATGACCCTCGATGATCTTTTGCGAGATGTGCAACCCCAGACCGGTGCCGCCGCTTTCCCGTGTATCGGAGGAGTCCGCTTGTGCGAACCGACCAAAGATCCGGTTGCGAAACTCAATAGGGATGCCTGATCCCTTATCGGTCACCGATACCCGCGCCTTGTCGTCTAACTGCTCGATTTTTACCGAGATTTCTCCGTCTTTCGGAGAAAATTTTGCAGCATTGGAGAGCAGGTTGGCGATCACCTGGTTTATGCGTTGTTCGTCGCAGGTAACCGATAGATTTTTGGGTGACTCTTCGAGCCGGAAATGGACGCCGAACTGCTCCGCGAGCGCGTTGTTCGCGCTCAGTGCGGAACGCACGATTTCGTTCAGTTCAAACCGCTCGAAATTGTATTCCATCAGGCCCGATTGCCGTTTCTGGACGGCCAGAATGTCGTTCACCAAATAGATGAGACGCTCGGCGTTACGGTCCGCAATCGTCAATACATCGGTCGCCTTTTCCGGCACGCTTCCGAGGGCGCCGCCCATGACGAGCCCCAATCCGCCCTTGATCGAAGTGAGCGGAGTCCTCAGCTCATGGCTGATGGTGGAAATGAACTCGTCCTTGCTGAGATCCGCATGTTTGCGGTCGGTGATGTTGGACTCGATCGCGATGAAGCCTTCGATCTCTCCGTCCGCATTCTTCATTGGATTGCAGGAGATTTCGACCCAGTAGGGAACGCCGGATTTCGTGTAATTCAAAATTTCGGCATAGAATTCCTGGTTATCGTTCAGGGCTTTTCGGATCTGCTTTACGGTTGCTTGGTCCGTATCGGGCCCCTGCAGAACGTCGCCGGGCTTGTGGCCGATTATGTCGTCTTCCGCATAGCCTGAAAGCCGCGTGAAGCCCTCGTTGATCCACTGCACACGGCCTTCCGGATCGGTGATCAACACGCCATTGGTTGTCTGGCTTGCGACCATGGAAAGCCGCTCGAGCGCTTTCGTCCTTTCTCGGACCCGCTCCTCCAAGGTTGTTTTCATGGCAAGAAGTTCATTAAAGCTCTCGGTCAGGCGCTCGGCAGCCTCTTGAAGACCAAGGGACAACTCGTTGTATTCGCGGATTTGGCTGTTGGGGAAACGAATTTGATCGAAGGTGCCGCTGACGACATTTTCCACCAGTTCCCGGCTTTGAATGCTCAATTCCCTGACGGGTTTGGTCAACCAATTGCTCATGATCAAGGAGGCGGCGATCGCGAACGTCATTATCGTGGCGAGAACGGCCAAGAGTTTTACCTGCCGTGCATCGATCCGTTCGATGACGGATTGAGTGTCGTGTTCGACGATTACCGAGGGGAACTGACCTGGTTCGAATAGATCGAACTTATGCACGTATCGGCTCTGGCGCCATCGGATCATCGCGGCCATGTCTCCGGAGGGCTGCCAAATCTGCAGACGCTCGGGCCCTTGGGACAAGGTGCCGCCCGCGCCCAGACTGCTGATTTCCCCGCGACCTCCCAGCCGGGTGCCGTCCTTTGCGAGCACCACGAAACTCACATGGTCACGGTCTGGCGCATTTTCCGCAATACGGGCCGTTAATCTCCCGATAGGCTCTGGATTTCGTGAAAACGCGTCTGCATCCCGCCATCGCTCTGTCAATTCCGCGCCGATCCAATGGGCGGTGATTTTCACGGTTCGCTCGACGGCGGCCTCCTCGTCTTGCCGCATTGTCTGGCTGTCGAGGACGATCGGTGCGGCGCCGGCAATGGTCGTGATCAGTAAGGTCAAATTGAAGACAATCGACGACAGGTTTGCCTCGAGTCTGGCCTTGGCGGCATAAAATTGGATCGCCACGATCGCGAGCGCGGCCAGAACGGCATTGAAGACGCCGTTAATGGATTGTTTGAGCGCGATGAGACCCGTCGCATTTTCGGCCACGCCGAGTTGGCCATGATAAAAGAACAGGACCAGCGGAACGCCGATGAGCAGCCAGTAAAGAAAATCCGCCAGCGGCAGATGAGGGATGCGGCGCAACAGCAGACCGACAATCAGAACCTCGATGGTGAAGATGATCATCGCAAAAGGATGGCCCCATAATATCCACGTATGGGAGCCGCCGATTGCGGCGATGACCATGCCGGGCAACAAGCCATAGAGTTGCAGGGCGACCAACGCGGCGATGGAGCCGAATATAAACGAGACGGAAAACAAAAGCGGCAGATGGATGTAGTTGCCAGCCAAGGCGAGTGCCGCGAGCAGGATCAACGCGAATAGTTTTTGCATCATATTGATCCGATCAACATCAAAAATTATTCTATCTTATTGAAAGGCATAGTCTAATTTGGAAATCGCGAAACCCGGCGCTTTTGCGCCTTTAGCCACATAGGTAACGTATCAGTGCTTAAGTCGACGGTTTTTCAAAAAAACCGTGATGTCCCGACACATGCAATTACCAGCATTACATCTGAAATTGATTAATTAAAGGCTAATGTCCGGATAAAGAACCTGGGCGATACGAGGCGAAATCGTGGTGGAACTGCACGCCTGATTGAGCAAGAGAGCGGTCCGGCGCCTATTGGCGGTGTCGTCGAGCGACGCTATGTGATCCAGAAAGGATGTTGCCGGACGTCGCAGGCAAGCGTACGACGTCAGGCAAGAGAAGCGAATGACGGGAGGCGCGATCATGCTACCGAGCGAGTTTGATGTATCCGGGAAGGTTATCTTCGTCACCGGGGCGGGCCGGGGGATCGGTAAAGGCATCGCCCAGGTCTTCGCGGAGGCGGGCGCGGATGTCGCCATTAACGCGCTCACCGAGGCTCATGTGACGCCACTTTCGGCAGAACTCGCGGAAGCCACCGGGCGGACCGTCGTTCCGGTGATCGGCGATGTCACCACGGCGGCCGGGGCGCAGGCGGCGGTCGACGCGGTGCTGGGGCGGTTCGGGCGCATCGACGTGCTGATCAACGCGCTCGGCGATTCCTTGCGCACGCCCCTCGTCGGACTGCCGGGTGGCGGAGCCGTCGGCGAGCCGATCGCCGAAAAAGACCTCGATTTCATTATGGATATCAACTTATCGGAGGCGCTGCTCTGCACCCGTGCCGTGGGCCCGCACATGCTCGCGCGCGGAGCCGGAAAGGTCATCAACATTTCGTCTTGGACCGCGCATAGCGGCGGCGGCGAAATGGTGCTCTACACCACGGCGAAAACGGCGCTTTCCGGGTTCACCCGCGCACAGGCCATCGAATGGGCGCCGCATGGCGTCCACGTGAACTGTATTGCCCCCGGTCTTTTCCCCGATGTCGTCACTGGCGGCGAAGAAGGCGTGCGCCGTTCGGAAGAGCGGGCGAAGCGGGAGGTTCCGCTTGGCCGCGCCGGGCGTCTCAAGGAAGTCGGCTATCTGGCCCTCTATCTTGCGTCGAGCGCCTCCGACTACATGACGGGCCAGACCCTTATCCTCGATGGGGGGCTCAGTCTTTAGGGCGCCGCTGGCGACTGTCGGCGGAGATGCTACATTATTATGCGCGTTCGAAATCACATCAGTTGGAGAGACGTCGTCATGGGTGCAGGGAATGGAAAAGGCGGGCCACTCGCAGGTCTAAAGATATTGGAGTTGGCGGGGATCGGTCCGGCGCCGCTCTGCTGCAGCCTGATGAGCGATCTCGGCGCTGATGTCCTGCGGATTGATCGCAATCAGGACGCCAAACTCGGCATCGGCCGCGACCGGCGCACGGATCTGACGCGACGTGGACGCAAATCCGTGTCCGTCGATCTGAAGCATCCGAAGGGCATCGAGACCGTCTTGAAGCTGGTCGAGGAGGCGGATGTATTGGTCGATCCGTTCCGTCCCGGCGTCACGGAGAAGCTGGGGCTCGGTCCCGATGACTGTTTCGCCCGCAACAAGAAGGTGATTTACGCGCGCATGACCGGCTGGGGCCAGACCGGGCCGTTGGCGCAGGCGGCGGGGCACGACCTCAACTATTTGTCGCTCACCGGTATCGTCCACGCCATCGGCTCCAAGGAAAAGCCGATCCCGCCGCTCAACGTGGTCGCCGACATGGGCGGTGGCGCCATGTCGATGGCGCTCGGTATTCTCGCCGGCGTTTATGAGGCGCGAAATTCAGGCGAGGGTCAGGTCGTCGATATTTCGATGACCGAAGGCTCGGCTTATTTGGCGCTCGGCATTTACGGCATGGCCGCGGTCGGCGACTACAATCACGAGCGGGAAAGCAATTTCCTGGACGGCGGCGCGCATTTCTACCGCTGCTACGAGACGAAAGACGAGAAATTCGTCTCCATCGCCTCCATCGAGGCCAAATTCTACGCCATCCTTTTGGACAAGCTCGGCCTGGCCGGGGATAACACCTTGCCGCCGCAAATGGACGAGTCCCATTGGCCCGCCATGTCCGAAAAGTTCGCGGGGATATTCAAGACCAAGACCCGCGACGAGTGGTGCGAGATCATGGAGGGAACCGATATTTGTTTCGCGCCTGTCCTTACTTTCAACGAGGCACCCGATCATCCGCACAACAAGGCGCGCGGCTCATTCGTCGAGGTCGAAGGCGTGCCCCAGCCAAACCCGGCGCCGCGCTTCAGCCGCACGCCCGGTTCGGTGAAAGGGGCAGCGCCCGATTACGGCGCCGATACCAGGGAGGGGCTTATCGAATGGGGTTTCGATGCGGCGGAGGTCGACGCCTTGTTGTCGGAGAAGGCCGTCGGCTGGCAAGGTTAGACGGCCGTTATGAGGCTCAGCCTAGGCAGTGATATCGGCGGTACCTTCACCGATTTCGCCTTGGTCGACGGAGAGTCCGGAGAAATCCGCATTCACAAACGCCTGACCACCCCCTCCGATCCCTCGGAAGCGGTCCAGAAGGGGGTCGGCGTGCTGTTCGACGGCAGCGACCCGGGCGGCCTTACCACGCATATTCACGGCACGACCCTGGTCATCAATTCCGTCATCGAGCGTAAGGGCGCGAAGACCGGCCTGATCACGACCAAGGGGTTCCGGGATGTCGTCGAGATCGGCCGCGAAAAGCGTTACGACGGTTGGGATCTCAAGATCAGCTTTCCCGAGCCCTTGGTGGAGCGTGCATTG
This sequence comes from Rickettsiales bacterium, assembly GCA_038131165.1. Classification (GTDB taxonomy): domain Bacteria; phylum Pseudomonadota; class Alphaproteobacteria; order UBA8366; family UBA8366; genus UBA6544. The sequence goes on along the minus strand of JAYPOZ010000001.1, from coordinate 130,489 downwards.
CGGCTTGAGGTCGACGAACGCATCCACGCGGACGGCCGTATTCTGACGCCGCTCGATCGGGACGGATTAAGAGACGTAATCTCTCAATTGCTGCGCGAGAACGTGGCCTCTGTCGCGGTCTGCTTGCTGCACGCGTACAAAAACCCGATCCACGAGCAGGCGGTAAAGGCTCTGATCGAAGAAGCGGCGCCGGATTTGCCGGTGTCTCTGTCCTCCGAAGTGCTGCCGGAAATCAACGAGTATGAGCGCGTCTCCACGACCGTGGTGAACGCCTATACGAAGCCGGTGGCCGCGCGCTATCTGGCGAAACTCGAAGAGCGGATGGCGGGTTTGGGGGTCGGCGGCGAATTGCTGCTGATGCAATCCAGCGGCGGGATCAACTCGGCCGAGACCGCCCGCGCGTTTCCGGTACGGATCATCGAATCCGGCCCGGCGGCGGGCGCGCTTGGGGCGGCCCATTACGCGCGGCTCGCCGGGCTCGATCACGTACTCTCCTTCGATATGGGGGGGACGACCGCGAAAATGTGTCTGGTGCGGGAAGGACGCGTCTCGCGCACGACCGAATTCGAGGTGGCCCATGTCCACCGCTTCAAGCGCGGCAGCGGCATTCCCGTACGCGTACCGGTGCTGGATTTGATGGAAATCGGGGCGGGCGGCGGATCGCTGGCGCATGTCTCCGAAGTGGGCACGCTTCAAGTCGGCCCGGAGAGCGCGGGCGCCGATCCCGGGCCGGCATGCTATGGCCAAGGCGGCACGCAGCCGAGCGTGTCCGATGCCGACCTCGTCTTGGGCTATCTCGACGCGGACCATTTTCTCGGCGGCGAGATGGCACTCGACAAAGCCGCCGCGGAGGCCGCGATCCGGAACACGGTCGCCGACCCCTTGGGCTTGGATGTCACCGCGGCGGCCTATGGAATCCATGGTATCGTGAATGAGAATATGGCTTCGGCAGCGAAAGTTTATGTCACCGAGCACGGCGAAGACCCGGCTTTCTATACGCTGGTGGCCTTCGGCGGATGCGGGCCGGTTCATGCGGTCGACCTGGCGCGGCGGCTCGGCATCAGGAGCGTTCTGATCCCGCCGCGGGCGGGCGTGGCCTCGGCGATCGGCATGGTCGTGGCGCCGGTCAGCTACGATACGGTCCGAACGAACAGGGTGCGGGTGGCGACGGCGGATTTCGTGGCACTCGATACATTGTTTGCGGCAATGGCGTCGGAATGCAGCGAGCGCATGCCGGGTTCCGTCGATACGGCGACGCTGAGCTACGAACGGTCCGCGGACATGCGCTATGTGGGGCAGGGCTACAACGTCGCGATTCCGCTCCCCGATACGCTGCTGGCGGACGCCACGCCGACGGACGTGCGAGGCTGGTTCGACGAGACCTATCGCAAGCTTTACGGGCGGACCTACGACGACCTGGAGTTGGAATTCATCAATCTCCGCCTGACGGCCACCGCGCCGATGGGCAATGTCTCGCTCGCGGCCGCGGAGTCCGGCGGCGACGCAAAGCCGGTCGGCCGCCGCGACGCCTATTGCCCAGCATCCGGGGGGTTCGTCAGCCATGCGATTTACGAACGGGCCGATCTCGCGTCGGGGTTTGCCTGTAGCGGGCCGGTGATCGTACAGGAGAACGAATCGACCACCATCGTCGGGACCGATGGTAGGCTTTCCGTCGACGCGCAGGGGAGCCTGCTGATCCAACTCGCCGGACAGGATGCGGGAGCGAAGACATGAGCCAACCGAAATTGGACCCCATCACTCTGGAGATGTTCTGGCGGCGCCTGAACTCGACCGTCGACGAGTTGGCTGCCACATTGAAACGGACGTCCTTCTCGACCGTGGTGCGCGACGTCAACGATTACGCGACGGCGATTTTCGACCGCGACGCCCGCCTGCTGGCGCAATCCCCCGATTCGACGCCGGGGTTGTGCGGCCCCCTGGGACATATGCTGCGCTGCATGCTGCGGGACAATCCGCCCGAGACTCTCGTCGACGGCGACGTACTGATCGGCAACAATCCCTGGGACGGCAGCGGCCATCACAACGACATTACCGTGACCACGCCTGTCTTCTTCGACGGCGGCCTCATCGGCTACACCGTCTCCTGCTGCCATCACGTCGATATCGGCGGGCGCCGGGCGACGACGGAAAGCCGCGACAATTACGAGGAAGGTCTGCGCATCCCGCACCTGAAGATTTTCAAGGCAGGCGAACTCAACACCGACGTGCTGGCCTTCATCGAGAATAACGTGCGCTCTTCCGGCACCGTGATCGGCGACCTCCGCGCCCAGTTTGCGGCCAATCATGTCGGCTGCGAGCGGATGAAGAGCGTTTGCGTCGAGCGCCGCTGGTCCGACCTGCAGGACCTGGCCGACGAAATCATCGAGCGCAGCGAAGCGCTCGCCCGCGCCGAGGTCCGGAAACTGCCGGACGGCGTCTATCGCCACGAAGCGGTCATCGATATCGAGAACGGGGAAGAGGTCGTGATCCGCTGCAAGGTCACGGTGGCGGACGACGCGATCGAGATCGACTACGGCGGCAGCTCGCCGCAGGTGAAGTCGGCGGTCAACTGCACGCTGACTTATGCATCGTCCTACACGACCTTTGCGGTGAATGCGGCGCTCGACCTGCCGATCAAGATCAATGAAGGCACGCTGCGGGTGCTGACCATCAAGGCCGACGAAGGCACCATTGTAAACTGTACTTTCCCGGCCCCCACCTTCGCGCGCACGGCCATCGGCAATCATTTGGCGGAAATCATTTACTGCGCGCTGGCGGACGCAGTGCCGGAGCGCATCGTCTCCGGTTCCGGCTCGACGCCGATGTGGGGCCAGTATCTGTTCGGCCAGAAGCAGGACGGCACGCCCTTCGCGCCGCTCAATTGCATCAATGGCGGCATGGGCGCGCGGCCCGACAGCGACGGCGTCTCCTGCCTGACGTTCCCGGTCAATGTCGGCAATACGCCGGTTGAAGTGTTGGAAAGCGAGGTCCCGATCCTGGTCACCAAACGGGCACTTTGGCAGGATTCGGCGGGACCGGGCGCCTTCCGTGGCGGCTTCGGCCAGGAATTCGAGGTCGAGGTTCTGGACGGCGATCTCGGTCCGCTCGACGACATTTTGGTGAGCTTCCGGGGCGGGCGCTTCATCCATCCGGTGCCCGGCGTCCAGGGCGGCGGCGGCGCCCCCAACGGCGAACTCTACGTCAACGGCGAGCGCCAGGAGCCGGGCATCCAGCGCACCCTCGGCCCCGGCGACCGGTTCCTTTGCCGCGCTCCTGGTGGCGGTGGCTTTGGCAGCCCGTCAAAGCGCACGGAAGCGGCAATCCAGCGCGACCTGCGCGCGGGTCTGACGAGCGAGACTTACGTGCGGACGCATTACGGAGAGCATCGGATTGCCGATGCGGGCGACGACTAAGGGGTAGACGATCTTTGCCAAGGTATTGGTCGTCCGTTTCCCCGTGATATTGAAATCGCATGCCCTCCTTTTCACGACTAGATTTCCACCATCAGGATTTTTCGGCTGATAAATAATGTAAAAAATTGTACAATCGAACCCCGTCCATTGCCTTGGATCATGCGCGGGACAGCGAGACGGAAAAGGGGGTGGGGGGAACAGCCATGACGATCGAAACCGACCGCGATTTTCAGAAACTGGCCGGAATGTCCGTGCCTGTTAAGCGGGCGGCATATAGCGACCGCACGGCCTGGATTATGGCGATCCTGGCCGAGCTGGCATATGAGCCGTTCGACGAGGAATCGGACGATTTGATCGTCACGTTGGCCGGTGAATTGGCAAAATTGACGGATCAGCAGGCGATTCATGCGCGACTGAAAGAGCTACGGCGGACACTTGCCGTTTTCAGTGCGCCGGGCGGCGACAGCAATATGAAGCTGAAAGAAGCGCTGCGCGCCGGCGGCTTCGAACTGGCGGGCGGACGCGTACTGCATAATGCGGCAACGGATACTCAGGGGTTCGTCGCCTGTCGCCGGGATGACCAAGGCACGGGTATGGCGGTGATCTGCTTCCGCGGCACGAAGCAGGTGAAAGACTGGATGACCAATCTCAAGATCAGATCCATACCGATTAGCGATCCGACGACCGGAGCCAAGATCGGCAACATGCACGAGGGCTTCCACGAGGCTTATTTGTCGGTCCATCACGAGATCGCCGACCGATTGCAGGGGTTTGAGGACCTACCGCTCTATATTACCGGGCATTCCCTCGGTGGGGCCTTGGCGGTTGTGGCCACCTGGTATCAAAGCTCCGCCCGCCTCGCGGCCTGTTACACCTTCGGCGCTCCCCGTGTCGGCGACCAGGGATTGATCGATAAATTCAAGACGCCGATCTACCGGATCGTCAACGGGCCGGATCCGGTGCCTTTCGTCCCGCCGTCCGGCAGGGGGATCAGTTTTTTTAAAGCGGTCGTTCGAATTGCCGGGGCGCTCTTCCCCTGGGGCGGAGTGGCCGAATGGTTGACGGCAAAGCTCATCCGCATCCAGTATTTTCGGCATTTCGGCTATATGCGCTACCTGACCGTTGCCGAACCGGGAGCGGACGGCAACTATCCGACGTTACGGCTGGAGTTCCATCTCTCGACCCTGAACCGCCTGATCCGATTTGTGCAGCTATGGACGGCAGGGGAGGCGAAACGTATCGATAAATATCACGATATGAGCCTGTACCGCGATAAGCTAAGGGCCCATGCGGTGAGGCGAAACCAAGCCTAGGGAGGCCCGCTAGCCGACCTCTTCCATCCGCATCACGTCGGGGCGGCCGGCCATGAAGGGGCCCATGGCGGCGCCGAGGGTCTTGAAATGGTCGGAATTGCGGTGGAACTCCGTCGCCGCTTCGTCCTTGTAGCGTTCCATGAACACATAGGTGTGCTCGTCGTCGGTGCGGTAAAGCTGATAGAGCAGGCAGTCGGGCTCGTTGGCATTGACCGCCTCGACCAATTTCATCGCTGCCGCCTCGAAATCCTTCGCCATGCCCTCTTTCACCTTGATCGTCGCCACGATGCCGCGCATTTCGCTCTCCTGAATTTTTCCATCTAAGGGGTGAACTAGCGCACGAATGCGCGCTGGCGAGGGCTATCCCGGAATGACCGTCTCGCCCTTTATCTGGGTGCGGTGGAGCACGCGGGGCCGCGTGTGGTCGAGCTCGGTGCGGTGATGGAGGGCGCAACGGTTGTCCCAGAGCAGCACGTCGCCCGGCCGCCAGCGATGGGTCCAGACGAATTCCGCCTGCGTCGCATGCCGCCAGAGCCGGTCGAGGAGCGCTTCGCTCTTATCGTTCTCCATGCCGAGAATATAGTTTGACGGCCAGACGCGCCGGCGGCCGAGGTAGAGCGCCTTGCGGCGCGTCTCGGGATGAAGGCGCACGAGCGGATGGACCGGTCCCTCGACCTCCTCGGGCGTGGTCGGTAGTTTCGCGGTCGGGCGCAACACCCCGGCGCTGTTACGGCTTGAATCGTGGCGTTGCAACTTGCCCGCGATCGCGATCCGCATCACCTCGGGCAAAGTGTCGTAAGCCTTGTATTGGTTTGCGAAGGAGGTATCGCCGCCGGCCCCGTCCGGAATCTCGATGGCATAAAGCATGCTGCCGGCGGGCGGCGTCTCCACATAGGAATTGTCGGAATGCCAGACGACTTCGCCGCTGCCGAGGCCGGCATTCTCGCGCACCGGCTTTCCCGCCTCGTCGAGATTCGAGATGACGGTGATTTCCGGATGTTCGGTCATCAAACGGCTGTTTTGCGTGAACCCACCCCGGCGCAGATACTTTTGGGCACCGCCTTCCTGTAACGGCCCAAACAGCCGTGCCGCGCGCAACAGGGCAGGGTCGTCCAGTTTCTGGTCGCGAAACAGCAGCACGATGTGTCGATGCCATGCATCGCGGAGCGCCTTGGCGGTTTCGGGTGCGGCGTCCGCCGCGAGATCGATCCCTCGTACTTCTGCGCCCAGGGCCGCGCCGCTTGGATGAATGTCGAGTTCGGTCATGCCCAATTAGGTCAGTCGGGCGGCCGGTCTGACAAGGCCGAATGCTTGCCGCCCTCGGACGATGGGCGATATCCTTACTCAGGCAAGAATATTCAGAAAATCGCAAATGGGAGAACGTCCATGTTGAGGAACGAGCCGACCACCTATTCGGTGCTCTGGCCGCGCGGCGAGAAAAAGCAGGAAATCGCACCACTCGCGAACCGGCTGGACTCGCTGGAAGGCAAGACCGTCGGGTTCGTCTGGGATTATCTGTTCCGCGGCGACGAGATTTTTCCGCTGTTGGAAGAAGGCCTGAAGCAGCGCTATCCGAAGATCAAGTTCGTCAATTACGACGTCTTCGGCTCGACCCATGGCGGGGACGAACATGCGGTCGTCGCCGGCCTGGCGGACAAGATGAAATCGACGGGGACCGACGCTGTCATCTCCGGCATGGGCTGTTGAGGCAGCTGTACGCCCGCCGTGTTGCGGGCAAGCGCAGCTGCTGAAATCGCCGGCGTTCCTTCGTCATCCCTGGTCTGCGAAGGGTTTGTCGGCCAAGCGGGCACGACCTCGTCCGGTCTCGGGATGCCGAACCTGCCCTTGGCCAAGGTGCCGGGGCATGTCGACGTGCAGACCGATTCGGAGTTGCGCGACAATGTGCTGAGCGTCACCGTCGATGACGTGATCCGCAATCTGACGGAGCAGCCGCCGGCCGCGCACATGATGCAGGAGCCCGATCCCCGGGAGATTCTGTTCGAAGGCACCTTCGAGGAAGTCAACCGCCTGTTCCTGGAGAACGGCTGGAGCGACGGCTTGCCGATTGTCCCGCCGACCATGGAGAAGGTGCGCGAATTCCTGGCCTTTACCGACCGCGATCCGGAAGAGGTGTTGGGCCGGTTGCTCCCCGACAACCGCACGGCGACGATTTTCAACGTCGCGGTGAACGGGGTGATGGCCGGCTGCCGGCCGGAATACATGCCGATCCTGGTGGCCTTGGCGGAGGCCATGGCCGATCCGCGCTACGGGGTGGAGCACAGCGGCAATACGCCGGGGGCGGAGACGCTGATCGTCCTCAACGGTCCGCTGATCAAGGAGTTGAACTTCAACTACGAGCAGGGCGCTTTGCGCGACGGGTTCCAGCCGAATACCAGCGTCGGGCGCTTTTGGCGGCTTTATCTGCGCAATGTCGCCGGTTTCCTGCTGCATCAGAACGACAAGGGAACCTTCGGCAATACCTGGCGGGTCGTCCTGGCGGAGAACGAGGATGCCCTCCGCGATATGGGATGGACGACGCTTGGCGAGGATGCCGGGGCGCCGACAGGCGCGAATGCGATCACGATTTCCCGCTATACCGGCGGCAATGTGATCGTCTCGGTGTTCGGAAATTCGGCCGAGCAGGTGCTGCCGTATCTGGCGGACAGTCTAGTCCAGCATACCGGCTGGGAGCTCTGCTTCACGGTCGGCCTCGCGACCGGGACCTATCAGCCGCTCCTGGTCTTGAGTCCGGTGATCGCACAGGTGCTGGCGAAGTCCGGCATGTCGAAGCGGGACGTGCAGCAATGGCTCTTCGACAATGCCCGGATGACCGCGGCAAAGTTCGAGCAGTATATCGGCGGATATACCAATCTGGTGCCGGGCGGGCGCACGCTCTCCGACATGGCGCGCCTGGGCCAGGCGCCGGCGGCGTTCGGCGGATCCGACGACCCGGAGCGATTGGTACCGGTGGTCTGCGAGCCGGAGGATATCCTGATCGTGGTCTCGGGCGACCCGTTGCGGACGAACTGCTATCTGTTCATCCATAACGGCATGCTGGGCTACACGACGCCGAAAGGAATTCAATTGCCGGAAGGCTGGAGCGAAAAATTGCGGGTGGCCCGGAACCGTTAGGACCGCGGCCAGATCGAGCGAGGGACGGGGCAGATGATCGACCAACTGACAAAGGCAAAACAGTTCCGGGATTTTCACGCCCGGCCGCAGCCGTTGCTGTTGCCCAATCCCTGGGATGCGGGAAGCGCCAGACTGTTCGAGCATCTCGGTTTCGAGGCGCAGGCGACGACGAGTCTCGGAGCGAGCGCGATACGGGGGACCACGCGGGCCGCGGCGGAGCCGATATTGGAGAATATCCGTGCCATCTGCGAGGTGACGGACCTGCCGGTGAACGCCGATCTGGAAAATTGCTTTGCGGACGATCCGACGGCGGCGGCCGAGATGATCAGGCGGGCCTGCGAGGCGGGGGCCGTCGGCGGCTCGATCGAGGATGCGACGGGTGTCCGTGACGATCCGATCTACGAATTCTCCCTCACGGTCGAGCGGGTGCAGGCGGCGGTGGAAGCGGCGCGCGCCCAACCGGTTCCCTTCATGTTGACCGCGCGGGCGGAGGGTCTGCTCCATCGGGATCCCGATATCGACGACGTCATCGAACGTCTGCTTGCCTTCGAGAAGGCGGGCGCGGATTGCCTCTACGCGCCGGGGCTCAAGACCATCGCGGAGATGAAGCTGGTGATGGATGCCGTCAGCACGCCGGTCAACGTCGTTATGGGCTTCGCCGATCCGAACATCACCTTGCCGGAATTGGCGGAGATCGGGGTGCGCCGGATCAGCATCGGCGCGGGGCTCTATCGGGTGGCGTTCCGGTCGGCTCTCGAGGCCGCGCAGCAGATGAAGGACGGCCGCTTCAATTTCATCTCCGACATGATCGGCGCTCGGGAGCTGCGGGCGGCGTTCGGCGAGGGATAGAGCTCAGCCCGCAAGGCGGCTCAAGATGTCGATCCGATCGGCCTCTTCCGCGGGCTTGTCCCAGCGGATGCGGTGAATGCGCGGAAACCGCATGGCGAGGCCGGACTTGTGCCGGTTCGAGGGATGAATCGAATCAAAAGCCACTTCGAAGACGAGACCGGGCTCGACGGCGCGGACGGGCCCGAAACGTTCTGTCGCATGAGCGCGGACCCAGCGGTCGATTTCGATCAACTCGTCATCCGTGAATCCGAAATAGGCCTTGCCCACGGGCACGAGTTCGGACCCACCGCCCTCGGCATCGCGCCAGCAGCCGAAGGTATAATCGGAATAGAAGGACGAGCGCCTGCCGTGACCGCGCTGGGCGTACATCAAAACGCAATCGGCCAGCAGCGGATCGCGCTTCCATTTGAACCAGGGACCTTTGGGGCGGCCCGCAAGATAGGCGCTGTCCCGGCGTTTCAGCATCAGACCCTCGATGCCGTCGGTGCGGGCGTTGGCGCGGAGCGCCGCGAGAGCTTCCCAGGTGTTGAATTCAATTAGCGGGGAGAGGTCTATCCCGGAAGGCCGATTGGCGGCATGCCAGTCCTCGAGACGCTTGCGGCGAGCCATCAGGTCGTGGGGCCGGAGATCTTCCCCGGCTTCGAACAGGATATCGTAGACGCGCAGATGGGCGGGGAATTCCGCGAGCATCTTCTTCGTCACGGTCTTCCGGCCGAGGCGTTTCTGCAGATCGTTGAAGGGGGCCGGAATGCCGTCCCGGGCGACCAACAATTCGCCGTCGAGCACCGCGTCGAACTCGGCGCCGGACAGAACGTCCGGAAAGGCGCGGCCGATGTCGTCGCCGGTGCGGGAGTAGAGCCGTCGATCGCCATCCCTGGCGACCAGCAGCACCCGGATGCCGTCCCATTTCCATTCCGCGGCGAAGGCGGCGGGATCGAGTCTTGCGAGATCCGCTTCGTCGAGCGGGGTGGCGAGCATTGGCGGGCGAAAGGCCAATCTGTCGTCGATCTGCGGCGACGGCGCCCGGTCTTCCAGCCAGGCGAATAACGGCTCGTAGGGCGGATTCAGGCCGAACCAGAGTTCCTCGATCTCGGCGAGGGGCTTGTCCCCGAAATCGGCCAGCGCCGTCTTTGCGAGCCGCGCCGAAACGCCGACCCGAAGGCCGCCCATCAGGAGCTTGAGAAGCGCGAAGCGCTGCGAGATGGGCATCTCGTCGAGCCAGCCTTCGATCAATAGGGGCACGTCCTTCCGGCGCGCATCCCGCAGTTCCGAGATGACGTGCGAGAGGCGAATCGCCTTGGCGGATTCCTGTCCGCCCGGCCAAAGCAGCGAGACCGTCTCCGCCAGATCGCCGACGTAGTCGTAGGACAAGGCAAAAAGCGTTGGGTCCACCCGCGCCTCGGTCAGGCCGCGCACCATCGCCGCCTTGGCGCCTGGCAGATCGACAGTGCCGGCGAGGATCGCGAGCGCCCAGCCGCGGTCCGGGTCCGGCGACCGGGCGAAGTAATCCGCCAACAGCCGGAGTTTGCCGTTGCGCTGCGGGGTATGGACGAGGTTGTCGAGGAGTTCGGCGAAGGCCTTCATTCGTCCTCGTCCTCGTAGCCCACCAGCGACAGCGCCCGCGCCTTGATGCCCCGTGTCTCCGCATAGTGGACGAGGGCGTCCTCGCGGCCATGAGTTACCCAAATCTCTTCCGCTTCGACCGCTTCGATCGTCGCCGTCAATTCGTCCCAATCCGCATGATCCGACAGAATGAGCGGCAGCTCGACGCCGCGCTGGCGCGCGCGTTGGCGGATGCGCATCCAGCCGGACGCGAACGCCATCAGCGGATCGGCGATTTCGCGCGACCACTTGTCGTTGGCGGCATTTGGGGGGGCCAAGACGATTTCACCGGTAAGCGCGTCCTTGTTCCGCGGAGTTACAGGCGTCAGCGTGCCGAGCGGGACGCCGAACTTTTCGTATAGCTTCGAGATACCCTCCAGGGCCCCATGGATATACAGCGGCCGGTCGTATCCGGCTTCCCGAAGCAGCGCCATCACCCGTTGCGCCTTGCCCAACGCATAGACGCCGACGAGATGGGTCCGGTCGGGGTTGCGCGCGACAGAGGCCAAAAGTTTGGCGATTTCGCCCCCGTCGTCGGGGTGGCGAAAGACCGGGAGGGCGAAGGTGGCCTCGGTGATGAAGAGGTCGCAAGGCACAACCTCGAAGCCGGCGCAGGTCCGGTCCGGGCGGCGTTTGTAGTCGCCGGAGACGACGACGCGCGCGCCGCGATGTTCCATCACGACCTGAGCGCTGCCGAGGACGTGGCCCGCGGGCGCCAGCCAAACGTCGACCTCGCCGAGCCGCAGGCGCTCCCCGTACCGCAGCGGCTGGTGGGAGCGGCCCGCACCCGTGCCGAGCCGCGCCGAGGCGATGGCGAGGGTTTCCGGCGTCGCGAGCACGGCGCCGTGACCCGGCCTGGCATGGTCGCCGTGGCCGTGCGTCACCACCGCTCGCCCGACGCCGGAATGCGGATCGATGTGGAAATCGCCCGGCAGGCAATAGAGACCTTTCGGCGTTACCTTGAGCCAGGATTCGGGTTTCGGCATCTTGTTTGTTCCTAATTTGTTCGTATTGTGGTGAGCCGAACACTCGAAAGCAAGACGGCAACGGTAGGATGGCGGTGATCGCGGAAATAGAAGGGATGGAAGGACAGCTGCCCATCCGCTTTTCCGAATGGTTCGCGGGCCGAGGGTGGCACCCGCACGCGCACCAGTTGCAGATGCTGGCGGCGGCGCGGGACGGGGTGCACGCATTGCTCATCGCGCCTACCGGCGGCGGCAAGACGCTCGCCGGGTTCCTCCCGTCGCTCCTGGACTTGGCCGAAGGTGGCGCCGACGGGCTGCATACGCTCTATGTATCGCCGCTGAAGGCGCTGGCGGTCGATGTGGAGCGCAACCTGACGAGCCCAGTCGCGGAAATGGGTTTGCCGATCCGGGTCGAAACACGTACGGGCGACACGCCCCAGCACAAGCGCCAGCGCCAGCGCTTCGACCCGCCGCATATGTTGCTGACCACACCGGAATCTCTGGCGCTTCTGCTCAGCTATCCGGATGCGGCGCGGTATTTCCGAAATTTGCGCACGGTGGTGGTGGACGAAATTCACGCCATGGCGGACAACAAGCGGGGCGACCAGCTGGCACTGTGCCTGTCGCGCCTGCATTCCCTGGCGCCCCGTTGCCGCCGGGTCGGGCTGTCGGCGACGGTGGCCTGGCCCGAGGCACTGAAGTCCTGGTTGGCACCGGGCGCCGATCCCGACGCAGTGCGCCTCATCGAAGGGCGAGGCGGGGCCGAAGGGCGGGTCTCCATCCTCACCACCAAGGCGGAAATGCCGTGGTCCGGCCATTCCGGCGTCCACGCGCTGGGCGAAGTCTACGGGGAATTGAAGCGCGCTCGGAACACCATCGTCTTCGTCAACACGCGCGGCCTTTCGGAGATCGTATTCCAGGAGCTTTGGCGTCTGAATGCCGAGAACCTCCCGATCGCCTTGCACCATGGCAGTCTGTCGCGCGAGAACCGCCGCAAGGTCGAAGCCGCGATGGCGGCGGGCAAGCTGCGGGCGGTGGTCGCCACTTCCTCGCTCGACCTCGGGATCGACTGGGCAGAGGTCGACTTGGTGATTCAGATGGGGGCGCCAAAGGGGGTGAGCCGCCTGATCCAGCGCATGGGACGCTCGGGGCATCGCTTGGATACACCGAGCCGGGCGATCCTGGTGCCGGGAAACCGGTTCGAGGTTCTGGAATGCCGTGCCGCTTTAGAGGCCGTCTACGCGCAGTCGCTCGACGGCGATCCGCCGGGGGAGGGCGGGCTCGATATTCTGGCGCAGCATATCATGATCGTCGCCTGTTCGGGAGCCTTCCACCCGGAGGCACTCTATGCCGAAATTCGCGCCGCCGCCCCTTATGCGGACCTGTCGCGCCGGGATTTCGACGACGTCCTCGCCTTTGTCGATCACGGGGGCTATGCGCTGCGGACCTACGAGCGCTGGCGGCGGCTGCATTTGTTGGAAGACGGCCGCTACCGCACCCGCTCGCGCGGCGTCGTGCAGCGTTTGCGCATGAACATCGGTACCATCGTCGAGGCGGAGACCCTGAAGGTGCGACTGGGCCGCGGGCGTATCCTCGGCGAGGTCGAGGAATATTTCGCAATGGGCCTGGAGATTGGAGATTCTTTTATCTTCGCGGGCCGCATGTTGCGCTTCGAGGGCATCCGCGAGCAAACCGTGATCGCCAGCCAGGCACCGGGGACGGAGCCGAAGGTCCCGGCTTTCGTCGGCGGTCGATTGCCGCTGACGACGCATTTGGCGGACCGGGTCCGTGCCATGCTGGCCGATCCGTCATGCTGGGGTGAGTTGCCGGATCAGGTCCAGGATTGGTTGCGCCTGCAACGCCATCGCTCGGAACTGCCGGGCGCGGACGAACTGTTGGTCGAAAGCTTCCGGCGCGGCCAGCGGGAGTTTCTGGTGGCCTATTGCTTCGAAGGTCGGAACGCGCACCAAACCTTGGGCATGCTCCTGACCCGTCGCATGGAGCGCGCCGGCTATGCACCGATGGGCTTTGTCGCCACCGACTATGTCATCGCGGTCTGGGGATTGAACCCGGTGACGGATGTCGAGGCGCTGTTCGACGAGGACATGCTGGGCGACGACCTCGAGGCCTGGATGGACGAATCCTCGATGTTGAAGCGAACCTTCCGGAACGTGGCGGTGATCGCCGGGCTGATCGAGCGGAATTATCCGGGGAAGAAGAAGACCGGTCGCCAGGTGACCTTCAGTTCGGATCTGATTTACGACACGTTGCGCCAGCACGAGCCGGACCACATTCTGCTGCGCGCGACAAGACGCGATGCGGCAAAGGGCCTTACGGATATCCGCCGTCTTGGCGACATGCTGCGGCGCGCCAAGGGGCGTATCCGCTACCGCCGGCTCGAACGGGTCTCTCCTTTGGCGGTGCCGGTATTGCTGGAGATCGGCAAGGAGCGCATCGATGGTGCGGCGGACGATCAACTGCTGGGTGAAGCCGCGGCCGACCTGATTGCAGAGGCGACGGGCAGGCCATGAAAGAGACCCTCGACTTTTCCTTCTGCGGCGAAGACCTCGTGGCGAGCGCGGGCGGCGCCGTCTACTGGCCCGCCCGCAGCGCGCTCGTCGTCGCCGATCTGCATTTCGAGAAAGGGTCGGCCTTCGGCGCCAAAGGCACGTTTCTGCCGCCCTACGACAGCCGTAGCACGCTGCAGCGGCTCGATGCGCTGATCCGGCGGTTCGAACCCCGAATCGTGATCTGCCTCGGCGACAGCTTTCACGACGTGGCCGCCGGCGACCGGATGGAGGCGGGCGACTTCGAGGCGCTGGCGGCTCTGACCCGGTCGCGGGAATGGATCTGGATCGCCGGCAACCACGACCCGGCCCTGCCGGCCGGATTATGGGGAACGCTTGAGAACGCGCTCGATGTAGGTCCACTCCATTTTCGCCATGAGGCGGCGGCGGGGATCGCGGTCGGCGAGATTTCCGGGCATTTTCATCCAAAGGCTCGGGTGAAGTCCCGCGGACGCACGCTGTCCTGTCGGTGTTTCGCCACCGACGGGCGCCGCCTGATCCTGCCGGCCTTCGGCGCTTATACCGGGGGCCTCAACGTGCTGGATGTGGCACTGGCGCCGATCCTCGGCCGGAACCTCACCGTCTACGCGCTCCGCCGCAATGCGGTTCATGCGGTCGGCCGCCGTTCCTTGGTGGCCGACCCCGAGGCGCGACACGTCGCGGCGCAGGAGAAACTTCTTTAGCGACCGATGGCGGGCAAATGCCCGCGTTTGGCCCAAAGAATGCAGCCATCGTCGCTCCAGGGGGCGTGTCGGCTACCGTCCGGCTGACGCAGCCAGGTGCCGGCGGGATAAGTGCCGTGCTCGTCCTTGAGCGTGCCCTGCAGGACGAACACTTCCTCGCCGCCCGGATGCGGATCGTCGGCGACTCTGGTGGCGGGCTCGAACTTCGACATGCGCACGGCTTCGCTGCCAAATTCGTGCAAGGTCATCGCACTGAGGCCGGGAATGCCGCGGGGCTCCCACGATGCGGTATTGGTATCGACGGCGAACTGGCGGTCGTCGCCGGGGGCGAACTGGCGTAGCTTGACCAGGATCGTGCAGCCTTGCCTGCTGAAAGGGGAATGACGCGTGCCGTCCGGATTACGCACATAGGTGCCCGCCGGATAATCCCCATGCTCGTCCGAAAAGACGCCGTCGAGGACCAGGAATTCCTCGCCGAGCGGGTGGTCGTGCTCGGGAAAGGCGCTGCCTGGGGCATAGCGGACGATGGAGGTCGCACGGGCCTTCTCGTCGCCGATCCGGTCCAGCATTTTGCGCTCGACGCCGCCGGCCGGCGAGGCGACCCACTCCATGGCGTTGGTGTCAAGATGGATGCGCTCGGCAAAATCGGCATGAAGTTTCATTGCAGTCTCTCCCTCCGGTGCGCCGCCGCTCACGAAACTGTGTCGCCGACGGTCCGTTGCTTCGTTAGGTGCCGAGTGGGACAATGGATTTCAAGTACCGAATGGGAATTTCTCGAATGCGCATATGGCTCCGATCCTTGGTTTTGCTGTTCGTTTTGGGTGGCACGGCCCAGGCCGACCCGGGCAGCGATCTGGACGCCGGATTGGATGCCCATGCGAGGGGCGAGTACGACAAAGCGATCGCAATTTGGCGCCCTTTGGCGGAGAGCGGCGACGCATTGGCACAGCAGGCCCTCGGGCTCGCCTACCAAAAAGGGCATGGCGTTCCGGTGGATTTGGAGGAGGCGTTGCGCTGGTTCCGGAACGCCGCACTGCGGGGATTGGCCCCGGCACAGAACAACCTCGCGTTCATGCTTCAGAACGGATATGGCACGCCGAAGGACGAGACGGCCGCGATCGAATGGTACCGCAAGGCGGCCGAACAGGGATTTGCGCAGGCGCAGAAGAACCTCGGCCTGATGCATGAAGAGGGTCGCGGCGTGCCGCAGGACCTGGACCAAGCGATCAAATGGTACCGGGAAGCGGCGGCGCTCGGCGATGCGGATGCGCAAACGAAGCTGGGAGCGCTCTATGCCGAAGGTCGTGGGGTCGAGCAGGATTTCGATGCGGCGCTCAGGTTCTATCAAAGGGCCGCGAAGGCCGGGGACAACCGGGCCAAGGTCAACCTCGGCGTGATGTACGAGCGCGGCAACGGCGTCCCTCAGAATCACAAACGCGCATCCGAGCTCTTCCGCCAGGCGGCGGAAGCCGGGAATGTCGACGCCCAGGTAAATCTGGGCCTTGGGTACGAGCATGGCCGCGGCGTGGCGCGCGACGTCCGCAAAGCCTTCGAATGGTATGCGAAGGCCGCGGCGCAGGGGAATGCTCAGGCGCAAACGATGCTTGGCATTTTTCATGAGTTTGGCCGCGGCCGGGAACGGCGCCCGGATATCGCGCGCGACTGGTATCGGAAGGCGGCGAACCAGGGTTACGCGCGGGCACAAGCGAATCTGGGCGCGCTTTACGCGACCGGAAACGGAGTCGACCGAGATTTTGGCGAAGCGGCACGATGGTTGGAGAGGGCCGCGGCGCAAGGAAACGCGGACGCGGAGTACAACCTGAGCCTCCTCTATCAATCAGGACAGGGCGTCGTTCGCGACCCGGCCCGATCTCTCGAACTCCTCCGTTCCGCCGCTGGAAAAGGTATCGACAACGCGCAGTTTGGCCTTGGGCTAATGTATGCCGAAGGCCGCGGGGTCGAGCGCGATATGCGGGTCGCCGTGACCTGGCTGTTGAAGGCGGCGGGCCAAGGGCATGCGCAGGCCCAGTACGCGGTAGCGGAATTGTTTCGCCAGGGCACCGGGCTGCCGAAGGACGCGGCGCGGGCGGCGAAATTTCACGCGGAAGCCGCAGCGCAAGGGTTTGCGCCGGCGCAGTTTGTCCTCGCCATGATGTACGGCAGCGGCGAAGGGGTCGCGCGGAACGACGCGCAGGCCGCCGGGTGGTTCCGCAAGGCCGCCGAGCAGGGCATGGCCCTGGCTCAGTTCAACCTTGCCCGGATGTACGAGAATGGCTGGGGAGTCGAGCTTGACCTCGGCATCGCGCGTCAATGGTATGCGAAGGCGGCCGCGCAAGGCGATGCGGCGGCCGCCCGGAAGCTTCAGGAGTTGAAGGGCTAGTACCCCCGATCGGCGTTATTTTGGTGCCGGTTGCGGGCTTGGATCTTTGATTTCTATCTTGGCCTGTGCGCGAAGGCCCGAAAGAATGTCGTCATATGCTTGCCGGCCGATGTCCTGGCGCAGTTCCGGCGCCACCTGATCGAAAGAGGGAGCTTCCTTCCGCCGCCGCTCCTCCAGCTTTATCACGTGCCAGCCGAACTGAGTCTTAACGGGGGATTTCGTGATCTCCCCCGTCTTCAACGCGAAGGCCGCCTTCGAGAATTCCGGCACCATCATGCCGTCCGAGAAAAACCCTAGGTCGCCCCCTTGGGCAGCCGATGGACCGGTCGAATGCTTCTTCGCGGCTGCCGCGAAATCGCCCGTCGTCTCAAGCTCTACGATGACGGCCCTGGCGGTTTCCTCCGTCTTCAGGAGGATATGGCGGGCCCGAATTTCCTCCGCTGCGGGTTGGCTCGCGATCCGCTTGCGATAGGCTTCCTTCAGTTTTTCATCGGTCATCTGGGCGGAAATTTTCTGTTCCAGATACGCTTGCTGAAGGACGCCGTCGGTCAGCATCTTGATCTGACGCTGTACTTCCGGCGTCTTCTCCAGCCCGCTCGACCGCGCCGCGTTCGCGACCAGCGTCTGCTCGATCAATCGTTCGACGATCTCGCCCGAGAGTTGCGAGAGAGGCTGCTGGCGGTATTGGGGCGGCAAGGATTGATACAGCGCCACGACATCGGAAGCATAGATGTTCGATCCATCCACTGTGGCGACCACGGTATCTTGGGCCGATTGGTTCTGCGCGAGAGTGGGTGAGGCAATAAACGGCACAACCGCCAGGAGGGCGGTGGCAACGGCGCGTTTCATGGGGAATTCCTTGCTGGTGAATATTTCGCGGAGTGTCGCAGACCTGGGCGGCGCTGCCAATCCAATCCGTGACCGTTCACCATCTTGTGCGCGTGCCGCTAGTTGACGTTGACCGCATCGCCGAGCACGAGCCCGATTTCGTCGTTGATGACCAGGTCCGCGTGACTGTCGTGTTCGGTCTCGTCGCGGTTGAGGATTGCGTATTTTGCGCCATTCCGTTTTGCGAGCAGCGGGAAGCCCGCCGCCGGGTAGACGACAAGCGACGATCCGATTGCGATCATAAGATCGCAGGCCAAGGTCTCGACCTCGGCGGCACGCATCGCGTCTTCCGGCATTTGCTGGCCAAACGAGATCGTCGCGGTTTTCACATAGGGACTGCCGCAATTCTTGCATTTGGGGAGCGTTTCATCCCGTGCGAAGGGGACGAGAATTTCGTCGAGCTCGTGCCGTTCCCCGCAATCCAGGCAATGGGCGTAGGTCGAGTTGCCATGCAGCTCGATCACTTTTTCGTCCGGTACGCCCGAAGTTTGGTGCAGGCCGTCGATGTTCTGCGTAATGACGGCGGAGACCTTGCCGTCGCGGACCAGTTTTTCCACGGCGCGGTGACCGCGGTTGGGTTCCGCCTGCTTCATCGTCTTGTCGGTCTCGATTTTGCGGCGCCAGGTCTCGCGACGCATTTCTTCCGAATCCATGAAATCCTGGAAATAGACCGGCTTGTACCTGTCCCAGACCCCGCCGGGGCTGCGGAAGTCGGGAATGCCCGATTCAGTGCTGATTCCGGCCCCCGTGAAAATCACGACGCGGTTCGCCGCATCGATGAGTCGCTTCAAATCGTCCGCAGACATGCGTCCCCTCGTCGTTGCCTCACGGCGAATCGAAGCACGACTCATTTGGGCGGACAAGAGTCGATTTACATTCGTTCTGGAAATTCAATAGGTTTGGGCGTACATCTACGGCCAATGGCGGGCTTGAAACCGCCGAAACGATAAATATGAGGAAGACTATGGCTCGGGATTGGACGCCTAAATCATGGCGTGGTTTGCCGATTCTGCAGGTGCCGGATTATCCGGACCAGGCGAAACTGGACACTGCGGAAAAGGTACTCAGGGCGCAGCCGCCGTTGGTTTTTGCCGGCGAGGCTCGGAAACTCAAAGCACACCTTGCGCGGGTCTCCGAGGGAAAGGCCTTTTTGCTGCAAGGGGGCGATTGCGCGGAGAGTTTCGCGGAATTCAGCGCGAATAACATTCGCGATACCTTCAAGGTTCTGCTGCAGATGGCGGTGGTGCTGACCTTTGCCGCATCGTGTCCGGTTGTCAAAGTCGGCCGCATGGCGGGGCAATTTGCCAAGCCGCGCTCCGAGCCGACCGAGACCCAGGACGGCGTGGCGCTGCCGAGCTATCGCGGCGATATCGTCAACAATATCGAATTCCTCCCGGAATCCCGCGAGCCCGACCCGGATCGGATGGTCCAGGCCTATAACCAGGCCGCGGCGACGTTGAACCTGCTCCGCGCCTTCGCGCAGGGCGGTTTTGCCGACCTGCATCAGGTCCACCAATGGAATCTGGACTTCGTCGACGACAGCCCGCAGGGGGAGGAGTACGAGGAACTGGCGACCCGCATCGGCGAGGCGCTCGAATTCATGGAAGCCTGCGGCATCACTTCCGATGCGGTGCCGCAGATGCGCGAGACGGATTTCTACACCAGCCACGAAGCGTTGTTGCTGTGGTACGAGGAAGCGCTGACCCGGGAAGACAGCTTGACCGGCGATTGGTACGATTGCTCGGCGCATATGCTGTGGATCGGCGATCGGACCCGACAGTCCGACAGCGCGCATGTCGAGTTTCTGCGCGGCGTGAAGAATCCGATTGGGGTTAAATGCGGCCCGACTTCCGATCCCGATGAATTGATCCGCCTGATCGATATTCTCAACCCGGCGAACGAAGCGGGCCGTCTGACGTTGATTTCGCGGATGGGCCACAAGAATGTCGAAAAGCATCTGCCCAATCTGATCCGCGCGGTCGAACGAGAAGGCCGCAAGGTCGTCTGGTCGTGCGATCCGATGCACGGCAATACGATCAAGTCTGCCAGCGGCTACAAGACACGGCCGTTCGATCAGATTCTGGAAGAAGTGCGGCGGGTTTTCGACGTGCATCAGGCGGAAGGCACCTATGCCGGCGGCGTCCATTTCGAGATGACCGGACAGGACGTGACCGAATGTATCGGCGGTGCGCAGGCGATCAGCGACGACTCGCTCTCGCAGCGCTATCATACGCATTGCGATCCGCGTCTGAACGCCAGTCAGGCATTGGAACTCGCTTTCCTGGTGGCGGACTCGCTGAAAGGCTTGCGGAACGGGGTCGCGGCCAACGTCGCGACGGCCGCGGCTTCCTGATCGCAGGAACCGGTGCCCGGCATTGGGCGCATTTCGCGGCGGGAGGGATCGATGACGGTAAATTCCGACGAGATTTCGCGCTGGGCGGACGTGTATTTCAACCGAACCAAGCGGACGGTCGAAAAGTTCGGCGACACCAAGGTCACCTACGCCGTGTTCATGCGCCGTCCGGTGGTCTCCGCGCCGAAACTGGCGATCGACTGGCTGCGGGCCGTGGCGGCAGAGCGCGGCGTCCGCTTCGATATCGAACTGATGCACGATGAAGGGCGCTGGGTCGGTGCCGGCGAGCCGCTGATGTTCGTCACCGGACCCTTCGTGCATCTGGTCGATCTCGAGACCTTGCTGCTGCAGAAGATCGGCCCTGCCTGCGTCGCCGCGTGGAATGCCTATACCATGTGCATGGAATTGCCGGAGGTCGCCTTTTTGGCGATGGATGCACGCCATTGCGCCGGCATGGAAATGGCCGAGATGATGGCCTATGCGGCGGCCGTGGGGTCCGAGCGCGCTCGGCGCAAGGGCGATTCCGTCGTTGGTTTCATCGGCAACGCCACGGATGCGACGGCGCATTATTTCGGCCGCGATTCCGGCCTTGGCACCATGCCCCATGCGTTGATCGGCTATGCCGGCTCGACCTTGCGGGCGGCGGAAATGTTTCACGAGACGTTTCCCGCCGAGGACCTGACCGTGTTGGTCGACTATTTCGGCAGGGAAGTCACCGATGCGATCGCGGTTTGCGAGCGGTTTCCCGATATGGCCTCGGAAGGGCGTCTTGCCTTCCGGTTGGATACGCCCGGCGGGCGGTTTTGCGAGGGGCTTGACCCTGCCGCGTCCTATGCGGTCCTTGACCGGAACGTGCCGGAGGCGATCCGAGGGTATCGCACGGAGACGGAACTCCGTCATCTGATCGGCCCCGGCGTTTCGGTGGCCGCGGTCTGGCATTTTCGCGAGCGTCTCGACGAGGCCGGCTACGCCAACGCGAAGATCGTCTGCTCCAGCGGTTTTAGCCCCGAGAAATGCAATGCCTTCGCCATCGGCGAGGCGCCGGTCGATGTGATCGGCACGGGAAGCTTCCTGCCCGAACGCTGGACGGAAACATACGCCACTGCCGATGTCGTCGAGTATGACGGGGTGCCGAGGGTAAAGGTCGGCCGCGAGTTCCTGCTGCGGCGCTAGCCGGCTCAGAAGTGCCGCGACAGGCGCAGGTTCGCGAAGCTGTCGCGCCTGAACGCGGCGAGTTCGTTGGCGGCGTCGACATTCGCCAATATGCGGAGTTCCGCTTCGATCTTCCAGCTGTCGCCGATCCGGCGCTCCGCTTCGACGAAAAAAGACATCGTGCCGTCGCCGAGATCGATCACCGTGCCCGCGAGCGCTTGCGTGTCGTCGACGTCGTTAAGCGCGTAGCGGGCGCCGAGGAAGACATCGTTGTCGAAGCCCGTCGACGGCGTCGAGGCGGGGTCGCGGCCGTCGCGGTGATATTCCGCCAGGAGGCCAAGGTCGGCGTTGGTTTGGAAAATCTGAAAATGGGTGTACTCGAACCCGCCGACCATGGCGGCAAAAGTGCTGCCATGACCTTCCCGGACGATACCCTCGAACTTCCAGAGCCATTCTTCCCAAGTGTATTGGAGGTCGAGGCCGCCCTGGGTGATGAGATCGTAATGCGGTACCCGGCGTGTCCCGTCGGGGCCGAGCGGCAAGCGCGCTTCGCGGTTGATGCCATGGAACATCGACAGTCCCAGATCCCAATCGCCAAGGACATGGGAGTATCTGGCGGCGACATCCACATGCGCGTTGCCGAGGCCGCTCTCGATCACCCGCCCGTTCTCGTCGGCGGGTTCGGGCGAGCGCAGCCGGCCCTTCAGGTCCGGAAAGTCACGTTCGCGGAAGCCGGGTAGAACGAAGGCGTCCAGCCGTCCCCAGTCCTTTTGCACGCCGACGGCGAGCATGGGCTGGCCAAGCTTGTCTTCTTCGTCGGTATCTTCCGCGATGTCCGTCTGATTGACGATATTCACGAGATGGCGGGATTCGGCGACTCCCCAAAAAACCTTGTTGATACCGAACAGAAAATCCCAGTCTTCCTTCCGGGTCGCGACATATGCCTCGCGGATATCGAGGTGACTGCGGTCGTTATTGCGGCCCGTCAGCCGGATGAACGGTGCGAAGGTCCCTTTTGTCTTGCCGTCTTCGCTGCGGAAGCGGAATTCCGGCGCCAGCAGCAAGGAGGGTTCGGCACCGGTGAGTTGGCCGGAAAACAGCGGTGACTGGGGAAACCACCGCAGCTCGCTCGCGGCGAACCCGGAGGTGCTGATATCCGCGGCGGACGCGGCAGCGGCAAGCGAGAGGCTGAGAAGTCCGGCGAGAGTGTGCCGCAGGCGGCGTGCGATGCTCATCTGAGGCGCTTCAGAATGCTCTTTGTGAAGTCGCGGTCGCTTTGCCCCGTCTTGAAGGCATAATCGCCGAAAATCAACTCGGTGCTCTTGCGGGTCTGGTGATTCTGCATCGACAATTTATGGGCGCGCCAGAACCGGCCGCCGTAGTGTTTCCAGTCGGACTGTATGAGTGTCTTCAGCAGGTCGCCGCGGCGGTCGAAGAAGTCGACCTTGCGGACCTGGTAATCCTTTTGGTCGATCCAGGCCAGCTGGCGGGTGTATCCCGAATGCTCGTAGCGCGGGGTACGTTCCACCACGTCGCACGTCAGGGTGCCGCACGGCTCGGACTTCAGATACCGATAGGTGTACTTATTGAGTTCGAGCGACGTGAAGTCCTCGAAGGCGAATTCGCTGCCGACGAACGGGCCCGATTTGTTGACCGAGGAAATGCGCTTCACCCGTTTGAGTGCCGGCAGGAAAAGCCATTGATCGTCGGCATCCAGAATCTTGGCATGAGACAACAGCGCGGTCCCGTCGATGTCGGCGGGGCTGTCGAGCACGATGATGCTCTTATCGCCAACCTGTTCGTCCGGCACTTCCAGGGTGTTCAGCACCAAGGTGCGAGTCGGCTCGCGCCCCGCGGCGTTTCGCAACACCATCTTTAAGGCAACCCGGCTGTCGGTAAATCCCCGATCCGAACGGTCGCTGCGGGCGGCGATGGCGAAACCTTTTTCCTCGGCAGTCTCGGCGAGAGCTTGGGGCACCGGCGCCAACAAGAGATAGGCGAGGAGCAGGGCGCGGCTACTCGGCTGCTTTTGCAAATGGTACATCGTTGATCTCCTTATCGCGTTTGCCCAACAGGAGCAGGGCGGGAAGGAACAGAAAATCGAAAATCAGGGCGAGGACGATGGCGATGGCTGTGAGCAGTCCCATCTCCGCGTTGACCTTGAAGGTCGAGGCGGCCAGGACGGAGAAGCCGGTCGTCAGGATCAGCGTCGTCGTCATGATGGCCGGGCCGACGGTTCGAAAGGCATAGCGAATGGAGTCCTCCGGAGAGAGCGCCTTCTCGCGGCGGCCTCGAAGGAACTTGGTCAGGAGATGCACGGAATCGTCGACGACAATTCCCAAGGCCGTGGCCGTCACCGTCGCCGACGCCATGCCGACCTGACCGACCAGAACCGCCCAAAGGCCGAATGTCATCAGCACCGGCACTGCGTTCGGCAAGATGCTCAATGCGCCCATGGCAACGCTCCTCAATGCCATTGCCATGATCATGGCGATCAGGACCACGGCGATGACATTGCCGCGCAGCATGCTGTTGATGTTCCGCTCCGAAATATGCGCAAACATTACAGAGGCGCTTGTCGGGTTGGCGTGCATGGCGGCCGGCGTATTGTCCCGCAACCAGGCTTCGGAACGGGTCAGGAATTCGCGGAGCTGGACGGTGGTGACCTCGTCCAGGGTCGCGGTTACGCGGGTCGCGGATTTATCGATATTGATGCGGTCGTTCAAGTCGAGACCGAACGGCAGCGACATCTCGTAGAGCAGGAGATATTGCGCCGCGAGGTCCCGGTCTGTCGGGAGCGCATACCAGGATACATCGTCGCCATGCATGTTCTTGTTCAGGCGCTTGATGATGTCGGTATAGCTGTAGACGTGGCGAACCTCGGATTGGGCCCGCAGCCAGTGCGTAAAGGCATCGAGGTGGACCAGGTAGTCAGGGTTGCTGATGCCGCCCGGCTCGCCCGATTCGACCGAAAACTCGATGGGATACAGGCCCGCGAGGTGTTCGATGGCGAACTCGGCGTCGCCGCGAAAGGGAACCCGGTGGTCGAAATACTTAACCCACTGGTCGTCGAGGTTCAGGGTCGGGATCATCGCGATCATGCCGGCCGCCAGGACGCCGAAGACCGCAAGCACGGTTTTATATCGCCCGATCACCAATTCCGCGAGGCGATCCATTATCCTGAGGCTCCAGCCGCCCGCGACGTCGCGCTCCTTGGTGCGAAGCGGCAGCAGGCTCATCACCGCCGGCAGAAATGCCAGCGAAATCGCCCACGCGACGGCAATCCCGATGGCGGTGATGTTGCCGAGATCGTGGAACGGCGGCGCGTCGGAAAAATTCAACGCGAGAAAGCCGACGATGGTTGTGACACTGGTGATGGTGACCGCAAGCGCGTTGATACGGACGCTCTCCTTAATGGCCGAAATCTTATCGAATCCGTCTCGCATGAGACCGAGCAGCGTGACCAGGATGTGAATGCTGTCCGCAATCGCCAGAGTCAGGACGATGGTCGGCGCGGTGATCGATATCGGCGTGAGTTTGATGTCCGCGTAGCCGGCCACCCCCATCGCGGCCGCTGTCGAAAACCCGATGACGAGCAGCGTGCCAAGGGTTCCCGAGACGCTCCTCAGCAGGGCGACCATAAAGACGAGCAACACGCCATACATGATTGGAATCAAGGTCATTGCATCGGTCTGGCCGCTTTCGGCGAACGCGTTGTTCAACATCGAGACACCGCTTAGCGCGATCGTGAGATCGGGGTAGTCGCGTTCGATCTCCGCTCGGATTGCCCGCACATGGCCCACGGCTTCGGGGACCTCGGTCAGGCTTCTCTCGGGATACTGCAGCACGATGTTGATGCCCGTCGTCCGGGAGTCGCGGGCGATGAGATTGCCGCGCAGCAGCGGCTCGGCCAGGGCGATGGCCGTGCGGCGGTCGAGTTCCGTCTGCGGCATCTCGGCGCTGTCACGGATGAGGTCTTCGACGGTAAGGTCATCGCCGGCGGCCCAGCTGTGCTGGAAATTGGTCAGGGAATCGACCCGGATTGCGTATGGGGTTTTCCATGCCGCGGCTGTGATCCGTTCGACCGCCTCGGCTTGTGCCGGAGTGAAAAGGCGGCCGGTTTTCGGTTGGACGACGACGAGAATGTTGTCGTTTTTCGTATAGACCGCTTGGAATTCTTCGAAATTGATCAGTTCCGGATTGTCGGCTCCGAAAAAGACCCGGTAGTTGTTGGCGAATTCCAAATGCCGGCCACCTGCCGCCGCGGCTGCGACGGCGATCACCGTTGCGAGAATGACGAACCATCGGCGGCGTATGACGAAGTCTCCGAGTGCGGCGGCCCAACGGTCGGACAGAGAAGTCTGCATGGTGTGCTCCCGGCTTCGTACGAAAGCAGAATGGTTGTTCTGCTACAGGACAAAAAAATACGCCGCTGCGACGGCCTCAAATCAGAATATATATTCTGGTATAATTGTCAACCGCGATAATTTGGACCGCAGAGTGCTTTTAAGGCGGCGTCAACCGCCGGGAAAAGTTCGCCCGGCTTTGTCCCCGCGCGAGACATCAGGGCCAACCCGCGTGCCAGGGACACCATCAGCAATCCCATGCCGTCGGCATCGATGGCCGTCGAGACTTCGCCTTTCGACTGACTGTTGCGAATGGCATTCGCGAAAAATCCCGTATGCTCCCGGTCGATCCGTTGCACTTCGGCGGCGATATCGGCGTCATGGGGCGCGACCTCGGCGGCAACGTTGACGATCAGGCAGCCGTCGCAGAATTTCTTGTCCTCGGCATAGGCGCTGATCGTTCGCCAATAGCCGACGATATCCGAGACGTCGGCGTCCGGGCGGCGCAGATTTCCCATCAGGAGTTCGCCCATCGTCAGCTCATAGTGCCGGATCGCGGCGACGAGAAGTTCTTTCTTATTGCCGAAAGTTCCATAGAGGCCGTACCGGCTGACGCCTGTCTCGGAGACAATATCCTCCATCGAGGTGTCTGCATAACCGTTGCGCCAGAAAACCTGCATGGCGTCGGCGAGGGCGATATCGGGGTCGAATTCTCTGATGCGTGGCATAATTTTCAGAATAGTTGTTCTGGAAAATTTTTCAATCCCAAGCCTCTATATTGGGACCATCGCATGCATTTTCACCTCTAGATGATGCCGCGCTCGCGAATATACCGAACGAGCGTGCTTGCGCTTTCTTCCACCGACAGCTCCGCGGTCTCCAAGCGGAGCTCGGGGTCGACCGGCGGCTCGTAGGGAGAGTCGATTCCCGTGAAGTTTGCGATCTCTCCCGCACGGGCCTTCTCGTAGAGGCCCTTGGGGTCGCGCGCCTCGCAAAGCGCCAGAGGCGTGTCGACGAATATCTCGATGAACTCGCCGTCCTCCATCATTCTGCGCGCCATTTCCCGCTCGCTTCTAAATGGGGAAATGAAAGAGACCAGGACAATCAGCCCCGCTTCGACGAACAGCTTGGAGACTTCGGAGATGCGGCGAATGTTCTCGACCCTGTCCGCGTCCGTAAACCCGAGATCCTTGTTGAGGCCATGGCGCACATTGTCGCCGTCCAGAATATGGGTGTGGTATCCCAAGGCATGAAGTTCGGACTCGACCCGGTTGGCGATTGTCGATTTTCCGGACCCCGAAAGCCCGGTGAACCACAAGACGCACGGATTCTGGTTCTTGATCCGTGCCCGCGCCGCCTTGTCCACGTCCAACGCCTGCAGGGTGATGTTGGTCGCTCTGCGCAGGCCGAAAGCGATGGTGCCGGCGGCAACTGTCCGTTTTGTGTATCGGTCGATCAGAATGAAGCCGCCGGTCTCCCGATTGTCGCGATAGGGGTCGTATGCCACGGCGCGGTCGAGCGACACATTGCAGACCCCGATCTCGTTCAGCGTGAGCGTCTTGGCGGCGATCCGTTCCCAGTTGTCGATGTTGATCTTGTGGCGAATATCCGAAATGGATGCGGTGGTGGATTGCGTGCCGATCTTGATCTCATAGCTCCGCCCCGGAAGCATGGGCTCGGCGTCCATCCAGAGCAGATGGGCGCGAAACTGATCGCTGACGCCGGCGCCGTTACCGGCCTCCGAGATGACGTCTCCCCGCGTGATGTCGATCTCGTCCGCGAGCGTGAGCGTCACAGCGTCTCCGGCCCGGGCGCCGGGCATGTCGCCATCGGCGGTAGCGATACGTTCGACACGTGTGGTTCTTTGGGCGGGCGAAACGATCACCGTGTCGTTCACGGCGATGGCGCCGGAAGCAATGGTGCCGCTGTAGCCGCGGAAATCCGGGTCGGGGCGATTGACCAACTGCACCGGCAAGCGAAAGGGCAGGCCTTCGCGGTCGCCCGCAACGTCGATTGATTCCAGATGTTCGAGTAGATAGCTGCCATCGAACCACGGCATCAGCGCGCTGCGTTCTGTTAGATTCTCGCCGTGTAAGGCCGAAACGGGAATGCAATGGACCGATTCAAAACCGAGTGTCTCGACGGCGGACCTATAGGCTGCGGAAATGGCGTCGAAGGCGGAATGCGCGTAATCGACAAGATCCATCTTGTTGATCGCCAGGACGGCGTGGCGGACGCCGAACATATCAGTGATATAGCTATGCCGTAGCGTCTGCGTGAGCACGCCCTTGCGCGCGTCGACCAGAATGATGGCGACTTCCGAAGTCGAGGCGCCGGTCGCCATATTACGCGTATACTGCTCGTGGCCGGGCGTATCGGCCACGATGAACCGGCGCCGCCCGGTGGTGAAGTAACGATAGGCGACATCGATTGTAATGCCCTGTTCGCGCTCGGCCGTAAGTCCGTCGAGAAGCAGGGAAAAATCGGGGGTGCGGCCCGGTTTCGATTCGCGCTCGAGGGTTGCGAGTTGATCGTCGTATAAGAGCTTCGAATCGTACAGCAGGCGGCCGATCAGCGTGCTCTTGCCGTCGTCGACGCTGCCACACGTCAGGATGCGGAGAACACCGCCGGTCATCAGAAGTAGCCTTCCTGTTTTTTCCGCTCCATGGACCCCGAGGTGTCGTGATCGATGGCACGCCCCTGACGTTCCGAGAGGCGCGTACCGTCGAGTTCGGCAACGATCTCCTGGGCGCTGGCGGCCTCCAAGGGGACGGCACCGGTCAGCGGATAGCACCCCAGGGTGCGGAAGCGCACGCGGCGGCTCATCGGGACTTCTCCCGGGGCCAAGGGAAGCCGGTCGTCGTCCACCATGATCAGAAGCCCGTCGCGCTCGACGACCGGTCTGGTTTCGGCGAAGTACAGCGGCACTACGGGAATATTCTCGGCCGCGATGTATTCCCAAATGTCCCGCTCCGTCCAGTTGGAGAGCGGAAAAGCGCGCAGGCTTTCTCCCGGGTTAAGCCGGCAGTTGTAGAGGTGCCAAAGTTCGGGGCGTTGATCCCTGGGATCCCACCGGTGCGTGGAATTCCGGAACGACAGTACGCGCTCCTTGGCGCGCGATTTCTCCTCGTCGCGCCGCGCCCCGCCGAACGCGGCGTCGAACCGATGGTCGTCGAGCGCTTGTTTCAGCGCCTCCGTCTTCATCACATCCGTATGTGTGCCGGATCCATGTTCGATGGGGTTTATACCGCGGTCGAGGCCGTCCTGGTTGATATGGACAATCAACTCCACTCCGAGTTCGCTTACCCGCCTGTCGCGGAACGCGATCATCTCCTTGAACTTCCAGGTCGTATCGATATGCAGTAACGGAAACGGCAACTTGCCCGGATAGAACGCCTTCAGGGCGATGTGCAGCATGACCGCAGAATCCTTGCCGACGGAATAGAGCATGACCGGCTTCTGCACTTCCGCCACGACCTCGCGGAAGATATGAATGCTCTCGGCCTCGAGCGCCGTCAGGTGGGAGCGCAGGTCAAAGCGACCGTTGGTCATATCAGTCCATTCCTGTCCATGCAGCGGGTTCCGGGATGACGATCAAGAAATCCGGTCCTAACACACATCGGTAATAGGGTTGCCGTGACGACGAATTGCGGATTGACCGCAAAGTAAGTGCCGTCTTCCAGCGCCTGTGTCGCCGTATCGAGAATGGCTTGGATGGCCGACTCCTCGAAGCTCCCGGCTTCGCGTGCATAACCGGCGATGTTTTGCGCAAAGTTCAACAGACGGCCTTTGGTGTCCGGGCTGGCAAGTATTTGGACGTCGACTTCCCGGAATCCCGCCGACCGCGCGAGACCGTAAAGTTTGCGGCCGATATGGGGGGTGCGGAAGGCATGCATGGCGGCATCCATCAGGGCGCGCCAATCATCGGGCGGCACCGGGTCGATGGCGACCATGCCGAAATCGCTGTCGATGGCATGGGCTTTTCCGCCCGGCTTCAGGACGCGGCGAAACTCCGCAAAGGTCGCCCGCGGGTCGTCCACATAGACCATGACGTTCTTGGCAATGATGCAGTCCAATACGCCGGAGGCGAGCGGAATGTCTCCATCCTTGAGGTGATGCAGGGTCAGGCGGTCGGCCAGGCCTGCTTTGGCGGCCCGGGCGCGCGTCCGGTCTATGAAATCGGCGTTGACGTCGAAGGCATGAACATGACCCGAGGGGCCGACTCTCTGCAGCAATTGTTCGGATAGAAATCCCGGACCGCATCCAAGGTCGCCGACCGTCTGACCCGGTTGGATTCGGGCCGGCTCCAGCAGACGCTCGAAGGCGGGGCTCCACTGGAACATCACTTCGTAGCGGTCCAGCCGTTCGTCTTCGATCGTGACCCAATGGTCTTTATAGTAGGATTCGAGGCTCATCTGCGCTTTCCCAGCCAATATGGTCCAAACCTATCCGATAAACATTTGAGGGCCAACCGCTTGCCGTAAACCGGATTGTGGTGTGCCGGCGGATTGGTTCTTTCTTCCACGGCGGCCGTAGGCGTAACGTTGCAATCCGGATACTTTCCTCGCCATTCCAGCAGGTGCCCGATACATGCTTTTGATCCTCCGCTGGCTCGGCCGCCAAGGCACGCGCGCCGTAGCGGCGGTCATCCTGCTCGGTATTGCGGTCCCGCCCCTGGGCGATGTCTTGCGGCCTTATGTAGGGGGCGCCGTGTTCGCCTTGCTGGTCATCGCCTTTCTCCGCGTCGATCCCGCCGCGCTCCTTGGTCATCTGCGTCGCCCCGGTCTTGTCGTGGCGGCAACGGTTTGGACCTCGATCGCGATCCCTTTCCTGTCGGGAGGGGCCGCAATGACGGTGGGCGCGGAGCAATCGGCGCCGGATCTCTTCGCCGGGATCATCCTGCAATCCGC
>JAYPOZ010000001.1:98799-99926 GCA_038131165.1 Rickettsiales bacterium | reverse complement strand
ATCCGCCTCCGCGCCGATGATGGCGGCGCCGGCACTGGCCGCCTTGCTGGGATTGGACGCAACCCTCGTGTTAATCGCGCTGGTGGCCAGCAGCGCGCTCGTGCCTCTGACGGCGCCGTTCTTCGTGTATGTCTTCCTCGGGGACGCCCTGTCGATTTCGGCCACCGCGCTCGGCTGGAAGCTGTTCGCCCTCTTGGCCAGTTCGGCCCTTGTCGGGCTCGGCCTTCGACGCCTGGTGGGTGTGGAACGGCTCGAACGCCGCCGCCTGGAAATCGACGGCGGGAACATCATAGGGTTGTTCGTCTTCGCCGCCGCCTTGATGAGCGATGTTGCGGCGAGCTTCCTCGCCGACCCGCTGACGTGGTTTGGGCTGCTGGCGGCCGGTTTCTCGGCCTTCGTCTTCTTCTTCGGACTCTCCGTTCTGGCCTTTTGGCGCGCCGGTCGGGAAGCCGCGCTGGCCGTCGGTTTCATGACGGCCCAGCGAAACGTCGGCCTGATGTTGGCCGCGGCCGGCGGATCGCTATCGGACATCACGTGGCTCTATTTCGCGTTGAGCCAGATTCCGGTGTATCTGTCGCCGCAGCTTCTGGCGCCTTTTCTCGCTCGCCTCCGTGACCGGCACACGAGAGTTTGAAGAGCAACTCGTTGCGCCGGCGTCTATGGTCCGTGAAAATGCGGTTGGTCGATTCGCGCGGCCTGAAATCGAAACCCGAAAGGAACTTTGAAATGCACATTCGCCTTGCAGCGCCCTTGCTATTGATTGCGGTCTTGATATCGGGCCTCTTGAGCGTACCCGCCGCCCGGGCGGAAGGCGACGGCTTGATCGTCAAACAGAGCGATTTCGATGTCACCAAGACCTTGGATCGCCTTGGAATCGCGCTTGAGCGCAAGGGCATCAAGGTCTTTGCGCGGATCGATCATGCCAAGGGGGCGCAGAGCGTCGGCAGGGCGTTGCCGCCGACGGCGGTTATCATTTTCGGCTCGCCGAAGATCGGGACGCCGCTGATGACCTCGAATCCGGCCATCGGGCTCGACCTGCCGCTCAAGGCTGCGGCTTGGCAGGCGGCCGACGGGACGGTGAAACTCGCTTATACCGATCCGGCCTGGCTGGCCAAACGCTTCGGGAT
>JAYPOZ010000001.1:39394-98699 GCA_038131165.1 Rickettsiales bacterium | reverse complement strand
TGCGGCAGGCTGTCGATTACCTGGGCGTCGACCTGGGCCAGAATGCCGCGCGCGGCCAGCGCCAGTTCCCGGCGGGAGCGCTGTATGCTGACCGGAACTTCGGCGGCGCCGCCGAGCGCCTCGAAACCCTCATCCTCGATGGTCCTCGCGCGTCCGTCGACCCGTAGGTTCCATTTGGCCCGCGACTCGGCGCTGCGGTAGCCTGGACCGCAACCCTGCAGGATCAGCGCCGTGGCGCGTTCCGGATGCAGCACATTGAAGCGCAGCGACATGAAACCGCCGAGCGAGTGGCCGGCGATCACCGCCGTCTCGATGCCGAGATGGTCGAGAATCGCGGTCATGTCGGCCACTGTGATGTCCTGGCCGTAGGCTGCGGGGTCGTCCGGGCATTCGGTCCGCCCGTGGCCCCGCATGTCCCAGCGGATCAGGCGGTAGCGGTCGCGGAAGGCGGCGACCTGGCCGTCCCACATGCCGGTCGAGGCGACGAAACCATGGGTCAATAGGATCGCCGGACCGTCGCCGTCGTCCTCGTAATAGAGCCGCGCGTCGCCTCGCGTCAGATGCGGCATTCGGTTCTCCTTCTAGCTTGCGGCCATCATCTCCCGGATCGCATCGGCGATGCGGGTGCGGTTCGGGAACACGTGATCTTCCAACACGGGGCTGTAGGGAATCGGCGCCTCGAGCGCGCAAACCCGCCGGGCCGGTCCCTTGAGCGCGGCGAAGGTGTCGGCGTCTTCCGTCGCCAGCGCGAGGATCTCGGCCGATGCGCCGGCGGTCGGGCCCGCCTCGTCGGCGACGATCAGCCGTCCGGTCTTGCGCACCGAAGCGCGGATCGTCCCCGCATCCATCGGCGCCAATGTCCGCGGATCGACGACCTCGACGGACACGCCTTCCTTGTCCATTATCTCGGCGGCCGCCAAGGCTTCGTGGACCATCCAGGCGATGGCGATCACGGTGATGTCGCTGCCTTCGCGTTTCACATCGGCAACGCCGATCGGGACGCTGTAATCCTCCTCCGGCACCTCGCCTTTGAAGCCGAGCAGCCGGTTGGCTTCGAAGGAAATGACCGGATTATCGTCGCGGATGGCGGATTTCAGCAGGCCCTTCATATCGTAAGGCGTCGACGGCAGAATGATCTTCATGCCCGACAGGTTCATGAACATGGAATACGGGCTCTGCGAGTGCTGCGCCGCCAGCTTTGTGCCGCCGCCGACGGCCGCGCGGAACGTGACCGGAAACGTGGTCTGGCCGCCGAACATGTAGTGGATCTTGGACGCCTGATTGACGATCTGGTCCATGGCGACGAAGGCGAAGGTAATCTGGCGCCAATTGACGACGGGGCGATATCCCGAACCGGCGGCGCCGATGGACATGCCGGTGAAGGCGCTTTCGGCGATTGGCGTCGCGCGGATGCGCTCCTCGCCGAACTCGTCCACCAGCGCCGGTTCAGCGTCGGTCGACATCTGAAAGATCTTCGGATCGCGCCGCATTTCCTCGACAAGGGCTTCGGTTGCGGCCTGGGCATACGTGATTTCCCTCATTCCGCCGCCTCCGCGAAAACGTCGTCGAGTGCCGCCTCCGGCTTCGGAAAGGGGCTGGCCTTGGCAAACGTCACGGCGCTTTCGATCCGCGCCAAAATCTCTCGGTCCATCTCCTCCCACTCCTCGTCGCTCAGCTGGCCCTGATGCTCCTGCAAGGCCGCCTTCAGGCGGGGGATCGGATCCTTCAATTTCCAGGCCGCCACTTCCGCCGCGGGACGGGGCTCAGCCTGGGTCGGGCGCTCCGTATGCCGTCCCCAGCGATAGGTCTTGCATTCGATCAGGGTCGGCCCCTCGCCGGCGCGCGCGCGCGCGACCGCTTCGGTCGCGGCTTCGTGGACGGCGAAAATATCGTTGCCGTCGACAATGACCCCCGGAATGCCGTAGCCCTGCGCCCGGGCCGCGACGTCGGGATGGGCGAGGGTGCGGGTCGACGCCGTATTCGCGGCATAGAGATTGTTCTCGCACACGTAGAGCATCGGCAGTTTCCAGGCGGCGGCGATATTGATCGATTCGTGAAAAGGCCCTGCGTTGGAGGCACCGTCGCCGAAGAAAGAGACCGCCACCCGGCCGTTGCCGTCCATCTGCGCCGCCAATCCGGCCCCGGTGACAATCGAAATGCCCCCCGCGACGATCCCGTTGGCGCCCAGCATGCCGATATCGAAGTCCGCGATATGCATGGAGCCGCCCTTGCCCTTGCAATAGCCGGTCTCGCGCCCGTAAAGCTCGGCCATCATGCGGTCGAGATCGGCGCCTTTGGCGATGCAATGGCCATGACCGCGATGGGTGCTGATGATTTTGTCGCCGTCTTCCAGCGCCGAGCAGACGCCGACCGCGACCGCTTCCTCGCCGATATAGCTGTGGACCACGCCGTAGATATCGCCGGCGATGTAATCCCGGGTCGCGCGTTCCTCGAAGCGGCGAATGGTCTGCATCTGTCGCAACATCTCGCGCTGTTTCTCTGGCGTCGGTTGCATCGATGGCTCCTCTCTGTCGCAGCGATTCAGGGTCAAGCGGTCGTCGGCTGGCTGCTCAAGCCGAGCGAGAGTTCCCGGTGATCGCGGGTGATTTCGGCGAAGACCGCGCGCAACATGCGGGCCCGGTCGCGGCCATAGCGCTCGGTAATGCGCGATTCGCCTTCCGGCGTGTTCATCGCGTCCCGCAGCGGCTGGTACATCGCGGAAATCAGCCGGTGGCATTCCATTTCCTCGAAGGGCACATCCTGGGCGGCCGTGGGCGCTCCCATGTGTCCGTTGATGACGTCGGTGAGCCAACGACGGCGTTTCCGCATGTCGATGAAGTGGTGACAGATGGTGATCAAAACTTCCGTAACCACTTCCGCCGCGTCGGGATCGTGATGGACCATGTCCCAGTTGAACGCGTTGCCGTGCTGCGCCTTGAGCCGGGAGACCATGGTGCGGCAAAAGTCCTCGTACTTGTCGCTCAACTCTTCGCCCAGCATCTGCAACATGGCGGACACGAAGCCCGGGATGATCCGCCGCGAAAGATGTTCGCCTTGGATCGGGACCTGATCGCCGGTCGGGAGGAGGTGGACGAAAGTATTGACCATCAGGCGCTCGAAGGGATACCGGCGTTCCTGGTCCCAGCGCAGCCGCTCGACCGCAAACGTACATTCCCGCCAGGCGTCCTCGAAGAATTCGGCCGTATCGGCATCGGGATTCCGCTTGAATTGGGCCAGCTCGTCCCGCAGGTCGTCCGCGGATACGGATCCGCCCTGCGCTTCGGCACGGCGCAGCATCCGATCTATGGCGAAATCCAAGCCTCTTTCGAAGAGTGCCCGGAATTTACCGGGTCCGTATTCCGAATCTGCGCTCAAGTCGTCGGGCATTCGGCGAAATCCCTTCTCGTTGGACAAACGGCGTTCACCGTTTCCGCGAATTGTGCCTTGCGCGGGCGGGCACGGTGACTAACTTTCCAAAAAGAATAGTCCTTTGCATAGGACCTTGCCACTCTCTGTGACACGTTTGACAGTCACGCCATGCCACCCGGAGCAGACGTTCAAAACCGATGACAGATCGATTGACCATTACGCTGGCCCAGCTGAACCCTGTGGTTGGCGCCATAAACGGCAATATCGAGAAGGTCCGCGCCGCCCGCGCCCAGGCCGCGGCGGATGGCGCCGATCTTGTCGTCTGCAGCGAACTTGTCGTCTCCGGATATCCGCCGGAGGATCTTGTCCTGAAACCGTTCTTTCTCGATAAGGTGGAAGCGGCGGTGACGGCTTTTGCGGAAGAGACGGCCGACGGCGGGCCGGCGGTTCTGCTCACGGCACCCTGGCGCGACAAGGGAAAGACCTATAACGCGGCCCTGCTGCTTGCGAACGGTGCCGTCGCGGCGATGCGGTTCAAGCATGACCTCCCGAATTACGGCGTGTTCGACGAGATGCGCGTCTTCGCACCCGGCCCGATGCCCGGGCCGATCGATTTCAAGGGGGTGCGGATCGGCGTGCCGATTTGCGAGGATATCTGGACCCCCGACGTGCCGGAATGTCTCGAGGAATCAGGCGCCGAAATCCTGTTGGTGCCGAACGGCTCGCCCTACGACATCTCGAAGACCGATCAACGTCTCCAGCACGCGCTTGCCCGGGTGACGGAGACCGGCTTGCCGCTGGTCTACGTCAATCAGATCGGCGGCCAGGACGAGTTGGTTTTCGACGGCGCGTCCTTCGTCCTCAACGCGGACCATTCGCTTGCCGTGCAGGCGCCCGGTTGGAGCGAGGCGGTGGTCACCACCCATTGGCGGCGCGGCGACGACGACGTTTGGAGGTGCGAGCCGGGCTTGCTGGAAAAACCGTCCGAGGGATTGGAATCCATCTATCTGGCGATGACGCTCGGCCTCAAGGATTACGTCGAAAAGAACGGGTTTCCGGGAGTGCTGATCGGCCTTTCGGGTGGCGTCGATTCGGCGATTACGGCGGCCGTGGCGGTCGATGCGCTGGGTCCCGACCGGGTCCGCTGCGTCATGATGCCGTCGCCTTATACCAGCCGCGAGAGTCTGGAAGACGCCGAGGAGGCCGCCAAGCTGATGGGCGTGCAGCTCGACGAGGTCGGCATTCAGCCGGCGATGACCGCGTTCGAGGGCATGCTGGAGCCGATCTTCGGCGATGCGGCAGCCGACGTGACCGAGGAGAATATTCAGGCGCGCAGCCGCGGCCTCATCCTGATGGGAATTTCCAACAAGCTCGGCTACATGCTGCTGACCACGGGCAATAAGTCGGAGATGTCGGTGGGATATGCGACGCTCTACGGCGACATGTGCGGCGGCTATTCCGTGCTCAAGGACGTTTACAAGACGACCGTGTTCGAACTTTGCCACTGGCGGAACCAGCACAGGCCTGAAGGCTTGCTCGGCCCCTCCGGCCGTGTCATTCCGGAGCGGATCATCACCAAACCGCCTTCTGCGGAGCTGCGCCCGGACCAGAAGGACGAGGATTCCCTGCCGCCCTACGACGAGTTGGACGACATCCTGCGCTGCCTGATCGAGGGCGAGATGAGCGTTGCCGAAATTGTCGCCCGCGATCACGATCCGGAGACGGTGCAGGGGGTCTGGCAATTGCTCGACCTCGCGTAATAAACGCGCCGCCAGGCGCCGCCCGGGGTCAAGATCACTCATCGCGCCTTCGGCCGTGAGCGCCGCTATCCGATCACCAACAGCTTTCGGCGCATATTGTAGTTGGCGTGGACGGCACGGCGCGACTTTGTTACGAGTAACGCCGCGAAGCTGAGATTTACTCCTGATTGAGGCGAACCCGTGAGCCTGCGCATCCACGATACCTATCAGCGCCGGAAGGTCGACTTCGTACCGCACGACCCGGAGCATGTCCGGTTCTATGTCTGCGGACCGACGGTCTACGACTACGCGCATATCGGCAATGCGCGTCCCATCGTCGTTTTCGACGTTTTGTACCGATTGCTGAAGCGGCTGCATCCCAAGGTGACCTACGCGCGGAACATCACCGACATCGACGACAAGATCAACGCGCGCTCGGCGGAATCGGGCGAGTCCATCGGCGAGATCACCAAGCGGACGACGGCGCAGTTCCATGAGGATATCGCGGCCCTGGGCGCCTTGCCGCCGGACGTGGAGCCACGCGCGACCGATCACGTCGAGGAAATGAAGGCGATGATCGCCGATCTGATAGAGCGGGGCCACGCCTACGAGGCGGACGGCCATGTGCTGTTCAACGTGCCGTCCTGGGAGGCCTATGGACGGCTCTCGCGGCACAGTCGCGACGAATTGGTGGCGGGTGCCCGGGTCGATGTGGCGCCCTACAAGAAGGATGCCGCCGATTTCGTGCTCTGGAAGCCGTCGAGCGCCGAATTGCCGGGCTGGGAGAGCCCCTGGGGCCGCGGCCGTCCGGGCTGGCACATCGAGTGCTCCGCCATGGCGACGAAGTATCTGGGGCAGGCTTTCGACATCCACGGTGGCGGGCAGGACCTGATCTTCCCGCACCATGAGAACGAAATTGCGCAATGCCTGTGCGAGACGCCGGCACAGGGCTTTGCCAAATACTGGATGCACAACGGCTATCTGATGTCGGAAGGGGAGAAGATGTCGAAATCGCTCGGCAACTTCTACACCATCAACGAACTGCTGCAGGAATTCCCGGGCGAAGCGGTGCGTTTGCTCCTGCTAAAGTCGCATTACCGCCAACCGCTCGATTTCACCAAAGACGGCTTGGACGAGGCGAAACGGGAATTGGATCGATTTTATGGTGCGCTGCGCGGTGTCGCGGGCATGATCGCGGAGGGGGAGGGGGCCGAAGGGCCGCCCAATGAGGCGATCCTGTCGGCGTTGTCGGATGATTTGAACACACCTCTGGCGCTGACGGAGCTTCACTCGATGTTGCGCCGTTTGAACAATGCCTCGGAAGAAGCGCCACGGCGAAGTGCGGCGGCCAATCTCCGCGACGCGGCGTCGATACTCGGTTTGCTCCAACAGAATCCCGATGACTGGTTCACCTGGCGGCCCGCCGGCGGGGCCGGGCTCGACGAGGTTGAAATCGAGCGATTGATTGCGTTGCGGGCCGGGGCGCGAGCGGAGAAGAATTTTGCCGAATCCGACCGTATCCGGGATGAACTCACTGCAAGCGGGATCGTTCTTGAGGATAAACCCGAAGGGACGATCTGGCGCCGCGCCTGACGGAGATTTTGCCGTGAAGTTCTATCCTTCGCCGAGATCGAGGGCCGGAAGCGGCACTCCGGCGCCAGTGGCGGCCGTTCGAATCGCACCGTAGAGAACATTCGTCACGCCCGCGATCAAACGTTCCACAGTCGTGTTCGTCAATGCCTTCAGATTTCGAACGAACCGCTCGATCATTAAATTGAGTTCGTCGAGTTCTTCCTGCAACTCGGCTTCGTCGATTTCACCGGCGGCATAGCTTTCGGCGATGAGTTTGGTGTACCGTGCGATCGATTTGGCCTTTGTCTCGGAATAGCCTCGTAGCAATTTGACGTCTTTGGTGAGGATGTCGTTCATGACATTGCCGATGTCACCAATCAGATCGTCGACGGAGATGCTCATGGCCGATTGCTCCTTTCCGCTATTTGCTCGTCAGCGTTTGCGATTGAGAATGTCGCGCTCATAGAAAAGCGCGTCATGCAGAATATCGTTGAGGACGATTTGCCGAAGGCCGACATACCGCTCGGATACCTTGCCCAAGGGCGGAGTCGGCGCGGGGCCGATATCGGCCGGTTTCAGGCCGCGGCCGCTCACCCACTCGCTATAGGCTTTTTGATATGCGGCGAGCGCATCGCGGTAACCCGCCTGCGCGGCCTCGAACCGAGAGAGGTCGCCGACTGTCGCGGCGTTCTCTTTGTCCTTGTCGGCTAGCCGTTTAAGGTTTCGAAGATAATCCTCCATATAGCCCGCGGTCGCATTCTCGTACCGGTCTTCGCTTGGGGACCCCGACGACCGGTCGCCTCCGGCCGCCGCGCTGAGACTGGGAGGCGGA
Source organism: Rickettsiales bacterium (assembly GCA_038131165.1). Taxonomy (GTDB): domain Bacteria; phylum Pseudomonadota; class Alphaproteobacteria; order UBA8366; family UBA8366; genus UBA6544. The sequence continues at coordinate 91,187 of JAYPOZ010000001.1, read as the reverse complement.
GGGACGGAGATCAAATTTTGAAAGAAGCCGACCAATCGGCCGGACGGCGCGGGGCGTGCTTCCGCATAGATCTTGATGGCCGCCGCGCGCCCCGCCAAGGCAGCATAAGCCTTCTCCCGTTCCGAAAAGCCTGCGGCCGGAATACCGTTCGTAATCGATGCGAAGAATGTTTGTGTGTCGAGCGTCAATGTCTCGATTTCTTTCACGATCCTCGCGTCGTAGCTCGGTTCGAGCTGAAGCGCACAGCTCGACAGGATGATGGCTGCGAAGACGGCCAAGGGGAGCTTGCGGATGCGCTCGTGGGCGCTGAAATACAATCGTCTCCGAATCTGCTTTACACGGGTATCGCGCATTCTACTGTCCTGCTTGATTGATTCCGTATCCGTTATGATGCGTGCGCCAACACGTTAAAATGGAATCCATACAGACATCCATATGGCATCCGGAAAGGTCAAGGGCGCCCGTGAAGCCACCTAAGGGTTCGGCGGGCCCTTGAATTCTACCGTATTGCCGTCCGGGTCCCGAACGTAGATCGACGGTCCCGTACCGTCCGCACCGTAGCGGTCGGCGGTCTCCGGCGCCTCGACGCCGTGTTCTTCCAGATGCTTGCGGATCGCCGCCTCGTCCCAGGGGTCGATGCGCAGGCAGAAGTGATCCATATTGCGGCCCTTTTCGCCCGGCGGCGGGCCGCCCCGCTTGCCGAGTTCTCCGTCGGCATCGACGAGATCGATCAGCGAGGCACCTGCCCGCAGCTGATAGAGACCGAGCGTGTCCACCGTGCGCTCCACGGAACACCCGACCATGTATTCGTAGAAACGGATCATCTCCCGCAATCGGCCGGTGCGGAGTACCACATGATCAAGGCCGGCGGGGGTGATGGGCTTGCTCATTCGATTATCCCTTCAAGATCGTGTCGGCGATTTTCTCGGAGATCATCAGCGTCGGGAAATTGGTATTGGCGCAGGGGACGCAAGGCATGATCGACGCATCGACCACGCGTAGGCCCTGGGCGCCGTGGACCCGGCCCTGGTTGTCGGTCACCGCCATGGGATCGTCGGCCCGACCCATCCGGTTGGTACAGGACGCATGCCAGGTGCCGGTCACGCTGCGTTTCAGGTATTCGGCCAGCGCCTCGTCGTCCGTCAGCAGCACGTCGATGCTGTCGCCTTCGGTGATGAAGGAGCCGATCAGCCATTTCCGGAACCAGGAAGGGCCGTCCATCATCTGCGCCAATACTCCGGTGAGGACCTTGTTGCGCGTCGTCACCGTGCCGACCTTTCGAACGCGTTCGCTGTATGCCGACGGGAAGGCGTCGCGCGTAACGGCCTGAACGGCGGAGGACAGGAAGATTGCGGCGACGCGGCGATAGCAATCCATCAATCGGTCGAGGTCGCGCGCGTCGGACAACATGTTGAACTCGACCGTCGGCTCCGTCCGCCAGTCGCTGGAGTTCAGGGTCAATTGGCCGGTCGAGTAGGTCTTGTTGACCCAGGCGAGCATAGAGCCGAGGCGGTCGCCGACCGCGTGCCAGGCGGATTTTGCGACCACTGCCGCGAACATGTCGCCAGCAGGGGCGTCGTGCATGTTGGAGGAGTAGCGCCAGCCGATATGGATGTGACGCCGCGTCATGTCGTTGAGCCTCGCGTCCGGCTGCATCCAGGCGGACATGGCGGCGGCGGCGTGCTCCATCAGGTTCTGGCCGACTCCCGCACGCTCCAGCCGCACGTCGATGCCCATCTCGTGCAGATGGCCGACCGGGCCGATGCCCGCGCGCAGCAGCATGGCCGGCGAGTGAATGGCGCCGCTGCACAGAATAATCTCCTTGGCCTTGAAGGTGTGTTCCTGGCCGCGCTGCACCGCGACGACGCCGACGGCCTTCGTTCCTTCGAACAGGATCTCCTTCACCTGGGTCTCGGCCTCGATGCGCAAATTCTCGCGCCGGCGGGTTTGCGGGTCGAGATAGCCGATGGCGGCGGAGACGCGCCGATCGTAGAGATTCGACATGGTGACCGGGAAATAGCCGTCCCGGAACGCGCCGTTCTGATCCGCCAGGTACTCGACGCCCTGTTCCTCGAGGGCGGCGGCGATGCTTTTGACGTAGCCCGGCCACTGGTCCGGAAATATGCGCCGCACCGGGATGCGGCCTTCCTGGCCATGGAAAGCGTCGTCGAAATCGAGATCGCGCTCGACCTTCTTGAAATAGGGCAGGCAGGCCTCCCAGCTCCAGCCTTCCGCGCCGCGCTCGCCCCATTCGTCATAGTCGGTCGGCGCTCCCCGGTTGGCGAGCTGGCCGTTGATGCTGGAGCCGCCGCCCATGACGCGCGCCTGCTCGTATTGCTTGGCGGGGGGTCTTTCGTCCGGATTGTTGTGGGACTGAGGTCCGATATGGACCTTGAGACCGTTCCAAATGAATTTCGGGTTGAAATAGACCTTGCCCGGATAGCTGTCGAGAATTTCCTCCGGCACTTGGTTGTGCGGCGTGTCGATGCCGGCTTCCAGCAACAGCACCCGATTGGAACTCCGCGACGACAGCCGGTTGGCCTGGACGCTTCCGGCGGAACCGCCGCCGACGATGATATAATCGTATGTAGTCATCGATGGGATCTTCCGTTCAAGGGGACAGGCCGATTCAGGATGCAGGCCGATTAGGGATTCAGGAGCGTAAGATCGACCCGCTCGCGTTCGACGCCGATTTCCTGCGCGACTTTCGAATAGACGGCGTAATGCGGTTGCGTGCGGTGATTCTCCAGCGCGGCCTCATCGTCATAGACTTCGAAGAAATAAACCGTGTTCGCCGTGTCGTTCGGGACCAGGATGCGGAACTGCTGGCAGCCCGGTTCGTCCTGCATCGAATGTTTCGCATCGTGTTGAGCGGCTTCCATGAATTTGTCCATGGCGCCTTCGGGGATGGTGAATTTCACTAGAATCGCAAGCGCGGTCATGTATTCGACTTCCTTTTCTCGTTTGTTCAGGAGGCGGGCCTGATTTCCGCCAGCCTCGAATGGGTCAATTCGGCGGAACTCCAAAGCGACGCCTGATCTTTCGGCAAGCGGCGGCTTTCCGGCGTCATCAGCCAAAGGCGCAGCAGGAATCGGTCGCGTTTGCTGCCGGCGTCGTCTTCGAAGGCAGTGCGGCCGTGATAGGTCACATGGTTGTTCAGCATTTGTATATCGCCGGGCTCGATCATGTGCTCGTAGCAGAGTTCCTCCGACAGGGCCTCCAGCATGTCCAGCGCTTCTATCTGAAGGTCGGTCAAACGGGGGATTTCCGGGAAAATCTGCGCCTGCTCGATATAGATGCGCGACAGGTCGCTGGTGAAAGCCGACCCCTGCATCGTGAAGACCGGCAACATGTAGTAGGGTGCGTCGGTTCCGACCTCGTCGCCGATGGAGCTGCGGTAGAAGTCGCCGAAGAGCACTTCCGCCAATTCCGGGCGGCGTTCGAGCAATGCGTTGTAGACCGCGGTGGCGCTGACGATCCGGCTGACGCCACCCTTGGCGGCCGTCCGCAGGCACAGCAGGGAGACGACGTCGGCCCGGTCGTTGTGCCAGTTAAGCCTGGCCGGCGATTCGACGCGCGGGCCACCGGTATCTCGGATCTCACGCATCAGGCCGGCGCCGGCATTTTGGATCACTGGCGTGCCCATGTGACTGCCGAAGCCGAGATAGAGCCGCTTCAGGTCGTCCAGTTCATAGCGCTCGACCGGGAGGCCGCGGATCAGGGTGATTCCCTTCCCGTGTTCCAGGCGGCGAGCGGTCTCCCGCAGTTTGCCGGCGAGATGCCGCAGCGGGAAATGGGCCGCCGTCGTCTCCTGCCAAGGGCGGTTCGAGCGCTTCGCGATGGCGAGGGCGTCCTCGATTTCCGCTAGGTCGGCAGCGTCGAGTGTCCAAATCCAGTCACCGCTCGCGGCCAATTCGGACCCTTTCCAGGCCGACGCGTCTTCGATGGGGTGTCTTTGCAGGACTGTCATCGTCGTTTGTCTCGTTGGGAAGCTCTCAATATAACCTATCACATGCAGATGCGGTGGCGAGTAACATGAGCGGATTTCAGGACGATATCGACGCGGTTCACGAGTTCTGGTTCGGCGCGGCGCCGGGCCGGATGCGGGACGTCTGGTTCCAGCGGGACGACGGTTTCGACGCGGAAATTCGCGCGCGTTTCGGCGATTTGCACCGACGCGCGGCAGCGGGCCACTGCGACGGATGGGCGGAGACGCCGGGCGGCGCGCTGGCCTTGGTCATCGTCCTCGATCAGTTCTCCCGCAATCTCCACCGCGGCAGCGCCGAAGCGTTCGCGTTCGATGGCAAGGCGCTGGCGGTCGCCGAGGCCGCCATCGCCAAGGGGTGGGACAAGACATTCCGCGAGCCGGACCGGGTCTTTTTCTACCTGCCCCACGAGCACAGCGAGGATATCGAGGTGCAGCGGCGGTGCGTCGAGCTGTTCTCGGATACGGAAATGGGGACCGAGTACGCGGAATCGCATTTGCGGCTGATCGAACGCTTCGGACGGTTTCCGCACCGCAACGCGGTATTGGGCCGGGCAAACACGGCGGAAGAGGAAGCCTACCTCGCCCAGCCGCGCGAGGGGTTTGAGGCCGGTTGAGGCGTGACGTGGTTGCAATAAAGCAGTATGACCCGGCGCATGGCAGGTACAGACAAAACGCAGACATCCATTACCGGCGGCCCGGCCGTCATTCTTGTCCATCCGCAACTCGGCGAGAACATCGGTTTTGCGGCGCGGGCGATGATGAACGGCGGCTTGTCGGACCTGCGTCTCGTCGCGCCGCGCGACGTATGGCCGAACCCGAAGTCCTTCGCGGTGGCCTCCGGCGCCGAGGGCGTGATCGAGGCGGCGCGCGTCTTCGACAGCACGGCGGCGGCAATCGCGGATTTGCATCGGGTCTTCGCCATGACCGCCCGGCCGCGGGACCTGATCGTCACCGTCGCGACGCCGCGCGACGCCGCGACGGAGATGCGCCAGGTCGTCGGCGAAGGCGCCAAGGTCGGCATCATGTTCGGGCGGGAAAGCAAGGGGTTGGAGAACGACGATATCGCCCTTGCCGATACGGTGGTTCAGGCGCCTTTAAATCCGGCCCACAGCTCGATGAATCTGGGGCACGCGGTCATGGTCATGGCCTACGAGTGGTTTCAGGCGGGCGACGAGACGCCGGGACGCACCTTGAGCCTCGGGCGCACGAATCTTGCCACCAAAGAGGAGCTGATGACGTTTTTTCGGCGTCTGGAGCCGGAGCTCGACGCCTGCGGATTCTTCCATGTCGAGGAGAAGCGGCCGATCATGGTCCGCAAGATCCGGAATATCTTTCAGCGCGCCGGACTGACGGAGGAGGAGGTCCGCACGCTGCACGGTATTTTGTCCGGCTTGACCCGGGGATCGCGGGCCCCGGGAAATCGGGATTCGGGCGATTGACAAGCTATGAGCGATCCCTATACTCCCCGCCGCTCCTGGGAATGAGGGTCAAAGAACCCCGCTGCACGTCACTCAAGCGCGCGTCAGACTACCGGGACAACAATAACGCCAGGCAAAACCTAGGGTATATAAACGATGTCGAAGCGACTGCAGTCGAAGTATAAGATCAATCGCCGTCTCCGGTGTAATTTATGGGGTCGGCCGAAAAGTCCTTTCAACCGCCGCGAATACGGGCCGGGCCAGCATGGTCAGCGCCGCCGCAAGCCGTCCGACTACAGCATTCAGCTGCAGGCGAAGCAGCGGCTGAAAGGCTATTACGGCAATATCGGCGAGAAACAGTTTCATCGCTATTATGAGGACGCCGAGCGCCGCAAGGGCGATACCAGTGAGAACTTGATCGAGCTGCTGGAGCGCCGCCTGGATGCGGTGGTCTATCGTTCGAAGTTCGTGCCGACCGTCTTCTCGGCGCGCCAGTTCGTCAATCATGGCCACGTCCGCGTCAACGGCAAGCGGGTGAATATTCCATCCTACCAGGTCCAGGAAGGCGACGTTGTCGAGGTCCGCGACAAAAGCAAGGCGATGGCCTTGGTGCTGGAAGCCATGGCCTCGCCGGAACGAGATATCCCGGAGTATATTTCGGTCGACGAGCGCAAGATGGCCGCCACGTTCGTGCGGGCGCCGAAACTCGAAGATGTTCCCTATCCGGTTCAAATGGAACCGAACCTGGTGATCGAGTTTTACTCCCGATAAATCAGCCGGATACCGGTTACTGCCGAGGCGTCCCCTTGCGGGGCGCCTTTTGCGTTGTTCATGCTTTGTTAACAATTGCCCGGTTTACTTTCTTCTGAGGTATTCTCGCCAAGGTCATTCACGGCCTTGGATAGCGATGGGAGCAAGGAATGATGAGCACGAGCGAAACGCCGGGCGGGCGTGAGCGCCGTAAACATCCAAGATACGAGCTTCGAAAGTCTGTCCGGGTATTTCTCGGGGATTTGAGCCATTCCGGGGCCTTGATCGATGTTTCGGTCGGCGGTGCGGCGATCGAATGCCGGGCGGCGATCGAAGACGAGGCGGAGCTGTCCGTGGAAATAGAGGAACTGGGCACTTACCCCGCGGAACTGGTTCGCCGCATTGACCAGAACGTCATCGCGGTTAAGTTCATTATCAACGAGGCGGTCGCGGTGCGGCTTGCGGCACGCATTGCCGTGACACTACACGAGCAACAGAACGAACGCGGCGCCGGTATCGGCCTCGAAACAATTGAGCTTGTACCGGGATCATCATAGCGGCCGCTTACTATTTGTTAACCCTATCCTGGTATGGTTAAGCGCCATTGAGTCGAACCGATGGCTTCGGTGGGAAAGGGGAAAGTATGAGCGGAGCAGACCCAAATTACGGCAGCGATAAACGACAGCATGATCGATTTATCGTGCATAAGCGCGTGGAAATATCGACCTCTAAGAAAACCTACGACGGTGTGTTGCGGGATATCTCCGTCGGCGGCGCTGCTATTAAGGTTCGGGCACCTCTCTATAAGACGCATACTGTCTCTGTCGATATCAACGACCTGGGCGCGTTCGACGGGCGGATACTGCGCGCGATCGGCGATGATATGGTCGCCGTGGAATTCGATGTCAGCGAGCAGCAGTCGATCGAATTGGCGGCGAAGCTGGTGGGTATCTACTATGGAGCGGGCGCCGAGAGTCCGCACGAGACGCAGGAAGTCGAAAAAGTCGATATCACGCCTTAACGGCACGCTTTACATTCCAAGTGTCCTCGCGAATAAAATGCCGGACACTTTTGCAAACCCAAGGATGCCATTATGGCCGCTTCCGATTTAGATTTGCTGCGTTTCAAGAGGGACATGGATCAGGCGATTGCCGTGGCAAATCGCGAAATCATCCACTCGTTAATCCCCGATATCAATCGGGACAGCGTGCTGCCGTTGGCGCTGTCGGTTGCCCGTTTGCGTGGCAGATACCTGCAGGCGGCCTTCGATATCGCGGCGAAAGATCACGGTGATGCGCCCGATCAGTCGGAGATCGAGGAGCTTCGCCACCATCGCGAAATGTACGAGGAAGCCCGCCAGGCGTTCGACGCGCTGATGCACGCAATCGAACGCGGTTACGTCGACCTCGCGGAATAGCGCTCGCGCCTATTCGCCGTTCAGGAGTTTCGGATTCGCTTCCTCGCGGGTGGAGAAGGCAATTTCGACATGGTTGCCGTCGGGATCGTAGGCATGCACCTGCCTGATCTTGCCGCCCGGGACGATCCGAGTTTCGTATTTCGATCCGAATTTCTGCAGCTTTTTCAATGTTCCGTTGATGTCGTTGGCTTTGAAGGCGAAATGTTCGAGTTGCGGGTCGTTGAGTGTCGGCTGCTTCTTGACTTCGACGAGATGGACCGTCGCGCGGTTTCCGCAATACAGCCAAGCGCCGCCGAACTTAAAAGCCGGGCGTTTCCCCTTTTTCAGTCCAAGGACCTTGGAATAGAAGGAAGTCATTTCCTTCAGGTTCGACGTTCTGATGTTGACGTGATCGAGCGAGCTTACGGGCATGATCTATTCCTCCTGTGCCTAACTATCTGGCGCAAGAACGGAGTGACGGCAAGGCATGGATGTCGTGGCTCAATGATAGAGTGCGCTGCCCATGGCGGTCGCGCGCCATTCGGGGCGCAGCGATGTCGCGATAAGATGGTCTTCCACCGCGGTGCGGGAAATCAACTCGATATTCACCAATGCATCGAACATAGCGTTGATGTCGTTCGGATCGGAAGAGTCGGCGAGCTCTGCCGCGGCCAGTAGCGCCTTGCGCAGTTTGGATTCGTACATGATCCTGCCCCAGTTCCTTACGGTTTAACGTAATCTAACGTCTAATAGTTAACAAATCGTCGATGCTGGCAATGTGACGAGGCGCACACCTCTGCAGATTTATAATTCGCCGGGCCGGAAACGGGCGGTAACCCGCAGAGGCGTCGAGCCCGGCACGGATGTCCGGGGGGTCGGTCAGGAGCCAATCCCGTGCGGCCAACGAGAAAACGGCCGCCGAAAGCGGCGGCCGTTTCCGGCAAATGTCTCTGGAGTGGGGTATCTAGGCGGCGTTCTGGCCGGTCTCGACGCCCTTGTCCGAGAAATACTGTCCGAGTTCTCCCGACTCGTACATTTCCCGCACGATATCGCAGCCGCCGACAAACTCGCCCTTCACATAGAGCTGCGGAATCGTCGGCCAATTGGTGAACGCCTTGATGCCGTCGCGAATTTCCGATTCCTGCAGGACATCGACACCCTTGAACTTAACGCCCATCAAAGTCAGCGCCTGCACGACGGCCGCTGAAAACCCGCATTGCGGAAAGACCGGCGATCCTTTCATGAAAAGCACGACGTCGTTTGAAGTAACTTCTTCCTTGATACGATCGAATACCGGATTGTCACTCATTTCGAATTCCTTTTGTCCCAAGCCACGGCTCTAGCCGTCCTCCGGTGCGGAGGTCTGCAGCGCCAGAGCGTGCAGCTCGTTGCCCATACGTCCTTGCAAGGCAGCATACACCATTTGATGCTGCTGCACCCGCGTCTTTCCCTTGAAAGTCGCCGAACTGATCGTGGCCGCGTAATGGTCGCCATCGCCGCGAAGATCGTCTATCCGGACGTCGGCATCCGGAATCGCTTCCTTAATCATTTGTTCGATCTCTACGGCACTCATCGGCATCTAAATCATTTCCTTTACGCTTTCGCCATATAGTCAGGCAGCCAACTCTCGTGAGACTCACGCAAACTGTCGAGGCATATGGTGATTCCTCCCGGGAGATTCAACTCGTCGCCGCCGGTACGGCCCAGCAGCATTGCGGGAACGCCGGCCTCACGCGCCCGGGCGATCAAATCGTCTGCGGCGGAAGTGGTGCAGAGATAACGGGCCTGATCCTCGCCGAAGTACCAGGCATGCGGCTGCAACGTCGATGTCGCCTTGATGGTGGCACCCATTCTTCCGGCCAGTGCCATCTCGGCGAGACCGACAAGAAGACCGCCATCGGAGAGGTCATGGCAGGCCGTCACGTTGCCCGCGCGGATCTGATCGCGAACGAAACCGCCATTGCGGCGCTCGGCTTCCAGGTCGACGGGCGGCGGTGCCCCTTCCTCGCCCCGGCAGATTTCCCGCAGATAGATCGAACTTCCGAGCCATCCGGTAGTCTCGCCGATCAGAATGATGGCCTGATCCGAGGCAGGCAGCGCAATGCCGACGCAGTTTGAAATGTCCGGGATCAGGCCAACGCCGCCGATAACGGGTGTCGGGAGAATCGCCTCGCCGTTGGTCTCGTTATAGAGCGAGACATTACCCGAGACGACGGGAAATTCGAAGGCCGTCGCCGCCGCCCCAATCCCTTTCACACAGCCGACGAACTGGCCCATGATCGGCCGCCGTTCCGGATTGCCGAAGTTCAAATTATTGGTCAGCGCAAGGGGCGTGGCGCCGACCGCCGTCAAATTGCGCCAAGCCTCCGCGACCGCTTGCCGCCCGCCGGTCTCCGGGTGGGCTTTGCAGTAGCGGGGCGTGCAATCGGTGGTCACCGCAAGCCCTTGTTGCGTCCCGTGGATTCGGACAACCGCGGCGTCGCCGCCGGGCCGCTGTACCGTGTCGCCCATGACCATGTGGTCGTATTGCTCCCAAATCCATCGCCTTGAGCAGAGGTCCGGGGAGGACATCAACTGGGTAAGCGCGGCTGAAATGTCGTCCGAATCCGGTACATTCTCCGAGCGGATGATCGCGGGGGCCGCGATCTCGTCGTACGGGCGGTCGTATTCCGGCGAAGCTTCCACCAGCGGAGCGACGGGAATATCGACGACCGTTTTGCCCTTCTCCGTGACGACAAGGGCGCCGGTTTCCGTGATGCGGCCGACCACCGCGAAATCGAGTTCCCATTTCTCGAAAATCGCGCGCGCGGTGGCCTCGGCTTCGGGCTTCAGCACCATGAGCATGCGCTCCTGGCTTTCGGAGAGCATCAACTCGTAAGGCGTCATCGCGTCTTCGCGGGCCGGTACGGCGTCGAGATTCAACTCGATACCGACGCCTCCTTTATCCGCCATCTCGACCGACGAGCACGTCAGGCCGGCTGCTCCCATATCCTGAATCGCAATGATCGAATCCGTCGCCATCAGCTCGAGACAGGCTTCCAGCAAAAGTTTTTCGGTGAAAGGGTCGCCGACCTGCACGGTCGGGCGTTTTTCTTCGGAATCTTCGGAAAATTCCGCCGACGCCATGGTGGCTCCGTGAATGCCGTCGCGTCCGGTCCGCGATCCGACATAGACCACCGGATTGCCGACTCCGGCGGCGGCCGAGTAGAAAATCTTGTCTGCGTCGGCGATCCCGACGGTCATCGCGTTGACCAGGATATTGCCGTTATACGCCGGATGGAAATTGACCTCGCCGGCCACTGTCGGCACGCCGATACAGTTTCCGTAACCGCCGATGCCCGCGACCACCCCGTCCACCAGATGACGGGTCCGCGGATGATCGGGTGCGCCGAACCGGAGTGCGTTGAGGTTGGCGACCGGACGGGCACCCATGGTGAAGACGTCGCGCAAGATACCGCCGACGCCCGTAGCCGCGCCTTGATAAGGCTCGATGAAGGAGGGGTGGTTATGGCTTTCGATCTTGAAGACCACGGCGCGTCCGCCGCCGATATCGACGACTCCCGCATTCTCGCCCGGGCCCTGAATGACCTGAGGGCCTTTCGTCGGTAAAGTCTTCAGCCATTTTCGGGACGATTTGTAGGAGCAGTGCTCCGACCACATTACCGAAAAGATACCGAGTTCCGTCAAATTTGGCTCGCGGCCCATGATGTCCAGGACGGTCTGGTACTCGTCCGGTGTCAGGCCGTGTTCGGCGACCACTTCCGGCGTGATTTCGGACTGTGTCATCTCGTCGTTCACGCCAGCGCCTCCACAAGCCCGTCGAACAATGCTTTTCCGTCCGTCCCGCCGAGCCGGTCGTCGGCGGCGCGTTCCGGATGCGGCATCATTCCGAGCACGGTCTTCGTCTCGTTGAAAATGCCGGCGATGTTGCGCGCCGCCCCGTTCGGATTACCGGCAGGGCCGATATCGCCATCCGGTGTCGCATAGCGGAATGCGATCCTGCCGTCGCCTTCCAGCCGGTCCAAGGTCTCCTCGTCGGCAAAATAATTGCCTTCGTTATGGGCGACGGGAATCTGGACGATCTGGCCTTCTTCGTAGCCGGCGGTGAAGATGGATTGGCTGGTCTCGACCCGTAAATGGACGCTCCGGCAGATGAATTTAAGATTGGCGTTTCGCATCAGCACGCCGGGCAACATGCCGCATTCGGTGAGTACCTGAAACCCGTTGCAGATGCCGAGTACCGGCACTCCCCGGTCGGCGGCGGCTGTCACTTCGCGCATGATCGGCGAATGGGCGGCCATGGCGCCGCCCCGCAGGTAGTCCCCATAGGAAAAACCGCCCGGCACGACGATCAGATCGACCTTCGGCAAATCGTGCTGCCCATGCCAGACCATTGCAACCGGCAGTCCGGAGGCCTCTTCCAAGGCCACTTGCGCATCGCGGTCGCAATTGGATCCGGGAAATACGATAACGGCGGCTTTCACGGCGGTGCAGGCTCCTCTACTGCTCGATTTCGATGCGGTAGTTTTCGATCACCGTATTGGCCAAGAGCTTCTTGCACATCTCCTCGCTTTGCTGGCGGGCCTTTTCGGGATCGGATTCGTCGAGGTCGAGTTCGATGTAACGGCCGATGCGAACCGAGCCGATGCCGTTGAAGCCAAGCCCTTCCAAGGCATGTCCGACGGCTTTACCTTGCGGATCCAAGACGCCGTTTTTCAATGTTACGTGTACCTTGACCTTCATTACTCCACGGCCTCCGGTGCCTGAATATCGATGGGGCCGCCTTCGGACAGAATGCCGAGGCGACGGGCAATTTCCTGATAGGCTTCCGATTCGCGGCCAAGTTCAAGCTCGAATCGATCCGAATCGAGAGGCTCGTTCGTGGCGATATCCCAAATACGGCACGAATCGGGGCTGATTTCGTCGGCCAGGACAACCCGCATTTCGCCGGTATCTTCGTAGAGGCGCCCGAATTCCGAGCGGAAATCGATCAGCCGGAGACCGGCGCCGAGAAAAAGGCCGGAGACGAAATCGTTGATCCGCAGCGCCAGGGCCAACATATCGTCGATATCCTGCGGCGTTGCCCACCCGAATGCGGTGATGTGCTCTTCGGTGACCATGGGCCGGCCGAGCTCCGCCGATTTGTAGTAATATTCGACGATCGAACGGGGCATTTGAGTGCCCGGCTGGATGCCGAAACGTGCGGCAAAGCGGCCGGCAGCGGCATTGCGCACCATGATTTCCAACGGAATGATCTCGACTTCCCGGACCAGCTGCTCGCGCATGTTCAAGCGTCGCACGAAATGCGTCGGAATGCCGATCTCGTGCAGGCGCATCATGATGAATTCGGAAATTCGATTGTTGAGCACACCCTTGCCGGTAATCGTACCGGTGCGTGCGCCGTCATGGCTGCTGACATCGTCCTTGAAGGAAAGGACGAGGGTGCCGGGCTCGGGGCCTTCGTAAAGGACCTTGTCCTTGCCCTCGTAGATCCGTCTGCGTCTTGCCATTTTGGGGGGCCTCATCGCGCCATCGGAAGGGCAGTCTGACAAGCGCCGAAGCGCGAGCCTCATATAGCAACTGAAGGGACGCGGCACAATCGCGATCGGAACAATTCAGCCGGGCTGCCTACCTGAACTATACCGGGAGGTATTCGGCCGTATCGGGCCGGCCCGGCGCGAACAGATAAATGCCGCGGGGATCTTCCGCACCGGGGGCCGGCAAGGCCAGCAATGTGCTGGAGACCGTGCCGAAACCCCAGTCGCTCTCGATGCACATGGCGGCCGAGGGGCCGATCGCAGGGTCGTATGTGCCGTCCGAGAGGACGGCCCGCCAGGCCGACCAGTCGCCGGAATCCGGGTCGGGCGCCGCGGCCGCCTCGAACTGGGCCAGATACGCCGCAATCCGGGCATTTCTGCGGTCGTTTACTTCTTGCGACGTCAACATCGAGAGCCCGGGCGGAATTTCCTCGGCCGTGATGGCGTGTGCCTGCGCTCTGTTCGCGACGTGAAATACGTGGGCGTTGTCTCCGACGACCAAATTAAAACTGCGGTACGCATGGGGGTCCAACCCGCAGAGCGCCGCCGCAGCATCTGAGGCATCGGCGTGATCCAGGGCTTCGAGGACCAACTCGCCCCGGCTGCGTTTGTCGGCGCTCGGTCCAAGCGATCCTTCGCGGTTGAGAATGGCGGCGAAGACGCCGTGATCGTTTCGTCCGAGCCAGCTGCCGCCCGCGAGACGGTCGCGGCCGGCAACGACCTCCGGACGATCGTCCCAATGCCGGCCGGGCGGGTCCCAGGGCCGATCGAGCATCTCGTCGCGATTGGCGGCAATGATGAGCGGCCAAGCATGCCCAGGGCGCCGGAGGATGATGATCGAACACATGCTGCCTCGAATACCAGTACGATCGCTTTCGCGCAAACCGGCGATGCCTGCCTGCGGCAAATATTCCATTGACGTTGAAACGCGCGATTTCGTCCGTATATTTAGAGCGTGAAAAGGCGGTGCCGAGCGCGCATTCGGAAAGATCGCTTTTACCGCGAGGACTACTTACCTGAGGACGATGCCAAATGAGCCAGTTCGACAAGCGTGAAAAGGGATTCGAAGAAAAGCACCGCCGCGACCAAGAGCTGGAGTTTAAGGTTCAGGCGCGCCGCAACAAACTACTCGGCCTTTGGGCGGCGGAGAAGCTGGGGCTCTCAGGTGCCGAGGCCGATGCGTATGCCAAGGAAGTGATCGTTTCCGATTTCGACGAGCCGGGCGACGACGACGTTCTGCGCAAGGTTCACGGCGATCTTGAAGGCAAAGGGATCGATATCAGCGAGCACCTGGTGCGCAAGGAAATGGACAAGCTCCTGGAAGCCGCGCGTAAGGAGCTTTCGGACTGACCGACTAGATTACTTGTTTTCGTTCTTGGCGACGGCCACGGCGATTTGGGCGACAGCGTATGCGCGCGCGGTTTCGTTCGAAATTGCCCTTACCGCGCGGATTGACAGCGTAGGCTGACCCTGTGATCCAGCGGCGACCGCGACACTGCGAAGGGCCCGGTTCCGGGGATTCTCCACAGGATGCATTGCGTCTGCGCGGTTTTCCCCACCTGGGTCCGTGCCGCCATCCGGTTGGTCGGGAATGCGCGCGGCCGTGTCGAAAGCCTGAAGGACGAACCCCGCGGCCAATTGCGCGTCGGTGATGCTCGACAGCATTTCGGCAAAGGCCGGATGCGTGGTGTCGCGCCAGGCGAGACGCCATGCGACATCCAGGTCATCCTGCGCTTTCTGCTTTTTATCGATATGCGCGAAGACGACAGCCATCTGCGATAAGATCAAAACCTGCGCTTTCATGTCCGGAAGCCGTTTGGATAAATCCCGGACGCGCGTGAACAGAGATTCCGCGGCTTCCGGCGCTCCAACCCGGCTTTGGATATCGATGGTCTTGAGGAGTGCCCATTCCAGGCTTTCTGGATTGATTTTCTTCGAGGGCGTGTCCGCCAGGCCTTTCGCCAGTAAAGCGCTCGCTTCGAGTTTCTGGCCGGAAAGACCTTTGACGTTCGCGATCGCTGTGAAGATTTGCGATCGCATGCCGGTATACGGAATAAAATCGGTCACCCTTTCGGCGCTGGTATAATCTTCGATCGACAGCATGGCCTTCCCCATTTCCAGCATGGTGAGAGCCTGCATCCGTCTGTCCCGGATGTATCCGGCCATGTTGAAGGCGTCGGCGTGGCGGCGGAGCTCGGCCTGGCGATAGACCAGATCCTTCACGACGGTGAATCTTTTCTCCTCTGACTCCACCCGCTTGATATCCTGGAAGGCTAGGCTGAAGAGCGGAACGGCGGCATCGATATTGCCCTTCTGGCCGATGGCGCCGGCAACGGAAGACATCGTCAGCGCCTTTTCGTCGATGTCGCGAACGGAACGGACGAGGGACATGGCCGCATTATTGTCTCCGGCCAGAACATAGGTGCCTGCCATTTTCGCAACCCGCGCCGGGTGTCCGTCGAATTCGTTTTTCAGAAGGATGGGGCGCAGGAACCGCAACGTGCCGAGAGCGCTATTATTCTGGCCGGCGTCGATCTGAGCTTGAGCGATGCGCAACATGACGTCGGCGGAGGAGGCATCGCCGCTATACGCGCTCTTGGCGAGGGCAAAAGCCTCGTCGAACATTTTGCCCGCGGAAGCGGCTATCTTCGAGTCGCGGCTGCCGGCGGCCTTGTCGGCGATGAGAAGAATAGCGTCGAGCCGTTCGCGGGGAATGGAGATGCGCCGCGCCGTGGAAAGCGCGGCGGCGAAATCGTCCATATCCGCCTGCCGTTTCGCGATATCCAGGTAGGTATCGTCGGCGCCCCGTTGGCGTCCTTTCGTGGGGACGATCTTGACGGATTCCGCAAGCGTGCGGCGGGCGGTCTTGGTGCGGCCCTTCCGCAAATGATAATCCGCCGTCAGGATGCCGGACCTTACGCGCCACAGTCGGTCCCGGATATTCTTGAGCTCGATCTGCGAGGCCTTGAGTTTGTTCCGTATCAGTTGGGCTTCGACCAAGCCGGTAAACGCCCGCCCGCGATCCGGATCCTGCTTCAGGCTGAGGGCCGCGATCCGCAACAGACGGATGGCATCCTCGACCTTTTCGGTACTGATTCTCGGTGCTTCGCCGGGTCCCGGCATGCCGGACTGGGCAAAGACGGGGCCTGTCAGCCAGGCCGCCAGCAGCAGACCCGCGCTAAGCGCCGAAGACGCGGTCGAAAATCGTGTCCACATGTTTCGTGTGATAGCCGAGATCGAACAGCTCCTCGAGTTCGTCGTTACTGAGATATTCGCCGATTTGGCGGTCGGATTTCAAAAGGTTTAGAAACGCCGCGTTGCCTTTCCAGACATCCATCGCGTTGCGCTGCACGGCTTGATAAGCGTCCTCGCGGCTCATCCCGCGCTGCGTCAGGCCCAACAGAACGCGCTGCGAATGCACGAGGCCCTTCAGGCGCTCCAAGTTCAACATCATCGCCTCGGGATAGACGAGCAGTTTATCCATCATTCCCGCCAACCGCATCAAGGCAAAATCGAGGGTAACCGTGGCGTCGGGCCCGATCATCCGCTCCACCGACGAATGCGAGATGTCGCGTTCGTGCCAAAGGGCCACGTTTTCCAGGGCGGGGACCACCGCCGAGCGGACCATCCGCGCGAGACCGGTGAGGTTCTCGGTCAGTACGGGGTTCCGCTTGTGCGGCATCGCCGAGGAGCCTTTCTGGCCTTCCGAAAAGAACTCCTCCGCCTCTCGGACTTCGGTCCGCTGAAGGTGCCGGATTTCCGTCGCCAGCCGCTCGATCGACGACGCGATGACGGCGAGCGTGGCGAAAAAGGCGGCGTGCCGGTCGCGCGGGATCACTTGGGTGGAGACCGGCTCGACGGCGAGTCCCAGTTTCTCCGCGACATAGGCTTCGACCCTGGGGTCGATATTGGCGAATGTGCCGACCGCCCCCGAGATCGCGCAGGTCGCGATTTCGGCGCGGGCTTCCTGCAGCCGTTTCTTGTTGCGGGCGAATTCCGCGTAATGGCCCGCGAGTTTCACGCCGAAAGTGGTGGGCTCCGCGTGAATGCCGTGGCTGCGGCCGATGCAGATGGAATGCTTGTGCTCGTTGGCGCGGCGCTCCAGGACGTCGAGAACCCGGTCGAGGTCCGCCAGCAGAATGTCGCTCGCTTGCGTCAACTGAACCGCAAGGCAGGTGTCGAGCACGTCCGACGAGGTCATGCCCTGATGCAGGAAGCGGGCTTCCGGGCCGACATGCTCGGCGACATTGGTGAGGAAGGCGATGACGTCGTGTTTCGTCTCGCGCTCGATTTCGTCGATGCGCTCGACCTCGAACTTGCCTTTCTCCCAGATCGTCTTGGCGGCCTCCTTCGGGATGACTCCAAGCTCGGCGAGGGCGTCGCAGGCGTGGGCCTCGATTTCGAACCAAATGCGGAATTTATTTTCCGGCTCCCATATCTGGGTCATCTCGGGCCGGCTATAACGTGGAATCATGGAACAAACATTTCCTTTTCGGCGCCGACGGGTCAAGCCACCCGAAGGGCCGGGGCTGATGGTGGTGGCGGGCCCCTTGCGGGGACATGCGAACACCTTATTATCTGCCTCACTCGACGAAAAGGGGAGACCCATGGAAGATATCAAACAATTGCGAATCGACCTGGCGGCCGCCTATCGGTGGGCCGTGCGGTTCGGCTTCAACGAAGGCATCAGCAACCATTTCAGCGTGGCGTTGGACGACGACACGTTTTTGATCAATCCGCACGGTCTCCACTGGTCCGAAATAACGGCGTCGAGCGTGCTGGTGTGCGATGCGGACGGCAACGTCCTCGAAGGCGATCATCCGGTCGAACCGACGGCCTTGTTCATTCACGGCCAGACCCACCGGGCGGCGCCCCACGCCAAGGTTGTGCTGCACACGCATATGCCCTATGCCACGGCGCTCACCATGATCGAGGGCGGCCGGATCGAACCCGTGGAGCAGAATGCCATCCGGTTCCATAACAGCATTGCCTATGACGACGACTACAACGGCCTGGCGCTCGACGAGGCGGAAGGTCAGCGGATTGCCTCCAAGCTCGGCAACAAGAAAGCCATGTTTCTCGCCAATCACGGGGTCGTCGTCGTCGGGCCGAACGTCGCGGAGGCCTTCGACGATCTCTATTATCTGGAGCGCGCCGCCATGTTTCAGGTGCTGGCGCAGTCGACCGGCAAGCCGTATCGGCGCATTCCCGAGAAGACCGTCGAGGCGACGCTCGAGCAGATGAGCGGCGAGCGCGAGACCGCACACCTGCATTTCGAGGCGCTGAAGCGAATCCTCGACAAGGAAGAGCCCGATTATCTGAATTGACGCCACGCCCGGCTCTCAACCAAATAGGACGGGCTCGCGGGAGGAAAGACCAATGGACGCAGCATCCGATTTCGCCGGCGGCCTCGAGGCGCGCGCACTCGCCATCGCGGATGCCTGCACGCGCTGCGGAAAATGTTTTGAAGTCTGCCCGATGGCGGCGCCGGCCGGCCTCGCGGCGGCGGAGCCGCAAGGTGTCCTGACCGGGGTGGTCGACATTTTGCGCGGCGGCGAAGGCAACGCAGCGGGCAAGGCTTGGGCCGAGGCCTGCACCCATAGCGGCTTCTGTCTCGAAGCCTGCGACTACGGTGTCGATCCGCGCCTCATGCTGCTGCTGGCGAGGGTCTCGATGAAACGCGATGCCGGCGAGGGCGCGCGGCGCCAGGGCGTCGATAATTTCAAGGACATGACGCAGGCGACCCGCGTGTTGCCTCGCCTGCAGCTGAGCGCGGACGATCTCGCGCGGGTGACGACCCGGAAATGGACCGGCGACACCCCTCCCGACCTGATCTTCTATACCGGGTGCAACATTCTGCGCACGCCGCATATCGCTCTGCTGTGCCTCGACGTTCTGGACGCGCTGGAACTCAGCTATGCGGTCTACGGCGGGCCGTCGAATTGTTGCGGCATTCTGCAGTTCCGCCCCGGAGACACGGAGAACGGCGGCCGTCAAGCCTATGCCACGATCCGGCGCTTTGCGGAAACAGGGGCTTCCGAAGTCGTCTCCTGGTGCCCGACCTGCATGATCCAGGTCGGCGAGACGGCGCTCCCCGTCTACGAGGAGGCGAACGGCGACGCCGGGTTCGACATGTCGATGATGGCGGTCTTCCTGGAGCGCCATTTCGACCGCCTGACGGCGCTTTTCGTCCATCCGGTCGAAAAACGCGTCGCATTGCACGAACATCCGGGCGCGACGGGGGTGACGGACGCGGTCCGGCGAATTCTCGAAGCGATTCCGGGGCTCGAATTCGTCGATCTCGAGCAGCCGAGCGTCGGCTATATGTGCAATTCCCTGTCCGTCCTGCCGGCGTTCAAGCGGGACCTGCACGCCGAACAACTGCAGGCGGCGGCGGATGCCGGGGTGGATACCCTGGCCGGCATTTATCACGCCTGTCACCGCGATTTGTGCAGCCACGAGCGCGATTGGCCGTTCGAGGTGGTGAATTTCATGGAATTGATCGGCGCCGCCATGGGCGTCGAGCATCCCGATGTCTTCAAGCGGCTGAAAATGCTGCAGGTTGTTGACAAAAAAATCTCCGACCCCCTGCCTTTGTTCGATCTTTCGGTGCTCTATATAGACGAGGTGCGCGACGTGGTCGCGCGCAACATGGTGGGCGAGCAATCCCTGCCGCTGAAATCCGCACCCTGAGAGCCGAGGAGATACCGACGATGACCACGCCGCCGCCCGCTGAAATCGGAATGCCGCTGGAGGACGTCGACACCCCGGCGCTGCTGCTCGACCTCGATGCGTTCGAGCGCAACCTCGACCGGATGGCCGAAAAGCTCAAGGGAAAGCCGGTCAAGCTGCGGCCGCATTCGAAATCCCACAAATGCGCGGTCATCGGCCTGGCGCAGATGGCCCGCGGGGCGGTGGGGCTTTGTTGCCAGAAAGTCGGCGAGGCGGAGGCCATGGTCGCCGGTGGCGTGTTGAATGTTTTGGTATCGAATCAAATAGTCGGGCGTCCGAAACTCCTACGCTTGGCGGCGCTCTCCAAACAGGCGGAGTGGCTCGGCGTTTGCGTCGACCATCCTGACAATGTCGACCAATTGAACGAGGCCGCCGCGGCGATGGATGCGACCTTGAACGTCCTGGTGGAGATCGACACCGGCGCCGGGCGGTGCGGGGTCGCGCCGGGACAGGCCGCGGTCGATCTTGCAAAACAAATCGATTCCGCAACAAACCTTGTTTTCGCTGGCTTGCAAGCCTATCAAGGGCGCGCGCAGCATGTGCGGACCTATGCCGAACGACAGGCCGCCGCGGAGGCGGGCGTGGCCTTGACCCGCGAGACCGTGGAAGCGCTCGCCGCCGCCGGTCTGGACTGCGAAATCGTCGGCGGGGCCGGCACCGGCACCTTTCAATTCGAGACCGCGGGCGGGGTGCATAACGAGCTGCAGGCCGGCTCCTACGTCTTCATGGACGCGGATTACGGCAAGAACCTGAATCCGGACGGCGGGTTTTTCGACGATTTCGAGAACAGCCTATTCGTCTATGTCACGGTGATGAGCACGCCGACGGAAGCGCGGGCCCTGGTCGATGGCGGTCTGAAGGCCTTGGCGATGGATTCGGGACCGCCGGCGGTCGCGGACATGCCCGAGGTCGCGTTCGGCCGCGCGTCGGACGAGCACGGCATTCTGGATATTTCGAAGACCAATCAACCGGTGCGGCTCGGCGACAAGCTGAAATTGATCCCGGGCCACTGCGACCCGACGGTGAACCTCTACGACTGGTATGTCGGCTATCGCGGCAATCGGGTCGAGGCGCTCTGGCCGATCGCCGCCCGCGGTCTGCTGCGTTAGACCGCGAAACTTCAGTCGCCGTAGACCTCGTCCACCGGTTTGCGAATTTTGCGGCCTTCCCCGACCCGCTGGGTGAAGCCGCTGCGGTCGAAATATTCCAGCACCTGGATGGTGACGTTGCGGCCGATATCCGTGGCGTCGCGGAAATCGGCGGCCGAAAACACGCCGTCCTCGGCTTTGGCGGCCAGCCGTTCCGCGATCCGTCCCATATCCCGCATCGTGGCAGGCGGATAGAAGCGGTTCTTCGCCACCGCATGGACGATGCCGAGGCGGGCGGCGCGGAACAGGAAGCGTTCGATCACTTGCGGTGCCTGGTTCAGGTCCTCGGCGATCTCGCGGACCCGGGGCGGCCGGAGCCCGCCTTCCTCCATCATCGGGCGGACCTTCTCCCACAGCGTTGTCTCCGCGTCGGACATTGCCGCCCGGTGCGCCGGCAGGCGCAAGGTCGCGCCGTCGCGGGCGATCTTCTGGCCGTTGATCAGGCCAAGTAGGAGGGCGGCAAACAGATCGGCGGGCACGCGGACCGGCATCCGCCGGCGCAATTGATCCTCGGTCGGGCCGGGATCGCCGGGATGGGCCTTATGCCAAGCCGCCAGCGCCGCGACCGCTTCGTCGGACAATGTGGTCCATCGGTTCTCGGCGACGCCGATCGGCGCCTCGGGACGGCCAACCCGGTTCATCGGTGCCTTGCGCCATAAGTCCGCGGCCTCCGCCGGCGTGAGGTTGCGCGCGCGGGCGAAGGGCTCCAGTTCCACCCCGGCCGGCGCCTGATCCAGCAGCGCGGACAGTGCTTTCGCCGGGTCGGATATCTCCAGGGCCTTGAGCGTCTCAAGCCGTTCGGGCCGCGCCCGCCCGCGGGCGGGCGAGAAGGGATCGACGACCGTGCCGCCCGCGACCGTGCGCCGCGCCGATTGATCGCGGAGGATCAGGCGATCCCCCCAAAGCGCGCCGATCGGCTCGTCGAGCACCAGCTGCACGAGGCCGCTCTCGCCCGGTGCGATCTCCCGGCCCTCCAGGATCGCGACGCGTCCGGTGACGTCGGCGGCGGCGAGATGCAGGTGCATGGGCGACCAGTGTTTCAGCGGACGTTTCTCGCTCCGCAACACCCGGATACGGGCATCCAGCCGGCGGGTCGGCGCGTGGGATTCCGGCGCCGAAATCCAATCGCCCCGACGGACGTTTGCCCGGGTCAAACCCTGGGCCGTGATGTTGAGCGCGCAGCGCTCCCCGGCGCCGCCGTTCTCGGCTTCGTGGTTCTGCGCGTGAATGCCGCGCAGCCGCACCTCCCGGCCGAGCGGCGTGAGCATCAGCCTGTCGCCGACCTTGGCGCTGCCGGAGAAGACGGTCCCTGTGACCACGAGTCCCGTACCGGCCAAGGTAAAACAGCGGTCGACCGCGAGCCGGAAGTTCCCGGTGCCCCGCCGGTCCGGCACGGTCGCGGCGACCGCCGCAAGGTGATCGCGCAGCGCCGGAATGCCCTCTCCCGTGATGCCCGAGACCGGGAATATCTCGGCACCTTCGAACGTGGTGCCGTCGACCAGGATCTGGATCAGTTCCTTCGCCTCTTCCACGCGGTCCGGATCGACGCGGTCGATCTTGGTGAGGACGATACAGCCCTTGTCGACGCCCAGCAGGTCGAGAATCGCCAGATGCTCCTCGGTTTGCGGCATCGGGCCGTCGTCGGCGGCGACGATCAGGAGGGCATAGTCGACGCCGCTGACCCCGGCGAGCATGTTGCGCACGAACCGTTCGTGGCCCGGCACGTCGATGAATCCGCTGACGGATCCGTCGCCAAGATCGGCATAGGCAAAGCCCAAGTCGATCGACATGCCGCGCGCCCGTTCCTCGGGCAGTCTGTCCGTCTCGACCCCGGTCAAGGCTTTCACCAGGACGGTCTTACCGTGATCGATATGACCGGCGGTCGCGACGATCATGGAGCCGCGGCTCCGAGTTCGCCGAATTGCCGCAGAAAGGCCCCTGTGTCTTCGAGGCACCGCAGATCGAGCAGCAACGCGTCCCCTTCAATGCGGCCGATGACCGGTACGGGCAGCGCGCGCAGGTCTGCGGCGAGACGCTTGAGGGCGCTACCGATGCTGCGCTTGCCGGCGCTGTCGGGAACAAACGCCAGGGCCGCGCTCGGCAATGCCTCGACCGGTAAGGCGCCGCTGCCGATCTGGCTCATGCAGTCGACGACGTCGACGGCGATCCGGTCTGCGAACATGGCGCGGAGCGGCGCGACGAGCGATTCGGCCTGCGCCCGGATGTCTTCCGCCTTGCGGGACAGCAGGCGGATGGACGGCACTTCTTGCGCCAGCTTTTCCGGGTTCTCGTAGAACCCCAGCACCGTATCGAGCGCGGCGAGGGTCATCTTGTCGCAACGGATGGCGCGTTTGAGCGGATTCTTCTTCAGCCGCGCGATCAGGTCGGCCCGGCCGACGATCAGGCCGGCTTGCGGCCCGCCGAGCAACTTATCGCCGCTGAAGGTCACCAGATCGGCGCCGTCCGCCAGGGTTTCCATCGGCGTGCGTTCGTGCGGCAAGCCAAACCGCGCCATATCGGTGAGCGCGCCGCTGCCGAGATCGACGGCCATCGGCAGACCGTGTTCGTGCGCGAGGGCCGCAAGCGCCTTTTCGGAGACTTCGGCCGTGAATCCCTGAATCTCGTAATTGCTGGTGTGGACCTTCATCAGCAGTCCGGTGCGCGGCCCGATCGCCTCCACGTAATCCTTCAGATGGGTGCGGTTGGTGGTCCCGACCTCGATCAGTTTCGAGCCCGAACGCGCCATGATATCTGGAATTCTGAAGGCCCCGCCGATCTCGACGAGCTCGCCTCTCGATACCGGTACTTCCTTGCGGTTGGCCAGCGAGTTGAGCAGCAGCATCACGGCGGCCGCGTTATTGTTCACGATGGTGGCGGCTTCGGCACCGGTCAGGCGGCACAGCCGCTCCTCCACGATGGCGTCGCGGTCGCCGCGCCGTCCGGTTGCAAGGTCGAATTCGAGGTTGGACGCGCCGCGCGCCGTCAGGGCGATGGCGTCGAGTGCCGCCTGGGGAAGAGGGGCGCGCCCGAGATTCGTGTGCAGAACCGTCCCGGTCAGGTTAAAGACGGGCCGCAGGCCCGGCGCCATACGGCGTTCGAGCGCGCCGGCAACCGCCTGCGCGATAGCGTCCGCATCCACCGACGCCGGTTTCCCCGACCTGAGATCGCCGCGCAGTTCGGCCAGGACATCACGCACCACATCGGTGGTCGCCTGGCGCCCATAGATGTCGAACAGCGGCATAACCGCAGGCGACCGCAGGACCGCGTCGACGGACGGCAGTTTCGGGGTCGGCGATGCGGCGGCTTCAGTCATTCGGACCGGATCCTCAAGTGTTCCACAAGCTAGGGCTGGCCTGCGGACAGGTCAACGATTTAGCCGCCGGGAATTCTCAATGATGAATGTTCGTGCAACGGGTGCACAAGCATTGCCCAAAAGCGGCGTGCACAAAATAAATGCAGAAAATAATTCAAAAAAATCAGTTAGTTAAAGGGTGGTATAGGCAAAGTTTTGCTGGCACGGCGATTGCTCACCAGGACCCGCAGAATATCGAATCAAATCAAACTCAGGAGTGTACCATGTTTATAAAAGGTACGCCGCTACTATTGGCGGGTGTATTTGCGCTGGGGACGACAATGGCCTCTTGGTCGGTCTCGGCGGAAGAGAAAGATGTCTTCGACTCGATTCCGGGCACGTTCTCGGCGGACGTCGCGCTGACGACGGATTATGTCTATCGCGGCACGTCTCAAACCGACGAGCATCCGGCGCTGCAGGGAGGGATCTATTGGGAGAACGAGGTCGACCTCGGCGGTCAGAAGGCGACTATTTCGGCGGGTGTCTGGGGTTCCAACGTCGACTTTAACGATGGCGACAGAGCGTCGGTCGAACTCGATTGGATCGCCGGTATCGGCACTGAAATCGGCGGCGTCGGCGTCGACCTGGGCTACCTGTTCTACAGTTATCCCGGTGCGGGTTCGGCCCTGAACTATAATTTCCACGAAGCCAGCATCTACCTAAGCAAGGATTTCGAAGTCGCTTCGGCGAGCGCCGGCTTCAATTGGTCGCCGAACTTCTTCGGCGGCGTCGACGATGCCTATTACTACGATTTCGGTGTGGATGTACCGCTGCCGTTCAAGCTGACGGCGTCCGGACATGTCGGCTTCCAGCAATTCAAGCGGTCCGGCGTCGACGATTACGTCGACTGGTCCGTGGGCATCTCGCGTCCGGTCAAGGGCATCGACGTCAGCCTCACATACTACGACACGGATATCGATGACGGCGGTTTCTGTGGCGCCAGCAACGACAACTGCACGACGCGTTTCGTGGCGGCGATTTCGAAGGCTTTCTAGAAGTCGTCGAACCGCTTTGATCTGAGAGGGCGCCGAAAGATTTCCCAGGCGCGCGGCCCTCTTTTCACCTGGCCAAGAAGTCGAGGCCCCATCCCGGACCGATGCCGGGGTGGGGTTTTCTTGTGCCTCGGGCCGGGCATTAACGCTCGACGATGCGCTGAGGCGAGGCGTGGACGCCGTAGGTCTTCAACGGCACCGATCCCGTTGCCTTGAATCCATGGGGGGTATTGGGAGGCAGGACCAAATTCGTGCCCGGGCCGATCGCAATCCGATCGCCCTGACCTTCGATCCACGCCTCGCCTTCGCCCTCTATCACGCAGACGATTTCCATATAGGGATGGGAATGCGTGCCTGTCGAATACCCGGGCGGCGAGATCTGGACTCCGACCCGTACCGGCGTCGTGCCCTCGTCGTCGCCGACGATGGTCTGATAGGTGGCGCCGCTCGGGAAATCTTCTTTCGGCACATTCTCCAATTTGACGACGGGCATGGCTTTCTCCTTTCGGCCTAATGTCGGCGGGGTTGAACCAGAAGCGCGACGATCGTCTCCTCGCCGAGCGCGCGGCAGGCTTCAAGCCGGTGCAGTCCCTCGATCAGGACGTACCGCTCGCCGTCTTTGCGCACTTGTATCGGCGTGATCTGTCCTTCTTCGATCATGCTCTCGGCGATCTTCTCTACCTTATCAGGCTCAAGGGTCTTTCGCCGGGCCGCCGGAACATAAATGTCCGCCACCTTCAGCGTGTGGTTCTGCATCAGGGGCGGATCGCTCATATTCGTCTCTCCAAGAGAGGGTGCGGGGAAATCGACTATACCACTTCGTCGTCGCGCGATGTGGTCTCTCCATAGCGTTTCAGCGCCGGCGGCTTGAGGCCCTGATAGGTCTCCTCGACCCGTTGGTTGACGATCCGGTTCTGCTGCTCGAACAGGCTGTTGCCTTGAAGATCGCTTTCCACCAGGAAGGGGCCGAAATTCTCCACCGTCAGGACCCACATCGCCTGCGCGATGCCGAGTTCGTCGAGCCAATGCACATCCACATGTTTGATGCCGCGGCCCAACAGCGCCCCGGTGCCGTAGCCGACCGTGGTCAAATAGATGGCATCGTTCGGCACGAAATGGGTCTTATAGTCTTCTTCCGACATGCCGCCCTTGCCGATGATCATCTTGCAGCCGGATAATTCGAACCATTCGGTGAGGTATTTCGAGAACCGGAAGCTGGCGGTCGCGGTCACGGCGCCCATCTCGTAACTGCCGTCGTCGTGCACGGAAGCGGCCGGCGAGCAGTGAAAATTCACATTCGAAATTGACTGCAGCGGGACCGGCGGTTCAGCCTTCTCCACCAAGAGTTTGTTGTAGAGGCCCTCGCGTCCCGTATAGAGCACGCCGTCCAGATAGACGACATTGCCGATCTCCAGACTGCGCAAATCCGCGACCTGGACCGGCGTCTTCAGCCGGACTTTTTTCAGACCGCTGCTTGCGCCGTTTCCGTCGTCGACCATTCGACTGTATCCCTTCGCATATAGGGGGTGAACCATTGGGGGTCGGTGCGGTATTCCACCGAACCGTCGGGGTGAAGCCGCGCCACCGCACGGCGCGAGGACAGGCAGAAGCTGTGCACGCTCATCGGCATGCCGCCCGTGTGCGTATAACCGACTTCGATATGGCAATCGATGACCATGGATTTGCCGACGAATCCCATCGGCCCCATGCCGATATTGTTGCCCATCTCCTTGAGTTCCAATTCCAGCGCGGCGATCTTCGGATCCGGGTTCCGGTCGCCCACCGTGCGCAGGCAGGCCGCCTGCTTGCCGAGGGTGACGGAAATGTCCTTGCTGCCGCCGAGCCCGATGCCGACGATGGCCGGCTGGCAGGCGAGACCGCGGCGGCCGAACTCGTACATCACGTCGAGGAAGAACCGCTTGATGCCGTCGATGCCGTCGCCCGGGAACAGCATCCGATAATCGGTGCCGAACAATCCGCCCTTGTGGACGGTGGTCACGTCGATCCAGTCGGCGTCAGGCTCGAAGGAATACTCGATCTCCGGCGCGTTGATGCCGACATTGTTGTTGTTGTCCTGGCGCGACAGCGGGTGCACCCGGTTGGGCCGCAGCGGGATCGAATGGGTGGCGTCCGCCGTGGCGCGGCGCAACGCGCGCTCCAAGGCGATGGGGCCGCCTTCGATCCGGGCCTCGTTGCCGATTTTCACGAAGTAGCGCGGCACGCCCGTATCCGCGCACATGGCGCGCCGGTCGGCCTCGGCGGCCTCCCAGTTGTCGAGCATGGACATCAGGACGAAGCGCGAGAGCTCCTCTTCCTCCTCTTCCAGCATGCCGCGCAGACCGTCGCGGTAGTCCTCCGGAATGTCGATGGCGGCGTTCGACATGATTTCCATGCCGGCGCCATAAATGGCTTGTTCCTTGATCATCTTCCTTGTTTCAACCCCTCACCCTAACCCTCTCCCACAAGGGAGAGGGAATTGTTTCCTGCCGTTCGCGAGTCCCCTCTCCCCTCGTGGGAGAGGGTTAGGGTGAGGGGGACCCACAAAAAACTATTCCGCCGCCGCCTCCCGGATCAGCGTCTCGCCGGGTTTCACGCGGGTGAACTGGACCGGCTGCTCGCCGGTCTCGATGGCGCCGCCGTTCAATCTTACCACCGTGTTCCGGGAATTCTCCAAATCGCGGGTCTCCGGGAAGTCGCTGCGGTAATGGGCGCCGCGCGAATCCTCGCGCGCCGTGGCCGCGCCGGCGATGGCCTGGCTGATCAGAATCTGGCTCTCCAGGTTCATCCAGTCGTGCCAGGTCAGATTGAAGGTGCGGGATTCGTCGGCGATCCCGGTCGCTTCCAGTGCGGCTTTCAGGCTGTCGAGCCCGGCCTTGCCCTTCGCGAGGGACGCGGCATCGCGGACGATCCCGACCTCGTCCCACATCAGGGTGTAGAGGCTCTCGCGGATTTCGTTGATATCGCCCACCGGCTTGCCGAAAGGCGCCAGTGCCCGGTCCACGGCCTCCTCGATCACCGCGTTGTCCGGCTCGGCGAAGCGGCCGTCGGCGCGCACCCAGGGACCCATCTCGTCGCCCGCGACCCCGCCGAAGACGGTCGAATTCGCAACGCCGTTCCCGCCCAAACGATTGGCGCCGTGCACGCCGCCGGAATCCTCGCCGGCCACGAACAGGCCCGGGATGTCGGTGCTGCAGTCCAGATTGAACTTCACCCCGCCCATCATGTAATGCGCCGTCGGCACCACCTCGACCAGGCCGCCGACCAGGTCGAACCCCACGTCGCGGCAGCGGTCGACCATGCCCTTGAACTGCTTCGCCACCATCTTGGGGTCGAGATGCCGCATGGTGATGTAGAGCCCGCCGTTCGGCCCGGTGCGGCTGTCGTCCTGCATCAGGTCGTACATGGCGCGGCTGACGATGTCGCGGGTGGCGCGTTCCTCGCGTTCGTCGTACTCGCCCATGAAGCGTTTCTCGTGGACGTCCATCAGGTAGCCGCCGGCGCCCCGCAGGCCTTCCTCGATGATGGTGCCGGTGATGCGCGTGTCGTCGCCCGCGATCAGCCCGGTCGGGTGGAACTGCACCATCTCCATGTCGACCAACGGCAGTCCGGCGCGGAGCGCCATCGCCATGCCGTCGCAGCTCTTGTCGCCGGACGGGGTGTGATACTTGTACATCGTCGGCCCGCCGCCGGTCGCCAGCAGCACCGATTTCGCCTTCACGAAGCGGAACCCGCCGGTCCGCATGTCGATCATCAGCACTCCGGAGATGCGCGATTTGTCGGCGGACGGCACCAGCGCGATGGCGCGGTGTTCCTCCAGCCGGTTGATGTTGCGCGACCAGACCTGCTCGGCCAGCCGGTTGATGATCTCGATCCCGGTCAGGCTGCCCTTGTGGACGGTGCGGTCGAAGGTCTGCCCGGCAAAGGCTTTCTGGTGCACGCTGCCGTCCGGATTGCGGTCGAAATAGCAGCCGAGTTCGTTCTCCAGCTCGTGGATGCGCTCGATGGCGACGTTGACCAGCTTCCAGGCGAGGTCCTGGTTGTTGAGCCACTTGCCGCCCTCGATCGTGTCCATGAAATGGCGTTCGATGGAATCGTTGGGCGAGAGCACGACGTTGTAGCCGCCCTGCACCATGCGGGTGCAGCCGCATTTGCCAAGCAGGCCCTTTACCGCGACGGTGATGTCCTGTTCGGGCGCCGCCTTGTGCGCGTGCAGGGCGGCGAAAAGGCCGGCGCCGCCGCTGCCGAGAATCAGGATGTCCGTTTGCGAGCGTTCGATATCGACCATGTCCCAGCCCCGCTCAGATTGCTCTCAGGAGAAACAACAGGCCGAAGGCGACGGCAATGCCGCCGGCAATGGCGATGAAGGTCTTCTGGCTGTCGCGCCACGGCAGGAACTCGACCGCCAGCAGCCGCAACCCGCCCGCCATATGCGCGGCCAGGAGCACCACCAGCCCGGTCTCCGCCAGTTTGACCGGCAGAGTCTCGGCCCAGCTCAGGAATCCGTCGAGCCGCGCTTCGCCTTCGATGGCGAGTCCGATCACGTAGAGATGCACCGGCAGGAAGCAGGCGAGCGCCAGGCCGGACGCCCGGTGCACGATAAAGGCCCAGTACGAGGGATGGTTTCGCGTGGTCACCGGAGCGCTCATATCACTGCTCCGACGGCGCGGAAGCCGAGCGCCAGAATCGCGCCGCAAAAACAGAGCGCCAGCAGGTCCCGCCCGACGCCGCGCAGCGGCGTCATCTCGCCCACAATCGTCCGCAATCCGATGGCGGCGTGCACGGCGGCGGCGGCGACGAAGGCGCCGTAGACGGTCCCCCAAACGTAACTGCCTCTGGTGCGGCTGAGAATTTCCGCGGCCGTCAGGCCGTCCTGGATGGCGTAGATCATGGTCACCAAATGGACGATGACCAGCGGGGCCAGCACCATGGCCGAGAGGCGCTGCAGCACGAACAGCCAGACCTCGCGCCGCCCGCCTGCCGCCCGACCGCTCACAGCTTGCCCCGCAACGCGGCGCCGAAGGCCGCCCGCTTGAGGCCCGCGATGGATGCGGTGGGGTTGATACCCTTCGGGCAGTGGTTGGCGCAATTGCCGTGGGTGTGGCAGGCGTGGCAGCCCGCGTCGACGGCGACGGCGGCGATATGCGCGTCCCGCTCCGCGTCGCGCACGTCGTTGACCAGGGTCCAGGCCCGGTTGAGGGCGGCGGGGCCGAGATAATCCTTGTTCCAGCCGACCACGTCGCAGGCGGCATAACAGACGCCGCAGCCGATGCATTCCACCCCGGCGTCGGCCTCGCGGCGTTCCTTGCTGTTGGGGGAGACTTCCGCGAACTCCAGCGCCTTCGGGTTCGAGGGGCGGAACTGGCCGCCCGCCTTCGCCCATTTGTCGAAGAACTCTGTCATGTCGGTGGCCAGGTCCTTGATCACCGGCAGGTTGCGGAGCGGTCCGATCCGCACCCGGTTGCCGTCCTCCAGCACTTCCGAGACATGGGTGCGGCAGGTCCAGCGCGGCGATCCGTTGACCGTCATCGCGCAGGAGCCGCACATGCCGACCCGGCAGGCAAAGCGGTAGGAGAGGGACGGATCGAGCTTTCGCTGAACATAGGTGACGACGTCCAGGATCGTTTGGCTCGTCTGGTGCGGCACGGTATAGCTCTCGAAGGCGCCTTCCGCCTCGCCCCGCCAAATCTCGACGGTGAGGTCGCCCAAGCCTTCGGATTGCTGGATGCTTTCGGTATTCGATACGGCTGTCATGGTGAATGTATTATGGTGCCGGGGACGGAAATGGACAGGGGGTTTTGATGACGGATGCGGAAGGGCGCATGTCGCCGCCCGGGCGGGGCTTTCCCGCCGCCGAGTTTGCGGTTCGCTGCGTCAGGGCCCAGGCCGCGATGGCGGAAGCGGAGATGTCGGCGATCCTGCTCACCACCGAGGCGGAACTCCGTTACTTCTCGGGCTTTCTCACGCCGTTCTGGCAGTCGCCGACGCGGCCCTGGTTCATGGTCATTCCGGCACAGGGCAGGCCGGTCGCCATCATTCCCGCCATCGGCGCGGATTGCATGGCGGCGACGTGGATCGAGGACATCCGGACCTGGTCGGCGCCCGATCCGGAAGACGACGGCGTGACGCTGCTGGCGGACACTCTGCGGGAAGTGGCGGGGTCGGGGACGACCTTCGGCCTGGCGATGGGGCCGGAGACGCATCTGCGCATGCCGTTGATGGATTTCGAGCGGCTGACCCGCACCCTTGGCTTGGGCATCGCAGATGCGACGCCGATCCTGCGGCAATTGCGTATTGTGAAGTCGGAGGCCGAGATCGCGAAGATCGCCCATATCTGCGGGATCGTCTCCGGCGTCTTCGAGGGCATGCCGGACTGGCTGGCCGCGGGAATGACCGAGGTCGAGGTGTTCCGCCGCTTCCGGGTCGAGGCCTTGCGGGCGGGGGCGGATGACGTGCCGTATCTGGTGGGCGGCGCCGGACCCGGCGGCTACGGCGATATCATTTCGCCGCCGACGACGCGGGCGCTCGCCGCGGGCGACGTGCTGATGCTCGATACCGGGTCGGTCTTCGACGGCTATTTTAGCGATTTCGACCGTAATTTCGCCATCGGCCACGCCGACGATGCCAGCCGCCGCGCCTATGACGTGGTCTATGCGGCGACGGAGGCGGGGCTCGCCGCGGCGCGGCCGGGGGCGACCTGCGCCGATCTGTTCCAGGCAATGAACGGCGTGCTGGCGAAGGGCGGTGCCCTCGGCAACGATGTCGGCCGCTTGGGACACGGGCTCGGCAGCCAGCTCACCGAATGGCCTTCCAACACGTCGTGGGACGAGACCGAATTGGTGCCGGGGATGGTGATCACGCTCGAGCCGGGCATGACCTACGCGCCCGGCAAGATGATGGTGCACGAGGAGGATATCGTCATCCGCGAGGGCGGGGCGGAGCTGTTGAGCCGCAGAGCCTTGCCCGAACTGCCGGTTGTCTAAATTCCCCCGCGCCGGCGGCGGCCCCCGGTCGCAAAAATCGGGTGCGGGCGGAGCTTGCCGCTCGGGCGTTCCGCCATATGCTCGATTATCATGGGAAAAACACTCTTCGATAAGATTTGGGACGATCATGCGATCCGTCTTCTGCCGGACGGCAAGACGTTGTTGCATATCGACCGGCATATCCTTCACGACCTGACAGCACCGCAGGCCTTCGCAAGCCTGCAGGCGGCGGGCCGGAAACTCCGCAATCCGGAATTGACCGCGGCGACGGAAGATCACGTCGTCGCGACGACGCCGGGACGGGACGAGAACACGCTGGCGCAGGGGGCCGTCTTCCTCAAGGCCCACCGCGCCGGGACCGGGCAGGCGGGGGTGCGGAATTTCGATCTGACCGACGCCCAGCAAGGGATCGTCCACGTCATCTCGCCGGAACTCGGTATCGCCCTGCCGGGCGTGACACTGGCCTGCGGGGATAGTCATACCTGCACCGTCGGCGGGATCGGGGCGCTCTCCATCGGCGTCGGCACCAGCGATGTCGAGCACATCATGGCGACCCAGACCCTGAAATTGGTCAAGCCGAAGCGGATGCGGGTGACCGTCTCCGGCCGGCTTGGGACGGGCGTCACGGCGAAGGACCTGATCCTGCACATCATCGGCACGGTCGGCGCGGCGGGCGGCGTCGGCCACGCGGTGGAATACGCGGGCGAAGCGGTGCAGGCTCTGCCCGTCGAAGCGCGCCTGACCTTGTGCAATATGTCGATCGAATTGGGGGCCCGGACCGGGATGGTGGCGCCCGATCAGGCGACCATCGACTATATCGCGGGGCGGCCTTTTGCGCCCCAGGGCGACGAGTGGGAGGCGGCGGTCGCGCATTGGCGCACGCTGTATTCCGATGCGGACGCGGTCTTCGACAAAGAGGTCGAAATCGACGGGAACGACATCGCGCCGACCGTCACCTGGGGGACCAGCCCGGAAGATGCCATTGCCGTTACCGGCGCGGTGCCCGACCCTGCCGAGATCGGCGATACGGAGCGCCGCGCTTATAAGGAGCGCGCCCTCGGCTATATGGGCCTGACCCCCGGCACGCCGATGGAAGGCCTGGCCATCGACCGGGTCTTCATCGGGTCCTGCACCAACAGCCGGATCGAGGATTTGCGGGCCGCGGCCGCGGTCGCCAAGGGCCGTCATGTGGCGGCGGGCGTGCAAGCCATGGTCGTCCCCGGGTCGGCCTCCATCAAGCGGGCGGCGGAGGCGGAAGGGCTCGACCGTGTCTTTCTCGATGCGGGGTTCGAATGGCATGAATCGGCGTGCTCGCTGTGCTGTGCCCTCGGCGACGATCTGGTGGCGCCATCGACGCGCTGCGTCTCGACGTCGAACCGCAATTTCGAAAACCGGCAGGGACCGGGTGCCCGGACCCATCTCGCCAGCCCCGCGATGGCGGCGGCCGCGGCGGTCAGCGGCAAGATCGTCGACGTCAGGAAGATGTGAAGCCATGGAAAAATTCACCAAACTGACCGCGACGGCGGCGCCGATGCGGAACGACAACGTCGACACGGATGCGATCATTCCGGCAGTGGCGATGAAGAATGTCGGCATCGATATGCGCGGGCTCGCCGACTATCTGTTCTACGAATGGCGGTTCGATCCGAGCGGCGCGCCGGTCGCGGATTTCGTGCTCGGCCAACCGCAATACAAGGACACCGGGATCATCGTCGCCGGCCGAAACTTCGGCTGCGGCTCGTCGCGCGAGCACGCGGTCTGGGCGTTGCTCTATGCCGGCATCCGTTGCGTCGTCGCCCCCAGCTTTGGCGATATTTTCTACGGCAATTGCTTCAAGAACGGCGTCCTGCCCGCGAAGGTCGACGAGGCCACGCAGGAGAGCCTGATGCGTGATGTGGAGGCCGCGAATGGCGCCAACCCGATGACGGTGGACCTGGAGGCCCTCAAGATCGTCTCGCCGACGGGGAACGAATACGCCTTTACCGTCGATGCACCGGGCCGGGAAGCCCTGCTGTCCGGACTCGACGATATCGGCGCGACGCTCGTCTACGAGGAGGAGATCAGCGCCTTCCAGAAGGCGCGGGCGGCGGAGAAGCCGTGGCTCTACAACACCCGCTTCGCCTTGGGTGGAAGCGGCAGCGCCTAAACCAGGGAAGGTCGATCCGATGCGGAAGACGACGCGGTTCAAACAGCTGATTTCGGCGCCGGAGCTGCTCATGATGCCGGGCGCGCACGACGCGCTGTCGGCACGGATCGCCGCGAATGCCGGATTCGACGCCTTGGTCGTCGGCGGGTTCGCGACGACGGGCGTGCTGTTGGGGGAGCCCGACAGCTCGCAGCTCACGATGAGCGAACTCGCGACACATTACGGCCGCATCTGCGACGCCGTCGAGATACCGGTATTCGTGGACGGCGATACCGGTTTTGGCAACGTCACCAATGTGGCTCGGACCGTGCGCGCCTTCGAGAAGGCGGGCGTGTCGGCCATGTTTATCGAAGACCAGGTGTTCCCCAAGCGCTGCGGTCACATGCCCGGCAAGGCGGTGGTCGAGATCGGCGATTATTTGGACAAGCTCAAGGCGGCATTGGATACGCGCATCGATCCCGATTTTGCGATCATGGGACGGACGGATGCGCTTGCGGTGCACGGGATCGACGCGGCGATCGAACGGGCGCAGATGTTCGCCGAAATCGGCGCCGATATCGTCTTTGTCGAAGCGCCGCCGGACATTGCCTCCATGCGCCGGATCTGCGCCGAGATCGACGCGCCGCATATCGCCAATATGGCGGATTTCGGCAATACCCCGCTGCTGACGGCGGACGAGCTGCAGGAGATCGGTTTCGCCGGCGCCGTGTGGCCGGTCACGGGACTCTTCGCGATCACCAAGGCGATGCAAAAGGCCTACGGTGCACTCAAGCGCGACGGCACCAGCAAGGCGGCCCATCCGGACATGGTCGATTTCCAGGCCTTCACCGATCTTGTCGGTCTGCCCGCGTTGCGGGACCGCGAGGAAGAATACCTCGGCTTCGCCCGCGACTATCTGGCAAAGCGCAAACAGGCGGCGGAATAGCGCTCTGCCGCCGTCCGAGCCCTCACCCCGGCCCTCTCCCGCAAGCGGGAGAGGGAGAAGAGGAGATGGCCCCTCTCCCGCAAGAGGTGAGCGGGAAAAGCGGAATAGAGAAGAATAGTGAATCCCTCTCCCGCAAGCGGGAGAGGGAGGGGCCCGTCGCGCAGCGATGGGAGGGTGAGGGACCGGTATAAACGGCGCCGTCGCCCACTCTCCCCTTGTGAGTGAGAGATCAGCCCGCGCGGAGCGGAATCTTGAACTCCTCGACCTTGCCGGTCTCCGGATCGATCTGGCAGCGCACCGTGTGGTTGGTGTTCATGCCGTAGGTGTGAAGCGAGACCGACACCGCGTCGCTTTCGTTCGAGACGGTATGGAAGGTCCCGCTCGGCATGCCGATGGCATCGCCCTGGCGCACGACCTTGTCGCCCCGCAGCTGGATTTCGCCGTAGCCGGGTTTCGAACCGTCGTCGATCCGCTTGTAGATCGTGTTTTTTTCTTCGCCGTCGACCCCGGCGACCACGGCCCAGGTGCCGTGATCGTGGACGGGCGTGACCCGGCCCGGACGGAAACAGGCCGCGAAGACCATCAGGGTGTGATCCTCTTCCTCGTGCAGGATATAGAGGCTGGAGCCGCGCTCGTCGTTGACCTGATAGTGCTCGGGCTTGATCCAGGCGTCCCGGTTATTGACCAGTTTCTGTGCCAGGGGACGGACCTTGCTCAGGATTTCCGACTCGTTCTCGGCCGCGGCGACCGTGGCGCGCAGGTCGTCGACATAATCTTGGACGCTGTAATTTTCGCTCATGCTGTCGCTCCTTCTTCCGGATCCCTCTATTTGCCCTTGAACTTATTCGGCTTGCGCTTCTCCGCGAAGGATTTTGCCGCCTCGTGGAAATCTTCCGTGAGGAACAGCTTCAGCGCGTTGAGCTGCGCCTGCGCCTCACGGCCGACCTGCTCCATCTTGAGACGGCGGGTGCGCACTGTGGCGCGGACGGAGAGCGGGGGATTGGCGTTGACTTGTTGCGCCAGCTCCTTGGCGACCTCCAGGTATTTCCCCTTCGGCGCGATGCGGTCGATGATGCCCGCGGCATGGCCCTCCTCGGCGCTGAAGAAACGCCCGGTGAGGGCGATCTCGGTGGCGAAGGTGGTCGCCCCCCGGTATTGCATGAGGCTCCAGTATTTCGAGCCGCCGAGGCCGCGCGAGGTTTCGGTCAGCTGAATCTGGGTGCCTTCCTCGGCAACGATGAGGTCGCTCTCCAGGATGATGCCGAAGGCGAGCCCCAGAACGTAGCCGTGCGGCGCGGTGATGACCGGCTTCCAGTTGACCGCTCTGATGAACAGATCGCCCGAGTTGGAGCCGCGCGCCTGCGGGCCGCCGAGCTTGAGGAATTCCTCGCGCGAGCGTAATTGGCGCTGATGCACGTCGGCGCCAGAGGAGAAGGCCCGGCCGTTGCCGTGAATGATCGCGACATTGGCCCCGTCGTCGGTGTCGAAGCGGTTCAGCGCCTCGCCGAGCGCGAAGACCAATTCGTCGCTGAACGCGTTCAGCTTGCGCGGACGGTTGAGGCTGATGATCGCAATCTCGTCTTCGACTCGGTAGTGGACGAGATCGTCCAGGTTTTCTTCGCTCATGTCTTTCGTTTCCTTTTGTTAGCCTGCGGAATCCCGCTCGGGACCCCTGAGAGTGGCGCCGCCGTCGATGACGAGCGTCTGTCCGGTGATGAAGCGCGCTTGCTCCGAGAGCAGGAAGCGCACGCCTTGGCCGATATCCCAGCCTTCGCCTTCGATGCCAAGAATGGATGCCTTCTTCCGCGCTGCGCGGGCGGCATCGCTCATGCCCCGGCCGTATACCATCGGCGTATAGACGGGGCCCGGCGCGATGCAATTGACGCGGATGCCGTCCGGTCCATGGTCGATGGCCATGGCCTTGCTCAAGGCGATCACGGCACCTTTCGAGACGGTGTAAGTGGTGAGGCCGCGCGGCCGCAACGCCGAGATCGAGGAGATGTTGACGATGGCACCGCCGCCCGCCGATTTGATCATCGCCGGGATCGCGTATTTCGAGACCAGGAACATGCTCTCCACATTGACCTGCATGACATTTCGGTAGGTCTCCAGCGGTTCGTCCACGACGCTGCCGCGGCTGCCGATGCCGACATTGTTGTCGAGCACGTCGAAGCGGCCGTACTTCTCCACCACGGCCTCCGCCATCGCCTTGCAGTCGGCCGCGTCGATGACGTTGCAGGCGAGTGCGCTCGCCTCGTTGCCTTCGTCCTTGATCATGGCGACGGTCCGCTCGGCGGCTTCCAGCTTCCGGTCGACGACGACGACATTGGCCCCGGCCCGCGCCAGCAGGATCGCCGCGGCGCGGCCGTTGCCGATCCCGTCGTCGAACGCGCCGCCGCCCGAGACCACGGCGGTCTTTCCCTTCAGTCCGTACTCATCCATGAAGATTTCTCCTATATCTTCTCGTCCTGAATTTCCTCCGGCCCTCTCCCGCCGGCGGTAGAGAGAGCGAAGGCCGCGCCCTCCTTCCCTCTCCCGTTCGCGGGAGAGGGAGGGGCCCGCCGCGAAGCGGTGGGAGGGTGAGGGCGCGTCGCGACACTTTCAGCCGATCGCCGCGTAGACCGCGCGGCGGAACTCGGCGCGCAGCGGGTAGGTATAGGACGGCATGAACTGCGCGAACTGCATGGCGACCAGGTCGATCGCCGGGTCGACGAAGAACAGCGTGCTCGCGGCGCCGGTCCAACCGTGCAGCCCGTTATGGCCGTAGCCGACCGTTCCGGCGTCGAGAATGACGGAGTAGCCGAGCCCGAAGCCGATACCGTTCCAGCGTTCCCGGTTGAAATCGCCGCCGCCCATCTGGTCGATGTCGCCGGGGAGATGGTTGCGGCGCATCAGCTCGGCGGTCTCGCGCTTGAGGATCCGCACGCCGTCGAGCTCGCCCCCGCCGAGGACCATGCGGGCGAAGCGGAGATAATCGTCGGCGGTCGAGATCATGCCGCCCCCACCGGAGAAATGCTCCGGCGCTTTCAGATACTTGCTCGTCGCCGGATCGTCGATGCAGGTGAGCCCGCCGCTGCCGTCGGGCCCGTAATTGCCGGCAAAGCGCGGCGCCAGCGCCGGCGGCACGTGGAACCCGGTCTCGGTCATGCCGAGCGGCAGCAGGATGCGGTCCCGCGTGAACGCATCTAGGCTCTCTCCGGAAAGCACCTGGACCAGATATCCCACCACGTCGGTTGCCATGCTGTAACGCCACTGGGTGCCGGGCTCGAAGGCCAGCGGCAGGGCGGCGAGGCGGGCCATGATCTCGGCGGTCGTCCCTTTGCTGTTGCTGCCCGCGAGGTCGTTTTCGGCATAGAGGTCGGCGAGCGCCGACTGCTCCATGCGGGGATTGATCAGGCCGGAACTGTGCGTCAGGAGATGCCGGACCGTCATTGCATTCTCGGCCCGTTTGGTCCCGCCGGATGCATCGGTGCACACCCGCATCTCGTCGAATTCCGGCAGATATTTGGCGACCGGATCGTCGAGGTCGAAGGCGTCTTCTTCCCACAGCATCATCAGCGCGACGCTGGCGACGGGTTTGGTCATCGAGTAGATGCGGAAAACCGTGTCGCGGGCTATCGGCCGCCGTGTGGCGATCTCCTGCATGCCGTGGGCGCCGAAATACACTTCGCGCCCGCCCTGCCAGACAAGCCCGGACATGCCGGCGTATTTGCCCGTCTCGACATAGGTGCGCAGCAGACCGTCCAAATCGGCGAGGCCGCTCTCCTTGAATACCACGTGCCGTGCGTCCATTGCGTCGATCCCTGTCGAAAGCGGTTGCGGAAATTCGTCCCTACGAAGACTGTCTCTTTCTGTCCTCAAGGAAAGCCGTCATCAGGCGGTTCGGCTCGTCCGTCGCGTAACAGCCGGCGATGGCCTCTATCCCGACCTTGGCGGCGTCGGTGATCGCCATGCGCTCCCAATCGTTGATCAAGCGCTTCTGAACCCGGACCGCATTGGGTCCGCACGCCAGCAGAGACGCGATCCAGCCTTCGACCGCGGCGTCGAGACCGTCGTAAGGCACCAATTTCTGCAGAAAGCCGATCCGCTGCGCTTCCTGCGCGTCGATGTGGTCGCCGGTCAGTACCAGCTCCACCGCCTTGCCCCAGCCGATCAGGCGCGGCAGCAGCGCCGCTTCCATGCCGGACGGGATGCCGAAGCGGGTCTCCGGCATGCCGAATTTGGCGTGATCCGCGGCGACGCGCAGGTCGGCGGCGGCCGCGATTTCCATTCCGGAACCAAAACAATATCCGTTAATCCGGGCGATCACGGAAACCGGGAAGGTACGCACGGCGTCGCAGGCATAATGGGTCTTGCTCGATGCCGCGTGACCTTGCGCGGGCGTGTAATGCGCCATGTCGGCAAGGTTGCTGCCGCCGACGAAGGATTTGTCGCCGACCCCGGTGATGACCAGCGCGCGGAGGCTCTCGTCATGGCGCAACTCGGTCATAACGTCAATGAAACGTTGTTTGCCTTCGACCCCGAGCGCATTGCGCTTCGCGGGGTTGTTGAAGGTCACGCGGGCGATGCGGCCCTCTCCGCCGCGATCGTCGAAATCGACCAGTACGAGAGCGTCGAGGGCGGGGTCGGCGGTCATTCGGCAGCCTCCATTTCTGGTACGTCGGGCAGGGTCGCCGCAAGCGCGCCCTCGACCGGCAGCGTTTCCTTAAAAGCAGGGGTTCCGCGCAGATTTTCAGTTAATATATCGATTTCGTTACAATTAAAGCCCGCAAAGAATTTCGGCCGCAGGCGGGTTGCGAAATCCCAGAATACGGCCAGCGACACGTCGGCCTGAGACAGTTGGCCGCCAACGAGCCAGCCGCCATTAATTCCGTTATCGATATGATTAAATCCATCCCGAATCTGAGTCTCGCAGGCATCGATCCAGGGGCGGTGCCATTTCTCCTTCGGCCGAAACTGGCGCTCGTAGAGAACGGCGACGAATTTGTCCATGATGCCGAGCTCCAGCGCGACGAATTTGAGCACTTTACGCCGGAGCGGGCCGTCCGGCGGGGTCAATCGGCGCCCCGGTCCCGCCCGTTCGTCCAAATGATCGATGATGGCGGCGCTGTCGATCAGAACCTCGCCGTCGTCGAGGACCAATGCGGGCACCCGGGCGATCGGGTTGAGGCGCCGGAGCGACGCCTTGGCCGCGTCGAAGGGAATGACGCTCTCATGGTCGTAATCCATCCCGTAGAGCCGCATGGTCACGGCGACCCGGCGCACATAGGGCGAATTGTAGCGGCCATAAAGCTTCATCTGGCGTCGCCTCCGGGTCAGGTCGCCGCGCGCACTTTCGGCATCACCTCGGCGGCGAACAGGCGCAGCGAATCGAGGACTTGCTGGTGGGGCATGCCGACCCACTGGATTCCCAGAATGATGAGATTGACGCCGAGGCGCCGGTTGTAGTCGATGATCTGTTCGGCGACGTTATCGGGCGAGCCCAAGAGGAACCGGCCGTCCGCCAGCTCCTCGAACGGCAGCGAGAGATCGTCGTCCCCCTTGGGCATCGATTTGTCCTGACCCCACTCGTGATAGGCTTTGTATTTCGCCTCGAGATAGGGGCGCGCGAGGGCCACCGCCTTTTCCGTGGTCTCGGCGACGAAGCATTCCCGCATCAGCGGCAGCACGGCCGGCTCCGGCTTGCCTTCCGCCTCGAGCGCCTGGCGGTAGACGCCGAGCTGGCGCGCGATCGTATCCATGCGTTGGTGGGGGTTGATGAACCAGGCATCGGCCATCCGGGCGGCGCGGCGCACGGCGGCGTCCACATTGGCGCCGATCCAGAACGGCGGCATCGGCTTCTGCACGGGCTTCACGGAGCAGGAGGCCTCGTCCAGCTCGAAGTGGGAGCCCTTCATGGTGACGAAATCCTCGCTCCAGAGGCGCTGGATCGCCTCCAGGCATTCCTCGAAGCGCTTGCCGCGGTCCTTCGCCTCCGTGCCGAAGGCCTTGAACTCCACGTCGCGATAGCCGATGCCCGACCCGAAGACGAGCCGCCCGCCCGACATGACATCGACCGACGCCAGCTGCTCCGCGATGTCGAGCGGCTTGTGCAGCGGCAGCAGCACGATGCCGGTCACCAATTTCGCGTTCGGCGCCTCGACCATGATGCGCGAGAGAAAAGGCACCAGCTGCAGCGCCTGCATCGGCGACGTCGAATAGTGCTGGCCCTTCAGGATGTAGGTATATCCGAGCGAGTCCGCGACCCGGGCCTGCTCGCAGGCATCCGCGAAGGCGGCTTCCATGTCCGTCTCGGCGGGATACTGCCCCCGCATGAAAAATCCGAATTCCATCGCCATAGGCCCCGATCCTTCCATTATTCCAAGCTTAGGGAGGAATCTGGACCGCGCGCGCCCGGCAGCAACGCAGAGCGGAATGGTCCCGCCGGAGAACGCCGATGCGGTTCTTTTGCTGGGCCGGATACCGGATTAGGATCGCCCGCCCTCTCGAACCGCCCGCCCCCTCGAACCGACAGGAAACGCCCGAATGCTCGACCTCCGCCCGAATTGCGAATACTGCGACAAGGACCTGCCGCCGGCCGCGACGGAGGCGATGATCTGCACCTACGAGTGCATCTTCTGCGCGGCATGCGTCGAGACCCATCTGCACAACGTCTGCCCCAATTGCGGCTGCGGTTTCGAGTGGCGGCCGGTGCGCCCGGCGACGGCGCGGCGCAAGGGCGTCGGCCTGGCGCATCAGCCGGCGTCGGAGAAACGCGTCCACCTGAAACACGACCGGGACGCCGTCGCCGCCTTCGTCGCCGAGGTGCGGGATATCCCGCCGGAAAAACGCTAGGCGGACTTGCGCGGCGGCTGTCGGGAGGCATGTCATTAGATCATGGACGAGACCTACCTCGAACCCGGTCGGCTGATCGAAAGCGGCGACCCCGCGGTCATTGCCTTTGCGCGCGCCGCCGTCGGCGGCGAGACCGACCCGAAGCAAAAAGCTCTCAGGCTGTTCCATGCGGTGCGCGACGGCATCCGCTACGACGCCTATCTGCCGCTCGGCGATATCCACACCTATTCGGGCAAGGGGGCGCTGGAGATGGGGCGCGGCTGGTGCGTCTCGAAGGCGGCGCTGCTGGCGGCCTCGGCGCGGGCGGAAGGCATCCCGGCGCGGCCCGGCTATGCCGACGTGCGCAACCACATGGCGACGCCGAGACTGACCGAGGCGATGGGGACGGACGTCTTCTTCTGGCATTCCTATTGCGAGCTGCATCTGGAGGGGCGCTGGGTGAAGTGCACGCCGTCCTTCAACAAGTCGCTGTGCGACAAGTTCGGGCTCAAGCCCCTCGATTTCGACGGCGAGACGGACTCCCTGTTCCATGCGTTCGACAAGGCCGGCAACAAGCACATGGAGTACATCCGCGACCGCGGGCCTTATGCGGACGTCCCGTATGAGGAAATCCTCGCCACCTTTCGCGCCGAATACCTGAACATGCAGGACGGAATCGACGGCGACTTCGAGTCCGACGCCGGTGGTTAGGGGAGCTCTGCAGCGTTGTCTGGGGGCGGCTGAAATGCTACAGAGTTACCACGAGAAGAGGCGGTGCGGTATTCGTAGTCTTTGGCGACGACTGTCAGGTTATGTCTTCGCTATCGAAACCGCCCATGAGCCGGGGGGTGCGCTTGCCGCATTCTACCATACCTGCAAACAGGGAGGATTTAATGACTCGTTCCTTTGATAAGAAATTGATTGCCGGCGCGGCTGCCGGGGCACTCATGGCGCTCGGCTCGGTCGGCACCGCAAGTGCCGAGACCGATACCGTAAAAATGGCGCAGCAATTCGGCCTGCTATACGTGCCGCTTCACGTCGTGATGGAGCAGGGGCTCATTCAGAAGCACGCCAAGGCGATGGGCATGAAGGCGCCGAACATCAAGCTCTTCAAGATCAGCGGCGGCGCCAACATCAACAAGGCGCTGCTTGCCGGCACGATCGACTTTGGCGCGCACGGCGTCGGTCCGATGCTGAAGCTCTGGGGCAAGTCGAATGGCCGCTTCAAGGGCGCCATCACGATGGCCGATATGCCGCTGAAGCTGAACACCAACGATCCGAACGTGAAGACGGTCGAGGACTATTTGACGGTCCAGGATCATAAGATCGCCACGCCGGCGGCGAAGGTGTCGATCCAGGCGGTGACGTTGCAGATGTTCACGGCGAATAAATGGAACGACCCGAACAAACTCGATCACCTCGTCGTCTCGATGAAGCATCCGATCGCCTTGGCGGCGCTGCTGTCCGGCGGCCAGACGGTGAAGAGCCATTTCGCCACGCTGCCCTATTCCTATCAGGAACTGCAGAGCGGCAAGATCCGTACCGTCATCTCCTCCTACGACATCATGGGCGGCCAACACTCGGTCCTGTCGATGAGCGTGGCGGAGAAGTTCGCGACGGAAAATCCGAAGACTTACGACGCCGTCGTCGGCGCCTATGTCGAGGCCTTCGCTTGGATCAAGGCCAATCCGGAAGCCGCGGCGGAGACGTTCATCAAGTACACCAAGTCGAAGATGGATCCGAAGGACGTCGT
The DNA here is from genome assembly GCA_038131165.1 of Rickettsiales bacterium. Taxonomy (GTDB): domain Bacteria; phylum Pseudomonadota; class Alphaproteobacteria; order UBA8366; family UBA8366; genus UBA6544. The sequence continues at coordinate 47,257 of JAYPOZ010000001.1, read as the reverse complement.
CGCGCTGCTCAAGGACAAGAACGAGATCGAGTTCTCGGAAATTCCGAAGCACACGATGAAATACGGCAACTTCCTTGCCGGTATCGGCGATATTCCGCAGCCGAAAGACTGGAAAGAATACTACATGCCGAACAACCACAAATACGACGGAAGCTAAGCGCTAAAATGGCTTCCGATCTTTCGACGAGCGGGGCGGGGGGCGTTCAGCCCGCCGCTGCGCCGCCGGTCGACCCGATCCTCGATGTCGACGGCGTGACCATACAGTACAAGACCAAGGAACATTTGATCACGGCGACATACCGGGTCAGCTTCCAGGTCTTTCCGGCGGACCGTTTCGTGATTCTCGGCCCGTCCGGTTGCGGCAAGTCGACCCTGCTGAAATCCGTTGCCGGATACCTGCATCCCGTCGAGGGCGAGATGCGGCTCAAGGGCAACGTGATCCGGGACCCGGGACCCGACCGGGTGATGGTGTTCCAGGAATTCGACCAACTGCTGCCGTGGAAGACGGTGAAGGAGAACATCACCTTCGCGCTGATCAACGGCGGCAAGACGAATTCCGCCGCCGAGGCGAACGATATCGCCATGGAATACATCCAGAAAGTGAAGCTCGACCGCTTCGAGAATACCTACCCGCACATGCTCTCGGGCGGCATGAAGCAGCGCGTCGCCATCGCGCGGGGCATGGCGATGGAACCCGATATCCTGTTGATGGACGAGCCCTTCGCCGCACTCGATGCGTTGACCCGCCGCCAGATGCAGGAGGAACTGCTGGAGCTGTGGGACGAGACCCGCTTCACCGTCCTGTTCGTCACCCACTCGATCGAGGAGGCCGTGATCGTCGGCAGCCGCGTGCTCATCATGTCTCCGCATCCGGGACAGGTGAAGGCGGAGCTGAACGCGCACGATCAGTCGCTCGCGACCATCGGGCAGGAGGATTTCGCCGAGCTGCAGACCAAGATTCACAACATGATCTTCGCCGACCGGGTTCTCGAGGACGAGGCGATCGGACATGGCTGACGACCGCTCCGTCGCCCTTTACGTCCGTCCGGAATTCGAAAACCCGGCGGTCGAGACCGCTGTCGTCGGCGATATCGAGCGCCGCCTCTCGGTGTGGGAGCGGGTCTCCAACATGGACCCGGTGCGCAAGTTCTCTGTCCTGATCCTGCTCGTTGTCTCGTGGGAGCTGTACACCCGGCTCGGCGGCGTCAACGAGCTGATGTTCCCGACCTTCAGCGCCACGGCCAGCGCGCTCGTCTCCGCCCTGGTTGACGAAGGGCTGCTGCAGAACGTCTGGAACTCGATCAGCCTTCTTTTTGTCGGCTATTGCATCGGCATCGGCATCGCGGCCGTGCTGGTCGTGCTCGGCGTGTGGTCGCGCTTCGGCGGCGATCTGCTGACGACCCTGACCGCGATGCTCAACCCGCTGCCGGCGATCGCGTTGTTGCCGCTGGCGATGATCTGGTTCGGCCTCGGCGAGAATGCGATTATTTTCACTCTGCTGCATTCGATCATCTGGCCGGTGGCGCTTAACACCCATGCGGGGTTTCAGGCGGTGAGCGAGACGCTGCGCATGGTCGGGCGCAATTACGGTCTCAGCGGCCTGCCGTATATCCACAAGATTTTGATCCCGGCGGCCTTCCCGGCGATCCTGACCGGGCTGCGGATCGGCTGGGCGTTTGCCTGGCGGACCCTGATCGCGGCCGAGCTCGTCTTCGGCGGCCAGGTCCAGGACACGTCCGGCAATATCGGCGCGGAAGGCTCCAATGCCGGCGGGCTCGGTTGGATCATCTTCGCCAATCAGATGGAAAATCAGACGCCTTACGTGTTCGCCGGCCTGTTCACGGTGATCATCGTGGGCATTCTGATCGAGAACGGTATTTTCCGGAATATCGAGGACCGGACGATCCGCAAATGGGGCATGCAGAACGCTTGATGGAAACGGCGACGCTATGAGCGACAAGACAGTCGATATTTATATCCGGCCCGAATTCGAGGTCGCCACGCTCGGCGACGCCTCGAACGTGGACGTGGAGCGCAGACTCTCCGCTTGGGAGAAATTCTCGAACATCAACGCCGTGCGCAAGTTCTCCATCCTGCTGGGATTGGTGTTCCTGTGGCAGTTCTACACCTGGTACAGCGAGGTCGAGCCGCTGCTCTTCCCGTCCTTCCTCTTCAGCCTGGAGACGCTTTTCGAGACCATTCTCTCGGGAGAGATGTTCGAGAAAATCTGGATCACCGTCTATGTCCTGCTGATGGGATACGCGGCCGGTCTCGCGTTTGCGGCGCTGTTCCTGATCCTCGCGGTCTCGACCCGCATCGGCAGCGATTTTCTCAGCACCATGACGGCCATGTTTCAGCCGCTGCCGGCGATCTCGCTGCTGCCGCTGGCGATGCTGTGGTTCGGCCTCGGAATTCCGGCGCTGATCTTCGTCACCATCCACTCGGTACTGTGGGCGGTCTCGCTCAGCACCCATGTCGGTTTCATGAGCGTCAGCGAGACCCTGCGCATGGTCGGCCGCAATTACGGGCTGAGAGGCATCCCCTATATCCTCAAGATTTTGGTGCCGGCGGCGTTCTCCTCGATCCTGACCGGGCTCAAGATCGGCTGGGCCTTCGCCTGGCGCACCCTGATCGGCGCCGAACTGGTGTTCGGCGCGGCGGCGGGCAACGGCGGGCTCGGCTGGATGATCTTCGAGAAGGGCGACAATCTGGAGACCGAATTCGTTTTCGCTGCCCTCTTCATGGTGATCGTCATCGGCTTGCTGGTGGAGAACGTGATCTTCCGCAGCGTCGAGATCAAGACCATCCAGAAATGGGGCATGACCCGCTGATCCCGCCGGCCCCGGGTTTGCCCGGCGCGACGGTCGAAGGAATGCATTCTCCCCAGGCGTCGTCCCGAGCCTGTCGAAGGGCGAGCGGCTACGACAAGCAATACGCGCGGCACAGGCACCGCGCCACCGTCCAAGGCGACGTGCCGTCCAGGGGGGAGACCTCCCACCCCAACCCTCCCCCACAAGGGGGGAGGGAATGACCCCGATCCGAATGTCGTCGTTCCTTCCCCCTTCGATGGGGGAAGGACAGGAAGGGGGTGACGGCCCGCAGGATACCGGATTCGTCTAAAATCCGTGAAAGACCATATCCAGCGCGTTGGTGATTTCCGTAGATCGCTCGGACAGATTGGCGACCGGCGCGGTCAGAACCGCTGCGGGGACGGCGGCGAGGAACTGGGTGGTCATGACGAACGCCGTGCCGTCGATTTCGACCGACGGGTTGAGCCGTTCGGCGGGAACCGGGGCATCGCTCGCCGGGAGCAGCGGCACCACGATCCGTGTGTTGAGGCCATCCAACAGGTTGGACTGCACGTCCAACAGATAACCCGCCCCCTCCGGGTTCCGGGATAAATCGTATTGCGCCATCAGAACCGCCGAAAGCGGTCGAGCGGCAGGCCGTGCGCTTCCACCCAGGCGTTGGAGCTGTCGAGGGCAGCGCCGTTCTCCGCCTTCCACTTCTCCGCCTTTGCTTCCGCCACTTCAAGGCGCAGGCCCCGCTCGGCGGCTTGCGACAGATTGACCTTGAGCGCCTTGGCTTCGCTCAACAGCCGCCTGTCCAGTGACAGGTTGGTGGGCTTCTTCAAGCCCGGTTGGCTCGGCATGAATACTTCTCCTCATAATATAGGCATATATTATGCGCATAAATCTGTGAAGAAAGGGAAATTGGAGGAGTACGGATCACTTACAGCAGGGTCTAATGCGAAACTGCATTAAGGTACTTGTCCCGGGTTTCCCGCAGGTCTTGCAAGGAGCCCCCACCCTAATCTTCCCCACAAGGGGGGGGACGGTCCGGGGTTTCGCCGGCGCGATGGTCGAAGGAATGCATTCTCCCCAGGCGCCCTCCTGTGCCTGTCGAAAGGTGAGCCTGTCAAAGGGCGGTGCCTTACCGCCACGAAATATCGACATTTTGGCTAAACTGTGTTATGCTTTTCCGATGACCTCGTTTCGAAACCAATGGCCCGCGCGGTGCGACGCGCGCCGGGTGGGGCTGCCGACCGCCGCGGCGGAAGGGCGCGCGGTGTCGGAAACACGGTATACTATTACCGTGTTTCTACGGCGCATGGGGTCGATCCGCGATTTTTCAATAGCGTTTACAGAGTGTCTCTGTCGCGGCGCGCGGGACTTTCCTCTCGGCCGCCGGGTGCCAATTCTCTCAACATGGGCCTGCGGGGCCGAAGAAGGAACGCCATGAAAATCACCATATACGGCGCCGGCGCCATCGGCGGACATCTGGGCGCGCTGTTGAGCCGGGCGGGCGTCGATGTCAGCCTGATCGCCCGGGGCGCGCATCTGGCGGCGATCCGGCGCGACGGCCTGACCCTGCAGCGCGCCGGGGAGGCGCCGTTCACCACCCATCCGGCGGCCACCGACGACCCCTCGACCCTGGGGGTGCAGGACTACGTCATCGTGTCCCTGAAATCGCACCAGGCGCCGGGCGTGGTGGACGCCATGCAGCCCCTGCTTGGGCCCGAAACGACGGTTGCGACGGCGATGAACGGTGTGCCGTGGTGGTATTTCCACAAGCTCGCCGGCCCCTACGAGGGCACGCGGGTGACGTCGGTCGATCCCCAGGGCAAGCAGTGGGACGGTATCGGCCCCGAGCGCGCGATCGGTTGCATCACCTATGTCGGCGCGGAAGTGGTGGCGCCCGGCGTCGTCAAGTCCGGTGCGGGCGGGCGCTATTTCATTGGCGAGCCGGATGGCACGGACTCCGCGCGCTGCCGTCGTCTGGCGGACGTGATCGGCGAGGCCGGCATCGTCACCCGCGTGCGGTCGGATTTGCGGCGCGACCTCTGGGTGAAGATCATGGGCAATACCGCCTTCAACCCGACCAGCGCGCTGACCCTCGCCACCATCGGCGAGATGGTCGACGATCCGGATATGGAAGCTCTGCTGCGCCGGATGATGGCGGAAGTCACCGCGGTTGCCGAGGCGCTCGGCGCGCCGCCGCAGGAGGACGTGGACTACCGCATCGAGAACGCCCGCCGCCACGCCATGACGCACAAATCGTCGATGCTGCAGGACCTGGAGCGCGGCCGCATGATGGAGATCAACCCGATCATCGGTGCGGCGCGGGAAATGGGCGCGCTGGCCGGCGTGCCGACGCCGACGATCGACACCGTCCTGGCCCTCGTCCGGCTGCGGGCGCGCCTCGGCGGGATGTTGCCGCAATGAGGGGGGCGTTTGGATCGCGACTGTACTTGGATAATGAGTGCTGCCAGTTTGTCATGCCCGCGCAGCAGGAATCCAGTTTCCCGCCATTTAGGTCTGGATTCCCGCCTTCGCGGGCATGACGGAACATTGGAGAAAGACAATGCCATCGTCCCTCATCGTTTATTTCGACTATAAGAGCCCCTACGCCTTTGTGGCGAAGGCGCCGGTCTACCGGCTGGAACAGGATTTCGGCATCGCGGTCGACTGGCGGCCCTACTCGCTGCACATCCCGGATTTTCTCGGCACCGTCGAAGTCGACGAGTCCGGCAAGGTCGTCGGCGGCAACCGGAACGAGCACCAGTGGCGGCGCACCCGCTATCTCTACATGGACGCGCGGCGGCTCGCCCGGGACACCGGCCAGGACCTAATGATCAAGGGCCCGGTGCGGGTCTTCCAGTCGCGGACCGCGCATATCGGGACCCTCTACGCGCAGCGGCAGGGCTTCTTCCGGGCCTATCACGATCTCGTCTTCGACCGTTTCTGGAAACGCGAGCTGGATATCGACGACGTCGACGCGGTGGCGGCGGCGGTCGCGGAGACAGGCGGCGATGCGGACGGCTTCCGGGCGTATTGCGCGGGCGACGGGCAGACCGAGCACGATGCCGTCATCGAGCAGGCGAACGAAATCGGCATTTTCGGCGTGCCGAGTTTCGTCCTCGACGGCGAGCTGTTCTGGGGCAATGAGCATCTCCCCTCCGTCCGCGCCCGGCTGGCGGCCTAGGCGATGACCAAAACCGTCATCGCCTATACCGACTACAAGAGCCCGTACGCCTATCTGGCGAAGAACGCGACCTATGGGTTGTTCGACGATTTCCGGGCGGAGATCGACTGGCGCCCCTATTCGCTGGATATTCCCTCCTATCTCGGCAGCGCCGAAGTGGACGCCGACGGCAATGTGGTGAGCGAGTCCCGCAACGCCCATCAGTGGCGGCGGGTGAAGTACAGTTATATGGACTGCCGCCGCCGGGCCGAGCGCATGGGGCTCGTGATCCGGGGGCCGCGCCGTATCTTCAACTCGACGGTGGCCCATGTCGGCATGCTCTACGCCCAGCGCAAGCGGGTCTTCATGGACTATCACAACGCGGTCTTCGAGCGCTTCTGGAAGCGCGAACTCGATATCGAGGATCCGCAGGTGATCGCCAACGTCCTGGCGGAGACCGGGGCGGACATCACCGGGTTCGAGGCCTTCCTCGACGGCCAGGGCGTGGCCGAGCTGGAACACATCATGGACGACGCCCACGAGCGCGGCGTTTTCGGGGTGCCGAGTTTCATCGTCGACGGACAGCTCTATTGGGGGGCGGAGAACCTGCCGCTGGTACGCGAACATCTTGGGGGTTGATTTGCCGCATTCGATTTTTGCCCGAAATCGGCTAGATTTCTTCTGCGAACAAATTTTGCCTTAGGGGATCGAGGCCATGAAATTCGGAATTTTCTACGAGCACCAGCTGCCCAAGCCCTGGGAGGCGCACAGCGAGTACCAGCTGATGCAGGATTCGCTGGCGCAGATCGAGCTCGCGGACAAGCTGGGCTACGACTACGCGTGGGAAGTCGAACATCATTTCCTGGAGGAATATTCCCATTCCTCCGCGCCCGAGGTTTTCCTGGGCGCCGCCAGCCAACGGACCAAGAACATCCGGCTTGGCCACGGCATCATCCAGATCACCACCAATCAGCCGCACCGGGTGGCGGAGCGGGTGGCGACGCTCGATCTGCTCTCCGGCGGTCGGGTCGAGCTTGGCCTCGGCGAGGGCGGTGGGCCGGCGGAACTGCACCCGTTCGGCACGCAGGTCCGCTCGAAGCGGGAGCGCTGGCTCGAGGCGGTGGAAGCGATCATCCCGATGTTCACGTCCACGAATTGGGAGTATCACGGCGAGTTCTTCGATTTCCCGGCCCGCAATGTGATCCCGAAGCCGTATCAGAAGCCGCACCCGCCGCTCTGGGTCGCCTGCTCGAACATCCAGACCATCGGTCAGGCCGGACAATGGGGCATGGGGGCGCTCGGATTCACCTTCATCTCCCCGGAGGCCGCGAAAGCCTGGGTGCACCGATACTACAACAACCTGCTGCATCACCCGTTCCGGCTGGCGGAATATCCGGCGAACCCGAACATCGCCATGGTGTCGGGCTTCATGTGCGCCGAGACGGACGAGGAAGCGCGCGAGAAGGCGGCCGGATGGACCTTCTTCATCTTCGCGCTGTCGCGCTACGGCCGCAAAGGCATCGACGCGCCGGGGCAAAGCGATCTCTGGGCCGAATACCAACTCTGGCGCGAGAGCGACACCGCAAAGAAGGCGGTCGAGAACGCGCTGGTGGGCTCTCCCGAGACGATCCGCGAGAAGCTCTGGCAGTTCCAAAAATCACACGTCGATCAGGTCATCCTGCTCAATCAGGCGGGCAAGACCAGCCATAAGGACATCTGCGACAGTCTGGAGATGTTCGCGAAGGAGATCATGCCCGAGTTCCAGGCGGAGGAGCCCGCGCACCAGGAATGGAAGCAGGGGGTCCTCGACGGCAGCATCGTGCTGGAGGATCTGGATACGGAGCCCTACGACCTCTACAGCCATCAGAACGAAGACATTATCCGCCTGTCGCCGGAAGA
>JAYPOZ010000001.1:0-39294 GCA_038131165.1 Rickettsiales bacterium | reverse complement strand
GTCGGGTTGCTCGGCACCAGCGAGGTCGCCGTCCACTACGACCCCGAGACGGAGGAGAATCCCATCGTCGAGGAACATTTCCGCGGCGTCTATTCGATTCCGGCCGACACGCCGACCCAGCGTCTCTACAGTCGCACGCTGGATTTCGACCGCCATGCGACATCGCTCGACGACGTCAACGCGTTCTTTCCCATCGACCGGATGCGCGAAGCGGTCGCCGACGGGCGCATCGGCTCGATGCCGGAGCGCGTCTACGGCGCCTACAATAATTACAGCAAACGGAAAGTGCTGGAGCAGGAAGGGCCGATGGCGCTGGAGTATTGCCGCGCCGACGGTCTCGATGCCGTCGTCATCGTGCCCATATGACCCGTCTGCCATCAGACCGTGAGTCTGATCAGCAGATACCTTGAGGAAAACGGCGTGCCGACGGTTGTGATCGGCACGGCGCGCGACATCGTCGAGCATTGCGGCGTGGCACGGTTCCTGTTTGTCGATTTTCCCCTCGGCAGCCCCTGCGGCGAGCCTGGGAATACGGCGCAGCAGCGCGATATCTTCAGCCAGGCGCTCGACCTGCTGGGGACCGCCGCGGGGCCGTGCACGACGCGGGAGGCGGGCTATGCCTGGAGCAAGGGCGAGGCGTGGAAGCGGCTCATCTTTACCGAAGAGCAGCCGTTCCAGGACGAGGACGCGAAGGCCCAATGGCAGGCCCGCAACGAAGAATACCGGCGCTTGAAAGCGGAGGGAAAAATCTGATGGCGGAAACCGAACGCGACGTCGTCGTCTACACGACGCCCTTGTGCGTGCCGTGCGAGCAGTTGAAACGCTATCTGGAGGCGAACGGGATCGCCTTCACGACGCGCGACCTGATGATGGACGAGGAGGCGCAGGACCGGATTGACGATGCCGGCATCCGCTCCACGCCGATTCTGGAGGTCGACGGCGAACTCTACGCGGGCGAGGCGTTGGCGCCGGAGAAGGTCAAGGCGCTGCTCGGATTCTGAGCCGAGCCTCTTTAGAGCCGCATCCGGAAATCGTTGCGACCGGTGCGGTCCTCGCCGCGCATGAGGAATATCGTGCGGTCGCCGTGGTCGACGACGCCCATCTCGCGGTGCATTCGGTTGGCCTCGTCCCGGTCGAAGACGGAGCTGCCCGGCATGAAACGCAGGGTCATGCCGCGGCGCGATCGGCCGGAGTTGTTGGCTTCCGATCCGTGCAGCAGGAAGACGTCGTGGAGCGACATCTGCCCGGCTTCGAGGACGAGGGGGACCACCTTCGCCTCGTCGTACTCGCTCTCGAGCAGTTCCTGGTGCAACGTGAAATTGGGATCGTTGTTGGTCCGGTGCGGGCGCAGACTCTTCACCTTGTGCGAGCCCGGCATGAATTTGAGGCAGCCGTTCTCGACCGTCGCGTCGTCGACGGCGATCCAGACCGTGCAGGTCGCGAGCGGGCGCACCGGCCAATATTCGCCGTCCTGGTGCCAGGGAGTCTTCTTGCCGTTCTCCGCCGGTTTGGCGAAAAAGCTAGAGTTCCAGAGGATGATGTCGGGGCCGATCAGCTGCTCGACCATGTCGAGGATTTCCGGATCCCGGGCGTAGTTCAGAAACCCGAGATCGTAGCGCAACAGGGTCGGGCAGTAGTCCCGGAATTCGGGATGCCAGTCGAGCAGCCGCGCATGATCGCTCCGGATGGCGTCGAGCACGGGCTCCGCAAGCCGGTAGTTCGGGACGATAAATCCGTCCTCGTGATATTGCGCGACTTCCGCGTCCGTCAGTTTCATGGGCACAGTCTGCGACGTGGAAGGGCTCAACGCAATCGCCAGAACAGCACGATGAAGAACAGATTTGCGCCGGCGACCGCCAGGAAAATCTCCGCGACGGCGGCGCCGTGGGCGAGCATGGCGGTAGCCGCCAGCGAACTTGCCACCATGAACAACGCGTTGAGGACGTTGTTCCCGGCCACGACCCGTGAGCGCTCGCCGTCCTGGGTGCGGCTCTGCAAGATGGCGTAGAGCGGGACAGTGTAGAGTCCGCCGCTGGCCGAAGCTGCGAAGATGTCGAACAGGGCCCGCAGGCCTTGGGTGTCGGACAGGAAGGTTGAAATGTTTCTGTAGGGACCGCTGTAGGAGCCCTCCGCCGGTGCGAAGAACCAGAGGTCGAGCAGGAAGAGACTGACGCCGACAGCGCTCCAGGCGACGAATTTGGCCGAGATCTCGCCCCGCAACAGCCGGTTGCAGAGAAGCGATCCCGTGGCGATGCCGACGGTGGAGGTGGCGAGAAACAAGGTCACTACCTCGTTATTGGCGTGAAAGGTAAACTTGACGAGATTCGGAAACTGCGCGAGAAGCGTCGCTCCCACGACCCAGAACCAGGAGATTCCGACAACGGAGAGGAAGGCCGGACGGGAGGTCGCCGTGAGGCGCATGATCCGCCACGTCGCGGACGCAAAATTATAGCTGACCGTCAGATCGGGTGTGGCCGGCGGGGCTTCCGGGATGTGCCGGGCGGCGAGCCATCCGGCGAGCGATAGCATAAGCACGCCGGTGGAGACGATCCACACTCCGCCCTCCCATAAGATCATCAGGGTGCCCGCGATGGTCCCGAGCAGGATCGCGACGAAAGTGCAGGATGCCATGAGCGCATTGCCGCCGATCAATTCCTCCGGCCGCAGATGCAATGGCAGGATACTGTACTTTACCGGGCCGAAAAAGGACGACTGAGTGCCCATGAGAAACAACACGAACAGCAGGAAATAGGCGTGCCCCATGATCAGGCCCGCCGCGCCGAGGACCATGATCGCGATCTCGGCGAGCTTGACCCAGCGGATCAAGCGCGACTTCTCGTGCTTGTCCGCCAGTTGACCGGCGGTCGCGGAGAACAGGAAAAACGGCAGAATGAATATTCCCGCCGAAAGCGTCACCAGAAGTTTTCCGTCCAGGCCGCTGGTTTCCGCCAGGCGATAGAGAATCAAGATAACCATGGCATTGCGGAAAAAATTGTCGTTCGCCGCCCCCAGAAAGAACGTGATGAGAAGGGGAAGAAAGCGACGCGTTCTTATAAGATGGAATTGGTTGTCAGTCATTGCGGCGTATCGAAAATCCGGTTGTGTCGGGTTGCGGAGAGGAAACTCACCACAATCGCATCGACCAAGCAGCTGGATAAAATAACCGTGTACGGAATGTTCGCACTATGGATAGAATTTAACTCTAAAGGTTAAGCTCAATCTGTTCCATGAGTTGAGATGGCGATCCTTACGAATTTTCCGTCAAGTAAGAGCCAGAGAAAGTTGGTTGCGGTGCTTAGAATTTATGGATTGAGCTTGTTCTTGCTGTTGGCGCTCTTCGCTTCTGGCGCGGATGCGCAAACGCGGGGCGGACTTTTTGTTCCAGTCCGGGAAAGCGAATCCCCAAACGCGAAGGTAATCGGCCAAATAGAGCTTTATAAAGAAAGTTATGCGCTGGTTATCGGAATCGACAATTACACGGGTGGCTGGCCGAGGCTTTCGAATGCGGTCAAGGATGCGAAACTCGTGGCGGCGGCGCTGGAAGCGAAAGGCTTTGTGGTTGAGAGGTTATACAATCCGGATGCCGTCGGTTTAGAGAAAGCCCTGAAAGAATTTTTTGTCGTCAAGGGCGAAGATGCGGATGCCAGACTGTTTGTTTGGTTTGCCGGCCATGGTCATACGGAATTAGGGGAAGGTTTTCTCGTTCCTGCAGATGCGCCGAGGCCGTCTGTCGAGTCGCGATTTCGGTTGATGGCCTTGCCGCTACGCCGGCTCGGCGAATGGGTGCGGTTGGCGCGATCGAAGCATACATTTGCTGTTTTCGATTCATGTTTCGCCGGAACAATATTTGGCAGCGCCCGGTCATTGCCTTCTCCGGCGGTTACCCGCGCCACCTCCTTGCCGGTACGCCAGTTCTTGACGTCCGGTGAGGCCGGTCAGGAAGTCGCGGACGACGGTAGGTTTAGGGAGCTCTTTATCCGTTCGATCAATGGAGAAGAGCGGGCGGATGCGAATCGCGACGGATATTTGACCGCAAGCGAGCTCGGGCTTTTTATCTCCGATCGCGTCACCAATCTTACGCAATCTCTGCAAACGCCCCGATATGGGAAGCTGCGGGATCAGAGCTTCGATAGGGGCGATTTCGTATTTGCCTTGCCCAATGTCGAAACAGCGACAGTCTCGTTTGCCGGTAAAATTGTCGGCCCGTCTTCTGGCGCGGGCGCGCATACCGCCGAAACAATCTTTTGGCAGTCGGTTGCAAACAAGAACAGCCCGGAGTTTCTCGAAGCCTATCTCCAGCAATATCCTTCGGGGAAATTCGCCGCATTAGCCAAGGCCAATCTCTCCGTCTTGAAGTTAAAGGAGCAGCAGGCGGCCTTGCCCAAAGTGCCAGAACCTGCAGACGTCAGGCAGGAAGCGGGGACGCAGGCAAGAGAGGCCGAAGCCCCACGGGAGAGGGAAAAATCATTACCGCCTGCCGCCACGCAGTTGGCGAATGTTCCGTCGGCGGTAGCTGGACCGGCGCCCGCGGGAGATGTGGCGCAGTATAGAGGCCCGCCCGTTGGTAGTGTCGTGGCTTTTGACAACTGGGGATATCGCGTTGAAGAAGAGTCCGGTTTGGAGTTGGTTATCAGGACCCGGGCGAACAATTATCGAACCTTTCTAGGGGTGGTCGGAATTGAGGGTGAGCACCTGTATAGCGACTTTGAACAAACAGCAAATGTTGGAGGCAAATCCCTCCAACCGGCGACGTTAACCTTGAAGGATTCAGGACGAAGAAACATCGCGAATTTTTGGCCGCTGCAAATCGGCAAGAACGTTCAGTTCGGCGCGGATGAGGAAGCTTATGACGATTTTTCCGGATATACGAAGATCGGGTGGACATTCACCTCGACCGTCAGCGGTCGCGATACCGTGAAGATCGGGGACTCCGTATTGACTACTTTCCGTATCGAGACCGAGGCCACAGCTACGGACGGTCGCACGTATAAGCAACTCCAATGGTATCATCCGGCTTCCGGGATCGTCGTCAAAATGCAACGTAATTGGGCCGGTAAATCTGTTGGATATGCGTTATCGGGCAGGCGGCCGGGCGATGTGCAATCCTATGAATTGCGGACCGTGTCTTTTCCCGACGGCGACCACAGAGGGCTTCGGGAAATTTTGTCGCCCGGCGGAGTGGTCAACCACCGATGAGTTTGGGTTGATGGAAGACGGCATTGTGGATTTCCAACCTTCCCGACGCTGCGATATTGTCCAAGAACTCGTGATCGCCAACCGGATCCTGGCGAACGAGGGCGTCATCGATGGTTTTGGTCATATCAGCGCGCGCCATCCGGACGACCCGGACCGCTATCTGATGGCCTGCTCGAGGGCGCCGGAGTTCGTCGAGACCGAAGACATCCTGACATATGACCTGGACAGTCGACCGATCGATGCGGGCGATCGTGCCATTCATGCGGAGCGCTTTATCCACGGCGAGATTTACAAGGCGCGCCCGGACGTGATGTCGGTGTGCCACAACCACGCCTATTCTCTGATCGCGCCCGGGATCACCGGCGAGCCGCTCCGGCCGGTTTGGCATATGGCGGCGGTTATGGGGGAGACGGCACCCAACTGGGATATCCGCGATGAGTTCGGAGACACCAACATGCTGGTGACCGATGGGGAGCAGGGCGCCGCGCTGGCGCGCTGTCTCGGCGACGCGACCGTCTGCCTGATGCGCGGCCATGGCGTGACGATTGTCTCGCACGGTATCCGCCCTGCGGTGTTCGCGTCGATCTACACCATGTTGAACGCGGAAATGCTGGAGACGGCACGGCGGGCCGGCAGGGACGTGAAATTTCTCAGTCCGGGAGAGATCTCGCTGACCTCCGCGCAGCTCGGCGGGCCGCTGGCGCAGAACCGCGCCTGGGAATATTGGGTCCGGCGCGCCGGATTCGACCCCGGCTGACCGAACCGTCATTTCGGCAAAGGCCCTCTGGGTGCTTGGTGGGGCCGGGGGTTGAGCGGACTGAAATCCGGGATCACAGGCATGGTGCGGCGGGAAGCGCTGCCCAACGGGGCGGTCGGTTTATGGACCGGGTCCAGGTCCTGCAAGACGTCCCTTCCCACGCCCTTAAGGTCGAGCGCTTGTTGATAGAGTTTATCGGCTTCCGCCACGCGGCCCGTCCGATAGTACACGGTCGCCAATCCCTGCAGAATGTCGCCCAGAACCGGGGCCTTGGGCCCCAATGTTTCGGACAGCACCTGGCGGGCCTGGTCGAAAAGTCGGCTCGCCTCCATGTAACGCGCCAGCGTGGTGTAGAGTACGGCGAGGTCGCTGCGAACCATGGCGACGGCGGGATCGTTTGGGCCGAAATGCATCTCCCGCAATTCAAGCGCTCTCTTCAACCATGCCTCGGCCTGTTGGGGACGCCCGCGCCGGATCAACAGATCGGCGTATCCCTCGAAATGCCGTGCGAGAACGGGATGATTGCTGCCGAAGGAGGCCCGGTGCATATCGATCGCCCGTTTGTAGAGGCCTGTTGCCTCGTCGAAGCGGCCTTGTTCCTTCACGGCCTCGCAGAGGCCGCACAACGCATCCGTTGTCGCGGGATGAGATGGGCCAAGGCCGGCGGCGCGTATTTCCACCGAACGCCGGAACAATGCTTCGGCGGTGCCATACTGTGCCAGCCGAAGTTTGACCCAGGCGAGATAGGTCAGCGATTCGGCTGTTGGAAGGCTGTTCAAGCCGAGGCTTTGGACCCGAATCGTATAGGCACGCCCGTGAAGCCATTCGGAAAGGTTCAATTGTCCCATATAGTAGCGCGTCAATCCCAGATGGCTTAGCGCCGTTGCGGTATCGGGATGATTTGGTCCTTTTACGGCGGTCAGAATTTTATGAGCGCGCTCGAATTCGATGATGGCCAGTCCGGGCCGGCGCAAGCGGAGATAGGTATTACCGATCTCGAATAGCGCCTCGGCAACGCTCGGATGATCGGCACCCAGCGTTGTCTCGCGCTCCAATTTCACTTTCTGCTGTGCTGCGAGGATACCTTCACAGACCTCGGTGGTGCAGGATGGGAAAGCGTCGAGCAGAACGCCGTCTCGAGTGGTCAGGGTGGATGGATCGGTCGCTTCGGCCGGGAGGCCTGCAAAGGTCGCCAGCATCAGGAATAGAACTAAACGCTTGGACCCGGCAGTCATTCGAGATCCTTGGGGCGTTCGGAGTCGGGCTGCGGCTCTTGGCGACTAATCCAAGTGGAACACAAATTTGCGCGAAGAGTCTCAGCCCTAAGAGAATGCGTGGGTTCAGCGATTTTGTCGAGCGGCGTCTGCGGTCTCGAAAAAGGGGATCAGCGCCGCATTGAACGTCGCAGGATCTTCCGCCAAGCCCATATGCCGCAGCTCCGGCACGATTTCGCATCGGCCTGCGGGGATGCTGGCGGCCATCGTCCGCGCCATCTCGGGTGTGCTGTTTGCATCTTCCGCACCCGTGAGGATCAACGCCGGACATGCGATGTCGACAAGGGCATCCGCCAGCGCGCGGCCATCGCCAAGGATCGCATCGTCGCCCTCCACCAGAACGCGGTAGAGCGTCGCGTAATCCCTGGGGTCGTTGGCGAGCATCCACTGGCGGATTTGATCGGTGACCTGGGGGTTCCGTTCTTTGAAAGAATCTGTAAACCATCGCTCGATCGCGGCGTCGACCGTGCCCGCCGGGCCGTCGCGGCGCGATATTTCGAGACGCTCTCGCATTGCGGCGCGTTGCGCGGGGTCCCGGCGATGGGTTGAATTCAGAACGGCAATGGCGCTCACGGTCGTCGGGCGTTCCAGGGCATATGCTTGCGCCAGCGTGCCTCCAAGAGAAAACCCCGCCAGTATGGCGTTGGATATTCCAAGCCCGGACAGAACGCCGTCGAGCTGCGCGACAAGGTCAAGCAGGGTGCAATCTGCGGGCGGAGGGCCGCTATCGCCATGGCCCGACAGATCGTAGCGGACAACCTGAAAGTGCACCGCAAGATCGTCCAGAATCCATTGCCACATGTGCCGATTCAGGCCCATGCCATGTATGAGCACGACGGGCGGGCCTGACCCTTCCACTGTGACCGCCGTACCTTGAAGCTGTGTATCCATCTGATCCGAAGTGCTCCCGCAATGCGCACAAGTAAAGAATCGCGCGGGGTTGAGCCAAATCAAGGCTACAATTCCTAGCATTGCTGTATAGTTGCCGGTATCGGGTAAAGTGAGGTGCCATGGTGAGCGGTGTAAGAAACGGTCTCTCGGCAGAACGGGTTTGCAAGGTTTGCGATCCTTCCAAACTAGGTTTTGCGACAACATCTGACGTGCCGACGCCACGGGCGGCATTGGGGCAGGATCGCGCCCTCGAGGCCATCGAGTTCGGCACCGAGATCGACCACTTCGGTTATAATCTTTTTGTCTTTGGAGCAGACGGAAGCGGCAAGCATGGCATCGTGCTGGAACATATTCGCGCCGCCGCTGCCTTACGCCCCGCACCCGACGATTGGTGCTATGTCAATAATTTCGTCGATTCCCACAAGCCTTGGGCGATGCGATTGCCGACCGGACGGGGACGGCCGTTTGCCACCGATATGGAGAATTTTATCGAAGTGTTGAAAGCATCGCTTCCGGCGGCGTTTGAAAGTGAAGAATACCGCGAACGCCGGCAAGCCTTGGAGGCGGCTTATCAACAGAAACATGAAGACGCCTTGTCCGATCTTCAGAAGCGCGCGGAGGCGGCGGGGGCGGCCATCGTGCGCACCCCGGTGGGGTTTGGGGTGGCCCCGGTGGAGAACGGTCAGGTCGTCAGTCCGGAGGTCTTCCAGAAATGGCCCGCCGAAAAACAGGAGGCCATGCGCAAGAGCATCGCAGAGCTTGAGTCCGAACTCGGCAAAATTGCACAGAGTTTTCCGGTCTGGCGGCGCGAGATGTTCGATGAATTGCGGCGCATGAACCGCGAAGTCATGGAACTCTCGGTCAGCCATCTCTTCTCTCAGCTTTTGACGAAATACGAAGATTTGCCGAGTATCGCCTCCTGGCTTGGTGAGGCGAAGGCCGACCTGATCGAGCACGCGGAATCGTTCCTGGTCGCGGAGGCGGCGCCAACACAGGGAGAAGGTGAGAGCCCCGCTCAGATCGATGGGTTCCATCGCTATCTTGTAAATGTCATGGTCGACAACTCGGGTAAGGAACAGGCGCCCGTCGTTTACGAAGATCATCCGACTCATCCGACCTTGTTCGGCCGCGTCGAGCATCAGGCAAGGTTCGGCGCCCTGTTCACGGATTTCAAGCTGATCAAATCCGGCGCTTTCCACAGGGCGAATGGCGGTTATTTGATCTTGGACGCGGCAAAGGTCGTCTCGCAGCCGATGATCTGGGAGGAGCTGAAGCGGATACTGCGCTCCCGGCGGCTTCGCATAGAAGGTCTGTACGAGTCGCTCGGGCTCTCCAGCACCGTGACCCTCGAACCGCAGGAAATCCCGGTTGACGTGAAAATCGTACTGATCGGCGACCGCCAACTCCATTATCTGATGAGTGCCTACGACCCGGAGGTGATGGATCTGTTTAAGGTGCCTGTCGATTTCGAGGACAGTATGCCTCGGTCCGCAGGTAGCGAGCGCCAATATGCCGGCTTGATTGGTGCCACGGTACGGCGGCTTGAGTTGCGGCCGTTCGACGCCTCTGCCGTAGCTCGCGTAATCGAGCAGTCGTCACGTATCGCCGGCGACGCGGAAAAAATGACCCTGCAACTGCGCCAGGTGCAGGACCTGTTGCGGGAAGCGGATTACTACGCGAAGAAAGCCGGTGCTGCGACGGTCTCCGCGCCCCATGTGCGACAGGCCATCGAAATGCATATCCAGCGCCGCGACCGTATTCGCGACCGCAGCTTCGAGCAGATCAAACGCGGTACCATTGCGGTCGATGTTAAGGGCGGCGCGGTCGGCCAGGTGAACGGCCTCTCCGTTCTGCAAATGCGCGATTTCTCCTTCGGCCAACCGAGCCGGATCACGGCACGGGTGCGCATGGGCCGAGGGGAGATCGTCGACATCGAGCGGCAGGTCGAGCTTGGAGGGCCGCTGCATTCGAAAGGGGTTCTGATACTGTCGGGATATCTTGGCGAGAAGTTTGCGCGGGATTACCCCTTGGCGCTCGCCGCGAGCCTTGTCTTCGAGCAATCTTATGGCGGTGTCGATGGGGACAGCGCGTCGTCGGCCGAGCTCTATGCTCTGTTGTCGGCACTCTCCGGTTTGCCGATCAATCAGTCTTTCGCGGTGACGGGGTCAGTCAATCAGAAGGGCCATGTCCAGGCTATCGGTGGCGTGAACGAGAAGATCGAAGGGTTTTTCGATGTCTGCCGCGATCGCGGTTTGACCGGCGAGCAGGGCGTTCTGATTCCGGCGACCAATGTGCTGCATTTGATGTTGCGCGAAGATGTCGTGGAGGCCGTGCGGGGCGGCCGGTTCTCCGTTCATCCGATCAAGACCATCGATCAGGGGATCGAGCTTCTGACCGGCACGCCGGCCGGGCGTGCACGCAAGGACGGCGACTATCCGGAAGGGACCGTGAACCAACGCGTGAAGGCGCAGCTTACAGCCTTCTTCGAGGCCGCGAAGGCGTTGGGTTCTGGCGCGGCCGGCGCGACCGGGCGGAATGGAACATGAGCGAGGACAGAGCGGTATCCGCCGGGCGATTGGCCGCGGCAATCGACAGCAGCGACGAAGGCATCGAACTCTTTCGCCGTGCCGCGATGATTGCCGCGGCGCTCGATATGGCGCTCGATGCGACGATACTGGAGGATCAGAATCTGGCCCATATGGCCGACCTCCCGTTTGGAAAGACGTTTGAATTTTCCACCGGCCTGACGAGAGCTTTCGATCGCAATGTTCTCGTCGATGTGGCCCGCTCGCATGCGCGGCGCATCCGGGAAACTCATGCGGAACTGACCCGGCAATTCCGCATCAGCTGCACGACGAACAGCACCAATTCGGTCTCTACAGCGAATACGATACTGCGGCTTTCGACGCTCAATCGATATGTGCTGACGCGTGGGCTTTCGCATGCGACGGAATATCTTCCGCGCAGGCGGGCGAAAGCGCGCGACGGCAGTGTCCTGGTCGCATTGACCAATGGCACGGAGACTTTGGAGACGGATTTGCGGATCGGATTGGCGGCCGCAAATGCGCTGGACTGTAAGCCCATAATTCTCGCCAGCCGCGAACTCGAAACCCCGCTCAAGGCTCTGTTGAATACCCTGAAGGCGGGATCGGGAGGCGCGTCCCCGTTGGTCGAGTTTACCGATAGCATTGAGAGCAGTGATCTTTGCGCGATGGCCGGTCGGCACAATGCGGGGCTCATAGTCCTGCCGGTGGAGTTGACGGGTGGTTCGGAAGCGGAATTTCGATCCTTTCTTCAACAGGTCGGATGCCCGCTCTTGCTGGTCAATCGCAAAGGCGGCTAGGTCGGAGATGGTCAATCCCGAGAGGAATTTGGATCGGCGCCGAGGAAATCCGAGCGCAGTTCCGCTTTCAGAATTTTCCCTGCCCCTGATTTCGGCAGCGAGTCTCTGAAGACTATTGCCTTCGGGCATTTGTAGCCGGCCAGGTATTCACGGCAATGCGCGATCAGCTCGGCCGCGCCGAGGGAATGATCAGGACGGGCCACGACAACTGCGGTGACCGCTTCGCCCCATTTCTCGTCCGTCAAACCGATGACGGCAGCTTCGAGAACCGCCGGATGGTGGTGCAATACGTTTTCGACCTCGGTCGAATAGACATTCTCGCCGCCGGTGATGATCATGTCTTTTGCCCGGTCGACGATGAAAACGAACCCGTCCTCGTCCATCCGGCCGATATCGCCGGTATCCAGCCAACCGTCGACAAAGGCTTCGGCGGTTTCATTCGGACGCCGCCAATAGCCTCGCATGACATTGGCCCCGCGCACCTGAATGCGTCCGATCGAATCTGCGGGCAGCAGCGTGCCCGCCTCATCGGCGATTCGCATGTCGACGCCGGCGATGGGTTGTCCGCAGGAGGTGAGCCGCGCGCCCTCGGTCTCCGTCTCGCCCGAGGGCCAAGGCGTGGCCGCAACCGTGCCGGCGGCTTCCGTCAGGCCATAGATGTGCTGGAAACCGGCCCGAAAGGCTTGCTGGCAACGGCGCAGCACATCCACCGGCATCGGAGCCGATCCGTACAGAATGCGCCGGATGCTCGTAAAGTTCCGTTTCGCGGCACCGGGAGTCTCAAGCATCAGGAGAAGCATCGTCGGCACCAGTTGGAGCGCCGTGACCCCGTGCTTTTCGATCAGATCGAGTGCCGCAAGCGGATCGAATTTGGGAAGAAAAAGATGTTTGGCGCCGAGTGCCGTGAACGCGAAGCAAGCCCATGAATCCGCCTGGTGGAACATCGGCGCCGCGTGCAGCCAGACATCGTCGCGCGCAAAGGATCCGAGCATGATCTTGTTGAAGGTGGAAGCGACGATGTTCCGGTGGCTCAGCATGACGCCCTTGGGCCGCCCTGTCGTGCCGCCCGTATAACAAATATGGGCGATATCGTTCTCGCTGATCGTGTTCGATGCCGTGAAGAGGGGGGCGTTGGTGGTAATTAGAGCTTCCCATTGGGCGGCGGGCAGGCGGGACGGCGCGGTTTCAGTGATGAGGACGCGGTCGTGACCGGGGGAGAGAAGACCTGCGCAATTGTCGTCGAACAGGACGGCGCGGCAATCCGCATCCTCGAGTATGAAGTCTATTTCCGGCGCGGAAAGCCGCGTATTGATCGGTACGGCAACAAGTCCGGCGAGGGAACAAGCAAAATAGGCTTCGTAGAAGAACGCGCCGTTCGAAGCCAGGATTGCTACGTGGTGACCGGGTGCGATACCCAGGGAATGAAGACCGGCTGCCGCCCGGCGCACTCGTCGGCCGACTTCCGCATAGGAGCGCGTGACCGGCCCGTCGACGATGGCGGTCCGGCCGCCGGAAAATCGATTGGCGTGAAACAGAAAATCATGGAGCAGCATCGGCAAGGGTCGCAGGTTCGGTTGGCGAACGGAATGTCAGCGCTATGATATAGACCGGCCAAGTCGAAGGAGCGAATGCGTTTATGGCGATAGATTACGAAAAACTGATGGCGCGCGAATTTCCGGTTGTCACCCAGCCCTACGATACCCGTGATGTGATGCTGTACTCTCTCAGCATCGGCCTTGGGGCCGACCCGATGGATGAAAGGCAGCTGCCGTTTGTCTACGAGGAGAACCTACAGGTATTTCCGACGATGGCGGCGATCATGGCCTACCCAGGCCTTTGGATTCGGGAGCCGGATACGGGTTTGGATTGGGAGCACGGATTGCATGCGGAGCAGGGCGTGGAGTTCCTGGCGCCGATACCGGTCGAGGGCGTGATTACGGCGCAAACTCGGGTCACCGGTATTGTCGACAAAGGCGAGGGAAAAGGTGCGCTGATCTATACGGAGCGGACAGGGGTCGATGCGGCGACCGGTAAGGCCTATTTTCGCGTCACCCATACGACATTTGCCCGCGGAGACGGTGGATATGGCGGCCCCAGCGATCCGGTGCGGGCACCCTATCCCATACCCGACCGGGCTCCGGAAATGGTTTGCGATTTCCCGACCTTGCCCCAGCAGGCGCTGCTCTACCGTCTTAACGGCGACCCCAATCCGCATAATGCCGACCCGAAAGCGGCGGCGGTTGCGGGGTTCCCACGACCCATCTTGCATGGTCTATGCACGTTTGGCATCGCCGGCCATGCGATCCTGCGCAGTTGCTGCGATTACGATACGAGGCGGCTCGGAGCGCTGTATGTGCGCTTGTCGGCGCCGGTCTACCCGGGCGAAACGATACGCACCGAGATATGGCGGGAGCCGGGCACAAGAACTGCGGCATTTCGGTGCAAGGTGCTTGAGCGCGACATCGTCGTTCTCAATAACGGGCGGGCGGAGTTCGGCCGGGCTTAAGGTGCATTGCGGGTATAGAGTGTCCGCGGCTTCGTTCGGATTCGGCCCGTCCCAGGGCGGTGGCATCCGATGGCTCGGCGGAGCCGTATATGGTAGGTAGACAGAGGAACTCGCCATGCATTTGCGGACGATCGTCGTTTTGATATTTGGCTCAATCTTTGGCTCCGCTTCCATCGCAATGGCGGCGGATCGGTCGGCACACGATTTCGGCTTCCTCTCCATCGAAGGCGAACCCTTGCCGCTGTCATCGTTTGCGGGCAAGGCGGTATTGGTTGTGAACACTGCATCACAGTGCGGTTTCACCGGCCAATATGCCGACCTGCAAAGCATCTGGCGGCGCTACCGCGACCGTGGCTTGGTGGTGCTCGGCGTGCCGTCGAACGATTTTGGCGGTCAGGAACCGGGTACGGAAACCCAAATCAAGAAATTCTGCGAAGTGAATTACGACATCGATTTCCCGCTAACGGAAAAGACACAGGTTAAAGGACCGGACGCGCATCCATTTTATCTCTGGGCGGCGGCTGAACTCGGCGCCAAGGCGAAACCGCGCTGGAACTTTCATAAGTATTTGGTGGCGCCGGACGGCCGATTGGTCGATTGGTTCTCGACAGTCACCGCACCCACATCGGATCGGCTCGTGAAGGCGATCGAACGCGTCCTGCCGCACGAAGGCTGACAGCGAAGTCGCCTAAATCCCGATCAACGGTTGCACCAGGCGGGCGGCAAAGCTGGAGAAGTACAGCGGCGCATCCGTTACCGCGAGACAAACACAATCCTCGCCCGGGGCCGCGTGCGGCTGATGTTTCAGGGTATCGTCCGCTTCCTGGAAATCCCCTGGGCCATAATCGCCGGTCGTGTCCGAGAAGGCGCCGCAGAGCACCAAGGTCAGCTCCAGGCCTCGGTGGGTATGTTCCGGTACGGGCCGTCCTGCGGGAATGCGGAGCAATCGCGCTGTCGCGCCGGCCTCCCCAATATCGATTGGCAGCTGATAAGCACCCAAACCGAGGCGTTGCCATGCCAATCCATCAAGGTCGCTCCCGACATAATCGCGCAGCGGTGACGGTAAGATGGCCGATCCCGATACAGCGGCTGGTCGCGCGATTTCCGGCGTATCGCACTCCTCGCGACCAATACGGTCCCATACAGAGTCGAAGCCGGAGGCAGAAACCGCCGACGGCTCCAACGAGGCAAGCATCGCTCCTCCAACCGCTTCGATGCCGGCGACGGTTTTGCGACAGATAGGGCATAAAGCCAGGTGTGTCGCGACCGCCAAGCTCCATGCTTCGGTCAACGCGCCCGATGCATAATCGAGTTGCAGTGCTTCGCTTGGGTGATGTCGGACAGTCATCGGCTTTCTCCAAGTTCGGTGCGGATTCGCCCGAACGCCAATCTAATTCGGGACTTCACGGTGCCGAGCGGAAGGCCCAGTTCAGTGGCGACTTCCGCATGCGCCTTGTCCTCGAAGAACGCAAGGCGTAGCACCTCTTGTTGCTCCGCCGGGAGTTTGGCGACAGCGCGTTTAAGTCTTTTCGCCTCCTGCTCGCGGGATATGAGTTCGGGCGCCGTAGGCTCCGGTTCCGGTACCATTGCAGGGTCGTTCATGTCCGGTGCCGGACGGTTCGCGCGCCTGATCAGATCAATTCTAAGATTTCGGGCGATGGTGAAAATCCATGTCGATGCCGACGCCTTGGTGGCATCGAACTGAGATGCTTTGCGCCAGATATTTACCATCGTTTCCTGGACGACTTCTTCCGCCATATCCGAAGCCGTTCCCTGACCTTGCAAATAGGCTTTCACCCGCGGCGCGAAATACTCGAACAGCGTCTTGAAGGCAGCCTTATCTTTATACTGCGCCACTGAAGCAATAAGGGCATTCATATCGCTGTTTGGATTAGGAGATTCCACGCTTCCCCTCATATCTCGTCTGTTTCCATCGGTTCCGCGCAGGTTCGCTCTGGCCCGGCGATTTTTGCGCGCACAACTCCAAGCCGTGACGGAACCGATAGACCGGCTCGGCATTCTCGCGTGACGGAGAGGTTCGAATCCATACATACCCCTGATACGGCGGATACAAGCATTCGGATCACTCTGTAGAACCAAGCTTACCGGGAGAGTGTGATCCAAGACAGGACGATCAGCGTAATCATACCTGTGATGTTCGATACCACCTTGCGGCCTTTAATGCCTTAAGCGAGTGAATTCATTGAGCACTAGTTCGATCGAAAATCAAAATTCCCTGAATGTAGCGGTCATTGGCACCGGAATCGCCGGCATGTCGGCGGCCTGGTTGCTGAATCAACGGCACAATGTCACGGTCTATGAGCGCGAGGCTCGCTTGGGTGGCCATTCGAACACGGTCGATGCGCCGCTTGCGGGAGGCGATGTTCCGGTCGACACGGGATTTATTGTCTATAATGACCGCAATTATCCCAATTTGACGGCGCTGTTTGACCTTCTGGAAGTTCCGACGAAGGACAGCGAGATGTCTTTCGCCGCGTCGATCGATGACGGCGTTCTGGAATACTCCGGCACGGATATGAACGGCCTGTTCGGGCAAAGGCTGAACGTTGTCCGCCCCCGATTCTGGCGGATGGTCAAAGAATTGCTGCGATTTTACCGGGAAGCGCCGGCTTGGCTCGACCATCCGGATGCGGCGGATGTGACGCTCGGCGACTATCTGGCGCGGAACGGATATGGCGAGGATTTCATTCAGGACCATCTGCTGCCGATGGGGGCAGCGATCTGGTCGACGACGGCACCGGAGATGAAGGCTTATCCGGCTGCTGCATTCATCCGATTTTTCCAGTCTCATGGTTTGCTCAGCATCAACGACCGGCCTCAGTGGCGAACGGTCGACGGCGGCAGCCGCGAATACGTCAAGCGGTTGACCGCCGGTTTTATCGGACGGGTGCGACATGGTGGCGTTCGATCGGTGCGGCGCTTCGCAAACGGCGTTGACGTTACCGACTCGAGCGGTGCCACGGAGAGTTTCGATCACGTGGTGATCGCCACCCACGCGGATGAAGCCTTCAAGCTCTTGCAGGATCCCGACCCCATCGAGCAACGGCTGCTCGGCGGTTGGCGATATACGAACAACCGCGCGGTGTTGCATACCGATGCATCGCTGATGCCCAAGCGCCGCCGCGTCTGGTCGAGCTGGAACTTCGTGGGCAGTCGCGAAGACGCCGATGGTACGCCGCTGTGTGTGACCTATTGGATGAATCTGCTGCAGTCCTTGGAGACGAAGGAGCAGATTTTCGTCACGCTCAATCCTTTCCGTGAACCGGCACCAGGAACCGTAATGCGCGAGTTCAATTATACCCACCCCTTCTACGACCAAGGCGCGCTCGCCTCGCAACGGGATCTGTGGGAGCTTCAAGGCAATCGCCGAACATGGTATTGTGGCAGCTACTTTGGTTATGGTTTTCACGAGGATGCGTTGCAGTCCGGGTTGGCCGTCGCCGAACAATTGGGTGGTGTGAGGCGACCTTGGCAGGTCGAAGGTGAAAGCGCCCGAATTTGCCTGCCGGACCTGGTGTCGGAGGCCGCATGATCTCGCATTCGGCGATCTATTGGGGGGAGGTGGTGCATGAACGGGTGCGCCCGAAACGCCATCGTCTGAATTATAAGGTATTTTCGCTCCTGATCGATCTCGACGAACTGCCGGAACTCGATCGCGGAGGTCTATTCGGCTACAACCGCAGGGCGCCGCTTTCCTTCCACGATGCGGACCATGGGCCGACGACGGGGGCGCAGCTGCGACCCTGGGCCGAGGCGCATTTGCGCGCTGCGGGGTTGGAGCCGGACGGCGGGCCGATCCGGCTGCTCTGTTATCCCCGCATGTTCGGCTATGTCTTCAATCCGTTGAGCGTGTTCTTCTGCTACCACCGGGAAGGGGAACTTGCGGCAATTCTCTATGAGGTCTGCAACACCTATCAGGAGCGCCACACCTATGTGATCCCGGTGGCGAGCAGCGGCCGCGCCGTCGTCCGCCAATCTTGCGACAAGGCGCTCTATGTCTCCCCTTTCATCGGGATGGAGACGGCCTACAACTTCCGGATCGTGCCGCCGGGCAACGCCATCAATAGTGGACTACGGCAAGAAGACGTCGACGGACTGTTGCTTGCGGCGGCTTTTAAGGGGACGCGCCGAGCGTGGACACGTAAGGCGCTCGTTCGGACCCTCGCGGCGTTTCCTCTTTTGACGGTTAAGATCATCGTAGCCATCCATTGGGAGGCGATGCTGCTTTGGCTCAAAGGGATGCAGGTCTTCTCGCATCAGCCCGCGGCCGCGCCGGTGCAAAGCAGTATCGAGACCATCAACCCGACGAAAGTTTGACATACAATGAGCGTGGAGAATTCCCTTTCGACGCCCGATGCAGAATTACGGGCAGCGGAAATCCGGCGACAGAGCCTGCACGAACGCATGATTGCGAACTGGTTCAGCCAGATTGAGTTTGGGCGCCTTACAGTGATTTTCCCGTCAGGCACGCGACGGGTTTTCGGATCGGAGAACGCCGACCTGCGAGCGTTGCTGCAAATTAACGATCTTCGTCTCGCGCGCCGGATGCTGTTGTCGGGCGATTTGGGATTGGCCGAAAGCTACATGGATGGGGATTGGGAATCGCCCAACTTGGCAAGCCTTCTGATGATCGGCGTCTTGAACGCGGACGCGCTGGCGCCGGCGCTGACAGGGACCTGGCTGACCTGGCTGCGTAACAAGCTCCATCATGCCCGCCGGGCGAATACGAAGAAGGGGAGCCGGCGCAACATCGCGGCGCATTACGATCTCGGCAACGATTTCTATGGGCTGTGGCTGGATCCGTCGATGACCTATTCCTCGGCCGTCTTCGAGCGTTTCGATGAATCGCTTCAGGAGGCGCAGGCGCGGAAGTATCGCCGGATCGCACAGGCGCTGGAATTGTGTGCGGAAGATCGGGTCCTGGAAATCGGCTGCGGATGGGGCGGATTCGCGGAACTTGCCGCACGGGAGTACGGCTGCCGGATCGTGTGCCTGACACTTTCGCAGGAACAAGCCGATTATGCGCGAAAACGTATTGCGCAGGCAGGCCTTTCCGACAAGGTCGATATTCGCATTCAGGACTACCGGGATGCCGAAGGGACCTTCGACAAGATCGTCTCCATCGAGATGTTTGAAGCCGTGGGCGAGGCGAACTGGCGCACTTTCTTCGGCGTGTTGCGGCGATGCTTGTCGCCGCGAGGCCGTGCCAGCGTCCAGACGATTACCATCGACGAAGCCTATTTTGACAATTATCGCCGAACGCCGGACTTCATTCAGCGGTATATTTTTCCAGGCGGTATGCTGCCGAGTCCGACGGCATTTGACGCGGCGC
The DNA here is from genome assembly GCA_038131165.1 of Rickettsiales bacterium. Classification (GTDB taxonomy): domain Bacteria; phylum Pseudomonadota; class Alphaproteobacteria; order UBA8366; family UBA8366; genus UBA6544. Next base: position 19,974 of record JAYPOZ010000001.1, on the reverse strand, counting down.
TCTCCACCCAAGGGCTGTCGATCTCGGATGTTTCCTATTTCGGCAGATCCTACGCGGAAACGCTGAGACGATGGGACGCAGCCTTCCAGAATTCCTGGCCCGCGATCGAAAGGTTCGGTTTCGACGAGCGGTTCCGCCGCATGTGGCGCTACTATCTCGCCTATTGCGAGGTCGGTTTTGACGGCGGCAAGATCGATGTCGGCCAGTTCGTGATCGCGCGTTCATGACATCCGAGGCGCCAGGCCGCCTCCGCATCCGGGTCGTTCTCGCCTATGCATTGCCGGCGTTTGTCGTCGCGCTCCCCACAATTCCGGTCTACATCCACTTGCCGGCGCTCTACGGGATCCAACTGGGGCTTGGGCTGGCGACAACGGGATATGTTCTGCTGGCGGCCCGTTTGTTCGATACGGTGTCGGACCCGGTTGTCGGACTGTTGTGCGATCGGCTCGGATGGCGGGGATATCGTCGGAAACCCTGGATCGCCGTCGGGGCCGTGCTGGCGGGTATTGGGCTTTTCCAGGTCCTGAATCCGCCCAATGATGTCGCCGCTGCGTATCTGTTGGGCTGGTCGATTCTGCTTTATGCCGGCTGGACCATGGTTGCGGTGCCGTATTTCGCCTGGGGTGCCGAGTTGAGCGCGGACTACCACCAGCGGACTCGCATTACGTCCTGGCGTGAAGGTATCGGACTGATCGGCATTCTGGGTGCCGGTGCCCTCACGGCGACGACGGCGGGACTAGGCTGGAGCGAAAGGGAATCGATCGGTGCGATAGCGTGGGCGGCAATCCTGTTGGGTGCTGCGTTTGTGCCTTTGTCGCTCTGGATCGCACCAGAGGCGGAAGAGCCGCGGGAGGCCGTCGAAGATGTCGGCGCGATCCGCGAGACGCTGCGTTCTCTGCGGCGAAACAAACCTTTCCTGCGGCTTCTCTCCGCCTGGTTTCTGAATGGGCTGGCGAACGGTATTCCGGCGGCCTTGTTCTTTATTTATCTCGAACACGGCTTGGGAGCGGACGATCGCGTGCAACCTGCTTTCGTTCTTGCCTATTTCCTGGCGGCGGTCGCGTCGGTGCCGATTTGGCGGGTCTTGAGTGGACGCATCGGCAAGCATCGGACTTGGTGTTGGGCGATGGTGCTGGCGTGCGGCGCGTTTGTAACGGTGCCGTGGATCGAGGCCGGCGGGTTTATCGCCTTTGGCTTGATTTGTTTGATTACGGGGATGGCGCTCGGAGCCGATCTGGTTCTGCCGCCGTCGATCCAGGCGGATGTCGTGGATTACGGCGAATGGCGAACGGGGCGCGCGCGGGCGGGCATTCAATTCGCACTCTGGGGCATGAGCACCAAGCTCTCCTTGGCCGTCGCCATCGGCCTCGCATTGCCGGGCCTGGATGCCCTGGGGTTTGATCCGGCGGCCCCGAACGAGGCTGGCCGAAATGCTCTGATAGTGATCTACGCCTTGGCCCCAGTCGTAATAAAGGTCATGGCGGTTGCGGTTGTCTGGCGATTTCCGCTGACGGTCGCGCGACAAACCGCGATCCGGCGCCGCCTGGATCGGCGCGGTTCGGAGAGCGACGAAATGGAGAATGCCGTCACATGATTGCACGCATTGCCGCGTTTGCGATGGCCCTGATTGTATTGAACGGGTGTACGGGTATGAAACCGACAGACTTTAAAGATGCGGAGCCCCGCCTTGTGATCGAGGATTATTTCTCAGGCGAGACACGGGCCTGGGGCATTTTCGAGGATCGATTCGGCAATTTGCGTCGACAGTTTGTGGTCGACATTACCGGCACATGGGATGGCCGAGAGCTCGTGCTGGACGAGCGGTTCGATTACAGCGATGGCGAACAGGACCGGCGCATCTGGCGGATCGTCAAGACGGGACCGAACACCTATGAAGGCCGGGCGGAGGATATAGTCGGCGTGGCGACGGGAGAAGCTTCCGGAAATGCTCTGAATTGGCGCTACGATATGGACCTGAAGGTCGGCGACGGCTTGTGGCGGGTTCATTTCAACGACTGGATGTTCCTGCAACCATCCGGCGTGCTTGTGAACCGGGCGCGGGTCAGCAAGTTCGGGTTCGAGATCGGCGAGGTGACGCTGTTTTTCGCCAAGGAACAAATGTCGAAACAGGCCGCGAACAGCTCGATCAGTCGATTTTCAGCCGGCCGCGAATTTTCGCGAGCAGCCAACCAATAACCGGCAACCGCTCGTGCGGCGTCCCAGTGATCGATATGAGCGGCCACGCGCCCGTCTTCGGCGAATTCGACTTCGCTGGTGCCATCGAAATGCCATGGCTTGCCGAATAGCGTCGCGGCGAAGGTCCAGGCCATGAGGCAATGATTGCGATCCGTATGCATGTGCCGGATCGTGAAACGAACGTCCCCGACGCTTTCGAACATGTCACGGAAAACCGCCGCCATCGCTACCGGTCCGCGGACATCGTTAAACGGATCGGCAAAGCGGACATCCGGGGTTACATAGTCGGAGAGGCGCTCCAGCGTCTCCGGCGTCAGCGTTTCCAGATAGTGCCGATAGCGTTCGTGCGGCAAGGCGCTCATTTGCCGATCATCCGGCGTGTGAGCGCGAAAAACAATCGGTCCGGCAGGATTTTCAGCGCTTTCATCATCACGGCGAATCGCCAGGGAAAGGCTGTTTCGAAGGCGTTCCGCCGTAGCCCCTGCATGACATACTCGGCCGCCTTCTCCGCCGAAATCAGGAACGGCATGGGGAAATCGTTCTGATCGGTCAGAGGCGTTCTGACGAAACCGGGATTGATGAGCGAAAGCCGCACGTTGTATTGGGCGAGATCGGGCCGTAACGACTCGCACATATTGATCACGCCAGCCTTCGTGGCGCCATAGGCCGCGGCCGTCGGCAATCCTCGATAACCCGCAAGCGAGGCCACCACCGCGATATGACCGGATTCTCGCTCGATCAATCGGGGAACCAGGGGGGCCAGGCAATTGACCGTGCCCATCAGGTTGGTCTCGACGAGGGATCGGAACACGTCGATGTCGAAGTCATTCGCATTCAATGGTCGGTGGTTACCGGCATTCAAAATGGCAAGGTCGATGGGCCCCAATTCCTCCTCGATGCGGGTGACCGCAGCATCGACCGCCACGCTGTCGGTGATGTCCAAAGGAAAGGCCCGAATCGTGCCGCTCGCGCAATCGTCTTGTAGCGCCAGCAAGTCGCCTTCCGTGCGGGCGCTGGCCGCAACCGTCCAGCCGTCCGCCGCATAGCGATGGGCCAAGGCCCGGCCGATACCTTTTCCGGCGCCCGTGATCCAGACCACACGACGGGCGGCGTCCCCGTTCATCGTTGAGCGTTCTTCGTGAGGCCACCCTGGCACTTTCGACAGACGTATTCGATCGCCGAACCATCGCGGCCGACGAAGCGCATTTTGACCCAGCGGCCATCGTCGTCGTACCAAACCTCGGTATCGAGATCGCCGGTATAAGCATATCGGGTCGCGGAAATCACGCCGCGTTCGGTTGTGACCGCTTCCCTTCCTCTCGGCTGGATGTCGACGCTGTTGAGGTGGCCTGTCAAAGTGTTCAGCACTTTCTTTTGTTGTAGGACAGAGGCGTTCCAATGGTTCGTCGGATAGAGAGGTGGCAGCGCCGAATAAGTCGCTGCCCCGTTGGCGATCATGAGGCGGTCGCCGTCCGGGCGAACGTCGACGCTGGAAAGCGCGCCGCCGTCGTCGACCGTGGCGGATAGGGAGCGAAGCCTGCCGTCTACCCAGCGTGCCTCGGACGTATAGAGGTATTTGAAGGCGGTAAAGATCCAGAGGTCGATCTGCAGTTGAAACGTGCTGCTGACAAGGGTCGATGCGCCTTCTTGCGTGAACTTCACCCTATGAAAACCCACGCGATCGCCCTTGCGGGTCACGTCGAACTCGATGGCATCTCCGTAAAGCCCCACGGGGTCAACCGCATGTACGGCGGGCAGGCGCGCGCTTGCGGAATGCGGTTCGGCAAGCGCCGGCGTGCTGACGGCCAATGCAATCGCCAAGGCAATCCTGATCAAGGGGATTTCTCCATTTCACCGTATGCCGCTATTCTCTTCTACGATATCAAGAATCGGACGGATCATTCCTGGACCATTCCGTCGCCTTATTAAAACCCTGCGTTCGTCCGCTTTCTTGCTGGGCGGCGCCTGTAATGCCGCAAATGTGATGCGAAATGCGTTGTTCCACTGGCATCCGGAGGCCAATTTCGATGCCATACGCGAGGCAAGGGCCGCAAATGTCTGAGGCTGAAAAAGGCAATATGGATGAAGAGAGCGCAACCGCCGAGGGGGCGGTGAAACCTTCTGTGACACGCTTCTTGCCGCTCGTGATCTTGGCGGTTGCCGTGGCGGCGTTCTTTATACTCGGCCTGGATCGCTATCTCACCTTCGACGCCTTGCGCGAGAACCGTGTGCTGCTGGCCGATTTCGTGGCCGCTCAGGGCGTTCTCGCCGTGGCTCTGTATATCGCCGTCTACGCGGCGTCGGTAGCGCTTTCGGTGCCAGGGGCGGCCATTCTGACCATCGCGGGCGGTCTCCTCTTCGGGCAGTGGTACGGGTCCGTGTATGTCGTTCTCGGGGCGACATTGGGCGCGGTCGGCGTGTTTCTGATCGCGCGCACCGCGCTCGGCGATGCCTTGCGCCGCCGCGCCGGGCCGGCGATCCAGAAGATGGAAGCCGGTTTTCAGGAAAACGCGCTCAGCTACTTATTGGTGCTACGGCTGATTCCGTTGTTTCCGTTCTTTCTGGTGAACATCGTGCCGGCGTTTCTGGGCGTGAAGCTGCGGACCTATGTGGTCGGCACGTTGATCGGGATCATTCCCGGCTCTTTCGTCTACGCGACGGTCGGCGCCGGGCTTGGCAGTATCTTCGAGCGGAACGAAGAATTCTCGCTGCAGGGGGTGCTGACGCCCGAAATCACGGCGGCTCTGGTGGGCCTCGCGGCGCTGGCACTGCTGCCCGTCGCCTACAAGAAATTCCGCAAAGCAAAAGCCTGAGCGAAACTGGTCGCGCCGTCGAGGTGGTGCCCGCTCCCGGACTCGAACCGGGACGTCCTTACGGACAAGGGATTTTAAGTCCCTTGCGTCTACCAATTCCGCCAAGCGGGCACTTCGGTTGGTATCGGGCGCACCCTAGCCGCCGATGGGCAGCGCGACAACCCGTCCCGATACGCTAAAGACACGTTATATCGGCTTGGTGATTTTCCATTTCGGCGCGCTTTCCGAACCGCCTTTGACGTGCACTTGCGTGCCGCCGCAAGCGGCGAGGGTGAAAGCGGCTAAGCTCAGGATCAGGAACAGGCGCATGCAAGCATTCTACAGGAAATAGCGCGCCGCCGCAGCCCCAAAGGCGAGGGCCATGCCGCCGACCCATATCAGGCGGCACCGGTGCCGACGATGACGAAGGCGTCTTGGTCGTCTGGGGCCGGGCTTGATCTGCCGCAACATGATCAGGGGCGCCGTGCCGCCGATCGTGTCGCCGGAGTCGAATTGGATTCGGCTCACGGTAAGATGGTGTTCATGTGCATCGACGGAGTATTGCCGGGATGTGTGTCGTTCTCGTGACGGAAACGAGCCGTTCACGCGGCGCGGAATTAGGCCTATATTGACGGCGCGGAGGCATGGATCGTGGAACGGGATTGGACCTACTTTGCCTTGATCGGCCTGGGAGTCGGCGTGCTTTGGCTGCTGCACCGGCGGCGGGGCGGGCAACGCCGCGGCATTGTGCCCATCGTGGCCGCCATTCTGGCCGTCATCGCCGTGCTGTACTTCGCGTTCGGCCGATAGGGGGCTAAGCGCGCTCGCTCCAGGCGCGGCGGAGATACCGTCGTTCGCCGACGCGGTCGAGCATGATATGGGCCCGGTAGCCTTCCGCGCCGTCGACGGAATGAAGTTCCTCCACGCAATCCGGCAGCGGTTCCTCGGCAAACTCGGCGAAGCCCTCGCGCAGCAACCGGCCCTGGATATGCGTGGGCGGCTCGAGATTCAGCATGTGCAGGACGGTGGGGAGAATATCGACGACCCCGGCGGTGACCGGCGACACGAATTTCCGGCGCACGCCCGTGCCCGCAAACGCGATCCAATTGCGCACTTCCCGCTCATGCAAACCTCCGTGCATGCCGCCGCCTTCGGGATAGCCGCAGTCGTGCACCGTGCCGCCGGCAACGCCGTGTGCGTTGGCGCCGTCGTCGGCCTTCAGGACGATGCCGATGTCGGGCGCGCGGCGATGGGAAATGCGGATGTGGTCGTGCTGAAGGGCGCTTTGGCCGCTCGCCGTGAAGAGCGGCCCGCACCAGTCCTGTGCCTGGAGCCAGGCGCGCACCCGCTCGATGAGCGCCGGGTCGGAGTCGCGGACATAGATGCCGCCGGCGCTCGAAAGTGCCAAGGCCACGTCGGAGCCGTCCTCCGTGGTCTCCCCGACCGAAAATCCGCCCTCCCGGAACTTCTCGGCGAGGTCGAGTTTCCGGCCGAGCAGAGTGACCATCCCATGGTCGGACATGGTGACGATGTGGAGACGTTGCTCCGGCGGTTTCGCCGCTTCGCGGGCGAGAATGCGCCCGAACTCCCGGTCTACGGTGCGCAGCGCCTCAAGGTTCTCCGGCGTACCGAGGCCGATCTGGTGATAGCTGTTGTCCGGCTCGCAATACCACAGCACCATGACGTCGGGCGCCAGTTCAGGCTCCACATAGTCCAGATAGACGTCCGTCGCATAACGGATCCAGTCTAGAGACGGCACCGAGTGCGGCGGGATGGGGCCGCAGCGCGCGGTTACCCGGTCGAGCGCGCCCGCCGGTTGCGTCGCGTCCGGGCGGTGCAGGGACAGGCGGAACCCGCCGATTTCCTCTGCCTTGTGGTGCAGCATCCGGGTGCCGCCCGGCGTGCCGGCGCTGATCACCGCATATCCGAGGCCGTTCTGTTGCAGAATTTCGCCGAGCACCGGCACGTCGACGAGTTTACCGCCGAGACGCTTGTCGCCTTCCGCCAACTGGGTCTCGTCGCCGGTGTTGAAGAGCCTGCCCGGCGAGGCGGCTGCGTCCTGGAACCGATTGCCAACGATGCCGTGACGCTCGGGATAGCATCCGGTGATCAGAGCCGTCTGGTTGACCCGGGTTTCCGTCGGAAAGGTCGAGCGGGCTTCGGGGAAAAAAGCGCCCTCCGCGGCAAACCGAGTGAGATTGGGCATCAATTCCGGCGTCACCATGTCCGGGCGCAGGGCGTCGAACGTCACAATCAGGACGCGGTTTCTGGTCATGCCTATGCTCCTGAGTCTGTCGAGGGATGAATCGGCGGAATATTGGCTAAATCTTGTCGCGCGGCTCCCCGCCGAGGGATCGCATAAGCTCGGCGACTTCCGCTCCGGCTTTCTCGATCAGGGTCTCGTCGGTATGGCGCAGTACGATGCTGGTGCCATAGTTGCCCGCTTCGTAGAAGGGATAGCTGCCGATATCGATTTCCGCATAACGGTCCTGTATGGCGCTCAAGCCTTGGGCCATGTTGCCTTCGCCGAGCGAGCAGACGAGCGTCTTCGAGCGGACCGGTTGACCGCCCTTGAGGTTCGGCGCCAGCCAGTCGATCATTGCGTGCGCCACCTGCGGGACTCCGGCCATCACATAGACGTTCTCGACCTGAAATCCGGGCGCCACGGAAATGCCGTTCTCGACGAGCGTGGCGCCTTCCGGCGTATTCGTCATCCGCAACCGCGCCTCGTTTATCTCCATGCCGCGCTCCTTGAAGCGTTCGACCAGGCGCCGATAGGCTTCGGGATGGCGCACCAGCTTGCGGCCGAACGCCTTGGCGACCGCTTCCGCCGTGATGTCGTCATGGGTCGGGCCGATCCCGCCGGTGGTGAAGACATAGTCGTGCTTCGCCCGCATGGCGTTGACGGCATCGATGATCTCGTCCTCAACGTCGGGCACCACGCGCGCTTCGGTGAGGCGGATGCCGGCCTCGTCGTTCAGCTTGGTGGCGATATAGGAGAGGTTGGCGTCCTGAATGCGACCGGACAGGATTTCGTTGCCGATGATGATCAGTGCCGCCGTAACAATCTTCTCTTCGCTCATGATGTCCCTATCTCATGCGCCGCTGTGAATGCGACAGGATGATAGCCCAGCACCCGGTGCCGGAAAAGCCGCAGGAATACCCCTACATGAAACCTTTGCGAATAAGATTGGCCGCCAAAACGATCAAGACCAGATAGACCCCGGTGCGGAACTTGGCTTCCGGTACCCGGCCGCGCAGCTTTTGCCCGATCACCATGCCGACCAGTGTCGGAGCGAGCGCCAATGCGGAAAGAGTCCAGGCTTCTTGGGTCATCGCACCCTCGTTCAGCAACGCGGCACCCCAGATGACCGTACCGATGAACAGCGACAGGCCGGCCGCCTGGACGAAGGTGTCCTTATCGAGCTTGAGCGCTTGGAGATAGACCACGACCGGGAGCAGAAGAGAACCGCTGACCCCCGTCAGCAATCCAGAGAAAAACCCGACGGGAGGGCCACAGAGATTCTCGCGACCGGGCGGCAAGGTGACGTCGACGCGGGTGAGATTCATGACCGCATACAGAATGACCACGCCGCCGAACAGGCTGTTGATGATCGCGGGGTCGATGCGGAACAGGACAATGGTCCCGATCCAAATGCCGATGCAGGCGGCGATGTTCATCGGCCCGAATCGCGTGAGTAAGGGCAGGATCGGCCCCGGGCGGGTGAACTGCCAGAAATTTGCGAGGAAGGAGGGGATCATCAGTACCGGAATGGCTTCGCGCAGGCCGAGGGCGGCCCCCATGATCGCCACGGCGATGGTCGGCAGGCCGACGCCGACCACGCCCTTGACCACCCCCGCGATCAGAAAGGCGGCGATGACGGTCGCGACCGTATAGCCCTCCAGCGCAGGCATCAGTAATTGTCGTTCGGGACGGCCTCGAAGAGCGGTTTCACGCGGGCGTCGACCTGGCGATGGTTGTAATAGTCGATGGCCGGCTTGAAGACGTCGAAGACGCGGCGCAATTCGCCGACCGGTTCCTCGTGATGATCGACGCGCAGATCGACCCTCGGGAATTCCTTGTCGTCATAGACCAGAATGGCGGCGGAACGCTGCCCGCCGTGCTGGCCGCCGGCGTCCCGGCCCGTCTCGATGGCCCGCATCAAGCGGTCTTCGATATTCGCGGCAGGGTCTTCCATATATCCCGCCTCGATGGCGTCGAGGACATGCTCGCCGAGCAGCACGTTGCCGAGAGCGATGAAGTTGTCCCGCACGTGATGGCCGGACCAGTCGCGGTTCTGGGTCCCGGTGCGGGCGGCGGCAAAGCCGTCGTCGTCGATCACGCCCAACTGGCGGTATTCGCAATAGGGATCGCCCTGCACCAGCTGTTCGATCACCGCCGGGGCCTTGTAGCCCATTTTCAGCAGTCGTTGGGCCATGTGGCCGAGTCGCGCATCCGCGATCGCCATGATCGCCACAGCCCCGGTTCTGGGCTGCACATGCGGCACCCTGGCGCCAACCGCGAGCGAACGCGTGGAGGTCGCAATCCCAAGCCTTCCGGTCGTCTCGCAACGGGCGATGGCGGTGAAGGTATTGAATTCGGGGCCGGGTGGAAGCGTAGCCATGGATTCATTGCCTTGTTTTGTTATCTTGCTGGAAGAGAAACAGCGTAAGGCGGTCGCTTGGCGCGGCAAGGGATTTTACGCGGTAATGGGACGCAACGAACAGGATAGCCGATGACCTTGGACACCCCCGACTGGCACAAGAAAATGGCCGAGTATGCCGAGAAGCGCGGCGGCATCACCACCCCGACGAAAGGGTTCTTTTTCGTCCGCCACGGCGAGACCTTCTACAACGATGCCAAAATCATTCAGCCGGTTGTGGGCTCGCAGCTGAACGAATCCGGCAAGGCCCAGGCGGCGAAGGCGGGGCCGAAGCTCAAGGACGAGGTCTTCGAGGCTTATTACGCGAGCGATCAAGAGCGCGCCTGGATGACGGCCCAGATCATCGCCAGCCACTGCGGACGCCCGGTGCACCCCAATCCGGATCTGCGCGAGCGCGATTGGGGCCGCTGGGCCGGACGCTCGAACGTCGATCTCCGGTGGGCCGATTCGCCCGAGCGCGGGGAGACTCTCGACCAGTTCGTCACCCGGACATTGCGGGGGCTTAATGCGGCGCTGGAGAACGGCCGCGTGACGGTGGTCGCGCATGGGGGAACCTTCGCGGTCCTGCTGGCCGCCATCGGCCATCCGTTGCGCCGGCCGGAGAAATACGGCGCCCGCGTCCTCGACAACGCGGCGCCGATGCGGGTCACGCCGCCGACCGGGGCCAGCGGGGAATGGACGGTCGAGGCGCTCTGAGCGACCGCTAGCTGCTTCTGCGCCGCATCATCGGTTCGGATCCGGGGGTCGGGGCGTCCTGTGCCCGCGGGCCGGAACGCGCGCCCGCATTGGCGAGCTTCAATTTCTTGCGTTTCTTCGCCTTGAGTTTCTTCTCGGGCTTAGTCTTCGTCTTGGCCTTCACTTTCGGTCGCGCCGGGCGATGGGAATTGGGCGACGGGGACGACTCTTCGGTTGCCGCCGGCGGATTGTCCGTCCGTTTCTTGTAGGATTTCTTGCGGCCCGGTCCTTCCGGTTTTGCGGCCCGGTCGGTTCTCGCCGGGCGGTCTTCTCTCGGGCGTTGCGCGCCGGGCGACCGGTGGGCGCGCGCGGGGCCGTCCGACCGGGGCGCATTCTCGAGCCGGGCGATCTTGATCGTCCCCTCGACCACCTGTTCGGGGCCGATGGTCTTGAGAAATTGTTCGACACAGTCGGCGACGAGTTCCACGTGGCTTTCGTTCTGGCGGATGTTGATCTTGCCGATTTCCCGCTTTGTGATTCCACCGGCACGGCACAGCATCGGGAGCAGCCAGCGGGTCTCCACTTTGTCGGCATGCCCGACAGAGAGCGAAATCCAGACACTGTTCCGGAACGCTTCGTGCCGCTTCGGTTGTTCTTCGGCCGGGCCGGAATCCAGCAGGTCTTCGGGCGCCGATTGTCCGGCGCGGTATTGTCGCACGAACGCGGCCGCAACCTGTTCCGGGCTGTACTGCGCCAACAGCTTTTCGACGACCGGCATTTCCTCTTCGGCAAGCGGCGTGCTCAGGTTGGAGTCCGCGAGCAGACGCTCGTCGTCGCGGCTCATGACGTCTTCCGCCGAAGGCGGCTTGGCCCAGATGGCGGTGATGTTGACCTCACGGAACATGCGTTCCATTCGCTTGCGCCAGTTGTAGGGTACGATCAGCGCGCTGACGCCCTTGTTTCCGGCCCGCCCGGTGCGCCCGCTGCGGTGCAGCAGGGTTTGGGCGTTTGTCGGCAGGTCGGCATGGATCACCAGTTCCAGGTTTGGAAGATCGAGGCCGCGCGCCGCGACATCTGTGGCGATACAGACCCGGGCGCGGCCGGCGCGCATCGATTGCAGGGCGTGGCTGCGTTCGGTCTGGCTCAATTCACCCGACAGCGCCACGACCGAGAATCCCCGGTTATTGAAGCGGCTGGTCATCCGATTGACGCCGGCCCGCGTGGCGCAGAAAACGAGCGCGTTCTTGGCCTCGAAATAACGCAGCAGATTGATGATGGCGTTCTCGCGGTCGTTGGGCGCGACCGCGATCGCCCGGTACTCGATGTCGCCATGCTGCTCTCGCTCGGAGGTCGTGGTGACGCGGACCGCGTTCTTCTGGTAGCGCTTGGCAAGACGGACGATGGGCCGCGGGACCGTGGCCGAGAACATGAGCGTCCGGCGCTCGTCGGGTGCTGCGCCGAGGATGAACTCCAAATCGTCGCGAAATCCCATGTCGAGCATCTCGTCCGCTTCATCGAGGATGACGGCCCTGATGCCGGAGAGGTCGAGCGATCCCCGTTCGATATGGTCGCGAAGCCGCCCTGGAGTTCCGACGACAATATGCGCGCCTCGCTCAAGGGTTCGCCGCTCCGCCCGCATGTCCATTCCGCCGACGCAGGAGGCCACGCTGGCATCCGTCATCTCATAAAGCCATTCGAGTTCCAGTTTGACCTGCAATGCCAACTCTCGCGTGGGTGTCACGGCCAATGCCAGCGGCGCTGTCGCGACAGGGAACCGTTCCGCGCCGTCCAGTAAGGTGGGGGCAATCGACAAGCCGAAGGCGACCGTCTTGCCCGACCCGGTCTGTGCCGAGACCAAGGTATCGGCGTCCCGCAGTTCCTGTGCCAGCACGGCTTCCTGGACGGGGGTGAGCGTGGAGTAGCCGCGTTTCTCCAGCGCTTTGCCAAGCGGCGGAAGGATACCGTCGAATTCGATCATGATTACTCTTTCGGGAATCGGGTATTTGCGCCGGGTTCATGAGGTCGAGGGGGCTTCGGGCGCAGATCTCCGCAATCTCATCGGATGCGGACAATTCCTCTAGCGGGGAGTTGTACTGCGTAGCGGTGCGGTTGCAAAGGCTCTGTCGAGCTTCTAGTGATGAATACCGCTGCACCCAGCACGTTTCAGATATGGCATCGGATGTTCACATGCTTGTCTTTGCAACCCTCGGCCCCGCCGGCAGCAACCATGAGTTGGTGACGGGCCAATACCTCAAGCGGCACGGCCTGAGCGATGCCCGGGTTCTGTTGGTAGACGATTTCGAGGATGCATTACGGCGCATGGCCTCGGGAGAAGTGGATCATATCGTCCAGGTCGCCGTCCATCCGGCGGCGGCGAAAATCGTTGCTAAGGCGCACTTCGAGCATGATATCCGCGTGATCGACACTTTCATCTCGCCAAGCCGCCCCCTCGCGGTTCTGACGCGGATGGAGGTCGAGCTGCCGAAAACGCTCGGGCTGCAGCCCGCGACCGAAGCGTATGTCGATACCAGCCGCTGGGAGACTTTGATTCCTGAAATTTCGATTGCGACGGTTGCCGAGGGGCTCGTGGCGGGGCGTTTCGACAGCGGAATCGCGGCACTGGATTTTGCGGCGGCGCATCCGGGTTTGTTTCGGGTGGAGCTGGAATTGGGCAGCGTAGACGATCCCTGGATCGTCTATGGCCGTGAGCGCGCCTCCGACGGCGGCGTTGTGGCGTGGCTGGATGGTCCCGCGTCTCGAATGTACTGTCATGCCCTGTCCCGATAGTGGTTTCGATACATCATCCTTGGCGGTCTAAAGGGGCGCAGGATGGAAATTTTAGCGGCAATTTTCGGGCCGATCTCTGGCCCGACATTGGCAATGTCGCTGGCGGCGGTGTTCGTTGCGGGATTCGTGCGCGGTTTTGTCGGTTTCGGCGCGGCGATGATCCTCATTATGGCATTGAGCGTTTTCCTCGGGCCCCGCGCCGCGGTCGCGATTGCGAGTATCGCGGGGATTGTCACGACGATGCAGCTCTTGCCGGATGCGGTGCGCCTGTCCGATCGGTCGTTCGCCATACCCTTCGGGCTGGCCAGTTTCGTGGCGGCGCCCTTCGGTACCCTGGTCTTGGTGACCGTGGATCCGGATATCATGAAGATGGCAATCTCCGTTTTCGTCCTGATCATGGTCGTGATGATGTATCGCGGCTGGCAGTTCGGCCGCGGAAATCACCCGGCGACGATCATCGGCACCGGGCTAGCGTCCGGGCTGGTTCAGGGTTCGGCGGGGATCGGTGGTCCCTTGGCAGTCTCGGTGGCGCTCTCCCGGCCCGGTTCGGCGCAATTGCAGCGTGCGAACGTGATCGGGGCCGTTACCGCGTTGACCTTCTGTGCGATGATTCCGATGTGGTATCACGGGTTTTTTACCCGCGACGTCATCGTCGTCGGCTGCCTCATCATGCCGCCCTATGTGTTTTCCACTTGGCTGGGACAGCGATTCTTCTCGAATCAAGGACAGCACATTTTCCGCGCGGCGGCTCTTTGGGTGCTCGCCATCATGGGTGCCGCGACTCTCGGTCTGGCGGTGCGGGACTATATGGCGGGCTGAGGCGCTACCAGGTATCGATCCAGGGGCGTTTCTTCTCTGATCGCACCGGAATCGGCGGCTGCGCCTTCAGGCCGCCCACGATCCAGCGCCGGGTGTCGGCAGGGTCGATCACGTCGTCGATCTCGAACATCGACGCCGTGTTGGTCGCCTTGCCCTGAGCATAGGCTGCCGCCACCATCTCCTCGTATTTCTCGCGTCTTTCGTCGACATCCTCGATGGCCGCCAAGACGTCCCGGTATCCAAGCTTGACCGCGCCTTCGAGTCCCATCGGGCCGAACTCGCCCGTCGGCCAGGAGATCGTGAAGAAAGGCGCGTGGAAGCCGCCGCCCGCCATCGCTTGCGCGCCGAGCCCGTAGGCCTTGCGCAGTACGATGGTGAAGATCGGCACGGTGACGTTGGCGGCGATGACGTACAGGCGGCAACAGTGCCGGACCAGCGCCTCCTTCTCGTATTCCGGGCCCACCATGTTGCCGGGCGTATCGCAAAGCGACACGATCGGAAGATCGTAGGCGTCGCACAGTTGCATGAAACGCGCGGCCTTGTCCGCGGCATCCGAATCGATGGCGCCGCCGAGATGCTTCGGGTTGTTGGCGATGATGCCGACCGGGCGCCCCTCGAAGCGCGCCAGGGCGGTGATGATGCCGACACCGAAATCGCGGCGCAGCTCCAGCACCGAATCCGTATCCGCCATCAGGTCGATGGCTTCGCGGACCTCGTAGACGCGCAGCCGGTTCTCCGGCACGACATGGCGCAGCCGGCGCTGATCGGCGCAGTTCCACTCCTTCACCGATCCCTGGAAATAGGAGATGTACTTTTTCGCGGCGGCGACCGCGTCCGCTTCGTCCTCGACCGCGATATCGACGACGCCGTTGGGCCGCATGACGCTCATCGGGCCGACTTCTTCCGGGCGATAGACGCCGAGGCCGCCGCCCTCGATCATCGCGGGGCCGCCCATGCCGATGGTCGAGTTGGCCGTGGCGATCACGGTGTCGCAACACCCCAGGATGACCGCGTTGCCGGCGAAGCAACGTCCCGACACGATGCCGACCATCGGCGCATTGCCGCTGAGCTTGCCCCAGAGGTTGAAGGCCGGAGTATGGAGGTTGGCGGCGAAGATGACGTCGCTGTCGCCGGGCCGCCCGCCGCCGCCCTCGGCGAAGAAGACGACCGGCAGGCGCCAGGTCTCGGCGATTCGGAACAGCCGGTCCTTTTTCTGATGGTTCTTCTTGCCCTGCGTTCCCGCCAGCACCGTATAGTCGTAGGACATGACCATGCAGCGTGCGTCTTGTTCGGGAAACAGGGCGCCGTTGACCTCGCCGATGCCGCCGATCAGGCCGTCGGCGGGGGTGTGGCGAATCAGTTCGTCCATCTCCATGCGCAGGCGGCGCGCCGCCAGCACCATGGGGCCGTATTCGATGAAGGTGCCGGGATCGACCAAATCCTCGACGTTCTCGCGGGCGGTTCGCTGGTTGGTCTTACGACGGCGCGCGACAGCATCGGGCCGGTTCTCGTCGTGTCCAAAGGCATGACGCTCGTATACTTCCGCAAGGTCCGCGCGGATATGGTCGAGATCGACCTCCTCCGCGTCGACCCCGTCGGTCGCTTCGATCTCCACCTCCTCGACCAACAACAGAGGGCTGCCCTCGAAAACCGTGTCGCCGGGGGAGATGTCGATACGCCGCACGATGCCGCTGAGTTCAACGGCGACCTCATGCTCCATTTTCATGGATTCCATGATCAGAACGACGCGGTTCTCCCAGACCGAGTCGCCGACTGTCACGCCGACGCTGACAATGGCGCCTTGCATGGGCGCGCGCAGCACGTACCCGCTCTCGGTGTCCGAATCTCTGTTATTGCCTGGTGCCGAAGCGATTTCTTGCCGGCCGTGGTCGAGCACCGCCAGGGGATCGGAGCTGTCGATCCGCGCGCCGGCGAGCCGAGCGGCGCTGCTCCCGTCCTGTTCCGCCGCTTTTTTGGCGAAATAGCGCTTCGGCGCGTTGGCTGCGGAGGCGACCAAGGCCGACGCCTCGCGTTCCACGAAATCGACATCGAAGGCGTAATCGCTCCATTCCGGCCGGTCGAGCAGGGCTTGCAGGAAGGCGATGTTCGACGGCGCGCCTTCGAGCCGGAACTCCGCCAGCGCGCGCGCTGTTTTTGCGGCTGCGTCGCCGGCATGCCCATTCGGCGCATGCGCAATTACCTTGGCCAGCATCGAATCGTAGCGCGGACTTGTCTGATATCCCGCATAGCCGAAATGATCGACCCGGATGCCGGGGCCCGCCGGGGGTTCGAACGCGCTCAGCCGTCCGCCGCCGGGGCGGGCGCCACCGTCCGCTTCCATCGTCTCCAAATTAACGCGAGCCTGGATCGCGGTGCCTTGCGGGTGGGGAGTGCCGACAGCCTCAAGGCATTTCCCGTCGGCGATAGCGAACTGCAGGCGCACGAGGTCGAGCCCGGTTACCGCTTCGGTCACCGTGTGTTCGACCTGAAGGCGGGCATTGAATTCGATGAAGGCAATGGAGCCGTCCGCACCCAACAGAAACTCCACCGTGCCCAGTCCTTCATACTTCGCGGCATGCGTCAGCGTCGCGGCGTAGCCGGACAGCGCCGCGCGCTGTTCATCCGACAGGCCGGGTGCGGGCGCTACTTCGACGATTTTCTGCCGACGGCGTTGCAGGCTGCAGTCGCGATCGCCGAGGACGACGACGTGGCCCTCTCGGTCCGCCGCCACCTGCACTTCGATATGGCGTGCCTTCGGGATCAGCCGTTCGACATAGACATCGCCGTCTCCGAAGGCGGCCTTGGCCTCGGATTGGCAGCGGGTAAAGGCTTCCTCCAGATTCTCGATGGCGGTGACAGGACGCATGCCGCGCCCGCCGCCGCCGGAGACGGCTTTCACCATGACGGCGCTACCGCTCCCAAGCGATCGAAAGAACGCCGTCGCGCCGTCGAGATCGGTGGGCCCGTCCGTGCCATCTATGACGGGTACTCCCGATTCCACAGCCAGCCGTCGGGCGCGCGCTTTATCGCCGAATGTGGCGAGGGCTTCGGGAGACGGGCCGACGAAGGTAAGCCCGGCCTCGGCAGCCGCCGCTGCCAAACCGGCGTTTTCGCTGAGAAATCCGTAGCCGGGATGGATGGCGTCGGCGCCAGCCTCCTTTGCCGCGGCTATGACGGCAGCGATATCCAGATAGGCGGCGGGCCCGGTGCCCGGAAGGGCGGCCGCATCGTCCGTGCGCCGGATATGAAGCGATTCCGCATCGTCTTCGGCATAGACGGCGGTTGTCTTCAGACCGGCCTCGGCGGCCGCTCGGGCAATGCGGATCGCAATTTCACCGCGATTGGCGATCAGGATATGCGAAAGCGGTTTCTGCATGGTCATCGGCTTGCCTTGCATCTCGGTGGGCGTCCTCGGTTGATCTAGGCTATTCGGCGGACAGGGCGATACGGCCGGATCCTCAAAGTGCCCGCACCGCATCGGGATGGTGGCGGAGCGGGCCCCGCGGCGCTATAACCCCGGTATGACTCAAACCGCTCCCAAAATAGGTATCGTCAGTCTCGGATGTCCAAAAGCGCTGGTGGATTCCGAACGCATTCTTTCGAAGCTTCGCGCCGAGGGATACGAGCTGTCCGGCGCGTATCACGATGCCGACCTGGTCGTGGTCAATACCTGCGGGTTCCTCGACACGGCAAAGACCGAATCGCTCGACGCCATCGGCGAGGCGATGAAGGAGAACGGGCGCGTCATCGTGACCGGATGCCTCGGGGTGGAGGAAGGCCGCATCCGAGAGACCCATCCGGGCGTGCTCGCGGTCACCGGTCCGCATCAATACGAAGAGGTGGTGGGCGCCGTGCACGAAGCCTTGCCGCCGCCGCAAAATCCGTTTCTGGATCTGGTGCCGCCCGAAGGAATCAAGCTGACTCCCCGACACTACGCCTATCTCAAGATCTCGGAAGGGTGCAATAACCGTTGCAGCTTCTGCATCATCCCGCATATCCGGGGGGATCTGCGCAGCCGGGCGGCCAACGACGTGATGTACGAGGCCGAGCGCCTCGCCAATGCCGGGGTGCGGGAACTGCTGGTGATCTCGCAGGACACCAGCGCCTACGGTGTCGACCTCAAATATGCCGAGAGCGATTGGCGCGGACGCAAGGTGGCGGCGCGGATGACCGATCTCGCGGCCGCACTCGGCGACCTCGGTGTCTGGGTGCGCCTTCATTACGTCTATCCCTATCCGAGCGTCGACGGCATTCTGCCCTTGATGGCCGCCGGCAAGGTGCTGCCGTATCTCGATATTCCGTTCCAGCATGCGAGCCCCCGGGTTCTGAAGGCCATGCGGCGGCCGGCGAACCAGGAAAAAGTCCTGGAGCGGATCGCTCTCTGGCGATCCCAAGTCCCGGATCTGGCATTGCGCTCCACCTTCATCGTCGGATTTCCGGGAGAGACCGAGGAAGACTTCGAGGAATTGCTGGGTTGGCTCGAGGAAGCCCAGCTCGACCGTGTCGGATGCTTCAAATATGAGCCGGTCGAAGGCGCGCCCGCGAACGACATCGCGGAGCATGTGCCCGAAGAGGTGAAAGAAGAGCGGTGGCACCGTTTCATGGAATGGCAGCGCCGGATCAGCGAGAGCCGCATGGCGGCAAAGGTCGGCCGGACCATTCAGGTCATCGTCGATGAGGTCGACGCGGAAGGTGCCATCGGCCGGTCCCATTGGGATGCGCCGGAAATCGACGGCTCGGTGTTCCTCAACGGAGACAGCGATCTTGCGCCGGGCGACATCGTCGAGGCGAAAGTGGAACACGCCGACGACTACGACCTTTGGGCGGTACGCGTCCCGGGAGCCTGACGGCATGGCGGATTTCCTAACGACGAAGGAGGTCGCGGCCTTGCTCCGGATCAAGGAACGCACGGTCTACGATCTCGTCAAGGAAGGTTCGATTCCGGTCAGCAGGGTGACCGGCAAGCTTCTGTTCCCGCGCGAACTGGTGGAGGCATGGGTCCGCCGCCACGCGGAGACCAAGGGCGGCGTCGACAGTATCCTGCAGCGGCCACAGGTCTTGGCGGGCAGCCACGACCCGCTGCTCGATTGGGCGATCCGGGAATCGGGAAGCGGTATCGCGACCTTCTTTGACGGCAGTCTCGACGGCTTGACCCGGCTCGGCAGCGGTCACGCCATCGCCTGCGGCATGCATGTCTTCGAGCCGGACCGCGACGACTGGAATCTGGGGCACGTCTCGCAAGCCTTGCAGGGGATGCCGGTCGTCCTGATCGAATGGGCGGTCCGCCAGCAGGGTCTGATCGTCGCCCCCGGCAATCCGAAGAATATCGGAGGAATAGCGGATCTGGGACGCGGAAAGTTCATCCCGCGTCAAAAACAAGCGGGCTCGTATATTCTCCTGGACCATCTGATGAAGCGCCAGGGTTTCGATCCGGCCGGCCTCGACATGCTCGACCCGCCGGCGCGGAGCGAAGCCGATGTGGCCCTCGCCGTGGCAGAGGCCAAGGCGGACGTGGGATTGGGGATTGAAGCGGTCGCCAGGCAGTATCGTTTGGATTTCATCCCGCTGTTCCGGGAGCGCTACGACATCGCGGTTTGGCGCCGGGATTTCTTCGAGCCGCCGCTGCAGGCGCTGTTTGCGTTCGCGCGCGGCGCGGCGTTCCGGCGGCGGGCGGCCGAATTTTCCGGCTACGATATCGCCTCACTGGGTACGGTCCGTTTGAACGGTGCCTGATGGACGTCAATCAACCCTATCCTATTTTTCAGCTGCCGCCGGTCTCTTTCGCGTTCGGAAAAAAGAGCTGCTGGCCGGCCAATCTGTATCGGGCGATGGCTTCCTGCCCGGCCGACCCGGTGATCCAGTCGATAAAGGCCTGACCCGCTTTTGCCTTAACACGGGGATGCTTTGCCGGATTGACCAGAATGACGCCGTATTGATTGAAGAGCTCCTTGCCGCCTTCGACGTGAATCGCGAAATCGCGCTTGTTCTTGAAGCTGATCCAGGTGGCCCGGTCGGTGAGCACATAGGCGCCCATGCCGACA